>NZ_JAUYWJ010000010.1:0-362655 GCF_032656585.1 Streptomyces herbicida
CCGCGCCGAGGATGGTGCCGAAGCCGGAGAAGGCCAGACCCATGATCCACATGTCGGCGCCGATGCCCGGCGAGCGGACCGCGTCCGACAGCGGGGAGTAGGCGAACCAGCCGAAGTCGGCCGCGCCCTCGGGGGTGAGGAAGCCGCCGACGGCTATGAGTGACCCGAACAGGTAGAGCCAGTAGGCCAACATGTTCAGACGGGGGAAGGCGACGTCCGGAGCGCCGATCTGGAGCGGCATGATCCAGTTCGCGAAACCGGCGAACAGCGGCGTCGCGAACATCAGCAGCATGATCGTGCCGTGCATGGTGAACGCCTGGTTGAACTGCTCGTTCGACATGATCTGCAAGCCCGGACGGGCCAGCTCGGCACGCATGAGCAGTGCCATCACGCCGCCGAGGCAGAAGAATCCGAACGCCGTGACCAGATAGAGCGTTCCGATGGTCTTGTGATCGGTGGTTGTCAGCCACTGGACGGCCTTGACGTTTTTGATCCTCTTCACGCCCCGCCTGTGTCCGCGTCGGCCCCACACGTCACACTCGGACGACGCGACGAGAATCACGGAAAAGGGTGTGACGATCCCGAGGGTGCCGGACACGAACGGAACATGAGCAACGACGAGATCTTCGCCGCTGCCTATCGCGAGCACTACTGGGCGGTCAGCCGCTATGTCGCGCGGCGACTGGACGGGCGGGCCGACGGGGTCGAGGAAGTGGTGGCGGAGGTGTTCACGGTGGCCTGGCGGCGCCGGGCGGACCTGCCGCCGGCCCCGCTGCCCTGGCTGTACGGCGTGGCACGCAACTGCCTGGCGAACGCGGTACGCGGTTACGGACGCCGGCGCAGGCTGGTGGACCGGCTGGGCAACGACGAGACAGCGCACGGGCGGCAGATCGTGGACAGCCCCGATGCCGAGGGGCCCGGCGCCTGGGTGCACGACGCGCTGGCCCGGCTCTCTCCCGCGGACCAGGAGGTGCTGCGTCTGACGGCCTGGGAGGAACTCGGTGTCGACGAGGTCGCCGTGGCCCTCGGCTGCGGCCAACGGGCGGCGGCGATGCGGCTGCACCGCGCCCGCCGCCGGCTCAAGGCCCAGATCGACAGCATGCGTCCGACACCACCGCCCGCGAGCGCGACAGCGTCGAAGGAACACCGCCATGGCTGATGAACTCGAACTCCTGCGCCGTGCCAACCCGGTGCCGGCCGACGGTGACCACTTCGGTGACGGGCCGCTGGACCACCGGGCCGAGCGGCGGCTCAACCGGCTGCTGCACGATGCGGAAGCCGGCCACCGCCGTTGGCGCCCGCGGCTGGTGTGGGGTCTAGGTGCCACCGTCGTCGTGGGGGGGACCGCCCTGGCCGTGCTGCTCAGTGGCCCGGGCACCGCGCCCGCCGTCGCCGCACCCCGCCCGCTGACCGTGCGGGCCCACTCCACCCCCGTACCGCTGAGGCAACTGGCCGAGTTGGCCGAGGCGACCGCCGCGGACGGCACCCCGAAGCTCCGCAAGGGCACACATGTGCAGTCCTGGAGCCTCGGGATGAGCGATGACAAGCCGCCGGTCACCCTCCCCGAGGAACGCATCGTGCGCTGGAGGGCGGACGACAGTCATACGGAACTCGTCGTGGCCACCGACCCCCGTCACCCGGGCCGCCCGGTCCTCACCGACGAGGGCCGCGAGCCGCGCCTGGTCGAGGACGGCCATGTCCTCAGCAGGCAGACCTATCCGCCGAGCTGGAGCGACGCCCCGCCCGAGGCCGCACCTCCGCACGACGCCGTACGACTGCGTTCCTATCTGGCGGAGACGGTCCGCAGCGACTCCCTGACCACGCCCGAACTCCTCGACGCCACTGCGGAGTTGCTGAACCACTGGACGCTCGGCGCCCGTGAGTCGGCGGCGATCGCCCGCCTCCTCGCGGATGCCAAGGGCCTGCGGGCCGTCGGGCAGGTGACGGACCGGCTCGGGCGGACCGGTCAGGCGTATGTGTACGACTCCGAGGCCAACCGCCGGATGCTGGTCCTGGACCCGGCCACCGGCGCCGTCCTCGGACTGGAGTCGACATTCACCGAGGACGAGCCCGAGTACGGCGTGCGGGCCGGCGACGTCATGGAGTACAGCGCCTGGATGCGCTGATCACACCCCGAGCTGACGGGCGGCCGGGGCAACGGTCTGCTCCAGGAGCGCGGCGACGGTCATCGGACCGACGCCGCCCGGCACCGGGGTGATGAGCGAGGCCCGCTCCACGGCCGAATCGAAGTCGCCGTCGCCGACGGTCCCGGCGTTGTAGCCCGCGTCGATCACGACCGCGCCGGGCTTGATGTCCTGGCCCCGGACGAGCCGGGGCCGGCCCACGGCGGCGACCAGGGCGATGTGGGCGCGGGGCGGCGGGCTCGGTGGCGGCCGCCGAGGCCAGCAGGCAGGCGGCCCGATTCCAACGGCTCGCGAGCCGCAACTCGCGGACAGCAGCGAGGAGACCGGGCTGATCACCCGTACCCATGAGACGGGCGACCGCAGGCGGATACGGTGCGGCTCACCACCGCCGGGCATGCCGCATCCGAAGCGCACGCGGTGTCGGAGGACGCGGGCGAGGGCGTGCTGCTCGCAGCACTGACCGAAGAAGAGCGGCGGACACCAGCCGATTTGCTGCGGAAACTGGTCGTGGCCGCCGAGGCCGGCCACCCCGCACCCGCCCCACCGCGGCCCGGGCGGAGAAGGTCCAGGTCAGTCGAGACGTGACCTGGACTCTCGCAACCCCTCTGCCTACTCGTCCCATGCCTGGATCATGATCTGTTCGGCGATCTTGCCCTCGCGCAGCGTGACCATCGACTCGGCGAGGACACGGACGCCGTCGGCGTACTCGCAGGACTCGCTGAAGGCGGCGTGGTCGCCCTGGATGATGCACTGCTCCAGCTTGTGGGTCATGTCGCGGCTGTAGACGTCGTCGAGCAGCTCGGCAATCGCGGACCTGCCGTGCAGGACCTTGGGCTGGCTGGGCTGGCTGTTGCGGTCGATGATGCGGATCTCCGCGTCGTCCGCGTAGAGCGCCAGAAGGGTGTTCCCGGTGTTCCCCTCTATGCCCCGGCGCAGTGTCTCGGTGTCGAAGGTGGAGCCTGTCGCGGTGCCCATGGTGACCTCCTACGGGAGCCCGTGGCCCGACGGGGGACGAGCCGTGAGGACCCCTGCTACGAGACTCCTCCGCCCCGGCTGCCTCGGCAAGCGCAGCCGGGCGCTCCGCCTGTCGGGTGAGGGGAGCCGTGCGCCCGTGTCCGCGCGCGACCCCGGCACGTTGCTGAAAGCATGATCTCAACACGACGTATCGTCGCCGCCGTCGGTCTTGCCGCCGGGGTCACGGGCCTCGCCGCACCGCTGGCGAACGCGGCCGACGCGAGCGCACCGGACAACGGGAAGATCAACTCGATCGCCATGCTCGACTCGCTCGCCGTCAGCGACATCCCGGCGGAGCACAGGGGGGAGATCCCCCGGGTCTCCGACCAGCTGCACTCGATGAACCGGCTGAACGACCTGAACCAGCTGCACCAGGTCACCGACCTGGTCGCCCCGGTGACCGGGCTGCTGCCCGCCGTCCAGTAGCCGGCGCCGCGCCACACCCCCTGCTTCGTGGGCCGTCCGGAATCGGGCGGCCCACGGCCGTGTCCGGGGCCGAGAGGCGCGGGTCAGCCCGCCGTCGCGAGGAACTGTGTCGCCGCCAGCTCCGCGTAGAGCGGATCGGCCGCCACCAGCTCCCGGTGCGTGCCCACCGCGCGCACCCGGCCCGCGTCCATCACGACGATCCGGTCGGCCATCGTCACCGTGGACAGCCGGTGCGCGACCACGAGCACGGTGGTCGACCGCGCCACGTCCGCGACCGTGTCGCGCAGAGCCGCCTCGTTCACCGCGTCCAGCTGCGAGGTCGCCTCGTCCAGGAGCAGCAGCCGGGGGCGGCGCAGCAGGGCGCGGGCGATGGCCACGCGCTGGCGCTCGCCGCCCGACAGCTTGGTCCCACGGTGTCCGACCAGCGTGTCCAGTCCCAGCGGTAGCCTGGCGACCAGGTCGTCCAGACGCGTCGTCTTCACCACCCGCGCCACGCTGGCCTCGTCCGCCTCCGGATTGCCGAGCAGCAGGTTGTCCCTCAGTGATCCGGACAGCACCGGCGCGTCCTGCTCCACGTACCCGATGGCCGAGCGCAGCCGGGGCAGCTCCCAGTCCGCCAGGCTCCGGCCGTCCAGCGTGATGTCTCCGGACTCGGGGTCGTAGAACCGCTCGATGAGGGAGAACACCGTCGTCTTGCCCGCGCCGGAAGGGCCCACGAACGCGGTCATCCCGCGCGCCGGTATCGCGAAGCTGACCCCGTGGTGCACATACGGCAGGTCGTCGGCGTACCGGAAGCGGACGTCCGTGAAGGCGAGCGAGGCGGGTTCGGCCCCCGCGGACGGCAACGGGGCGGGGGCGGCGGCCGGTTCGGCGGGCAGCCGCAGCGCCTCCTGGATCCGGGCGAGTGCCCCGGCGCCGGTCTGGTACTGCGTGATCGCGCCGACGACCTGCTGGATCGGCGACATCAGATAGAAGACGTACAGCAGGAACGCCACCAGGGTGCCGATGCCGATCGCCCCGGTCGCCACCCGTGCCCCGCCCACGGCGAGGACGGTGATGAACGCGATCTGCATCGCCAGCCCGGCCGTGTTGCCCGCCGCGGCCGACCACTTGGCGGCGCGCAGGCTCTGCCGCCACGACTCCTCGGCGGCCGCGTGCAGGGTCTGCTCCTCGCGGTGCTCGGCGCCCGACGCCTTCACCGTGCGCAGCGCGCCGAGGATCCGCTCCAGCGAGGCGCCCATCACACCGACCGCGTCCTGTGCCTGCCGGCTCGCCCGGTTGATGCGCGGCACGATCGCGCCGAGCACCGTGCCCGCGCCCGCGATCACCGCCACCGTGACGCCGAGCAGCACGGGATCGACGACGCCCATCATCACCACCGTGGCGACGAGCGTGAGCCCGCCGGTGCCGAGGGCGACCAGTGAGTCGGTGGTGACCTCGCGCAGCAGGGTGGTGTCCGAGGTGATCCGGGCCATCAGATCGCCCGGCTCGCTGCGGTCCACGGCCGTGATCCGCAGCCGCAGCAGATACGAGGACAGGGAGCGCCGGGCGCCGAGCACCACGGACTCGGCGGTGCGGCGCAGCACATACGAACCCAGGGCGCCCAGCGCCGCGTTGGCGACGACCAGGCCCGCCATCGCGAGCAACAGCCCGGCGATGGACCGGTCGTGCGCCAGGTCGTCGATCAGCCCCCGGGCCACCAGCGGCAGCAGCAGACCGGTCGCCCCGGTGACGAGTGCGAGCAGCGCGCCCGCCAACAGGGCCCACCGATGGGGCCGTACGTATCCGAGAAGGAGCCGCCATACGGGCGGCTCGCTCTCCCTGTCGGTCGCAGCGTCGCTCACGGTGCTCCTCGTCCGGAGTCGGGTGGAGCACTCAGGCTACGTCGGGCGGCTGGAGGCCCGGTGCCGTATCAACTCCGCCAGCGTCGCGTCGAGGTCGGCCGGGCGCGGGCGGTTGTGCGGCAGCTTCGCGAGCAGGGCGCCCAGGCCGCAGGTGTTGGTGAACGCCGAGAGGACCAGCCCGCCGGCGATGCCGGCCGACAGCAGCAGCCAGGCGGGGTGCAGTTGCCCGAGGCCGAGCCCGGTCAGGACGACACTGCCCGCGGTCAGCCGCACCTGGCGTTCCATCGGCCAGGAGGTCCGTGCGCCCGGTGCCGGACGGCGCAGTTCGTGGCCGCGGTCCGCCCAGCCGTGCGTGCCGCCGGTGAGGACCATCGCCCGCACGCCGTGCTCGGCGAGGACGCCGCGGGCGTTCTCCGCACGGGCGCCCGAGGCGCACACCAGGAGCAGCTCACCGCACCCCTCGCGCAGGGCGGGCAGGGCGCTGCGGATCTGGTCCAGGGGCACGTTGAACGCACCGGGCACATGCCCGGCGGCGTACTCGCCCGGGGTCCGGACGTCGAGGACGGTCAGCTCGGACAGACGGTCGCGGGCCTGCCCGGGGTCGAGGGTGACGGGGGTGGTCATGGTGGATGCGATCCTTCCTGGTGACGGGTGAGGAGCCGGCGACCCCAGGGGCGGGTAAAATACCCCTGAGGGTATACGGATGGAGTTGGCTGTGGAGCTGCAGTTCGAGGGTGATGAGCTCAAGTCGGTGCTGAACCGGCTGCGCCGGGCGCAGGGGCAGATCTCCGGAGTGATCAAGATGATCGAGGAGGGGCGAGACTGCGAGGACGTGGTCACCCAGCTCGCCGCTGCCTCGCGCGCCCTGGACCGGGCCGGGTTCGCGATCATCGCGACCGGACTGCAGCAGTGCCTGATCGACGCCGATGGGAACCGGTCGGACGGTGAGACGACGGAGCAGATGAAGGCCCGGCTGGAGAAGCTGTTCCTGTCGCTGGCGTAGCGGTGCGTCAGGTGGCGGTGCGCTGGAGAACCGCGTCGGCCAGCATGAACGCCGCGACCGCGAGGAGCGCGTACGCGAAGATCCGCTGGAGCGAGCCCGCGGACAGCCGGCCCGCGAGCCGTTTGCCGTCCCAGGCGCCGAGCACCGCGGCCGCGGCGAACGGACCGACGGCGGACCAGTCGACGCTCAGGGCCGAACCGGCGCGCGCCGCCAGGGCGGTCGCCGAGTTGAGGGTGATGACCAGCAGACTCGTGCCGACCGCGGCGCGCATGCGCAGGCCGACGACGTTCACCAGCGCCGGTACGGCGAGAAACCCACCGCCCACGCCCAGGACGCCGGTCACCGCGCCCAGCCCCGCACCGGCCCCGGCGACCCGGGAGGCGCGGGCGGGCACACCGTGCGTCTCGGCGGCGGACGGGCGGAGCATGCGCACCGCGGCCAGCGCGGCGAGCAGCGCGAACGCCCCGGTGAGCACGGCGGACGGCAGATCCCGGGAGACCGCGCCACCGATGGCCGCGGGTACCAGCCCCGCTGCCGCGAACAGCAGCCCCGCCCGCCAGCGCACGGTGCCCTCGCGGGCGTGCGCGCCGAGCGCGGTGGCCGAGGTGACGGTGACGACGACCAGGCCGGCCGTGGTGGCCGCGGCCGGCGTGAACCCGAGCAGATAGATCAGCGCGGGCACCGCCAGCACACTTCCACCACCTCCGAGCGCCCCGAGCGCCAGCCCGGTCAGGGCCCCGGCGCCCAGTGCGAGGAACAGGACGCTCACGTGCGAGGCCCTTGACGGCCGGGGCGTGTCGCAGCTGCGGAGGTGTCGACCACGGGCAGGCCGTCCGCGGCCCAGGCCCGCATCCCCCCGACGACGTCCACCACGTCCTCGCCCCGTGCGGTGAGCAGGGCCACGGCCTCGCGGGAGCGCTTCCCGGAGCGGCAGATGGTGACGATCGGGCGGTTCCGGGCGGCCTCGGGAAGGGGCGCCCCTGCCGTCAGCGCCGACAGGGGGACGTGGAGGGCGCCGGGGGCGTGTCCGGACGCCCACTCGATGTCCTCGCGGACGTCCAGCAGCACGGCGTCCGCCATCGCGCGTCCGTTGGCCTCGGCCGGGGTGAGCCGCGCCATGGGCAGCGCGGCCTCGCGGGCGGCGGCGAACCCGTCGTCGACGGCGACGACGTCGCGCCCGACGGCGTCCAGGAGGGAGGCGGCGATGGCGGCCCGCATGCCCCCGGCGCAGTGCACCCACACGGTGCCGTTCGGCACCTGCGTGATCTGCTCGCGCAGCCGGTGCAGCGGTATGTGCAGCGAACCCCGGATGTATCCGCCCGCCCGCTCCGAGTCGCGCCGTACGTCCAGCACCACGAGTCCCTCAGGGTCCTGCGCGGCGAGTTGGACGAAGGTCCCGCGCGGGAAGGACCGCGGCCGGTCTCCCGGACGCACCCATGCCTCGGGTGAGCCGGTCGCGGCCGCGGCCGGCCGGTCGATGCCGACGCGGGCCAGTTCCCGCTGGGCGGCCGCGAGTTGCTCGGCCGAATCGGCGAGCAGCGTGACCGGCTTGCCCCACGGCAGCAGCCAGGCGAGATAGGTGGCGAGCTGCCCCTCCGCCTCGAAGTTGAACGCCCCGGCGACATGCCCCTCGGCGAACGCGACCCGGTTGCGCAGGTCCACCACCCACTCTCCGGCGGCCAGCCGCGCGGCGATCTCCTCGGCGTCCGCCCGGCGGGGCGGGGTGAGGTCGACGGGGGAGGGGCCGACGGCGTTGGCCGGGCCCATGTGCGTGTAGTAGGCCGGGACGTCGTCCAGCCCGGCCAGGAGCTCGGCGACGAAGGTGTCCGCGTCCTTGACCAGTGCCTCGTTGACGGCACGCTCGCGGCCGATGGTGGTGGCCGTCGCGTCGCCCGTGGCCCCGCCGGCGGAACAGAAGCTGCCGAAGCCGTGTGTGGGCAGCACCGCGGTCTCGTCCGGGAGCTCGGCGGCCAGCCGGTGGGCCGAGGCGTACTGGGCCCGAGCCAGCTCACCCGTCAGCCGGGGCTCGACCAGGTCGGGCCGTCCGACCGTGCCGATCAGCAGTGAGCCTCCGGTGAAGACGGCCACGGACCGGCCCGTGTCCTCGAGGACGTACGAGGTGTGGTGCGGGGTGTGCCCGGGGGTGGCCACGGCGCGCAGCGCCAGCCCGTCCTCGATCTCCAGGCGGTCGCCGTCCGTGACCGGCACCCGCTCGTACGCGACCCGCGCACCGGCGGGCACGACGTAGGCGGCGCCGGTGACCCGGGCGAGCTCCGGCCCGCCGGTGACGTAGTCGTTGTGCACATGCGTCTCGACGACGTGCGTCAGGCGCACGCCCCGTCGGGCGGCGGCCGCGATCACCCGGTCGATGTCGCGTGGCGGATCGACCGCCACGGCGCCGTGCGCCCCGCCCGCCAGATAGCCGCGATTGCCCAGTCCCGGTATGTCGATGGTGTCGACGAAGTACACGGCCACACTCCTCTCCTCGGTGAACCCGCCGGTCGATTACCCCCGGGGGTATATGGCCACCGTAGCAGAGGTACCCCCGGGGGTATGTGACGCATGGGGCTGGGAAAGATCCATGACGGCCGTTGCGCTCCGTGCAGTTACCGATCGGTCACGCGTAGGGTCGAAGGAGAGGCACACCGGGACAGGCACACCGATGGAAGGGGCCAGGCCATGGCGCAGGAAGTACGCGGCGTGATCGCACCGGGGAAGGACCAGCCGGTGCGGGTCGAGACGATCGTGGTGCCGGACCCGGGGCCGGGAGAAGCGGTCGTACGCGTCCAGGCCTGCGGCGTCTGCCATACCGACCTGCACTACAAGCAGGGCGGCATCACCGACGAGTTCCCCTTTCTGCTCGGCCACGAGGCGGCCGGGGTCGTGGAGTCGGTCGGCGAGGGCGTGACCGACGTGGCACCCGGCGACTTCGTGATCCTCAACTGGCGCGCGGTGTGCGGGAACTGCCGGGCCTGTCTGCGCGGCCGCCCCTGGTACTGCTTCAACACCCACAACGCCGAGCAGAGGATGACCCTGGCCTCGAGCGGCCAGGAACTCTCCCCGGCCCTCGGCATCGGCGCCTTCGCCGAGAAGACCCTGGTCGCGGCCGGGCAGTGCACCAAGGTCGACCCGGCCGTCTCCCCGGCCGTCGCCGGACTGCTGGGCTGCGGTGTGATGGCCGGGATCGGTGCCGCGATCAACACCGGCAACGTCGGCCGTGGCGACTCGGTCGCCGTCATTGGCTGCGGCGGTGTCGGCGACGCGGCCGTCGCCGGCTCGCGCCTGGCCGGCGCGGCGAAGATCATCGCCGTCGACATCGACGACCGGAAGCTGGACAAGGCGCGCGGCATGGGCGCCACGCACACGGTCAACTCGAAGGAGACCGACCCCGTCGAGGCGATCCGCGAGCTCACCGGCGGCTTCGGCGCCGACGTCGTCATCGAGGCGGTCGGCCGCCCGGAGACGTACGAGCAGGCCTTCTACGCCCGCGACCTGGCCGGTACGGTCGTCCTCGTGGGGGTCCCCACCCCGGAGATGAAGCTCGAACTCCCGCTGCTGGACGTCTTCGGACGCGGCGGTGCCCTGAAGTCCTCCTGGTACGGGGACTGTCTGCCGTCCCGCGACTTCCCCATGCTGATCGACCTGCACCTCCAGGGCCGTCTCGACCTGGAGGCGTTCGTGACCGAGACCATCCGGCTCGACGAGGTGGAGAAGGCGTTCGACCGGATGCACCAGGGCGACGTCCTGCGATCGGTGGTGGTGCTCTGATGACCACGCGCATCGAACGCCTCGTCACCTCCGGCCGGTTCACGCTCGACGGCGGTACCTGGGACGTCGAGAACAACGTGTGGATCGTGGGCGACGAACGCGAGGTGATCGTCATCGACGCCGCGCACGACGCCGAGGCCATCGCCGACGCCGTGGACGACCGCCGGCTGACCGCCATCGTGTGCACCCACGCCCACAACGACCACATCGACGCCGCGCCCGCCCTGGCGGACCTGACCGGGGCCACCATCTGGCTCCACCCGGACGACCTGCCGCTGTGGAAGCTGACCCACCCGGACCGGGAACCCGACGCCCATCTGGCCGACGGACAGGTCATCGAGGGGCCCGGCCTCGACCTGACGGTGCTGCACACTCCCGGCCACTCGCTGGGCGCGGTGTGTCTGTACGACCCCGGTCTGGCCACCGTCTTCACCGGCGACACCCTCTTCAAGGGCGGCCCCGGCGCCACCGGCCGCACCTACTCGCACTTCCCGACGATCATCGAGTCGATCCGCGACCGGCTCCTCACCCTCCCGGCCGAGACGAAGGTCCTGACCGGCCACGGCGACGCGACGACCATCGGCGCCGAGGCCCCTCACCTGGAGGAGTGGATCGCCCGGGGCCACTAGCGCCCAGCGAAAAGGCGACAGAAGATGTCCGGCTTTCCCGTCACTGTGGACGGCGACAGCAGTCGCACGGGTACGGGAGGCCGGACATGTCAGGTCCGCTGGAGGGAAAGGTCGCGCTGGTCGCCGGGGCGACACGGGGCGCGGGACGCGGGATCGCGGTGGAACTCGGCGCGGCGGGCGCCACCGTCTACGTCACCGGACGCAGCACCCGCGACCGGCGCTCGGAGTACGACCGCCCCGAGACCATCGAGGACACCGCCGACCTGGTCACCGCGGCCGGCGGCCACGGCATCGCCGTACCGACGGACCATCTGCAACCGTCCGCGGTCCGCACGCTCGTGGACCGCGTCGCGGACGAGCAGGGCCGCCTGGACGTGCTGGTCAACGACATCTGGGGCGGCGAGAACCTCTTTGAGTGGGACACCCCGGTCTGGGAGCACGACCTGGACAACGGGCGCAGACTGCTCCGGCTCGCGGTCGAGACCCATGCGATCACCAGCCACCACGCCCTGCCGCTGCTCCTGCGGCACCCGGGCGGCCTGGTCGTGGAGGTCACCGACGGAACCGCCGAGTACAACCGCGACACCTACCGGGTGAACTTCTTCTACGACCTGGCCAAGGCATCCGTCCTGCGCATGGGCTTCGCCCTCGCCCATGAACTGGGCCCGCGTGGGGCCACCGCCGTCGCGCTGACCCCCGGCTGGCTGCGCTCGGAGATCATGCTCGAACACTTCGGCGTCACCGAGGACGTCTGGCGGGACGCCCTCGACCGGGTCCCGCACTTCGCCATCTCGGAGACCCCGCGCTTCGTCGGCCGAGCCGTCGCGGCCCTCGCCGGCGACCCCGAAGTGGCCCGCTGGAACGGACAGTCCCTGTCCAGCGGCGGACTGGCCCAGGAGTACGGCTTCACGGACCTGGACGGCAGCCGCCCCGACGCGTGGCGCTACCTCGTCGAGGTACGGGACGCGGGCAAACCGGCGGACGTGACCGGCTATCGGTGACTCACGGCTGAGGCAGGGGCCAGCGCGCCGAGTGACCGGGCGGCAACGCCAGATCCTCGCGTACGGCCGCGTAGTAGCCCTCGCGGCCGGCGCGCTGCCGCTCCAGCAACGCCTGCCACTCCTCCGGATCCCGTCGTCCCTCCCGCAGGAACCGCTCCATCTCCATCAGCGTCACGACCCACGTCCGGGCCTTTTCCACCACCGCCGGACTGCCCAGCAGGATCAGCGCCTCCCCGGACGGATCCCGGGCGATGGCCGCCTCGGCCAGCAGCGGGTTCGCCTCGTCGGGAGTCAGAGGATGCGGGTGCGGGTCGATCTGGAAGTGGGCGGCCAGCCGGTACGTCAGCGTGACCGACTTCTTCAGCGTCCGGGCGTAGTCGGCGTACACCGCGAACCTCCGCTCCTCCCAGCGCGCCGCCTGCTCACGCCGGAACCGGGCCTGATCACCCCTGACGACCGCCAGATACGAACCGAGCGCGCCGATCACGACGCCTATCAGGGCGGGGAGTTGCTGCATGAACGCGGACATGTGCCGCACGCTAGCCGCCCTGCCTGCCGCCACGGGATTAGGTTTCGCCCATGACTGACCTCAAGCGGTTCGAAGGACACGGAGTTCTCGTCACGGGCGCGGCCCGTGGCATCGGTGCGGCCGTTGCCCGGCGGCTGGCCGAGGAGGGCGGACGGGTGCTGGTGACCGACCGGGATCTGCCCGAGGCAGAAAGGACGGCGGCCGCGTTGGGCGAACAGGGCCTGGCGGTACGGGCGTTCGCCTGCGACGTGGCCGACCGGGGCTCCGTGGAGGCGGCCGTCGCCCATGCCGTCGAGTCCTTCGGCTCGCTCGACGTGCTGGTCAACTGTGCCGCGAACTGCACCCCCGACGTCCCCCTCTTCGAGGACGAGCCGGACGACGCGTGGGCCCGCGACCTCGACGTCACCCTCACCGGCGCCTTCCGCTGCTGCCGCGCCGCCCTCCCGCACTTGGCCGCGTCCGGCCGGGGCGCCGTCGTGAGCATCGGCTCCGTCAACGCCGAACAGGACTTCGGCAACCACGCCTACAGCGCCGCCAAGGCCGGACTCGGCTCCCTGACCCGCACCCTTGCCGGACACGCGGCCGCCCGTGGAGTCCGGGTCAACCTGGTGGAGCCGGGCACGGTCCGCACCTCCGCCTGGGACGGGCGGGACGACGAACTCGAGGCCGTCCGCGCCCTGTACCCGCTCGGCCGCGTCGGAGAACCGGAGGACATCGCCGCCGCCGTGGCCTTCCTCGCCTCCCGCGACGCCGCCTGGATCACCGGCACCACCCTTCGGGCGGACGGCGGACTCACCGCCGTCAACACCGGATTCCGCGCGGCACTCGGGCCGTCCCCGGACGAGTGAGGCGTCAGGCGGCCGACGCCGCGGCGAGCACGTCCAGCACCCGCTGTGTGTCGGCCTCGGTGGTGCGCCAGTTGCTGAACGCCGCCCGCAGCCCGGGCACCCCGTCGTACACCGTCGGCGTCAGGAACACCTCACCGGAGGCGGTGACCGCCCGGGCCAGGGCGTCGATCCGGTCCTGCGTGGGATCCTCGGCGAGTGTGAAGCAGACGACGTTCAGCCGGACCGGCGCCAGCAGACGCAGCCCCGGCACGGCGGCGATGCCCTCGCCCAGGCCGCGGGCCAGGACGACATTGCGCTCGACGATCTCGCGGTGACCCGCGCGACCGTACGCGACGAGAGAGAACCAGGCCGGGAGGGCGCGCAGCCGGCGGGAGTTCTCCGGGGTCAGGTGCAGGAAGTCGGGTTCACCGGCGGGCAGGCCCAGGTACGGCGACGCGTTGTGGAACACCGCCACCTGCAGATCTTGCCGGCGGGTGAACTGGACGGCCGCGTCATAGGGCACGTTCAGCCACTTGTGCAGGTCCACACAGACCGAGTCGGCCGCGTCGAGCCCGTCCACGAGATGCGCATGGGTGGGGGAGAGGGCGGCGAAGGCGCCGAAGGCGGCGTCCACGTGCAGCCAGAAGTCGTACCGATCCTTCAGGGCCGCGATCGCCCGCAGGTCGTCGAAGTCGACGCTGTTCACGGTGCCCGCGTTCGCCACCACGATCGCGGGCCGGCCGTCCAGCTCCGCCAGCGCCTCCTCGAGCCTGGCCACGTTGACCGCCTCGCGGTTCCCCGGCAGCAGTGGCACGTGCCGCAGCCGGTCCCGGCCGATGCCCAGCACGGACAGCGCCTTCGGCACGCTGGAGTGGGGGCTGCCGGACAGCACGTCCACCGGGCCGAGCGCGGCGGCACCCTCCCGGGACACGCTCACACCGAGCCGTTCGCCCAGCCACTCGCGGGCGATCGCCAGGCCCACCGTGTTGGACGCCGTCGCCCCCGTCACGAACGCCCCGCTGTGTTCCGCGCCCAGCCCGAACAGCTCGCGCAGCCAGGCCACCGTCTCGCGCTCCAGTCCAGCGGCCCAGGAGCCGCCCGCGCCGGACAGGTTCTGGTCGTACGCGGAGGTCAGCCAGTCCCCGGTGACCGACGCCGGTGTCGCACCGCCGGTGACGAAGCCGAGGTAGCGCGGGCCGGCCGAGCCGGAGAAGCCCGGCGCCCACCGCTCGGCGAACCGCGCGAGGGCACCCTCGGCACCCGTGCCGTCGCCCGGGAGGGGAGCGCGGGCGGGCGCCTGCCCGAGCCGGGCGACCGGACGCTCGGCCAGGCCGGCCAGCTCGGCGGTGGCGAAGTCACGGGCGGACTGCAGGAGTTCGGGAAGCCGGAAGAGGTCGTCGGCGAGTGTGCGGTGCATGAGCCGCAGCGTACGGCGACGGGGTGGCGTCCGACTGGTCCACTTGCTGGAAACTGGACCAATGGAGACTGGCTTCGTCGCCGCGCTCGGCGCCTGGCGCACCCCGCGCGGACCCCTGGCCCGGTGTCTGACCACGGCCGTGCGGGACGCGGTGGTCGACGGGCGCCTGCCGGCCGGCACCAGGCTGCCCTCGGAACGGGAGCTGGCCCGGGCCCTCAGGATCAGCCGCGGCACCGTCGTGGCCGCGCTGACCGCGCTGCGGGAGGACGGCTGGCTGCACACCCGGCACGGCAGTGGCAGCGTCGTACGCCTGCCCGCCCGACTCACCGAACGCACCACCCCCTGGTCCCTCGACCGGGGCGGAGCGGGCGGCGCGGATCTCGATCTCACCCTGGC
The DNA here is from genome assembly GCF_032656585.1 of Streptomyces herbicida. Taxonomy (NCBI): domain Bacteria; kingdom Bacillati; phylum Actinomycetota; class Actinomycetes; order Kitasatosporales; family Streptomycetaceae; genus Streptomyces; species Streptomyces herbicida. The sequence continues at coordinate 14,999 of NZ_JAUYWJ010000010.1, forward strand.
CGTCACGGCCGCGCCCCACGAGGCCTACCTCGCCGCCCTCGACCGCGCCGCCGAGCGCAGCGCGGCCCTGCTCGTCGACTCCGGCGTCGCCACGACGGGACTGCCCCGCCTGCGCGAACTCCTCGCCGACCGCTACACCGGCCAGGGCCTGGCGACCCGCCCCGAGCAGATCCTGATCACCTCGGGCGCCCAGGCGGCGCTCACCCTGCTCCTGGACCACCTCCACACCGACCGCAGGTCACCGGTGGTCGTGGAGAACCCGGCCTACCCCGGCGCCCTGGCCGTGCTGCGCGGACGCCGGGCCCGGCTGCTGCCCGTGCCCGTCGCCGCCGACACCGGCTGGGACACCGAGCGATTGGCCGACGCCGTACGGCGCGGGCGTCCCCGGCTCGCCTACCTCGTCCCGGACTTCCACAACCCGACCGGCGCCCACATGGACGGACCCGCACGCCGTGCCCTCGCCGCACTCGCCGAGCGGCACGAGGTGACCCTGCTCGCCGACGAGACGATGCGCGACCTGGACCTCAGGACACCGCCCGGCACCGAGCCCCACCTGTCGGGGCGGCAGGTGATCCAGATCGGCTCGCTGAGCAAGACGGTCTGGACCGGGCTGCGGGTCGGCTGGATCCGGGCGGGCGCGGACCTCGTGCGGCGGCTGACGCGCAACCCGCTCCAGGCCCAGCTCTCCCCGCCGCCCCTGGAACAACTGATCGCCGCGGAACTGCTCGGCGACGGGTCGGCGCGGCTGCTGGCCGACCGCCGGGAGCGGCTGCGCGACCAGCGCGACCATCTGACCTCGCTGCTGGCCGGAGCCGGCTGGGCCCACACCGTGCCGGACGGCGGGCTGACGGTGTGGCTGCGGCTCCCCGGGCCGCTGACCGCGACCGACCTGGCGGCCAGGGCCGCCCGCCGAGGCCTCGCGGTCACTCCCGGTCCGCACTTCGCCACGGACCGTACGACCCTGACCCGTCATCTGCGCCTGCCGTTCACCGCGACACCGGACACGCTCACGCGGGCGGTCCGCATCCTGCGGGAGTGCGCCGCGGGCTAGGTCCTGTCGTCAAATCCCCGTCGTCCGCCCGAAGGGCGGGCCCTGCGGCGTCATGGGGGTCCCCCTGCTCGAGCTTGGGGGAGCGGGGCCGTGAGGCGCCAGGGTGAAGAACTTCACCGTTCCGTCACAATCCGGGCGTCCCGTACAACCGGTAGCCTCGCCCACTGGTCTGGACGATGGAGACCGCAACCATCGTGAAAGGTGATCACCCACCATGGGGGACATACGCAGACGAGGCGTCATCGCCCTCGGCGTCACGGGACTCGTGGCGCCGCTCTCTCTCGCGCTCACCACGGCGCCGGCCCAGGCGGCCGCAAGCTGCACCACGCAGGCCGGGCCGTACCAGAAGCAGGTGGAGAAGTTCCTGGGCCGCCCGGTGGACGGAAAGCAGTCCGCCGCCGACTGCAAGGCCATCCAGGCCTTCCAGAACAAGCACGGCATCACGCCTGCCGTCGGCTACGCGGGTCCCGTCACCTGGGGCGTGATGGACCTGATGAACAAGCAGAAGGCCGTCGGGAACAACCCCAACAAGGACGGCAAGTGCCCGGTGAACAAGGGTCGCATCGCCTGCGTGAACCTGACGCTCCAGCTGAGCTGGGTCCAGGACGGCAACAAGCTGGTCTACGGGCCGGTGCCGGTCCGCACCGGGCGCGACGGGTTCGAGACCCGCACCGGTCTGAAGAAGATCTACTGGCGCGACAAGGACCATGTCTCGCACGAGTACAACGTGCCCATGCCGTACAGCCAGTTCTTCGACGGCGGCCAGGCCTTCCACCAGGTCGACCTCAGCATGTGGAACCCGCCGGGCTCGCACGGCTGTGTGAACATGACCGAGAAGGACGCCAAGAAGTACTGGTCGCTCCTGAAGACGGGCGACGACGTCTTCGTGTACGGCCGCAAGCCGGGCACCTGAGCACAGCAGGCCCCGGCCGGCGGCAGCGTCGAGACGTCACGCCTCTGGGGCGTCACCGAAGTCGGGGATCTCCAGCCGCGTCCCGCCCTGCCGGGCGGACTCGTGGGCGATGATCCCCGGCAGCGTGTAGCGGGCCGCGACCCAGGCGTTGACGGACGGCAGGGTGCGGGTGTTGACCGCGGTCACGAAGTCGTCGACCAGGAAGTGATGACTGCCCTCGTGTCCGTTGTGCAACTGGTCGAACTCCCGCGGCAGCCGTGACCGGTCGTGCACCGGCGCCGAACCGGAGGTGAACGCGGCCCGCAGCTCCGGCGCGATGTGCTGGAGCGACGGGTCGTCGGGGGACAGGGTCGGCTTGGGCTCCAGCAGTTCGGAGATGTCCTTCACCCCGTTCTTGTCCTGCCACAGGGCCACCGTCGCGAGCTGCTCCATGCTCGCCTCCGTGCCGAAGAACCGGAAGCGGGACTCGCGGATGTGGGACGGGTAGCCCACCCGCCGGAACTCGTTGGTGCGGAACGAGCCGCCGCCCGCCACCTCGAACAGCGCGCTCGCGTTGGAGATGTCGTTGCCGAACTGGCTGATCTCCTCGTCGAACACGCCGTCCCCGCGCTCGTCCCGCACGCCGATCGCGGAGACGCTCACCGCGTGCGTCCGCCAGGCGCCGAGCACCCCGCCCACCGAGTGCGTCGGGTAGAGCAGCGGGGGATAGCTGGCCGTCGCCTTCCAGTTGTCGCCGCCGCTGTAGCGGTAGGCGTCGTAGAAGCCGAGGTCCATGTCGTGGACGTAGTCGCCCTCGGCGTAGAAGAGCCGCCCGAAGGCGCCGTCGGCGATCTGGTTGCGGGCGTGCACGGTCGCCGGGTTGTACTGGCTGGTCTCGCCCATCATGTACGTCAGCCCGGTGGTGCGGACCTTGTCGATGATCGCGGAGATCTCCGCCGTGGTGATCGCCATGGGGACCGCGGAGTAGACGTGCTTGCCGGCGTCCAGGCCCTGGACGACCAGCGGACCGTGGGTCCAGCGCTGGGTGAAGATCGCGACCGCGTCGACCGCCGGCGACTCCAGCATCGCCTCGTACGAGGGGAAGGTGCCGGTCAGGCCCTCGGCGGCGGCCAGTCGCCCGGCGCGCTCGGGCAAGAGGTCGGTCACATACACCTCGCTCACTCCCGGATGGGCGAGGAACAGCTTGGCGAACTGACCGGAGAACTGGCCGGCTCCGACGATGCCTACAGAGAATGTCATGGCTACTTACTTTTGAGGCAGAACAATCCAGTCGTCAATAGTCGCGTCGTTGTCATTTCCATCCGGCTCGTTTCGGCCTAGGGTGGCCTCGTTGCTTCCGAGGTGAAAGAAACTCTGTGAGAACATCATGACCACACACGCCGTCAGCTGGCAGCCGCTGAGTGCCGGGGAACGCTCCGTGGCGATCGAGGTGCTTGTCAACGGGCCGCTGTCGCGGGCCGAGCTCGCCCGCCGGCTCGACCTCTCGGCGGGCAGTCTCACCCGGCTGACCAAGCCGCTGATCGAGTCGGGGCTGCTGGTCGAGGTGTCCGAGGCGGGTGTCCCCGTGGAGGTGCGCCAGGGGCGGCCGTCCCAGCCGCTGGACATCGTCGCCGAGTCCCGCTTCTTCCTCGGCTTCAAGATCACCGCCGAGATGGTCTACGGCGTCGTCACGACCCTCAGGAGCGAAGTCGTCGCCCGCCTCGACCAGCCCCTGACCGCCCACGACCCCGGTGAAGTCGCCGATCTGCTGGGGGAGATGACCGCCCGGCTGGCCGAGCGCTTCCCGGCCCTCGCGGGGATCGGCATCGGGGCGGGCGGTCATGTACGGGACCGCGCCGTCGTCGGGGACTCGCCCTTCCTGGGCTGGCGGGGCGTCCCCCTGGCCGCGCTGGTCGAGGAACGCACCGGGCTGCCCGTGGTCGTGGAGAACGACGTCGCCGCGCTGGTCGAGGCCGAGACCTGGTTCGGCGCCGGGCGCGGGCTCGACCGCTTCGCCGTGCTGACCATCGGGGCGGGGGTCGGATACGGACTGGTGCTGGGCGGCAGACGGGTGCCGTTCGCCGAACAGGACCGCGGCTTCGCCCACCACTGGATCATCGACCCGAACGGTCCCCTGACCCCCGACGGCGAACGCGGCAGCGCCGTGTCGCTCCTCGCGATCCCGAGCATCCGCTATCAGATCCGGGCCGCCTCCGGCCGCGACGCGACGTACGAGGAGATCCTCGCGGCGGCCGCCGCGGGCGAGCCCATGGCCTCCCGGGTGATCGACGAGGCGGCGCGGGCGCTGGGCACACTGGTCGCCCAGATCGCCAACTTCGCGATGCCGCAGCGGATCCTGCTCGCCGGGGAAGGGGTCGGCCTGATGGGTGTGGCCGGCGCGGTCGTGGACGAGGCCGTGCGTGCCCGTCGCCATCCGCTGGCCGCGCCGGTCGACCTGGAGACCAAGGTCTCCGACTTCCACGACTGGGCCCGCGGGGCGGCCGTACTCGCGATCCAGGTGCTTGTGCTCGGTTCCGCCGAGGGATGAACTCCCCCGTACTCCTTGACAGATGGACGTGATGAGTAACACGGTCCGAAATGACCGGATCGCTCATACTTACTCACATCGCCTTCACGTCCACCGGCATATGCTTCACAGCATGTCCACCACTGTTGAAACCGTCACCGAGCGATCGGCCGCGGAGGTCAACGAGGAGATCCGGGCCCTGTGGCTCCGATCGGGCGGGACACTGAGCGTCGAGCAGCGCGAGGAGTACCGGCGCCTCGTCCTGGAGTGGGCCGCCGCGGCCCCGTCCCCCTCACGGGCGGCCTGAGCGCCGTCTCCGCCCCTGTTGCTCTTCGTGGCGCGGATTTCGGCGACCGGTGCGTCCGGCCAGGCGCCGCCCTTCTACGAGTCCCGGTCGGCCACGGCGGTCAGCTGAGTCCGTCCGCAGCAGTTCGACGAGGGCCCGCGGAGGTCGGAGGGACGCCCGAGCCGACGCGGGCGTCTCGGCCCCGACCGGCAGCGGATCACACACCTGGACGAACGCCTGGTCGGCGAAGTCCGGGACGGCCGGTCAGGTGTGCTGCTTCCGCCTGCAGCGCAGGAAGATCTGCTCCTCGGGTTGCACGTCCACGCTCGCCGGCGCGTAGTTGTACGAGGTCTCCCCGACGATCTCGAAGCCCGCCGCCACGACCACCTCGCGCAGTTCCTCCCGCAGATAGCCGGACACCCGGATGGTGCTTCCGATGAACGGGATAGCGAAGTCGTCCACGTCCGCCTCCACCATCGACAACGCGAAGAGGCCGCCGGGAGCCAGCAGATGGTGGATGGTCCGCAGCGCGAAGGGGATCTCCGCGCGCGGCAGCATGAGCAGGGAGAAGAAGGCCGCGACCGCGTCGAAGCGGCCGAGGTCGCTGGGGCCGCCGGGCCGCAGGTCAGCGAGGTCGAGCTGATGGAACTCCGCCGCGGGCACGTTCCGGCGGGCCAGGTCGAGCATCCCGCCCGACAGGTCGACGCCGACGACCTCCAAGCCGGCGTCCACCAGTTGGCGCGCGGTGGGCAGCCCGGTGCCGCAGCCCAGGTCCAGCGCGCGGGACCCGGCCGGGAGGGACTCGATGAGCCACTCGGTGGCGGCGATCTGCCCGTCCTTGTGCGGGAATGCCACGTCGTAGCGGTTGCCGATGGCGTCGAAGGCCTCTGCCTGGCCCGTGCGGTCGACCGGTATGTTCCCGTAACCGTGCTCGGTGGGGCTGTTCACGAATAATCTCCCCTTTGGAGACCTCTGGGTGTGATTTGTTCACAAGTCGCACGGCCGTGGAACGCCTGACCGGGCCGGAGCGGCTCGTGCCGGAGCGATCACCAAGAGTATGCGCACGCCGGGGTGGATCAACCCCAGGTCGCCGAGTAATACCTCTGATACGCCCGCCGGTCCGCCTCCGCGCGGAAGTACCGGGTCGCTACCAGCGCGATCAGACTGCCCGCGATGACCAGCAGACCGGGACCGACGTTGCGGGTGTCGGTGATCCGGGACAGCAGCGTCGAGCCGTCCGTGGTGCCGGTGACCGGGGCCGCCGACCCCGGCGAGGCCGCGCTGGGCGCGACGGCGCCCTGGCCGGCCGCGGCGGACGGCGCCCCGGACGGTGCGGCGTTCTGGCCGCCGTTGGCGTTCTGCTTCGAGACGATCAGCTGGACGCCGAGCGCGGACATCGCCTTCGTCACCGGCTGGAAGAACGTCGTACCGCCGGTGGTGCAGTCGCCGCTGCCGCCCGAGGTCACGCCGAGCGCAACGCCCTCGGAGAAGAGCGGTCCGCCGCTGTCGCCCGGTTCGGCGCACACATTGGTCTGGATGAGCCCGGTGACCGTGCCCTCGGGATAGTTCACGGTCGCGTTGAGCGCGGTCACTTGGCCGTCGTGCAGCCCGCTGGTGCTTCCGCTGCGGAACACCCGTTGCCCGACCGTCGGATCGGCCGCTCCGGTGATCAGCACGCCCTTCCCGCCGCCGACGGCGACCACGTCGGCCCCGTCGCCGGCCTTGCCGGACGCGTACTGGATGAGCGAGAAGTCGCTGCCCGGGAAGTTGGTGTTGACCGTCGTGCCCAGCTGCTGGTTGCCCTGGTTGTCCCCGAACCAGATGGTGTTGGGGGGGCCGCAGTGTCCGGCGGTGAGGATGAAGTCGCTCCGTCCGTTGGTGACGTTGAAGCCCAGGGAGCAGCGTCCGCCGGTCGACAGGATCGGCTGCGCCCCGTTCAGGCGCGTGGTGAAGGTCCCCTCGGTGCGCTCCATGTGCACGAAGCTGCCGATGCCCGTGGCGACCTGGGTCAGCCTGGACCAGTCTGCGGCGGAGACGGACTTGTCCGCCTCGACCACCACCCGGTTGGTCCGGTAGTCCACGGCCCAGGCCGTGCCCGCCACCCGGGGCGCCGAACGCAGTGTGGCGGTGGCCGACTTGAGCTCGTTCATGCTGTGCGACACGATCTTCGCCTCGGCTCCCGCCCGCTTCACCTCCGCCGCGGCCCGCTCATCGGTGACCGCGACGACCGGGCGGCCGCCGGCGCCGATCCAGCTGCCCGCCGTACGGGCGGTGCCCAGCCTGGACACCAGGGCGGCGCCGGTGTGTCCGGCCGTATCCGCCGAGCTGAGCGGGAGGGCGGACGTACCGGGAGTCTCGCTCGCCATGGCCGTGGTGACCATCGCGCCTCCCAGAAGGAGTCCGCCGACCGCCGCCAGCTGCGTCACCCGCCGGACGACCCGTCGTCGTGCGTGCCTCATGCATGGCTCCCGAACCGTGAACGCGCGGTGTCAACACCGCGGGGCCCTCCGGTCGTTGAGCGCCCTTCCATGCATACGTGGCCCGGCGCGACGGCGTTCACCCCATGGGTGATCTTCTCAGGCCTTGCGTGCCACCCCGCTGAACATGGCCACTTCCTCCGGCTCGGTGCCGTCCGCGTTCTCGGGGTTCTCCGGCCGCCAGCGCGAGCAGGACACCACACCGGGCTCCAGCAGCTCGAGGCCGTCGAAGAACCGGGCGACGTCCTCGGGGGTGCGCTGGGTGAGCTTGGGCGTGCCGTGCTCGTTCCAGAACTTGACCGCCTCGTCCACGTCCGGCATCGCCGGGCTGGTGATGGTGTGCGACAGCACGAGATGGCTGCCGGAGGGCAGCCGGTCCACCAGCCGGCGCACCAGGCCGTACGGGTCCTCGTCGTCGCCGATGAAGATGACCACGCCGAGGAGCATCAGCGCGACGGGCCGGCTGAAGTCCAGTGTCCCGGAGGCGTGCTCGAGGATCGCGTCGACGTTGCGGAGGTCCTCGTCCAGGTAGTCGGTGCGGCCCTCGGGCGTGCTGGTGAGCAGGGCACGCGCGTGGGCGAGGACGAGCGGGTCGTTGTCGACGTACACGATCCGGGAGTCCGGGGCGACGCTCTGGGCGACCTCGTGCGTGTTGTCGGCGGTGGGCAGACCGGTGCCTATGTCCAGGAACTGGCGTATGCCGACGTCGCCGACCAGATGCCGCACGGCCCGCCCGAGGAACAGCCGGTCCGCGCGGGCGTACTCGCCGATGCCCGGGTGCAGCTGACGGATCTGGTCGCCGGCCGCGCGGTCGACCTCGTAATTGTCCTTGCCGCCGAGCCAGTAGTTCCAGATCCGGGCGGTGTGCGGCTGGCCGGTGTTGATGCGGGCGCGCAGCGAGGTCGCTACGTCGTTCGTGGCTGCCGGGTTGTCGGTCACGGGGTCAGCTCCTGGGGCCTGGTGCGAGTACAGGGTCAACAGGCAATCTAGACGCCCGAGTTGATCTCCCGCCGCACGTCCGGGGTTTTCGGACCGGCCGCAGCCCGCCGGGGGGGCGAGTGCGGGGACCGCGGCAGGGACGTCCGCCGCCTCCGTACGGGAATGAGCCCGGCACAGTTCCGGACAGTCCCGAAGAACGCGTCGGCGGGCGAGCGGACACGGTCCCGGATCACCCCGATGCACCAGCGGCCGCAAGGACCGCGTCCGCCCGATTCCACGTCACACCACAGCCCCCTATGTTGAGCCCCATGACCAGCATCCCGCACGAGACGACAGGTGAACCGAATCCCCTGTGCGCACTCACCCTCGACCGTCTCCGACGTCGTACGAGCATGAAATGGCGCACCTACCCCGAGGACGTGCTGCCGCTGTGGGTGGCCGAGATGGACGTACCGCTCGCCGCGCCCGTCGTCCGCATGGTCACCGAAGCGCTCGAACTCGGCGACACCGGCTATCCCGCCGGCACCGCCTACGCCGAGGCGCTGTCCGCCTTCGCCGCCAAACGGTGGGGCTGGGACGGTCTGGCCGTGGAGCGCACCGCGATCGTGCCGGACGTGATGCTCGGCGTCGTCGAGATGCTCAGGCTGGTCACCGGGCCCGGGGACCCGGTCGTCGTCAACTCGCCGGTCTATCCGCCGTTCTTCCAGTTCGTCGGGCACATGGACCGGCGGGTGCTGGAGGCCCCGCTCGGCGCCGGCCTGCGCATCGACTTCGACGGGCTGGAGGAGGCGTTCCGACGGGCCGTCGCCGGGGGCGGGCGGGCCGCGTATCTGCTGTGCAGCCCGCACAACCCGACCGGGACGGTGCACACCGCCGATGAGCTGGCCGCCGTCGCCGCCCTCGCCGAACGGCACGGCGTGCGCGTCGTGGCGGACGAGATCCACGCCCCGCTGACCGCCGCGGGCGCCGCCTTCGTGCCGTATCTGAGCCTGCCGGGCGGAGAGAGCGGTCTGTCGCTCATGTCGGCGTCGAAGGCCTGGAACCTGGCCGGACTGAAGGCCGCGGTAGCGATCGCCGGGCCCCGGGCGGCCGCCGACCTGGCCCGGCTGCCCGAGGAGGTGAGTCACGGCCCCAGTCACCTCGGCGTCATCGCCCACACCGCCGCGCTGACCGACGGCGGCGCCTGGCTGGACGCGCTGCTGGCAGGCCTCGACGACAACCGGCGGCTGCTCGCGGCGCTGCTGGCCGAGCACCTGCCCGCCGTCCGCCACCGGCCGGCGGAGGCCACCTATCTCGCCTGGCTCGACTGCCGGGCCCTCGGTCTGGGCGACGATCCGGCCGAGGTCTTCCTGGAGCGTGGCCGGGTCGCCCTCACCTCCGGGATCCCGTTCGGCACGGGCGGCGCCGGACACGTACGCCTGAATCTGGCCACGTCGCCGGAGGTGATCACGGACGGGGTGCGCAGGATGGCGGCCGCTCTCCGGTGAGCCGGACCGTCGTGTCATGGACACCTGGCCCGGCTGCCATCATGGGCCCATGCGCGTGCTGATGCCGGTCCCCGACCGCGACTTCGATGTGACCGAGGTGGCCGTGCCCTGGCGGCTGCTCACCGAGGCGGGACACGAGGTGGTTCTCGCCACCGAACGCGCGGGGACCCGGCCCGCCGCCGATCCCCGGCTGCTCACCGGCGTGCTCTTCGGGCAGCTGGGAGCGGCGGACGAGCCCAAGCGGTGGTACGAACAGCTCACCGAGGCACCGGAGTTCACGGCCACGGCCGCCTGGGCGGAGGTGGCGGTGGACGACTTCGACGGGCTGCTGCTGCCGGGCGGACACGCGCCCGGCATGCGGCAGTACCTCGGCTCGGCCGAACTCCAGCGGCAGGCGGCCCGGTTCTGGGCACTCGGGAGGCCCGTCGGCGCCATCTGTCACGGGGTGCTGGTCCTGGCCCGGGCCCAGGACCCGGCGACCGGCCGCAGTGTGCTGGCCGGCCGCCGTACGACCTGTCTGCCCAAGTACATGGAACGCACCGCCTATCTGACCACCGCCTGGCGCCTCGGCCGCTACTACCGCACCTACCCGGCGTATGTGGAGGACGAGGTGCGCTCCGCGCTCGCCGACCCGGGCACGCAGTTCGAGCGGGGGCCCAGAGAGCTCACCCGACGGGGTACCGCCGCCGACGACACGCACGCCTTCGTCGTCCAGGACGGCACCTATGTGTCGGCACGCTGGCCGGGGGACGCCTATCTCTTCGCCCGGCGCTATCTCGAACTCCTCGGACGGCGGGCCTCCGCCTAGACTGCCGGTCATGGATGACACGTCGCTGGACCGGCTCGCATCGGGCAAGTACCTGCTGGTCACCAGTTACCGCAAGGACGGAACACCGGTCGCCACCCCGGTCTGGGTGGTGCGGGACGGGGACGCGCTCGGCGTGTGGACGGCGGCCGGTTCCTGGAAGGTCAAGCGGATCCGCCGCCGCGCGGACGTCCTCGTCGGGGCCTGTGACGTGCGCGGGAACCCGACCGGAGACCAGGTTCCCGCGAACGCCGAGATCGGCGACGCGGCCACGACCGGCCGCTATCGCAATCTCATCGCCCGCAAGTACGGGATCCTCGGCCGCCTCACACTGCTGGGCAGCCGGCTCCGCAACGGGCGGGACGGCACCGTCGGGATCCGGGTGACCCTGACGCCCTGAGGGAGCCTCGGCTCCCCCAGGGCGGGGGCCGCTAGGACACGTTCAGCACCGTGCCGTTCAGCGTCACGCCGTCGGGCAGTGGCGTGCCGCTGTCGTCCATCTGCTTCAGGCTCACGGACTCCTCGGGCTCGGTGACCCGGTCCTTGATCGTGGGCAGGGTCACCTCGGTGCTGGTCCGGCCCGCCGGGATGTTCACCCACAGATAGACGGACGCCTTGGACAGCGGGCGCTCCGGGTCGGGCTCCGCGACGGAGGCCTCCGCGAGCCAGTGCGGGTCCACGTCCTTGGTGGACAGCTCCGATCCGGTGACCGGGACCGCGGTGAACACCGTCGTGAGGTCGCTGTCGGCGGCCTCGGACAGCGACAGCCGCCACTTCAGGGTCTTGCCCTCCTTCACCTTGCCGGCGACCGGGGTGACGGTGATCTTGGGTGCGGGGTCGTCGTTGCGCACGGTGATCCCGCCCCGGTAGGAGCCGACGACCGCACTGTGGATCGCCTTCACCACGATGTCGTGCTGCACGTCCGCGCCGTAGCGCGTGTTGCCCTTCACCTCGACCGGTACGTCGACGTCGTGGCCGCCGGGCCGTACGGTCACGACCCGGTTCTTGGCGGTGCCGGTCGCCGGGTCGAAGACGTACACCCGGACCTGCCCGCTGCCCTGCCCGGACACCTGGACCGGCACCCGGTAGGTACGGACGCCCGAGTCACCCTCGTCCACCGTCGCACGGCCCACGTCGACGCGCGGCAGCGCGGCCGCCCGTGCCGCGGGAGTGCCGGGGCGCCAGCCCCACGCGTCCATCAGCCAGGCCTGCCCCTTGCGTGAACGCGGCGTCAGCTCCATCGACTTGATGTGGCGCAGGTCGAGCCCGGCCCGGGTGGCCGCCGTCAGCGGCACCCGCACCTCGCGGGCCCAGTACGACGCGGTCCGGTCGCTGCCCGGAAGCCCGTCCACATGGGCGCGGCCGAGGGTCGCCCGGCGGCCGTGGGTGTCGGTGACGGACACGTCCAGCTGCGTCCCGGTCGAGTTCGGTGGCACGAACAGCCGCAGCGCCAGCTCCTTGGATCCGGTGAGGGACAGCGGCTCGGCCGTCTTCACTCGTACGGCGGAACCGGCGGACGTCCAGCGCAGTGCGATCGCGTGCCGCCCGGCCTCCTTGTCCGTCTCCCACATCGCGAAGTGCGGCGAGGCCCCCTTGGCGCCCCGGCCCAGGCAGGCCACGGCCGGGCTGGGATCCACCGCGGAGCACAGCTTGCCGCCGGTCACCGACACCTTGCCGTCCGGGAGGAACGCGGCACCGCGGTTGGCGCCGACCGCGTGGCTGAGGACACGGGCGGGATCCGCGGACGGGGCCCGCCGTCCCGAACCGTCGAGCAGCGGACGCACCCGGTCGTCACCGGCGACGAACAGCCGGGCCGCGGCCGCGATGTACGTGGAACCGGCCTTGTGCTGCTGGTCGGGGGTCAGCCGGGTGGCGGCGCGCTTCGAGCACACCGGGTCCCGGTGGTCCGGGTCGTCCCAGAAGTCGTCCTCCGCGGGGGCCTGTGCCTTCCCCGGAGTCCACTCGGTGTTGAAGTAGTTGTGGTTGGCGCCGATGACATAGACCGCGCTGTGCAGGGCGGTGCCGTCGCTGACCGCGCGGGTGCCGTCGACGTACACCTCGCCCTGCAGGTCGGAGACGTCGCCGTCACAGCCCGGCAGGATCGTCATCGACGGCACGTCGGGCACCGGGTTCTGGCCGAACACGGTCGGGCCGATGAGGACGGTGCCGCTGATGTGCCAGCGCACCGTGCCGTGGTAGCCGTCCTGGTCGGCGGGCGGCGGGTACAGACTGTCCAGTGCGGCCCGGTTCACGCCCTCGCCACCGCGGGAGTGCCCGATCAGCAGCACGCGGGACAGGTCGGCGCGCGGCGCGTTCCGTACGATCGCCGGTGCCGAGTCGGGGTGGTCGGCCCAGTCGGCCCACTGGGCCAGGTGCAGCCGCACCAGCGACGAACGGGCCTGCGCTCCACCGTCCTCGGCGGCGAAGTCCTGGCCGTTGATGCCGTTGGCCGCGATCGAAACCGTCATATAGCCCTGTGAGGCCAGCAGCTTCTGGTCGCTCAGATAGCCGCGGTGGCTCGGCACCGGCTTGGTGCCTCTCGGGCAGGGCCATTCGCCGGTGATCTCGCCGTGCGGGACGTAGCAGATGGAGTGGCGGCCGTGCAGGAACAGCGCGAGCGGGCGGCGGCCGGTGGCACCGGTCGGCGCCACCACCACGGCGCGCATCTCCACCGGGGCCGGAAACCCGGGCAGGCGCACGGACTTGAGGTTGTACTCGCCGGTCACCGTACGGTACGAGCCCGGCTTGCCGGGGTCCACGGAGTTCGCGGGCAGCGGGGCCGGAGGCCTCGCCGCCGGTCGGGCGCCGCTCGCCCCGGTGGCTCCCGGGGCGTCCAGGCGCCGTCCGCCGGACCAGACTTCGAGGCTCTTCAGATCGGCCGGCCGGACGCCGTCGATACCGAGCCGGAACGTGTGCTCGTCCTTCCCCGGTGCCGGGACTCCCAACAACCGGCCTCCGGACCGGAATTCGACCCTGGCGTCGCCCATCGGCACCGGAGCCGAGGACCGCCACACCAACTGGGAAGCCGTGGGCTTCCCGGCGATGCGCCAGCCGGGTGGCAGGCTCCCATCGGTCACGGCCGCCAAGGGCTTGCTCTCAGGCGGCTGTTGAGCCTGCGCCGACCATCCTGAGGATCCTCCCGCCACCGCGAGCACCGCGGCGGCGGTGACCCATATTCGCCGGGCACGGACCACTGTTTCCCCTCCTCGCACGGCGAGTTCGGACGCCCCGGCCGTCCCGGGGGTCCCTCGCGCCCCGGAGGACGGAGAGGAGAGGCTGTGGGTTGCCTGTGCGCAGAGGGTGATCGCGACAATGGCCGAGACTGGTGGGGAGCAGGCGCGGAGGCCGAGGCGAGAATCGTCAGGAGCCGGCCCTCATGTACCTCGCGTGCCCCGATGCCGCCCGGAGCCGGCCGTCAGGTCCAGGCGCGGTACGGCTCGTCGAGGAGCTGGAATACCGGCTCGCCGCGGACGGGATCCTTGGCCGTGGACAGCCGGACGCGGTCCCCGCTGTGGATGCCCACCGGAGGGCCCATGACCCGGCCCCGTACAACGAACCCCTCGGCCATCTCGATCAGCGACACATTGCGCGCGGCGGGCGTGTTGCGGTGCACCACCGTGGAGTGCCGGACCGTGCCCATGCCCTCGCTGCGCTCCGTACGCAGCTCGCTGCCCTGGCACACCGGACACAGCAGCCGGTGGTACATCGCGGTGCCGCACCAGGTGCAGCGCTGGTAGACGATGGCGTCCCTGGTGTCGGCGGACGCGGACACGGGTTCGAGGACGCTCGTCGCGGAGCCGGCCGCCGAATGAGCGACGTTTCCTGAGTGGTGGTACACGCTGGTCAACTCCCTGCGCTCGGCCGGAATCCCGCGTGCCGGCGCGGGCCGTGCACGCACGTGCGCGGCTCACCGTGCCGCCGTGCACGCCCACAGGGTATGGCACTGAGTGCCACTCGTAAAGGCACTCGGTACCCAGAATTTTCATTCGCGACCCAGGATCGACTCGATCTCCTGCACCATGCGCCAGAGCGGTGCCCCGCGCCGGAAGACGAGTACAACCACGTCCTCGGGATTCCCGGACCGCTCCGCCTCCACGGAAACGATGGGGCGTTCCGGGCGTACCGGGAGTTTCTCGGCGGACTCCGGCGTGCTCGGCCGGGCGAAGGCGGACTGCACATAGCCGAGGGCGTGGTCCACCGTGGCGGCGGCGTCGCCATGGCCGTCCGAACGCAGCCAGGAGCGCAGTGCGTTGTTGTGCGCGGCGACCACCGCGGCCGCGATCACGTCGGCCTGGAGGGTCCCGTCGGGCCGCCCGGCGAAGCGCCCGCGAAGGTACTCCGCGAGCTCCCGCTCGTAGCGCCACACCACGGACAGCTCGTACGCCCGCAGCCCCGGCACCTTCTTGGTGAGCCGGTAGCGCTGCACGGAGAAGGTGGGGTTCTCGGCGTACATCCGCAGCACCAGCCGAGCCGCGTCGCAGACCCGCTGCACCGGCTCCGCGTCCTTTTCGCTCCCGGCCAGAAAGCCGGTCATGTCGGCCAGGCAGCGCTCGTGGTCGGGAAAGACCACGTCCTCCTTGGAGGGGAAGTAGCGGAAGAACGAGCGCCGGCCCACTCCGGCGAGTGCCACGATGTCGTCGACGGTGGTCTGTTCGTATCCGCGTTCCAGAAACAGCTGGAATGCCGCCGCGACCAGGGCGTCTCGCATGGGCGGCTTCGCGGACGCTGCCGCTCTGCTGGAGCTCATGGACGCGAACGTAGCACTCGATCGCGGCATCTGGCACTCAGTGCACACTCTAGGGGGAACTGAGTGTCGGCCCGCTCAGGCCAGGGTCATCTCCACCGGCAGCTTCTTGATGCCGTTCACGAAGTTCGAGCGGACCCGCGGGACCTCACCGGTGAGGCGGATGTCCGCGAGCCGGGGGATGAGCTCTTCGAACATGATGCGGATCTCCGTGCGGGCGAGCAGATTGCCCAGGCACAGATGGGGGCTGCCCTTGCCGAAGGTGACGTGGTCGTTGTGCTGGCGGGCGACGTCGAAGTCGTACGGATTGCCGAAGACCTCCTCGTCGCGGTTGCCGGAGGCGTACCACATGACGACCTTGTCGCCCTCCCCGATCCGCTTGCCGCCGAGCTCGACGTCGCGGGTCGCGGTGCGACGGAAGTGGTACACCGGCGAGGCCCAGCGCAGGAACTCCTCCACGGCGGTGGGGATCAGGGAGGGGTCCTCCTGGAGGCGGGCGAGCTGCTCGGGGTGCTGGAGGAGGGCCAGCATGGAGTGGGTGATGGTGTGCCGGGTGGTCTCGTTGCCGGCGACCACCAGCAGCAGGAAGTAGTTGTCGAAGTCCTGCGGGGAGAGCGGGACCCCGTCGCGCGGGGTGGTGTTGACCAGCTTCGACACCAGGTCCGTGCCGTCCTTGCCGCGCCGCTTTCGGGCCAGCTCCCGCCCGTAGGCGAAGACCTCGAGCGAGGCGGGGGAGCGGAACGGCAGGTCGCGGTACCGCTCGCTCTCCTCGCTGTGCAGCAGCACGTCCGCGTAGTCCGGGTCGGTGTTGCCGATGATCCGGTTGCCCCAGTCGATGAGCTGCTGGTTGTCCTCCGGCGGCACGTCCAGCAACCGCGCCAGCACATTGATGGGGAAGTCGGCCGAGATCTCCTTGACGAAGTCGAAGCTGCCCTTGGCGAGGGCGGCGTCCAGGGTGGTCGCGGTCAGCCCGCGCAGAAAGTCCGTGTAGCTGTTGATCACGCTCGCGCCGAACCCGCGCTGGATCACGCTGCGCAGCGCACGGTGGCGGACACCGTCGAGCTCCAGGATCGAGGCGCGCTTCTTGATCTGGTCGTCGTCCAGCTCCTCGAGGTTGACGAACCGGGACGAGGTGAACGTCTCGGCGTCCCGGTCGACCCGGGCGATGTCCGCATGCCGGGTGACCGCCCAGAAGCCGGAGTTGGGTGCCTCCTCCGGTTGCCAGTGCACCGGGTCCTCGTGGCGCAGGGTGTGGAACATCCGCCAGGGCGTGACCCCGTCGGTGAAGTTGTCGAGGTCGGCGAGATCGACGTCCGACAGGGGCATCGGTTCGCTCGCGGCGGCGGTCGGGGTCTCGGTGGTCATGAAATGGCTCCTGGGCATCGGGGACGGCGGCGCGGACGGCGTCATGGGCAACGGCGCGGGCGGTGTCACGGACGGCGTCGCGGGCGGTGTCACAGGTGGTAGGCGTACTCGGTGAACTCCCAGTCGGTGACGTGCCGTTGGAAGCGTTCGACCTCGTCGCGCTTGTACGAGAGGAAGGACGAGGTGAAGTCCTTGCCGAGGACGTCGGCGAGAGCGGTGTCCGCCTCCAGCGCGTCCAGGGCTGCGGCCAGGGTCGTCGGCAGCATGTCCGACCTGGCGGTGTCGTAGCCGTATCCCTCCAGCGGGGCCGGAGGCTCCTCGGCCGCCAGCACACCGAGCAGCGCGGCGGCCGCGGTCCCGGCGATGGCGAGGTACGGATTGGCGCTGGCGTCGCCCAGCCGCAGCTCGAGCCGGGCACCGGAACCGCGCTCCGGCGGGATGCGGACCATGGCGCTGCGGTTGTCCAGGCCCCAGTCGATCAGCCAGGGGGCGAGGGTGTCGGGCCCGAAGCGCTTGTACGAGTTGACCGTCGGGTTGAGCAGCGCGGCGAGGGCCGGAGCGTGTGCGAGGACGCCGGCGACCGCGTGCCGCGCGGTGAGCGAGAGGCCGCACGCCCCCGCCGGGTCGTCGAACGCGTTGCGGCCGTCGGGGCCGTCGCAGGACAGGTGCAGATGGAAGCCCGAACCGCCGGAGTCGTTGAACGGCTTGGCCATGAAGGTGGCGAGCCTGCCCTCGCGGCGGGCCAGCTCCTTGATCGCGGCCTTGAAGCGGAAGGAGCGGTCGGCGGCCGACAGCGCGTCGGAGTGATCGAGGTTGATCTCGAACTGTCCGCCGTCGAACTCGTGGTTGCCGCTGATCACGCCGATGCCGAGGTCGCGCGCCTGGCGCAAGGTGCGCAGCAGGTGGTTGTCGGGGTCGGCGCGCAGTCCGGCGGTGTATACGACCCCGGGATTCCGGGCGTACCGGCGCCAGCCGCCGGCCGGGTCCGGTTCGCACAGGTAGTACTCCAGCTCCGGTCCGACGACCGGGTGCAGCCCGTGCTCGGCGCAACGGTCGAGGACGGTGCGCAGCAGGTCGCGGGGCGATTCGGGCGCCGGTGACCCGGTGGCCGGGTCGACGACCTCGGCGAGACAGGAGGCGACTCCCGGCTCCCAGGGCAGCGCCACCAGTGTGTCGAGGTCGGGTCGTACGGCGATGTCGGGCAGCCCGGCGTCCAGTCCGCCGCTGACCGGGACCACATCGCCCTGGGGGCTGGTGTGGTACACGGCCCGGCAGAAGGCGAGGCCGTGCTCCATGGCCCGGGGGAGCTCCTGGACCAGGACGTCGCGCGCCCGGTCGGTGCCGAGCAGGTCAGGATAGGTCACCCGGACCACGTCGATGCCGTCGGTGGCGAGCCGTTCCATGTGGCGGCGGACTTCCTGGATGTCGTGAGCGCTCACCGTTGTCTCCTGGGGCGGACGTCGGGCACCTCCGGGACATGGGGTCCGGGAGGTGGGTGGCGTGTGCAGGCAGGACCGGCGCGCGATGGGGAGAGATGACTCCCGGGCGTCTTCCGGTGTGCTGTTTGAAGCCAAACGGTATGGAGGGATGGTCCGCGCCGCAAGGGGTTCGGGCCAAGAATTTATCCATCCGGATAGGTATTGACCAGGGGGTGGCGACTGCCTACCTTGTTTGAAGCCAAACGAGTTCGGGGCGCGGTCGCCGCACCCCGTTGGCCGGGGCCCTTCCTGAGCCGGAGGGGCCCCACCCCCTGCCTTCGCTTTTCCTTCACTCCGCTCCGACGCCCTCACCCTCAGGAGGACCGGCCATGAAGGTCGTCGTCGACATGAACAAGTGCCAGGACCACGGCCAGTGCGTCTTCGCGGCCCCCGACGTCTTCCAGCTCGACGCCGACGGGCGCCTCGCCCACGTCGGCGACCCCGACGACGCCCTGCGCGACGAGGTCGAAGAGGCCGCGGACGTCTGCCCGCTGCAGGCCATCCGGATCGAGGACTGACCCATGAGCGGTCGTGTCGTCGTCGCCGGCGCCTCCATGGCCGGGCTGCGTGCCGCCGAACAGCTGCGCGCGACGGGCTGGACCGGGGCCATCACCCTCATCGGGGACGAGCCCCACATGCCATACAACCGCCCACCTCTCTCCAAGGAGGTCCTCGCGGGAAAGGCTCCCTTCGAGTCACTGGCCTTCCGCCCCCGCGCGAGCGTCGCCGACGCGGAGTGGCGCCTCGGCCGCAGGGTGGTCGCGGCCCGGCTCGCCGGACGGAGCGTCGAACTCGACGGTGGCGAGGTGATCCCGTACGACGGTCTCGTCGTCGCCACCGGAATGCGGCCCCGGCGGCTTCGCTGCCCCGGACCGCTCGCCGGCCGTCACACGGTCCGCACCCTCGCCGACGCCCAGGGCCTGCGCGAGGCGCTGACCCGGCCCGGCGCACGGGTGGTCGTGGTCGGTGCCGGCTTCATCGGCTGCGAGGTCGCCGCCACCGCCGTTGCACTCGGCGCCGCCGAGGTGACCGTCGTGGATCCGCTGCCCCTGCCGATGGTGGGCCCGCTCGGCGACCTCCTCGCCCGTGCGCTGCTCCGGCGCCACGAGGAGCGCGGGGTGCGCTTCGCGCTCGGCACGGGTGTCGCGGGCTTCGAAGGCGACGACCGGGTCGCCGGTGTCGTGCTGAGCGACGGCTCGGTCCGGCCGGCCGACGTGGTCGTCGAATCGGTCGGCTCGGTCGCCAACACCGAGTGGCTGGACGGCAACGGCCTCGACCTGACCGATGGCGTCCTCACCGACGAGCTGCTGCGGGTCGGCGGCCGCCCGGAGGTCGTCGCGGTCGGCGACGTCGCCCGCTTCCCCAACGCCCGCTACGACGGCGTGCCGCGCCGGGTGGAGCACTGGTCCATCCCCACCGACACCGCCAAGCACGCGGCGAAGGCCCTCGTCGCCCATCTCACGGGAGCCGACGCCGATCCCGCGCCGTTCGCGCCCCTGCCCACCTTCTGGAGCGACCAGCACGACTTCCGGCTGCAGTCCTTCGGCGCCCCCGCCCTCGGCCTCGCCGACGTCCGGGTCCTCGACGGCCACACCGATGGCGACCTTCTCGCCGGCTACCACCGCGACGGCCGCCTGGTCGGCGTGGTCGCGCTCGGGGGCCCCGGCGTCGCGTCCGCCGCCGCCCGCTATCGCGCCGAACTGCTGAAGCAGCCCGCCCTCACCGCGTAAGGAGCCTCAAGTGACCAGTGTCCGCGGTTACTTCCACCCCAAGACGGCGATGGGTGCCTCTTCGCTGATCCCCTCGCCGCCCTGGCGTTACTCCGGCGACCTGCTCACCGTCGAATACCGCACGGATCCCTCGCGGGTGCGTGAGCTGCTCCCCGAGCCATTGGAGTTGGCCGACGAAGACCCCGGTGCGGTCGCCCTGATCTGGGCCGACTGGCAGTCCTGCTCCCAGTCGGGCTCGGAGCTGCTCGATCCGGTGCTGTCGCAGTACAAGGAGGCCTTCGCGGTCGTCCGGTGCAAGTACCGGGGACAGACGTACTCGCGGTGCGTGTACATCTGGGTGGACAAGGACTTTGCGATCGCGCGGGGGCTGCACCAGGGGTATCCGAAGAAGCTCGGGTCCCTTCACCAGACACGGCCGCATCCGTACGGTCCCGCTCCCCGGATCGAGGCGGGGGCGCGGTTCGGGGCGACGCTCGCTGCCGCTGATCGGCGGTTGGCGCAGGTTGTCGTGACCCTGCGGGAGCCTTCGGCGACCAACGGGTTCGTCAATGCCCACCCCATGGCGCATCATCGCTGGCTGCCTTCGATCGAGAAGGGCAAGGGGCTGGCCCTGGACGAGCTGATCGAGTCGGGGGCCGCTTCCTTCGAGGGTGGTCAGGCGTGGGTCGGTGAGGCCGAGTTGGAGTTGTTCGAGGCGCCGACGGAGGAGTTGGCGCGGCTGGAGATCCGGGAGCCGATTGCCGCGTACTACCGGCAGGTGGGCGTCGTATGGGACGGGGGTCGCTTGCTGGAGTCCGGGATGTCGGGGGCGAGTGCCGAGTGAGGCCGTCATCGAAATTCCGGTCGTCGGTGGCTGATCGCGCCCGCGCGCCGGAGCCGCACATCGACGCAGCCCCGCGCCCCTGGGTGGGTCGCCGTCCCCTCGTTCGACAGGAGCCGTTCCTAATGTCTGACAAGATCGTCGTCGCCGGTGTGTCCATCGACACCCGGCACTGGATCGACGGCCGACGCGTCGCCTCGGCCGACACGTTCACGGATCACTCGCCCATCGACGGAACCGCCCTCGGCGAGATCGCCCGCGGCGGTCCCGCCGAAGCCGAAGCCGCCGTCGCCGCCGCCAAGGCCGCCTTTCCCGCCTGGGCCGCCACCCCCCGGGCCGAACGCGCCCGCGTCCTGCACGCCATCGCCGCCGGTGTCGAGAAGCGGATCGAGGACCTCGCGATCGTCGAGACCACGGACAACGGAGCCCTGCTCCGCTCGCACCGGCGCGGTGTGATGCCCCGCGTGGCGCACAACTTCCGCTTCTTCGCGGACTGGCTGCTCCAGCTCGGCCACGAGGACTTCGAGACGCGCGGCCACACCAACCACGTCAGCTGGGACCCGGCCGGGCCGTGCGTGCTGATCACCCCGTGGAACGCCCCGCTGATGCTGGCCACCTGGAAGGTCGCCCCGGCCCTCGCCGCGGGGAACACCGTGGTCCTCAAGCCCGCCGAATGGTCCCCGCTGACCGCCTCGCTGCTGGCCGACATCGCCGCCGAGGCCGGACTGCCCGCCGGTGTCCTGAACGTCGTGCAGGGGTACGGCGCCGAGATCGGCGACACCCTCACCGCGCACCCGGACGTCCGCCGCATCAGCTTCACCGGCTCCGTGCCGACCGCCCGGCGCATCGCCGCCGCGGCCGCCGCCAACCTCACTCCCCTCAGTCTCGAGCTGGGCGGCAAGTCACCGCTGCTGGTCTTCGCCGACGCCGAACTGGACCTCGCCGTCGACCTCGCGGTGGAGCAGTACGACAACGCCGGTCAGGTGTGTCTGGCGGCCACGCGCATCCTGGTCGAGGAGTCGATCGCCGGCGAGTTCACCCGGCGCTTCGCCGAGAAGGCCGCACGGCTGAGGCAGGGCGACCCGCGCGACGAGGCCACCGACGTCGGCCCGAACATCCACCCCCGCCAGCTGGAGAAGATCGACGGGTTCGTGCGGCGCGCGATCGAGGCGGGTGCCCGTGCCGTCATCGGCGGCCACCCCGGGGACGGCCGGTACTACCCGCCGACGCTCCTCACCGATGTCGCCCAGGACTCGGAGATCGTCCAGGAGGAGGTCTTCGGCCCGGTCCTCACCCTGCAGACCTTCGCCACCGAGGAGGAGGCAGTCCGCCTCGCGAACGACACCCGTTTCGGACTGGCCGCCACCGTCGCCACCGGCGACCGCGAACGCGCCGGGCGCGTCACTGCGCAGCTGGTCGCGGGCACCGTCTGGGTCAACTGCTTCTTCGTACGCGACCTCCAGGCGCCCTTCGGCGGCTCCCGCCTCTCCGGCGTCGGCCGCGAGGGCGGCACCTGGAGCTTCGACTTCTACTGCGACCTGAAGAACACCGTCACCGCCCCGAAGGGATGGAAGGACCATGGGTGAGATCGTCGGGGCGGGGCTGCTCGCCCACGTCCCCACCATCGTGCTGCCCGAGGCCGACCGGCTGGAGCTCAACGGGGGCAAGGAGATCACCCTCGTCACCGGCCTGGAGCAGTTGCGCCGGGACGTCTTCGAGGGGGATGCCGCAGATGAATACGACACCGTCGTCGTCCTCGACTCCCACTGGGCGACCACCGTCGAGTTCGTCGTCACCGCCCAGCACCGCCGCGCGGGCCTGTTCACCTCCGAGGAGCTGCCGCGCGGCATGTGCCGGATGCCGTACGACTTCCCCGGCGACCCCGAACTCGCCCACAACGTCGCACAGTTCGCCGACAGGCACGGCACCTGGATCACCCCTATCGAGGACGACCACCTGCCGATCTACTACGCCACCATCAACCTCTGGAAGTTCCTCGGCGAGGGCCTCACGGACAAGCGGTGGGTGACCATCGGCGTCTGCCAGACCGGCGACATGGAGGACCATCTGCGCCTCGGCCGGGCCCTCGCGGACGGCATCGCCGCCACCCCGGGGCGCCGGGTGCTGCTGGTCGCCTCCGGTGCGCTCTCGCACACCTTCTGGCCCCTGCGTGAGCTGCGCGACCACGAGGCCAGCGACCCCGTGCACATCTTCACCCCCGAGGCGCGCGCGGCGGACGAGGAGCGGATCGCCTGGTTCAAGGAGGGTCGCCACGACAAGGTCCTCGACAGCATGGACGAGTTCTGGAAGTTCAAGCCGGAGGCGAAGTTCTTCCACTACCTGATGATGGCGGGCGCACTCGGTGAGCAGGCCTGCGTGGCCAGGGCCCGTCAGTACGGCGAGTACGAGAACTCCGTCGGCACCGGCCAGGTGCACCTCTGGTTCGACCGCCCCGCCGACGGCTGGACCGGCACCGGTCAGTCCGTGCCCCCGTCGTCCCCCCGCACCCCGCACAGCCGCATCTGAGGAGCCCCGACCATGCCCGAATACCGCCGTGTCCTCCTCGACGGCGCCGCCGTCCAGGTCACCCTCGACGGCGACCAGCTCATCGCCGGGGACGGCCGCCGCGTCAAGACCGAGGACGCCCGGCACCTTCCCCCGGTCGTCCCCTCCAAGGTGATCGCCGTCCACCTCAACCACCGCAGCCGGGTGGAGGAGTTCCGGATCGACCTCCCGGACACCCCGACCTACTTCCACAAGCCGACCTCGTCCCTCAACTCCCACCGGGGCGCGATCGTCCGCCCCGAGGGCTGCAAGTGGCTGAACTACGAGGGCGAGGTGGCCATCGTCATCGGACGGACCGCGCGGAACATCTCCCCGGCCGAGGCGGGCGAGTACATCGCCGGCTACACCGTCGCCAACGACTACGGACTGCACGACTTCCGCGACACCGACGCCGGCTCGATGCTCCGGGTCAAGGGCTCCGACACCCTGTGCCCGCTCGGTCCCGGCCTGGTCACCGACTGGGACTTCCACGGCAAGCGACTGCGCACCTACGTCAACGGCGAGGTAGTGCAGGACGGTTCCACCGACGAGATGACGTGGGACATGCACTATCTCGTCGCCGACATCGCCCGGACGATCACCCTGTACCCCGGTGACGTGCTGCTGTCCGGCACCCCGGCCAACTCCCGCCCCGTCCGGCCGGGCGATGTCGTGGAGGTGGAGGTCGAGGGCCTGGGCAGGCTCTCCAACCACGTCGTCACCGGGCCCACCCCGGTCCGTGGCGACGTCGGCGCCCAGCCCACCGAGTCCGAGGAGGTGCTGTCCACGGCGCTCGGCGGGGACTGGGAGTTCCGCGGCATCCGGCCACCACGGCGATGAGGCGAACGGCGCGGGTAGGGTCACATCCATGACCGAGCCCGCCGGTGAGCACCGCCCCCGCAAGCGCGTGAAGAACTATGGCGCCGGCCGGGTGGCCCTGCTCGACGCCGCCGTGCGCGTGGTGGCCCGGGGCGGGTTGCGCAAGCTGACGTACCGGGCCGTCGCGGAGGAGGCCGGGGTCACCCACGGGCTGGTCGTGCACCACTTCGGCTCCCGGGACGCGCTGATCGAGGAGGCGCTCGCGCACGCCGTGCGCTCCTCCCTCAGCAGCAGCGCCCTCGAACCCGGCACGGGTGAGATCGCCGACTTCTCGGTCGGCCTGGCGGACATGGTGGAGTCCGGTCCCGACCTCCAGGCGTTCCAGTACGAGTTGCTGCTGGAGGCGCGCCGCCGCCCGGAGCTGCTGCCGCATCTGCGAGGCCTGTACGAGGAGTACTTCGAGGCCACCCGGCGCGAGCTGTCCCAGATGCTGTCCCGGCCGGTCGACCGGGGCCTGTCCCGGCTGGTCTTCGCGGCGCTGGAAGGCCTGGTGCTGCACCAGCTCGTCTTCGGCGAGCGGGACGTCACCGAGGAGGCCCTCGCGGAGCTCCGCGTCCTGCTCCGCGACCTGCGTGACCCGGGTGAACGCCCGGCCGCGGACCACGACTGAGCGTGCCCGGCACGGACCCCCCGTCGCGCCCGCGACGGGGGGTATCTCATGCGTAAATTCCTCCCCCACCCCCTTGCCATATGGATAGTTCCAGCCCAGCATGAGGCAACTCGTTTGGCTCAAAACGAAATCTCCCTCCCCTCCTCAGCAGGTGATCCGAGTGGACAGTCAGACGGTCGACGCAGCACCCCGGGCCGGAGCGGCCCCCCAGGCAGCGGGAACCCTCAAGCGCAACGCCCTGGGAGTCCTGGGCATCCTCTTCTTCGTCCTCTCCGCCCAGGCGCCGCTCACCGGCATCGCGGGCGCCGTCCCGATCGCCGTCGCGGTCGGCAACGGCCCCGGGGCCCCGGCCGCCTACGCCGTCGCCGGCGCGGTGATCCTGCTGTTCTCGGTGGGCTTCGTGGCCATGGGCCGGCACGTGGTGAACGCGGGCGCCTTCTACACCTACATCGGCAAGGGCCTCGGCCGGACCACGGGCAGCGGCAGCGCAGCGGTGGCCCTGTTCGCCTACTGCACGGTCCAGGCCGCGATGTACGGCCTGTACGGCTTCACCGTCGGCGGCCTGGTCCAGCACTACGCCGGGGTGCAGATCGCCTGGTGGGTGTGGGCCCTCGTGACGATGGTCGTCGTCCAGGCGCTGGGCGCCGCGGGCATCGAGATCGGCGCCAAGGTGCTCGCCGTGTTCGTCCTGGCCGAGTTCAGCATCCTGTTCGCCTTCGCCCTGGTCACCCTGGTCAAGGGCGGCGGCCCCGAGGGCCTCGGCGTCGCCCACACCTTCTCGCCGGGTGCCGTACTGCAGGGGGCCCCGGGCGTGGCGCTGATGTTCGCCGTCGCGTCGATGTTCGGCTTCGAGGCCACCGCCATCTACGGCGAGGAGGCACGCGAACCGCACCGGACCGTGCCACGGGCCACCTATCTGTCGGTCGCCGTGGTCACCGGCTTCTTCGCCTTCACCTCCTGGATGCTCGTCTCCTCCTACGGCCCCTCCAAGGTCACCGAGGCGGCCGGCAGGGCGCTGGCGGGCGGCGACTCCACGGTGTTCGTCTTCGCACCCATCGCGAACCAGTTCGGCGGCTGGGCCAACGACGTGCTGCCCGTCCTGCTGGGCACCTCGCTGTTCGCCGGCATCCTTGCCTTCCACAACTCCGCCAACCGCTATCTGTTCTCCCTCAGCCGCGAGGGCCTGCTGCCCGGCCGGCTGCGCTCCCTCAACCGGCGCCACTCGCCGTGGGCCGCGGGCGCCGTCCAGACCGCGATCGCCGTACTGCTGGTCATGCCGTTCGCCGTCGCGGGCAAGGACCCGGTCCTCACCCTCTTCTCCTGGTTCAGCGGTGTCGGCGTCCTCGCCTGCATGCTTCTGTACTTCCTGACCTCGGTCTCCGTGATCGTCTTCTTTCGCCGCGAGCGCCTCGACACCCGGCGCTGGAACACCCTGATCGCCCCCGCCCTCGGCGCCCTCGGTATCGCCGCCGTGATCTGGGTGGTCCTCGCGAACTTCACCACCCTCATCGGCGGCGACGCCACCACGGCCATCTGGCTCGTCCTCGCCGTCCCCGCGGTGCTGCTCCTGGGCGCCGGCATCGCGCGCGTGGTCCACGCCCGGACCGCCGACCACTGACGCACCCCGCCGGGCCCGGCTCCCCCGGGAGCCGGGCCCCTGTCCCCGAACGGAACACCATGCTGGACGTCACCCATGACGAACTGCTGCGCCGGGCCAAGGCACTCGACCTGCCCGCGCGGCACCACATCGACGGGAGAGACGAAGCCGGGGGAGGGGCGACGTTCACGGTCGTCTCGCCCCGCGACGGACAGCCCCTCACCCGGGTCCCCGACGCGGGGCCGGCCGAGGTCGACCTCGCCGTCGCCGCCGCCCGCCGGGCCTTCGACTCCGGCCCCTGGCCGCGCCTCGCCCCCGCCGAGCGCGGCCGGGTGCTGCTGAGGATCGCCGAACTCCTCGAAGAGCAGCGGGAGAGGCTCGCCCTCACCATCAGTCTGGAGATGGGCAAGCCGATCACCGACGCGTACGACATCGAACTGCGCGCCGCCATCACCACCTTCCGCTGGTACGGCCAGCTTGCAGACAAGCTCACCGACGAATCCCCGCACACCGCCCCCGACGCCCTCGCCCTCGTCACCCGCGAGCCCGCCGGAGTCGTGGGCGCCGTCGTCCCCTGGAACTTCCCCCTCACCCTGGCGAGCTGGAAGGTCGCCCCGGCCCTCGCCGCCGGCTGCACCGTCGTACTGAAGCCGTCCGAGTCCTCCCCGCTGTCCGCCCTGCTGCTCGGCCGGATCGGCACGGAGGCCGGTCTGCCGCCCGGCGTGCTCAACGTCGTCACCGGCGACGGCCCCACCGCGGGCCGGGCGATCGGCCTGCACCCCGAGGTGGACGTCCTCGCCTTCACCGGCTCCACCGCCGTCGGCCGGCACTTCCTGCGCTACTCCGCCGACTCCAACCTCAAGCGCGTCTGGCTCGAACTCGGCGGCAAGTCACCGAACATCGTCCTGCCCGACGCCCCCGACCTGGACCGGGCCGCCGCCACCGCCGCCTGGGGCATCTTCTTCAACCAGGGGGAGATGTGCACGGCCCCCTCCCGGCTCCTGGTCCACTCCTCGCTCGCCGAACGCGTCACCGACGCCGTTGTACGAAGGGCCCGGGAACTGCGCGTCGGCGACCCGCTCGACCCGGCCAGCGAGATGGGAGCCCTGGTCGGCGAGGCCCACCTGGGCCGCGTCCTCGATCACATCGCCACTGCCGGGACCGAGGGCGCCCGGCTGCGCACCGGCGGCGAGCGCACCCTGACCGAGACCGGCGGCAGCTACCTCAGCCCCACCGTCTTCGACGCGGTCGCCCCCGGGATGCGCCTGGCCCGCGAGGAGGTCTTCGGCCCGGTGCTGTCGATCCTCGCCTTCGACGACCTCGACGAGGCGGTACGGCTCGCGAACGCGACCGAGTACGGACTCGCGGCGGGCCTGTGGACCTCGGACCTGTCCACCGCGCACCGGGTCTCGCGGCAGCTGAAGGCGGGCACGGTCTGGGTCAACTGCTACGAGGAGGGCGACCTGACCGTCCCCTTCGGCGGCATGAAGCACTCCGGCAACGGCCGTGACAAGTCCGTCCACGCCCTGGAGAAGTACACCGAGCTCAAGACGGCCTGGATCCAGCTGTGACCCGCCCCCTGATCGCGATCCCCGCCCGCTTCAGCACCACCACCTCCGCCCTGCGGTACGCGGCCGAGGTCAACGCCCGCGCCCTGATCGAGGCCGTGTGGCGGGCCGGCGGCGAACCCGCGGGCATCCACCCCGCCGACACCGGCGTCGCCGACCGGCTCGCCCGCTTCGACGGCGTGCTGCTCCCCGGCGGCGGCGACCTCGCCCCGCACCGCTACGGCGCCACCGACACCCACGACACCGTCTACGACGTCGACGACCTCCAGGACGCCTTCGACCTCCGGCTCGCCCGCCACGCGCTGGAGTCGGGCCTGCCCCTGCTGGCCGTCTGCCGCGGCCTGCAGGTGGTCAATGCGGCCCTCGGCGGAAGCCTGGAGCAGGACATGGGCGGCCCGGAGCGGGAGCACCGCCACCTTGTCCATCCGGTACGAATACGGCCCGGCACCCTGCTGGAGCAGGCCACCGGCGCGGAGAAGGCGGACGCCTCCTGCTACCACCACCAGCGTGTCGACCGGCTCGGCACCGGACTGACGGTCACGGCGACCGCCGGGGACGGAACCGTGGAGGGCCTCGAACTCCCGGATGCCCCGGGCTGGTTCACGGCCGTGCAGTGGCACCCGGAGGACACGGCGCACCGGGACCCTGCCCAGCAGGCGCTCTTCGACGCCCTGGTACGGGCCACACGGAGCCGGGCCTGAGCACGGCCCCCGACGTCACCCCTTGGGCCGCCGCCCGCTGCGCCGGGGCGCGGGCTCCGCACCGCCCAGCAACTGCCGGCGCCGCTCCTCGCCGTGCTCCTCCACCTGGAGGACGACCTGCCGCAGCCCCTCCGCGAGGCTGCGGCACTCGGCGTCGTCGAGCCGTGCGGTGACGAACGCCTCCTCCTCGTTGAACTCCGGGAACACCCGCTGCATCAGGTCCTCGCCCTTGTCGGTCAGGCTCAGCAGGACCAGCCGGCCGTCCTCCGGATGCCCGGCCCGGCGCAGCAGCCCGCGCGACTCCAGGGTGCGCGCCACGCCCGTGAGCGTGCCCTTGGAGATCCCGGCCTCCTCCGCCACGTGCCGGGTCTCCGACTCGCCCCACACCCACACCACCCACAGGACCACGAACGCCGTCCAGGTCAGGTCCGAGCCGCGCAGCACGGAGTTCTCCAGGTGCTGCCGCACCGCCGAAGCGGCCCGGTAGATGTTGGCCACGGCCGCCATCTGGTCCCGGCGGATCGGGATGCCGCCGAGCTTTTCCGTGGCGAGCCTCTCGGCTTCGGTGATGGATCGCTGGCCGGGCACGGGCGCTCCTTCGCGTCGTTGAGCGGACACCGCACGGCCGGGGACGGCCGTGGATGATCGTTCGGACTCAAATTGTACGGAGCTCTCCCTCGGGGCCCCGGGGCCGATGCCCCCGGGGTCGGGGGCGGGGCCGCCCGCACGGCGACGTAACCTTTCCGCACCCGCCCGCCCCGATGCCCGAGGAGCCCCCATGCCCGCCGTCGGCCCCCGTGTCCTCTACGTCACCGACCTGGCGTACCCGGCCCGCGGGCGGCGCTACTGCGACGAGGACATCTTCCTGACCTCCCGGCTGCGCGAGCACTTCGACCTGGCGCTCTGCCATCCGCTGGACGCCAGGGCGCTGATGGACGGCTTCGACGCGGTGGTGATCCGCAACAGCGGTCCGGTCCTCGGGTACCAGGAGGCGTACGACGCTTTCCGCGCGCGGGCGCTGGGCAACGGGACGCGGGTGTACAACCCGCTCACCGGCCGGGCGGACATGGCCGGCAAGCAGTATCTGCTCGATCTCACCGCGGCCGGCTTCCCGGTCATCCCCACCGTGGACCGGGCCGAGGACCTGCACCTGCTGCCGGCCGCCGAGCGCTACGTGGTCAAGCCCAAGCTCGGCGCGGACTCGATAGGCCTGGAGATCGTCCCCGCCGGCCGGCTGCGCGACCTGGCTGACGGGACGGTGCTCGTCCAGCCGTGCGTTGACTTCGCCCACGAGGTGTCGTTCTACTACGTCGACCACGACTTCCAGTACGCCCTGTACGCGCCGGACGCCGCGCAGCGCTGGCGGCTGGAGCCCTACGATCCCACGCCCGAGGACCTGGCGTTCGCCCGGCGCTTCATCGACTGGAACGGCCTCGAGCACGGCATCCAGCGCGTCGACGCCTGCCGCGCCCCGGACGGCGGCCTCCTGCTGGTCGAGCTGGAGGACCTCAACCCGTATCTGTCCCTGGACGCCCTCACGGACGAGACCAGGGACGCCTTCGTCACCGCGATGACGAAGTCCCTGCGGCGCTTCGTCGGGAGCGGGCCCGGCCCGGCCACACGCTGAACCGGCGCGGTACCCCTTCCGTATCTCCTCACGGGGATCGCGGAAGGAGAGCAGTGTGTCGACACCGCCCGACCCTGAACAGCCGCCCCATGGCCCGGCCCTGGAACCCGTCCGCGTTCTGCGTCTGCGGCGCTTCGACGCCCTCGCGGAACTGATGCGGGAGATGCGGCAGGACGCCGAGGGCGCGGAGGGTGCGGAGGGCTACGAAGCCGTCGCGAAGCCGCGGTGGCGCAATGTCGCCGAGGACGAGACCCAGGAACTGCCGCCCCTCGGTCACACCCGGCACGCGACACCGGCCGACGGCCGCTTCGGCTTCGGCACCGGACTGCGCCGGGCCGGCGTCGTGGTCGCGGTGACCGCGGCCGCGCTGGCCGGCTTCGGCTGCGCGCTGCTGCTGCCCGGCCGAGGAGATGCCGCCACCGCCGCCCCTCCCGCCCCTCCGTCCATGACCGCACCCACCACGCCCAGCCCCGCCGCCACCGCCACTGTCACCGCGGCCACCGACCCGGACGGGCCGGGCACGCTGCGCCAGGGTGACAGCGGCCCCGAGGTCACCGAACTCCAACAGCGCCTGCTGGCCGTTCCGGACGTCTACCGCGGCGGCTCCGCCGACGGCCACTACGACACCGTCCTCACCGAGGCCGTGGCCCGCTTCCAGCTCTGGTACGGCATCTCCGGGGACGAGACCGGGGTCTACGGCAACGACACCCGCCGGGCACTGGAGTCCCGCACGAGCCTCGACGGCGGCTGACGCCGTTCGGGGGCGTCGATCCTGGTCACCCGGCGGAATGACATCACCGCCGCATAGTCGAACGCCCGGCAACGACTGCGGAAAGGCTGGACGGTCGAAATCCCCCGGTACGTCACCATGAGGCACCTGACGTACGGCTTTCCGCCGCCCTGATCCGAAGGCGTCCCCGATGAGCGGCTCCCGCATCCTGGGCCTCGTGCTGCCCGCCGTTTTCCTGATCGCCCTCGTCGTAGGCCTGTGCTGGTACTGGTGGCACCGCGACGAGGATGACGACGGGCCCTAGGCCTCCTCCGCAGGCACCCGGATGTCCAGGACGCACACATCGTCCCGCCGCTCGCCCTCCAGCATCGCGGCGAGCAGCGCGTCCAGGGAGTCGGCCCCCTTGCCGTCATGGGCGAGGACGGCCTCGGCGAGACGGTCCAGGCCCGTGTCGAGACGCTCGCCCGGCCGCTCGACCAGACCGTCGGTGAACAGCAGCAGCCGGTCCCCGGCTTCCAGACGGCACTCCGCGGCCTCGAACTCCGGGGATGTGCTGGCCCCGAGCAGGATTCCGTCGGGCCGGTCCAGATAGCGCGCCTCGCCCCCGCGCACGAGCAGCGGCGGCAGATGACCCGCCTGGGCCCACTTCAGCCGGTGGTCCACCGGTTCGTACCGGGCGAGGACGATGGTGGCGGTCGTGTTGCTGTCCCTCGAGTGCAGCAGCAGGGTGTTCAGCCGGGCGAGCGCACCGGTCAGCGAGGAACCGGTGCTGACCATGCCCTTCGCGGTGAAGCGGAGCTGGGCCATGGTGGCCACGGCGTCGATGCCGTGGCCCGCCACGTCGCCGATCACGAACAGCGCGTCCTCGTCGGGCAGTTCGATGGCGCTGAACCAGTCGCCACCGACATGGATCTCCGACTGGGCGGGCAGATAGGCGACTTCGACCCGCAGTCCGGCCAGCCGTACGGGGGCCTTCGGCAGCGGCAGCAGCGCGTGCTGGAGCCGGGTGGCCAGCGCCCGTTCTGCCTGCAGGATGCCGCGCTGCAGCAGGATGGCCCGCTCGCTCTCCACCAACGCGAGCTCGGCGTTGCGCAGCGCGGTGAGGTCCTGTACGAAGCCGTGCACCTCGACGGGGGTGCCCTCCGGGTCCGCCACCGCCTCGGCGACGGCCCGCAGATGCCGTACGCCGGACGCGGACCTGATCCGGAAGGGCACGTCGAACGGCTTCCCGGCGCGGACGAGTTCGGTGACGGCGTGGGACAGCGCGGGAGCGTCCTCGGGCAGCGCGAGGTCAGGGAGCTGCTGGAGGCGGACCGGGCCGCGTGCGGGGTCCCGGCCCATCAGGGCGTAGACCTGGGGCGACCAGGTCGCCTCACGGGTGACCAGGTTCCAGCTCGCCCAGCCGAGGTTGCCCAGCCGCTGCACGTCCGCCAGCCGCTGCTCCTGGCGGGCCGTGGAATCGTGCCGGACCCAGCTGACCAGCAGTCCGCCGCCCAGCCGCGTCGCCTGCACCGAGTACGTGGCGGTCTCCTGCACCCCGTCGACGACCTCGTGATAGGCGAACGGCTCGCCCGCGTACGGCTCTCCGCCGGCGAGTGCCGTGAGGTACCCCTGCCACAGCGGCTCGCCCGCGACCGACGGATAGCACTCGAGGATGCGCATGCCGAGCAGCTCGCGCCCGGTTCGGCCGAGGACGTCGACGGCCTGCGGGGTCGCGGCGTCTATTCGGTAGTCCTCCACGTCGCCCGAGGTGCCGCGCAGCGGGGTCAGCAGGACCGCCGCGCCCGGGAGGGCGTCGAACACCGCCTGCACCATGTCGGCGACGCCTTCGGCGGTGCGCTCCTGCGCCTGGTCGAAGGCGCGCAGCCGGCCGGCGCAGAGCCGGGCGGCGGCCCGCAGGAGCTTGCGGTCGCGTGCGGTGAAGGGGCCGGCGGGCCGGCGCAGTACGCCCAGCGCCACGTCGGCCGTGTCGCCCGCCGGCACGGGCAGCCAGGCGCGCGACAGCCACCGCTCGGGCGGATTCCCGAGCAGCAGGTACTGGTCCCGGTCCGTGCCGAAGTCCTCCAGCCAGCGCGGCTCGCGGGCCCGCAGCGCGTCCAGCGCGGCGACTCCGCTCAGCGGCGGCACATGGCGCCACTGGCTCGCGAAGGTTTCGTCGAGGCCGGCGTGCCCGACGAGTTCGAGTCCGGCGTCGGGCCGCAGCACATAGAGCACGACGGCGTCGGCGCCCACCTCCGGACCGAGGTGTTCCAGCAGGGAGCCGGCGAGTTCCTGCGGCGAGTCGACGCGGACCAAGGCCTTGCCGAGGCGGGCGAGCACCTCGGAGCGGTCGTCGGTCCCGGTGGCCGAGGCGTCCCATGGGGCGGGCCCCTCGGGCCGTGCGGGACCGGACCCGGTGACGGCCGCCATCCCGGTGGAGTCCGTGGCGTCGAGGGCGTCGGCCTGGGGCGGCATCAGCGCGCCGAGCGTGAGCCAGCACTCCTCGATGAGGGTGCGGTGCCCGGTCCTGGCGCGTTCGACGAGTTCCTCGTGCGCGGTGTCCGGGGAGCAGCCCGTCATGGCCATCAGCGCCCCCTTGGCGCGCTCCAGTACCGCCGAGGTCGCCGCCTGCTCCTGCAGCCGGTCCATCTCCGCGCGCTGCCTGGCCACCACCCTGGCCAGCGCCGCCAGGTCGGGGGCGGTGCCGCTCTCCACCGGTGGTGCGGGCTCGCTCGTCACGAAGTGAGCATCGCACACCTGAGCCCGTGCGCTCATACCTCTGGGGAATCAGGCTTTTCTCCGCCTGCCGGTGACCGGCAGGTCAGCGGCCCGTGCTGTGTCCGACGAGGGCCTCGGTGACCGCCCGGACACTGCGGGCGATGTGCTGCAGCTGCATGACCTCGGCCGCGTACAGCTTGATCGTGTGCTCGATGACCGACTCGGGCATCCCCAGCACGGGCAGCTCGGCCCGCGCGGTCTGCAGCGCCGTCCGGGCCACCCGGATCTCGTGCTGGACCTGGATCTGCGCGTGCCGGGCGAGCAGCACGGGGTGGCGGATGAGCGCCGGATAGCTGGCGTAGCGGGCCGGCACCAGTTCGCGCAGCCACTTGGCCGCCGAGCGCTCCCAGTCGTAGCTGCCGGGCGTCTTGACCTGGCAGGGCCAGTCCTGGCTGATGCGCGTGGTCGTCAGGGTCATGATCATCGCTTCCGGGTGTGCGGTGTGCGGCGTCGTGAGGGGTGGTCCGACGGATTCTGGGGCGGCCCCGGTCTAGGGGATGACTGGGGCCGCCACCACGGGCGAGCCGCGCAGGCGTCGCCCGCCCGAACACCCCTGGCGCCGACGTGGGTAGGGGACGGCGGCTGGGGGTGTCCGATCTGGGGCCCCGGGCGTCGGGTGCCGGCGCGGCGGGTGGTGCTGCGTGCGCATGGGCGGTCCGTCGGCTTTCTCGGGGCGGGTGCGATCCGTGAGCAGTATTTATATATGCCGTCGCCTTTGCAAGACGTATGAAAACATTCATGCGCGATATGAGGTGAATTGTCCCCGTACAAGGCCTTGTGGGCGAAAGGGGAGGGAAACCGCCGGGCCGGTGGCGGTCGGACCGGTGTCAGTCCTTCAGGAAGAACTGGTGCTGCTCGGCGACCTGCTCGTAGTCCTCGAGACGGGCCTGGGTGCGCTCCGGGTCGGCGTCGGTCATGGCCTGGAGCAGCGCGGCGGACATCACGCCGGGTGCCGCATAGGAGTCGAAGACCAGGCGGGAGCCGGTGCCGGTGGTGAAGGTGACGTCGGCCTCGTCGGCCAGCGGCCCGAGCACCAGGTCGGTGATCAGGGCGACCCGCAGGCCCGCGCCGCGCGCGACCCGGATCGCGGTGAGCGTCTCCTGCGCGTGCCGCGGCATCCCGAAGGCCAGCACCCAGGTGCCGCCGGCCTCGCGCGACTGCAGCAGCGCGTCGTAGGCGACGGTGCCGCCCCGGGTCACCAGCCGTACGTCGGGGTGGATGCGGCGGGCGGCGTAGGCGAAGTACTCGGCCAGCGACACGGAGATGCGCAGCCCGAGCACGGTCAGCGGGGTCGAGCGGGACAGCTCGCGGCCGAGCCAGATGACCCGGTCGGGGTCGGCGAAGTCGCGCCGGAGGTTCTCCAGGTTCTGGATCTCGGCGTCGACGGCGGCCTGGAGTTCGTTGCTCCGGTCCTCGTCGGCCGCTCCTGGGCCGCCGGCGAGGGTGCGCAGCGCGATCGACTGGAGCTTCTCCCGTAGCGCGGGGTAACCGCTGAAGCCGACCGCGGCGGCGAACCGGGTCACCGACGGCTGGCTGACGCCCACCCGATCGGCGAGATCGGTGATCGACAGGAACGCGGCCTCGGTGATGTGCTCGATCAGGTACTGGGCGATGCGGCGCTGCCCCGGGGACAGTCGCGGGCCGTCGAAGAGCTCCCTGAGCTGGGAGGTCGGTGCAGATACTGCCTCCGGAACGGTCTTTCCCGAGGTGATCGCGGACGCCTGTGCGCGTGCCTGCTGCGGCGATGACACCGGTGCGCCTCCTTTGTCTCCCACGAAAACTCAACATAGCTCACAGAACGTGGTGACCAGGGTTGTGCGACAGCTCCTGACTGCCCCGGAGCGAACGCACAGCTTGCGGGCGCGGACCGGGGCGCCGGTCAGCGCCGATAGATCGTGATCGAGTGACCGACCTCGTCGATCGGATGAGCGCTCTTGATCAATTCGGCCAGTTTTCCGCGTGCCTTGGCGACCCACGAGTCCGACACGACCAGCAGACCGTGCACGTCGCCCTCCGGCACCTTGCGCGGATCGGACGCGTGGACGCCGTAGTACGACGGCACGGCGCTGCCCTTGTACACGAGCCAGACCCGCTCGCCCGGGTAGCGCTGCTCCAGCCGGTCGGCGAGCCGGCCCAGGTCCTGGCCCCAGTCCACGTTGGAGTCGTGCAGCCGCAGATGGGTCTTCGCCGGACCGCCGAACGCCTCGTTGGAGTACGGCAGGTAATACGGGTGCGTGCGCAGCGAACTGACGGCGACGAAGGCCACCAGCGCCCCCGCCGCCACCGGCGCCCACCGCCACCGCACCGCGAGCACACAGCCGCCCGCGACCGCGAGGAACATCGGCATGAACAGGGCGTACCGCGTGCCGAAGTCCCGCGACCCGGTCATCGCCGCGGCCAGCAGCACGGCGGGCGGGATGAGCACATACGGCGCGGCGGGCCGCAGCCGACGTACCGCGACGACCACGACGGCACCCGACGCCCACAGCGCGAGCATGCCGAGCGGGGTCTTCACCAGCAGGGCGGCCGGGAGGTAGTACCAGAGCGAGCCGGTGTAGAGGTGGCCGAACAGATAGCCCTGCCACGGAAGGTTCTCCAGACCGAACTGGGCACGCATCCCGGCCCGGAACGCCCCCGGGAACGGCATGAGTTCGACCAGGCGCTCGTGCAGCCCGCGGATGACCGGCACCGGCTCGGCGGGGGAGAACCGCAGCCGTGGGTCGACCGCGAGATACGTCGCCCATACGACGGCGACCGCGGCCAGCGCCACCACGGCCGCGCCCGCCAGACCGAGCGCCAGGGCCCTGCGGCGCTCGGCAGGTTCCTCCGGTCGGCGGGTGTGCCACACCGACACGAGCGCCAGCGCCATCAGCACCGGGATCGCGGGCAGCGCGCTCATCTTGGTGGCCAGCGCCGCTCCGAGCGCTGCCCCTGCGAGCGGCAGATACAGCCTGGGTCTGTGGCGGGCCCGCCACACCAGCCACGCCGACGTCAGCACGAAACCGGCCGTGGGCACGTCCAGCGTGGCCAGCGAACCGTGCGCGATGACGTCGGGCGAGAAGGCGTACAGGGCCAGCGCCGTCAGCCCGGCCGCCGTACCGGCCACCTCGCGCGCGAAGGCCAGGACGACCAGCCCGAACAGCAGTGTCAGTGCGATCACCGGCAGCCGGGCCCACAGCATCAGCCGCCATGGGTCGTTCCCCGACTCGTACAGCAGATGCCGCCCGACCTGCCCCTGGCTGCCGGGGAACGCCGCGTCGTAGTGCGGGTCGGCCACCGCCACTCCCGCCATGATCACGAGCTTGCCGAGCGGCGGGTGCTCGGGGTTGTAGCGCAGGCGATGCTCGTGCAGATAGTCCGTGGCCGTGGCGACGTACACCGGTTCGTCGATCGTGGGCGTCTGCTGCGCCGCCGCGGTCACCATGGCCACGGCCATCTGGGTGAGCATCAGCACCGCGAGGAGCGGCACGATCCACCTTCGACGGCGCCGCAGGCCGTCGTACAGGCGTGCGGGCGCACTCGCCCACTGGGCCTGCTGCCCACCGCCGTCACGGACCTCGGGATCGAGGACCGGTTGCTGTTCCCGCGCCATCATCCGCCCTGCGCCGACAGCCACCGCAGGGTGGCGGGAGCGATCAGTTGCCGTGTCATGGCTTTACTGTCGCAGCGCTCCCGCCACCAGGCGCGTCACCGCTTCACGAGTCGTACCGACAGACCCTCTGCCGTACAGACCGGTACGGCCCGGAGCCGGTCGGAGTTCACCTCGACCCGGTCGAACCGGCCACGCAGCTGCGGGACGTCCACGACCGGCACTGTGCCGCCCGGAGCACCCCGTGCGGCCGGGGAGACCCCATGTGAACGACAGGTGGCAGATGCTGTTCGTCCTGTCGGCCAGGGTCCGGCGACCGGGACGTGTCTCGGCGCGTGAACGGCGATCCGGCGACTCACAGAAAGGCTCACGCCAGTGCCAACGCGCCCTCCATCGGCGGCACTTGCAGGGGCACCGGCTCGTCTGTCTCCAGCAGAACGACCGCTTCACCGTCCCCTCGGC
Source organism: Streptomyces herbicida (assembly GCF_032656585.1). Classification (NCBI taxonomy): domain Bacteria; kingdom Bacillati; phylum Actinomycetota; class Actinomycetes; order Kitasatosporales; family Streptomycetaceae; genus Streptomyces; species Streptomyces herbicida. The sequence goes on from NZ_JAUYWJ010000010.1 coordinate 52,664, forward strand.
CCGACCCTGTTCCGGGACAAGAACCAGCGGAATGAAGGGCTGAGACCACATGAGCACTCCCGTGCACCTCCCACGCCAGCGCGGCCCGCTGCACGACCTGCCGGACACCCCCGAGGCGTACGACGCCGTCCTCGCCGGCGTTGCCGAGCAGGCCCTGGCCCGCCTCACCCCGGAAGGCAACCTCGAACACCCCGACGCCCAGGACGACATCGGCGACACCTCGCTCGGGATCACCTCACTGCTGGCCCTGGCCTGGCAGCGCGGCAGTCACCCGGGAACGGGCCGGAGTCCGGGACCACGACGACCTCGTCAACGCCCCCGCCGTCCCAGACCAGGTGGCCCAGGAACGCGTCCAGCGTCCTGCGCAGCACGGGACCGGCGAACTCCCGTACGTCGTCCCAGGATTCCCCGGCCCAGAAGTGCGGCTTGTAGGAGCCGGTCGTGCTGTGGAACTCGTACCGCGCGGACCAGGGCACCTGTGCCGAGGCGGGCTCCACCCATCCCTCGCCGGGGTCGCAGTCCCACTCGGCGTCCGGGTAACACCGTGATGTCCAAGCCCATGCGGGCAGGCTAACCCGCGGCGCGATGACCTCGATCAGGGTTCTCCGCCTCGTACGGCGCGGGCACCGCGGACGCGGGCACCACCAGGTCGGCCCGATCCCGTGTCGTCGCGACCAGGTCGGCATTGCGCTGGTCCGTGCCCAGCACCCAGGCCACGGCAGCCTCGTGCTCCTTGCCGAACTCCTCGTGCCGGGCGACGAGCCGGCGGATCCGCTCGTCCTCGTCGATCTCGCAGAACCACACCTCGTCCAGGCAGGGCCGCACCCGAGCCCAGGAACCCGCCTCCAGCAGCAGGTAGTTGCCCTCCGTCACCACCAGCCGGGCCGTCGGCGGCACCGGGATCGCACCCGCGACCGGCTGCTCCAGCACCCGCTCGAACCCCGGCGCGTACACCACCTCGCCGGTCTCCGCGCGCAGCCGCCGCAGCAGCGCCGCGTATCCCCCCGCGTCGAAGGTGTCCGGCGCGCCCTTGCGGTCGCGGCGGCCCAGCCGGTCCAGTTCGACATCGGCGAGGTGGAAGCCGTCCATGGGGACCTGTGCCACCCAGGGTTCGCCGGTACCGTTCAGCTCGCGCGCCAGGTGCTCGGCGAGGTTCGTCTTGCCCGCGCCCGGGCTGCCCGCGATGCCGAGCAGCGCGCGTGGACCGCGCTGGGCGAGACGGCGGGCGCGGGCGAGCAGATCGTCGAAAGTCAAGGACACGCTGGAGAGTGTCGCACCGCGGCCCGTCCCGGGTTCCCGCGCTGTGGCCTTCGCCACCCACTGGAAGCCGCTCTTCGGGGGAAGGGTGCTGGGTATGACTGAGCTCGGTCTGCCCGACACCATCCTGGCCTGTCTCTTCGACCTCGACGGGGTCGTCACCAAGACGGCCGTCGTCCACGCGGCCGCCTGGAAGGAGGCGTTCGACGAGTTCCTGCGCGACTACGAGGGCGAGCAGGGCCGGCCGTTCGACGCCGACGCGGAGTACGACGAGTACGTCGACGGGCGCCCGCGCGCCGACGGGGTCCGCGCCTTCCTCGACTCCCGCGGCATAGCTCTGCCCGAGGGCGCCCCGGACGACCCGCCGGACGCCCGCACCGTCCACGGTCTCGGCAACCGCAAGAACGACCTGCTCCTGGAGAAGATCCGCACCTCCGGCGTCGAGGCCTACGAGGGCACACTGCGCTACCTCGAGGCCGTCCGCGCCCACGGGCTGCGCACCGCGATCGTCTCCTCCAGTGCCAACTGCCGTGACGTACTGCGCTCCGTCGGCGCCGAACACCTCTTCGACGTACGGATCGACGGGGTCGTCGCGAGCGAACGGAAGCTGCCCGGCAAACCGCACCCGGACACCTTCTTCGCCGCCGCCCGCGACCTCGGCGTCGAGCCCTCGGCGGCAGCGGTCTTCGAGGACGCGCTGGCCGGCATGGACGCGGGACGCTCGGGCCACTTCGGATACGTGGTCGGCGTCGACCGCGTCGGACAGGCCGACGCGCTGTACGCGCACGGCGCGGACGTCGTCGTCGAGGACCTCGCCGAGCTGGGAGGCAAGCAGTGATCACCCACCGGGCATACACGGTCGAACCGTGGGCCGTGCGCGAGACGGACCTCCACCTGGACGTCCTGGCGCAGAGCGAGTCCGTGTTCGCCCTGTCCAACGGCCATGTCGGCTGGCGCGGAAACCTCGACGAGGGCGAGCCGCACGGCCTGCCCGGCAGCTACCTCAACGGGGTGCACGAGGTGCATCCGCTGCCGTACGCCGAGGCGGGCTACGGCTATCCGGAGTCGGGCCAGACGGTCATCAACGTCACCGACGGCAAGATCCTGCGACTGCTGGTCGACGACGAACCGTTCGACCTGCGCTACGGCAGGCTCGTCGCCCATGAGCGCACGCTGGACCTGCGCCGGGGCGTGCTGGAGCGGACCTGTGAGTGGACCTCGCCGGCGGGCTCGACGGTCCGGGTGCGCTCGACGCGGCTGGTGTCGCTCACCCAGCGGGCGGTGGCGGCCGTGGCCTACGAGGTGGAGGCCGTCGGCAGCCGCTCCCGGGTGGTGATCCAGTCGGAGCTGGTCGCCAACGAGCAACTGCCCGGGTCCAACGGCGACCCGCGCGCGGCCGTCGCTCTCCACTCGCCGCTGGAGCAGGAGGACGACTTCGCCTCCGGCCACCGGCTGCGGCTGGTGCACCGCACCCGGCGCAGCGGCCTGCGTGTGGCGGTGGCCGCCGACCACGGCGTCACCGGCCCCGAGCGGACCACGACCCGAAGCGAGAGCGACACGGACGTGGCCCGGCTGACCGTCACCTCGGTACTGGAGCCGGGACAACGGCTGCGCGTGGAGAAGTTCGTCGCCCACGGCTGGTCCGGCACCCGCTCCCGGCCCGCCATGGCCGACCAGGTGGACGCCGCCCTGGCCGCCGCCGCGCACGACGGCTGGCAGGGGCTGCTGGACGAACAGCGCGGCTTTCTGGACGACTTTTGGGCCCGCGCCGACATCGAGGTGGACGGCGACGAGGAGATCCAGCAGGCCGTCCGCTTCGCCCTCTTCCACGTCCTGCAGGCAGGGGCCCGCGCCGAGCAGCGAGCGATCCCGGCCAAAGGGCTGACCGGGTCCGGATACGACGGGCACGCCTTCTGGGACACCGAGATGTTCGTGCTGCCCGTCCTCACCTACACCGCCCCCTCAACCGTCGGCCAGGCGCTGCGCTGGCGGCACAGCACCCTGCCCGAGGCCCGGGAGCGGGCGACCCAGCTCGGTCTGGACGGCGCCGCGTTCCCCTGGCGGACCATCGAGGGCTCCGAAGGGTCGGCGTACTGGCCGGCCGGCACCGCGGCCTTCCATGTGAACGCCGACATAGCCGACGCCGTCATCCGCTATGTCGAGGCCACGGGGGACACGGCCTTCGAGCGGGAGGCCGGCGTCGAGCTGCTGGTGGAGACGGCCCGGCTGTGGCGGTCGCTGGGCCACCACGACCACCACGGGGTCTTCCACATCGACGGCGTCACCGGCCCCGACGAGTACAGCGCGGTCGCCGACGACAACACGTACACCAACCTGATGGCCCGCGCGAACCTGCTCGCGGCGGCCGACGCCGTCGCCCGGTACCCGGAGGAGGCGGACCGGCTCGGCGTCGACGAGGAGGAGAGCGCCGCCTGGCGGGACGCCGCCGAGGCCGTGTACGTCCCCTACAACCACGAACTGGGCGTCCACGAACAGCATGCCGGGTTCACCCGCTACCAGCGCTGGGACTTCGCCGGCACCCGCCCCGACCAGTACCCGCTGCTGCTGAACTTCCCGTACTTCGATCTCTACCGCAAGCAGGTCGTCAAACAGGCCGACCTGGTGCTCGCCATGTACACCTGCGGCGCGTTCTTCGACGACGACCACATCGCCCGCAACTTCGCCTACTACGAGCCGCTGACCGTACGGGACTCCTCGCTGTCCGCGTGCTGCCAGGGGGTCATCGCCGCACAGGCGGGCCATCTGCGGCTCGCCTACGACTACGCGGCCGAGGCCGCCCTGATGGACCTCGAGGACCTGGAGCACAACACCCGGGACGGACTGCACATCGCGTCCCTGGCCGGCACCTGGATGGTGCTGGTGGCGGGGTTCGGCGGGATGCGCCGGTCCGGCGACGGGCTGCGGTTCGCCCCCCGGCTGCCGGACAGGTTCCGGCGGCTGGCCTTCGGCCTGCAGTTCCTCGGCCGTCGGCTGCGGGTGGAGATCGAGGCCGACAAGGCCGTCTACACGCTCCTGGACGGTGAGCCGCTGACGATCCACCACCATGGCGAGCCGCTCACCCTCGATCCCGACGGCCCCGCCGTGCGGCCGGTGCCCCCGGCGCCGCCCGGCCCGGCCCCCGAGCAGCCGTCGCACCGCGGCCCGAACAGCGGCTGAGCGCGCTCGGCGCGGTGCCATGAACACCACGACATCCGTCTCGCGGCCCGGCAGCGGGGCCGGTTCGGACCATCCGGCATGGCGGTGGAACGCGAGGGTGCCGTGCGCCTGGTTCCGGGTCAGGAATCAGGCGCGACCGCCGGCCGCGGTGGCGGTGAGCGTGGACGGCGGACGGCGGCCCGGACCGGTGCCACGGGCCTTCGGGCGCACCCCGAGTTCATCGATCACCGGCGGGCCGACCAGCAGTTCCGCCACCCGGCCGGCACGGAGCCGCTCCGGTCCACGAGGTCAGGTCAGCACGCTCGCCAGCAGCCGGTACAGATCGTCCGTCGCGTCGGCGGCCAGCAGGGCCGGGAGGGCGCCCAGGGCGAGGACGGCCGCGGCGGCCGACCGCATGCGGGGCGGCGGGGCCGTCTGGAGGGCCGCGATGCGGCGGGTGACGGCGCGGTCGGTGAAGTTCAGCGCGCACGCGGGCCGGACCCGGCCCGCGGTGAGCGCGGCGCGGGCCAGGGCGCGGGCGGTGGCCGCGCGGTCCCCGACGGCGTCCGCCGCCTGCTCGTCCGCCCCGCGTTCCACGAGGAAGGCCACGGCGTCACGGACCGGCGAGAGCAGCGGGTTCGCCGCGGCGGCGAGCGTGGCCGCGGTCACCAGCAGGCCGTGCCGGTCCGTCAGATGGGCGCGTTCATGGGCGAGCAGGACCCGGCGCTCCGCGGGTTCGAGCGCACACAGCATGGCGGAGGTGACCAGGATCCGGCCCGGGCGACCGGGGATCGCGAAGGCCTGCGGCACGGGAGACGCGGCGACGATCAACTCGGTGTCCGCCGGCTGCCCCGCGCACAGCCGCCGCAGTGCCCGGCGGGTGGAGCGTTCCGCTCGCAGCGCCCGGTGCACGCGCCAGGCGACGACGGCCAGGACCAGACACGCGGCGACCCCGATCACCTCGGGCACCGGATCGGCGATGCGGTGCCCGTCCTCGCGGGCCTCCCGGACCACCGGCGGCGCGTCCCCGAGCAGCGCGGTGGCGAGCAGGAGCAGGGACCAGGTGGTGGCCGCCGCGGTCAGGACGGCCGCGGAGGCCAGGACGCGCGCGGCGAGCGCGGGGGCGACCCGTCTGCCGATCACCGGGCTGACGGCGGGGAGCAGCAGGGCCGGCAGCAGCGGGGCGTAGACGTCGAACCTCATGCGCCGCCTCCGCCGAGCAGATCGCGCAGTGCCCGTTCTTCCTCGGCGCTCAGCCCGGACACGAACTGCTGCAGTGCGGCGATCGGGTCGGGGCCGCGGTCCAGGGCCTCGTGCATCGCCTCGGCGGTCAGCTCGGCCGCGTTCTTGGCGGGCCGGTACGCGCCGCGCCGCCCGTCGGCGTCACGCAGGACGAGTCCCTTGTCGTACAGCCGCTTGAGGATGGTGTGCACCGTGTTGTAGGCGAGCCCGCCGTCGAGCTCCGCCTGGATCTCGGCCGGCGTCAGCGGCCGCTCGGTGGCCCACAGAGTGGCCAGGACCTCGCTCTCCAACTCCCCGGCGCTGCGCCGCTCCACCCTGCCGCGGGACCGTGTGCCAGCCATGGCCCAACCTTACAGCGCGTAGGGCCGTCATTCGTATGGCCGTACCCCTGCTGCACACTCCTCCGATGCGGGTTAGTTTGACCATGTTTTTCGCGAATCCCGTATTTCTCCGCGATTTCCGCCCTCGGCACTACACACTGTAGGGTGATGGGGCTCCTACAAGCTGTAGGGGCAGAGGGGTGGACCATGGCCGGCAGCACGAACGCCATGCTCGCCGGGGCACGACGCGGCCGAGCCGGGAACATGTCCGACGGCACCCGAGGCGCCCGCGCCGGGGGCCTCCTCGCCGCCGTGGCGGCCGCCTTCACCCTCGCCCAGCTCCTCGTCGTCCACCCCGGGATGGGCCTCGGCTGGGACGAGACGGTGTACGTCAGCCAGTTCAGCTCGCAGGCCCCGGCGGCCTTCTTCAGCGCACCCCGCGCCCGTGGCATCTCGCTGCTCGTGGCGCCGGTGACCACATGGTCGTCGTCCACATCACTGCTGCGGATCTACCTCGCCGTGCTGTCCGGCAGCGCCCTGTTCCTGGCGCTGCGCGCATGGCGAGGCCTCTTCCCGGTCCGGGTACTGGCCCTGGCGGGAGGCCTGTTCGCCTCGCTGTGGGTGACGCTCTTCTACGGCCCACAGGCCATGCCCAACTACTGGGTCGCCGTCGGCGCACTCGCCGCTGCCGCCTGCTTCCTGCGCGCCCGCGCCGACCGCCCCGACCGCGCCGCCCTGTGGGGCCTGGCCGCGAGCGGGGCGCTGATGGCATGGATGCGGCCCACCGACGCGGTCTGGGCGACCGTGCCCCTGCTCGCCCTCGCGCTGTACCGCCGGCTCTGGCGGCCGCTCGCCTTCCTGCTGGCCGGGCTCGCGTCGGGGGCCGCGGAGTGGGTGATCGAGGCGTACGTCAGTTACGGCGGCCTCGCGCAGCGGCTCTCGGACGGCTCCGCGATCCAGGGCGGCCTCGGCTGGCACGTCGCCGTCGCCGACCAACTGCGCAGCCTGGGCGGGCGGGCCCTGTGCCGCCCGTGCACCGGAGCGATGCCCGCCCCCGTGGTCACCGTCTGGTGGCTCGTCCTGCCCCTGTTCGCCGTGCTCGGCCTGGTCGTTGCCGTCCGGGCCCACCGCACCGCCGCCACCCTCGTGCCGCTGGCCTGCGGCGCCACCGCCGCGTTCCCGTACCTGTTCATGATCGGATACGCGGCCCCCCGCTTCCTGCTGCCCGCCTACGCCCTGCTCGCCCTCCCCGTCGCCGATGCGCTCGTCCACCTGGTGACCACGCCCGCACGGGCCTGGCGGCCGGTGGCCGTGACCCTGGTCGCGCTCTGTCTCGCCGGACACCTGGCGGTGCAGTACGCCGTCCTGGAACACACCGTCGGCCGGACCACGGCCGCCCACCGCGGCTGGGCCCGCACCGCCGCCGAACTGCACCACCTGGGCGTCGGCCCGCCCTGCCTGGTCACCGGGCACGACGCGATCCCCATCGCGTTCTACGCCGGCTGCTCCTCCGCCGCGACCGCGGGCCACAACGCCAACAGCACGGCGGCGGTCATCGCCGGGACCGCACGCCGGATGCCGGTCGCCACCCTCGTCGCCGCGGGCAGGCGCCCGCCCGCCTACGCCCGCGACTGGCAGTTCGTGCCCTTCGGTGCGCTCCGCCTCTACTACGCGGCTCCGGCAGCGGGCTCATGACGTCCTCGACGGACATCGCGCCCGCCCTCGGCCGCCGACGGGCCTACTGGCACGCCGCCGCCTGTCTCGCCGTCCTGATGTGCGCGGCCTACCTGGCACTGCGGCACTGGCCGGCGCTTCACACGGGGGCCGTGCGGCTGGCCCTCGCCGACCAGGGGTGGCTGCTGGTGGGCGCCACGGCGGCGGCCGCGACCTGGGCGTCCTCGGCGCTCGCCCAACAGGGCGCGGTGACCCGGCCACTGCCCGGCGGGCGCCTGGTGGCCGCCCAGTTCGCCGCCTCGGCCGCCAATCACGTCCTGCCCGCCGGTCTCGGGGCGGGCGCGGTCAACGTGCGGTTCCTGATGCGCTGCGGACTTCCGGCGAGCCGTTCGGCCAGCGCCCTCGCGGTCAAGGCGACGGCCGGTGCCGTGGCCCGCGGCGCGCTGATCGCGGCGCTCGCACCGGCCTGCCCCGGCCTGCTGCGGATCCCGCACGTCCCCCCGGCCGCGCTCGTAGCCGTACCCGCCACGGCCGCCCTCGTGATCGTCCTGCTCAACAGCCCGCTGTGGCCGCGGTGCCGACGCGGCCTGGCGGCCGTACTCGCAGACATCCGCGCCGTGCACGCCGATCCGCGGCGCGCGGCCGCTCTGTGGGGCGGCTCGCTCGCCTTCGCCGCCCTGCACTCCCTGGTGCTGATCGCCGTCACCCAGGCCGTGGCCCTGCCGCTGCCCCCGGTCCGGGTGGCGCTGCTGTACCTCGCCGCCAGCAGCGCCGCCGCCCTGCTGCCCACCCCGGGCGGCCTCGGCTCCCTCGACGCGGCACTCGCCCTCGCGCTCACCTCCTCCGGAGCCCCCGGCGCCACGGCCGCGTCCGTGGTGCTCGGCTACCGCCTCCTGACCGTCTGGCTTCCACTGCTCCCGGGCCTGCTGGTGCTCGCCCTACTGATCCGCCGCAAGGCGCTGTAGCCGCCCGGCGTCGGCTCAGTCGGAATTTCCGTCCTTGCCGTGCTTGTGCTTGCCGTGCCTGCCGTTGCCCTGGTCGCCCTCCTGATTTTCTCCTTGCGGCGCCGTGGGAGACGGGGCAGCTGACGTCGGTGCGGCGCTCGGAGTCTCGTCGGCAGGGGCGGACTTGACGGTTACCGGGGTGGGCGAAGTCGGCGACGACGGGCTGTTGTCGCCGGCACCGAGCGATGCGCCGAGGGCGACGGCCGCGCCGAAGACGGCGATCGCCGCACCGCCCAGCACGGCCCTCGAGGTCGGTTTCCGGGAGCCGCGCTGCCGGGAGTGCGCAGCGTCGGCGACAGCGGTCTGCGGGGGGACGGAGGACGGGAGGACCGGAGCGGGCATGGCAGCGGTGTCGGCCGGTCCCGTCGTGGACGGCTTCCACTCCTGCGTGGCAAGCCAATCGGCCGCCTGACCCGCGGTCGGCCGGTGCGCCGGATCCTTGGCGAGCAGGTGCAGCAGATACTCGGAGAGCAGTTGGGGTGTCTCCGGGCGCAGTTGGGCCGGCGGCAGGGGCTCGACATCGACGTGCTGCTGCACCACGGCCAGCGAGGTCGAGCCGCGGAACGGCGGGTGGCCGGTGAGCAGTTCATACAGTACGCAGCCGAGCGAGTAGACGTCGGAGGCGGGCTCCGCCCGGCGTCCCAGGGCGCGCTCGGGGGCGAGATAGTCGGCGGTGCCGAGGATCTTGCCGGTGGCGGTCAGCGTACTGCCGGCGTCGCCGGTGAAGCGGGCGATCCCGAAGTCGGTGATCTTCGCGGTGCGACCGGACGTCAGCATGACGTTGGCGGGTTTGATGTCCCGGTGGATCACCCCCTCGTGGTGCGCCGCGGACAGGCCCGCGGCCACCTGCGCCGCGACGGCTGCTGCCGCCTGCGGGTCCAGCGTGCCGCGCAGCGAGCGCTCCTGGGCCAGGCTCCAGCCGTCGACGAGTTCCATGACCAGGTACAGCTGCCCGTCGTGGGAGCCGAAGTCGTAGACGCCCACCACGTTGGGGTGGTTGAGGCGGCCCGCGATCTGCGCCTCCATCCGGAACCGCTCCGTGTCCGTCGCCTCTTCCGCCCGCAGGAGCTTGACCGCGACGGGGCGTCCGAGGACCTGGTCGGCAGCCCGCCACACCTCACCCATCGCGCCGCGTCCCAGTAGCTCTTCCAGCTCATAGCGGTCCGCCAGCAGCACGTGTGCACCCACCCCGACTCACGACAACACCTGAACACCGCAAGACCCGAATTCTCACCATTAAAGATCATTTGGGCGCGGCCTGCCCAGGTTACCCGGGCCGTCAAGCCGCCCGGATCCAGGCCCGGAAGTTCGCGCCGGGCAGGCAGACGACGGGGGAACGCCCGCCTGCCCGGCGCGTGGTCACTCGTCCATTCGGGGGAGCGAGCACCACGGGCCCCCTCAGGCCACTCCGTACAGCGCAGCGGCATGTCCCGGTGTCACACCCCGGGCGGCTCCCGGAAGTCACACAGGGCGTGATCGTCCTCGGCCGCCCGGACCTCGGGGCGTGTGCTCCTCCGGCGGCGCATCGGCCGTATCCCTGTTGGCGGTCATGCCCTCGATGAGCCCCGCGGGGAGCCACCAGGCAGCCGCGCACACGCAGACTCCGAGCCAGCCCATGGCGAACAGCCAGCCGCCCAGTACGTCGGTGAACCAATGCACGCCGAGAAAGACCCGGGTCAGTCCGACGAGCGCGCCCCAGCAGCCCACGGCCAGGCAGATCGGTGTCCGGCCGCGCGGGGCGCGTATCCATATCGCGAGGATCACCGACCCGGCCGTGAGGGCCGACGTGGTGGCGTGCCCGGACGGGAACGCCAAGCCCGAGGCGTGCGTCTGCCAGTCGGCCATCGGCGGGCGGGCCCTGGCGACCAGTTCCATGACGCCGTACCGCAGGGCCTGCCCCGCACCGAGGAAGGCGGCGCCCAACAGTGCCGCGCCCAGCCGCTGGGGCGGTGTGCGGCCCACGAACAGTCCGGCCGCCACCACCAGTGCGTACGGGATGATCCCCGTCCCCGTGGCGGTCACCCCACGGGCCAGCGCCACCGCGACGTCCGGGCGGTGGGCGAGCGACCAGGAGAGCAGGTCCCCGTCCAGGGACAGCGGAGCCCCGTGGCCGCCCACCACGACCATGGTCAGCACCCCGAACGCCGTCCAGGCACCGAGCCCGACGCTGCCCGCGAGTTCCGCGACGCCCCTGCGGTTCATGACACCAGGATGGGACGCAGCCAGGTCGTGGACAGCCGCCGGGCCAGGCCCTCCGGCCGGCGCCTGAGCACCGACATCGACCCGAAGGCGACGACGGCACCCACCAGGACTCCCACGACCACGTCGTGCGGATAGTGGACCCCGACCCAGACCCGCGAAGCCGCCATGGCGCAGGCCGCCGCGGCCGCCACGGTGCCCAGCCACCGGGAAACGAAGAACAGGGCCACCGCGGCCGCGGCGGCGATCGCCGCGTGGTTGCTCGGGAACGACCAGTCGCCCGGCGCCGGACACGCCTCCAGTGTGCTCACGCGCAGGCTCTGACAGGGCCGGTGCTCCCGCACCACCAGCTTCAGCCCGGCGTCCGCGGCGAAGGCCACCAGCACGGCCACGGGGACGGCCAGCGCCATGAGCGCCGCCGCCGCGCTCACCCGGCGCGCCCGCCACCAGCCCACGGCCATGAGCACCGCGAACACGGCCAGCCCATACGCCGCCCATATGCTCACCACGTCGTCCAGCCACCCGGGGGAGTGGTGCGCCACCGCGACCACGTCCTGGTAGGCCTCCCCGTCGATCGACGAGCCCTGGATCGCAAGAGTCATCCGCGGGCCTCCCTGGCCGCCTTGCGGGAGCGCAGCACCTCGGCGACGAGCGGGAGCAGCGAGACCAGCACGATCAGCGCGATCACCGGCAGCAGGTACTTGTCGATGCCGGTGATCGAGGAGCCGAGCGCGTACCCGGCGAGGGTCAGGCCGATGCTCCACACGAGCCCGCCGGTCACCTGCCACAGGGTGAAGGTCCGGGCGGGCACGCCGAGCGCCCCGGCCATCGGGTTCAGCACCGTCCGCACCACCGGCACGAAGCGGGCCAGCACGATCGCCTTCGCGTGGCCGTACCGCTCCAGCAGTTCCTCGGCGCGTTGCGCGCCCTCGTGCAGCCGGGCCGAGCGGCTGCGCGCGAGCAGGGCTCCGCCCGCCTTCCGGCCCAGCAGATACCCGCACTGCGAGCCGGCCAGCGCGCCCGTGGCCGCCGCGACCAGCAGCGGCGCCAGCGACAGCTTCAGGCCCCGGTCGGCCGTGCCGGCGCACAGCAGACCCGCCGTGAACAGCAGCGAGTCGCCGGGCAGGAAGAAACCGATCAGCAGCCCCGTCTCGGCGAACATCACCACGCCGACGCCCAGCACGCCGAAGGCGGCCAGCAGCGAGTGGGCGTCCAGCACATTGACGGCGAGCTGCGACGACAGGTGTGGGGGAGTGGTCATCGTCGCCGGCCCTCAGCTTTCGTCTCGTTCGACAACAGGTCAGTCCTGACTACATTTTTGTAGACGGTCTACGCAACTGTAGACGACTGGCTGGTGTGGTTCGTTCCTCGTTGATTCCCCGGCGATTCGACGACTTTGCCCGCGCATTGCCGCTTCATGACCGAGTGACTACATGGGTGTAGTCATGATGGTCGGCGGAGGTAAGGCATGCCTTCACTAAGTCGGGAGGGTTGCGGGGCATGTGGGACGACGCGTTTCCGAGTTTCCTGATCGGGCTGAGGGAGGGACTCGAAGCCGGACTGATCGTTTCCATCCTGGTGGCCACCCTGGTGCGGGCCGATGCCAGAAAACGGCTGCCGCAGGTGTGGACGGGCGTTCTGGCCGCCGTCGCCCTGGCGATGAGCTTCGGCGCGGTGCTCACTTTCACCGCGGCCTCCCTGTCCGCCACCGCCCAGGAGGCGTTCGGCGGGACCCTCAGCGTGATCGCCGTCGCGTTCGTCACCGCCATGGTGTTCTGGATGCGCCGTTCGGCCCGCGGCCTCTCGGGTGAGATCAGGGAGAAGGTGACCGGCGCGCTGGCCATGGGCTCGGGCGTGCTGATCCTCACGTCCTTCCTCGCGGTCGGCCGCGAAGGCCTGGAGACCGCCCTGTTCCTGTGGACCACGGCCCGTGCGGCCGGCGAGTCCGCGGGCCCGCTCACGGGCGCCGGCGTCGGGCTCGTCCTCGCGGCCGGTCTGTGCTGGGGTCTGTACCGGCGGGTCCTGAAGATCAACCTCTCGAAGTTCTTCACCGCGACCGGCGCAGTCCTCATCGTCATAGCGGCCGGCGTCCTCGGCTACGGTCTGCGCGACCTCCAGGAGGGCGGAGTGCTGCCCGGGAAGGCCTCGTACGCCGTCGACCTCGGCGGCAGCGTGGACGCCGGCTCCTGGTACAGCGCCCTGGTGCAGGGCGTGTTCAACCTGACTCCGACCATGACCTGGCTCCAGGTGGCCGGCTACGTCGGCTATCTCGCCGTGGTGATGACCCTGTTCGTGCGCGGGGTGACCGCGACGACGCCCAAGGAGGCCGCCGCGCCCGCTGCCGCAGAGGCCATCACGGCCGAGCCCGCCGCCGAGCCCGCCTCCGGCGCCGCCGAACGTGCCGCCGCCGCGGCCGAGCGCGCCGCCGCCGCGGCGGAACGCGCTGCCGCCGCGGCCGAGCGGGCCGCCGCCCGGGCCGAGGGCGCCACAGTGGCGACCGAGTCGGCCGGCACCGTGTCCGGGTCCGCTCCCGCGTCCGATGATCCGGTGCCTCCCGCGTCCGCTCGCGGCGCCGTGGACGAGTTGACGCCGGCTGTGTCGGGGGCCGCCGGCGAGGGGCCGACGCGTGCCGCCGCGGAGTCCGCGGCTGAAGAGCCCGGATCCTCCACGGCCGAAGAGCCCGCATCGTCCGCTGCCGAGTCCCACCACGACGCCGAGGAGCCTGCCCGGGGACCGAGGACCACCCCCACGGGCCGCCGCCGTCCGGCCTGGGTCGTGCCCGTTGCCGTCGTCGCCGTCCCCGCAGTGGTGGCCGGCACGGTCGTCGCCCTCGCCCGGCCCAAGCCGGCCGGCGCCCAGACCGTCGCCGTGTCCGAGAGCGAGTGCGGCAAGGGGTTCACCGCGCCCAAGCCCGGGCGGCAGACCTTCCAGATGCACAACACCGGTGGCAAGACCGCCGAGGTGTACCTGATCGACCCGGCCACCGGCGCGGTGTACGGCGAGATCGAGGGCCTGGCCCCCGGCACCACCCGTGACCTGGTCGCCACCGTCGTGGGCGGCACGTACGCCTGGCGCTGCGTCCCCGCGAGCGGCAGGGCCGTCACCTCCAAGGCCGTCACGGTCAGCGGCAAAGGAGCCGGCAAGGCGGTCGTGCCGGTGTCGGAGAGCGACCTCGCGGCGCCCCTGAAGGCGTACAAGGAGTATGTCGACCAAGGCCTGGCCACGCTCGTCACCCAGACCGGCACGCTGAACGACGACATCAAGCGCGACCACCTGGACAAGGCCCGCACCGACTGGCTGACCGCGCATCGTACCTACTCCTCCCTGGGCGCCGCCTACGGCACCTTCGAGGACTTCGACCAGAAGATCAACGGCAGGCCCGACGGCCTGGCGGGCGGCGTGCAGGACCAGGACTTCACCGGCTTTCACCGCATCGAGTACGGGCTGTGGCACGGACGGTCCGCGGACGAGCTCAAGGCGCCCGCGCGGCAGCTCCTCGACGCGGTGAACGGACTCCAGAAGGCCTTTCCCACCCAGGACTTCGAGCCTGGCGACCTGCCCCTGCGCGCCCACGAGATCCTGGAGAACACCCTCCAGTTCGAGCTGACCGGGGACACCGATCAAGGCAGCGGCACCGGACTCGCCACCGCCGACGCCAACCTCGCCGGCACCCGCGAACTGCTCACCGTGCTCCAGCCGCTGCTGGCCCCCCGCGCCCCGAAGCTGCTCCCCACGGTCGACGCGGACGTCGCACGGCTCCAGAAGCTCCTGGACGCGGCACACCACGGCGACCAGTGGACCCCGGTCGGCCAACTCGACGCCGCCACCCGAGAGCGCGTCAACGGCGCCACCGGCAGGCTCCTCGAGGACCTCGCCCCGGTGCCGGACCTCCTCGAGATAAGGAAGTCCGCCTGATGGGCGCCGGGCACGGCAGCACCCCCAGCACCGGGCACGCCAACACCCCCAGCACGTACGAAGAAGGGAACCCCCCGATGTCCTGTGCCGAAACCCCGGCCCACCCGGTCGGTGCCGGCCGCCGCTCCTTCGTGCGGAGCGCGCTGGGCGCCGGGGCCGCGGGCGCGGTCCTGGCGGGCGGAGGATTCGCGCTCGGCCAGATGGGCGGCACGGCCGAAGCGCGGGCAGCCGACGCCGGAGGCACCACGAAGGTGCCCTTCCACGGCACGTACCAGGCCGGAATCGTCACCCCGGCGCCCGCCGCGGCCACGTTCGTCTCGCTCGACGTCATCGCCGACAGCCGCGCCGAACTCACCGACCTGCTCCGGACGATCACCGAGCGGGCCCGCTTCCTGACCGCCGGCGGCACCCCCACCGACCTGGGCGTCGGCGCCCCGCCCTCCGACAACGGCATCCTCGGCCCCGAGGTCCCCTCCGACGCGCTGACGGTCACCGTCGGCGTCGGCGCCTCCCTCTTCGACGACCGCTACGGCCTGGCGAAGGCACGGCCCGCCCGGCTGACACCGATGCGCACCTTCCCCAACGACAAGCTCAACGCCGCCGAGTGCCACGGCGACCTGTCGCTGCAACTGTGCGCCGACAGCCAGGACACCGTGCTGCACGCGCTGCGCGACATCGCCCGCCACACCCGGGGCGGCATGCAGATCAAGTGGCGCATCGACGGCTTCCAGAACGCCCCGCGCCCCACCGGCGCCCAGCGCAATCTGCTCGGCTTCAAGGACGGCATAGCCAACCCGGACGTCACCTCGGCGCGCGAGACCAACCGCCTGATCTGGGTGGGTGACGGGCAGGGCGAGCCGGCCTGGGCGACCGGCGGCAGCTACCAGGTGATCCGGATCATCCGGATGCTGGTCGAGTTCTGGGACCGGGTCTCCCTGACCGAGCAGGAGAAGATGTTCGGCCGCCGCAAGGACACCGGCGCCCCGCTGGACGGTGCCAAGGAGACCGACGTCCCGCAGTACGCCAAGGACCCGCACGGCACGGCGATCCCCCTCGACTCGCACATCCGCCGGGCCAATCCGCGCACCGCGAAGACGGACGGTTCACGCATCCTGCGCCGCGGCTACAACTACGACCGGGGTGTCGACAACGTCGGCAACCTCGACATGGGCCTGGTCTTCTGCTGCTACCAGCAGGACGTCAGAAGGCAGTTCGAAGCCACCCAGACCAGGCTGATCGACGAACCCCTCGTCGACTACATCTCCCCGACGGGCGGCGGCTACTTCTTCGCGCTGCCCGGTGTCAGGGATGCCGAGGACTGGCTGGGCCGGGGGCTGATGGCGGCCTGACTCTTCCGGGCCGGCGCACTTTTCCGGTCCGTGGCGAAGACCTGTCCGCACCTTTACCGGCCATTACTGCGCATGGGTTGCAGGTGCAGAAGGATGGCGCAAGGCTGTGGACGGCAGCCGCCGATGCTCGACCGAAGGAAAGATCCTCCCGATGACGGCCGCCCCTGATTCCGCTCCGCCCCTCCCCGCGCAGGCCGAGGCGAAGCGCTCGGCCTGGCACCGCGTCCGCACTTCGATGACGCGGCAGGAGTGGATCAGGGTCGGTGGGATGACCGCCTTCGTGCTGGTGCTGCACGTCAGTGGACGGCCGGCCTCGCCCGGGCCGCCGAGCGGGGCGCAGACCAGACCGGCCCTGCGGCGTTCAGTCGCGCAGCCGCAGGTCGCTGCGCCACTTCACCAGTTGCTTCTCCGGATCCCCCGTGAACGACCACGGAGTACGCGTCGCCCTGCGGCCCTGCATACGCAGCAGCGCGGCCGCGATGTCGTTCGCCCCCGCGAGACAGGCCGCATGGGTCAGGTAGTTCAGATCGCGCAGCTCACCCGGGGCGACGGGGGTGTCCCCGCGGTTGGTGATCCAGCGCTGCCAGCTGCGGCGTACGTCGCTGACGGCGCCGTCGTGGTTCCAGTGCTGGCCCATCGCCACCGCGGAGTGCTGTCCCTGCGCGCCGTCGAGGGCGTACCGGTACTCCTCGACCCGGGCGTACTGCACCAGCACCGGCAGCGCGCAGCCGGCCGGTGCGACCCCGGCCGCGTCGCGGGCGAAGTCGTACATGAGGCCGTGGGTGCCGTGCCAGCGCGAGGAGTAGTAGTGCAGCACCTGGAGGTGGCCCTCCACGGTGTACGGGTCGCGCCGGTGCAACTCGTCCCACCAGCGCGCCAGTTCCTGCCGGCGCACGCCTGTCGGATACAGGCGTGCGACCGAGATCAGCGAGATCCAGGGCGTGGGGTCCTCCGGCCACGCCTCGGTGGCCTGCAGACAGGCCAGCACGGCGGTGTCGATACGGTCCCGGTCGATCGGCACCCCCCGGCCCGCGGAGATGGCCACCGTGAAGGCCCTGGCCGTCTCCGTGGCCCCCCGCAGCACCAGCGCGTCGGCGCTGCGGGGCTCGGCGGCCAGCCAGGACTCCACCGTCGAACTCCCCGCGCACGCCTGGGCGAGCTGCCGGATCCGGTGCCCCCGGGACAGCCAGTCGGTGCTGGTGGCCCGCAGCAGTTCCCGCAGGCCCTGCCAGCGGCCGATCACGATGTCGTGGCGAGCCGAGCTGAGGGACGAGTCCCCGCAGTCGGGATCGAAGTCGGGCGTGAAGCGGTCTCGCGCCATCGGGCTCTCCCTCAGAAGTCGGTGGGGAGACCCTCGTAGGCGCCGGTCCGCGCGGCCGCGTGGTCGTCGGGGACGTAGTCGGCCTCGACCGTGCGCGTGGCGTCGAGCTTGGCGGGCCGGTAGTAGTCGCTGCCCTGCTTCCAGTACCAGAGCATAGGGATCAGCCCGACGGCCAGACCGCCGAGGCCGATGGCGATTGCCGCGCCGCTCAGCTCGCCCAGGGACTCGACGAAGATCCAGAACATGAACAGGGCGCCGAACAGCGGCCACAGCCCCCCGAGAACGAAGTTGCCCACGGACGTCAGCAGCATCTTGCGGTAGGCGACGACCACGGCGAGGCCCGCGAGACCGTAGTAGACGGCGATCTGCAGACCGATCGCGGAGATGGCGTCGGAGAGGATGTCGCCCACCGAGCCCAGGGCGTTGGAGGCGATGAACATCACCAGCGCCACCCCGCCGACCACGGCGATGGCGACCCAGGGCGTGTTCCAGGTGCGGTGCACCCGGCCCAGCGCGGACGGCATCGTACGGTCGCGGCCCATCGCGAACAGCGAGCGCGTGACCTGGATGAGTGTCGTCTCCAGCGTGGCGATGGTGGACAGCATCACGGCGACGATCAGCAGCCTGCCGCCCCAGCCGGGCCAGACCTCCTCACCGAGCACCGCCAGCACGTTGGCGTCGTTCTCCTCGATCTGCTTCGAGGACAGGAGCACGTTCACCGCGATCGTGAACACCTCGAACAGCAGGAAGACGACACCCACGCCGATCAGGCCCGCGAGCCCGGTCGTACGACGGCTGTTGCGGGTCTCCTCGCTGAGGTTGCTGGTGACGTCCCAGCCCCAGTAGTAGAACGCGGCGATCAGCGCGCCCGAGGCGAACCCGGCCATCCCGTCGAAGTGGGAGAAGCCGAGCCAGGACCAGTCGAAGGCGCGGGCATCACCGGTGTGGAAGAGCGCCAGCACCGCGAACAGGCCCAGAATGACCAGCTCGACGCCGGACATCAGCAGCTGCGCGCGGACGGTGAGCCGGGCGCCGCCGAGCACCACACCCAGCATGATCAGGAACCAGGCCGCGCCGATCGCCGTCGACAGGGCCGTGTTGTCGGCGAGGTTCTCGTCGAACAGCGCGAGCGTCATCGAACCGGCGGGCAGTGAACCGGCCACCATGAAGATGGTCGCGGAGACCACCAGCGCCCAGCCGCTGACGAAGCCCAGGAACGGGTGCAGGGTGCGTCCCACCCAGGAGTAACTGGCGCCCGCGTTCACATCGATCCGGCCGAGGTAGCTGAACGCCAGCGCGATGCCCAGCATGGGTATCGCGCAATAGAGCAGGGCCGCCGGACTGGCCAGCCCCACCGCGCCGACCAGCACCGCCGTGGTCGCGGCCAGCGAGTACGCGGGAGCGCTGCCCGCGACGGCCATGACCACGGTGTCGAACGTACCGAGGGCATTGGCCTGCAGCCCTCTGCCCCTGCTGTTGCTCATGGTTGTGCTGCTTTCCGGTCGTGCACGCGCACGGACGGGCCGGCCCGAGGCGTACGGGTGGGGGGTGTGGGACCCGCCTCGAACCCGTAGAGGGATGGCCTCGGGTCAGTGGCCGGCCAGGAGAAGAAAAAGACTGGTGAATTTCCGATCAGCCCTGCGTCGGCAGTCGGTCACACCGCGTGTGGGTGTGATGATAGCGGCACTCTTTGACCTTTCAAGATTGACCAGCCGGTAATCTCCCTCGCCCGGCGAGGGTCCAACTCCCATCCCGGAAGCGACCCTTCCGCGCCTCGGTCATTCCTCCAGGTGTTCGATCTGTCGCAGTTTGTTGGTGGCGTCCAGCGCCGCGACCTTGTACGACTCGGCCAGCGTCGGGTAGTTGAACACGGCATTGACCAGGTAGTCGACCGTACCGCCGCAGCCCATCACGGACTGCCCGATGTGGATCAGCTCGGTGGCGCCCGTCCCGAAGCAGTGCACGCCGAGCAGCGTGCGGTCCTCGGGAGAGACCAGGAGCTTGAGCATGCCGTGGGAGTCGCCGATGATCTGCCCCCGGGCCAGTTCCCGGTAGCGGGCTATGCCGACCTCGAACGGCACGCAGTCCTCGGTGAGTTGGTCCTCGGTCCGGCCCACGAAGCTGATCTCCGGGATGGTGTAGATACCGATCGGCTGGAGGTTGTGCATGCGTCCGACGGGCTCTGCGAACGCGTGGTACGCGGCCGCCCGGCCCTGTTCCATCGAGGTCGCGGCAAGCGCCGGGAAGCCGATGACGTCGCCGACGGCATAGATGTGCGGCACCTCGGTGCGGTAGTGCTCGTCCACCCGGATCCGGCCGCGCGGGTCCGCGGTCAGCCCCGCCTTGGCCAGGTCGAGTTCATCGGTGAGACCCTGGCGGCCCGCGGAGTACATCACCGCGTCGGCGGGGATCTTCTTCCCGCTCTCCAGGACGGTCAGGGTGCCACGGGCGTGGCGCTCCACGGCGGCGACGGTCTCCCCGAAGCGGAAGGTGACGGCGAGGTCCCGCAGGTGGTACTTGAGCGACTCGATGACCTCGACGTCGCACAGGTCCAGCATCCCCGGGCGTTTTTCGACCACGGTCACCTTGCTGCCCAGTGCGGCGAACATGGAGGCGTACTCCATGCCGATGACCCCGGCACCGACGATGACCATGGACCGCGGCACCCGTTCCAGCGTGAGCACATTGTCCGAGTCCATGATCGTGCGCCCGTCGAACTCGACGGTGTCCGGCCGGGCGGGCCGGGTGCCGGTGGCGATCACGATGTGCTCCGCGCTCAACAGCCTTTCATGACCGTTGACTTCGCGCAGGGCGATGGTGTGCGGGTCGACGAAGCGGCCCGTGCCGGCGTAGAGCGAGACATGGTTGCGGGACAGCTGGCTGCGGATGACGTCGACCTCCCGGCCCACCACGTGCTGGGTGCGCGCGGTCAGATCGGCGACGGTGATGTCCTCCTTCAGCCGGTAGCTCTGCCCGTACAGATCGCGCTGGGTGAGACCGGTGAGGTACAGCACCGCCTCGCGCAGGGTCTTGGAGGGAATGGTGCCGGTGTGGATGGAGACCCCACCGACCATGTCGGGGCGGTCGACGACGGCGACCCGGCGGCCGAGCTTGGCGGCGGCGATGGCGGCCTTCTGACCGCCCGGGCCGGATCCGATGACGAGCATGTCGAAGTCGAAGTCGGGCACCTTCCGGAGTGTGTCAGCCCACGGCCTCTCTTCGAAAGGGTGAACGGGAAACCATCGTCCCGAACGGAACCCCCATCCGGCTCGCGTCAGTTGCCGGATCCCCGTCGCTCTCCTCGCCGTACCGCACGCACCGGAGGGACAATAGGGTCATGGGTCGTCGACTCGACGACGTGAGCGCACCCGCCCGGCTGGCCGGACCCGAGGAGGGCATCGGCCCGGACGAACTCGCGCTCGCCGCCCGCAACCACGGACTCCCCCTGGAAGCCCTGCGCCACGACGTCACCCCGCCCGGCCTGCACTACGTCCTCACCCACTACGACATCCCCTACGTCCCGGACGCCACCCGCTGGCGCCTGACGGTGGACGGCCTGGTCAGCCGCCCGCTGGATCTCGTCCCGGCCGATCTGCGGGCGTTCCCCGCGGTCACCACCCGGGTGACCCTGGAGTGCGCCGGAAACGGCCGCGCCCTGCTGGCACCCCGCCCGGTCAGCCAGCCCTGGCTGGTGGAGGCCGTCGGCACGGCCGACTGGACCGGCGTACCGCTGCGGCTGCTGCTCGCCGAGGCGGACGTGGACCCGGCGGCCGTCGACGTGGTCTTCACCGGAGCCGACCACGGAGTGGAGCGCGGGATCGAGCAGGACTACCAGCGCGCCCTGCCGGTGGCCGTGGCCCTGGACGACGACCCGGAGGTGCTGGTGGCGTACGGCATGAACGGCGCCCCGCTGCCCCCGCAGCACGGTCACCCGCTGAGGCTGGTGGTGCCCGGCTGGTACGGCATGGCACATGTGAAGTGGCTGCGGGGCATCACGGTGAGTGCGCAACCGTTCACGGGATTCCAGCAGGCCGTGGCCTACCGGCTCCGGCAGCGCCCCGGGGAGGAGGGCGAGCCGGTCACCCGTATCGCGCCGCGGGCCCTGCTGCTGCCACCGGGCTTCCCGGACTTCATGTCCCGGACCCGGGTGGTCCGGCCGGGACCGGTACCCCTGGAGGGACGGGCCTGGTCCGGGCAGGCGCCGGTGACGGCGGTCGAGGTCACCACCGACGGGGGAGCGAACTGGCACCCGGCCGCCCTCGACCCGGCGGACGGGCACCGGTGGGCCTGGCGCCGGTGGCGCTGGACCTGGCCGGCCACCTCCGGCCCCCATGTCCTCGCCGCCCGCGCCACCGACGCCGACGGCCACACCCAGCCTGCGGACCAGCACTGGAACCGCGGCGGCTTCGCCAACAACGCGATCCACCGCGTCCCGGTCGTGTGCGTGCCCGCGGACGACGCCGGTGCGGACAACGATCCCGCGACGCCGGGATGATCCGAACGACACCCCCCCTGGTACCCCCGCATCCGCACCCAGGACCGCGCCAGGCGCCCGGTCCGCGTCTCCGGTGGAGTCGTGGGCCGGGCGCGTGCCGCGTCTCCGGCCGGTCGTGCCGAGCCGGCTTCCCCCCGTCTGTGAGACGACCCCGGACAGCCCTCAGGGGAGCAGCTTCTCGATGGCGATCGGGCCCTCGGCCTCCAGCTTGCGCCGTGCCCATTCGAGATTGGACGGAGTGATGTCCCGGCCCGTGGCGAGCACCAGGTCCTCGGGCGCCACGCCGGATTCGGGGTGGGTGTGGAGCAGGGCGTCCGGGGTCGTGTGGTCGTCGGCCGACCGGGACGCTTCGGGTTGTGACGTCGACATGATGCCTCCTCCTCCGGCCCGGCCGCCCGCACCGCTGCCGATGCCACGAAACCGGGCCCACTCTCACGATTCACCGCCGGAGCCCGCCCTGCATCCGGAAGAGCCCGCGGGCCCCGTCCCTCCTAAGCTGGAGACAGCCCGCACGCCCCTATCCGGGAGGCTGCCGCGATGACCGAGACGCCGCCGTACCAGGACACACCCGGCAGCCCCCGCTATCTGCCGATCGCCGAGCACGGACTGATCGGCGATCTGCGGAGCGTGGCCCTGGTGGGCAGCAACGGCACGATCGACTGGTACTGCAGCCCGTCCTTCGACTCCCCGAGCGTCTTCGCGTCGATCCTGGACGCCGAGCGCGGCGGATGCTTCGAGCTCGCCGCCGCCGTGCCGGCCCGCACCAAGCAGTTCTACTTCCCCGACACGAACGTGCTGATCACCCGGTTCTTCACCGAGGACGGGGTCGGCGAGGTCCAGGACTTCATGCCCGTCACCGGAGAGTCCGTGGAGGCCGACCGGCACCGGCTGATCCGCCGCGTCCTGTGCGTCCGCGGCACCGTACCCTTCCGGGTCCGGGTGGCCCCGCGCTTCGACTACGGCGCCGCTCCGCACACGCTGAACCTGCTCGGCGACACGGCCGTCTTCGAGTCCCCGGAGATGGCCCTCGCGCTCACCTCCACGGTGACCCTGGAGAGCGACGGCGTGGACGCGCGCGCCGACTTCAAGCTCGCCGAGGGCGAGTCCGCGGTCTTCGCCCTCGACCGGGTCGGCGACGCCATAGCGCCCCGCGGCTGCGCCCACACCGAAGCCGAGCACCAGTTCGAGGCCACGGTCTGCTACTGGCGGCGCTGGCTGCACCAGTCCCGCTACCGCGGGCGCTGGCGGGAGATGGTGCACCGCTCCGCGCTCACCCTGAAACTGCTCACCTACGCGCCGACCGGCGCCATCGTGGCCGCGCCGACCACCAGCCTCCCCGAACAGCTCGGCGGCGAGCGCAACTGGGACTACCGCTATGTGTGGATCCGGGACGCCGCGTTCTGCGTCTATGCGCTGCTGCGGCTGGGCTTCAACGGCGAGGCCCGGGCGTTCATGAACTTCCTGACCGCTCTCATCGGCCCGGGCGACGGCTCGGCCTCGGGCCCGCTGCAGATCATGTACGGCATCGACGGCCGCACCGACCTGCGCGAACGCGAACTCGATCACCTCGAGGGCCACCTGGGATCCGCCCCGGTCCGGGTCGGCAACGCCGCCGCCGACCAGCTCCAGCTCGACATCTACGGCGCCCTCATCGACTCGATCTACCTCTATGACAAGTGGGCCGAGCCCATCTCCAGCGACCAGTGGGACAACGTCTGCCGCCTCGTCGACTGGGTCTGCGACCACTGGGACCAGCCCGACGAGGGCGTGTGGGAGACCCGTGGCGGGCGCAAGAACTTCCTGTACTCGCGCCTGATGTGCTGGGTGGCGATCGAGCGGGCCATCCGCCTCGCCAACCGGCGCGGCCTGCCGGCCGACCACCGCCGCTGGCGGACGTCCCGTGACGCCGTCTACCGGCGGATCATGGACCTCGGCTGGTCGCCGGTGCGCCGCGCCTTCGTCCAGCACGAGGGCGGCGAGGTCCTCGACGCCTCGCTCCTGATGATGCCGCTCGCGAAGTTCATCGCACCCACCGACCCCAAGTGGTTGTCCACCCTGGACGCCCTCACCGACGACCTGGTCTCCGACTCCCTCGTCTACCGCTACGACCCCCAGGCCAGCCCCGACGGGCTCCGCGGCGACGAGGGCACCTTCTCGATCTGCTCCTTCTGGTACGTGGAGGCGCTGGTGCGCGCCGGGCGGCTGGACGAGGCGCGGCTGGCCTTCGAGAAGATGCTCACCTACGCCAACCATCTCGGCCTGTACGCCGAGGAGATCGGCCGCACCGGCGAGCAACAGGGCAACTTCCCCCAGGCGTTCACCCATCTGGCACTGATCAGCGCCGCGTTCAACCTGGACCGTGCCCTCGGCTGACATCACCCGTCACATCCCCTTACATCCCTGATTCACAAGGGATGTCACCGAATCGTCACAGCCCGTCGCGGCGCCACAACTCCCCCCGGGGCCCCCGTGTCGAACCCGGTGTCGGCACGACCGGCCGACCTGACGAGTCATCAACATCCCAGGGGGGAAACGAAGATGAGCAGCACCCCACGCCCGGCCCGCCGTTCCGGAGCCTCCGCCGCTGTCACCGCGGCCTCCTTCCTGCTGCTGGCAGGCGCCGGCATCCTGGCCGCGCCGTCCGCGTTCGCGGGTGTCCCGGGCGGCACCTCCGCCGCCGACCGCAACAGCGACTTCAACGGCGACGGCCACACCGACATCCTCACCGGCGTCCCGGAGGGCACCGTGGACGGCAAGGAGGGCGCCGGGTACGTCACCGTGCAGTACGGCGCCCCCAACGGCATCGGCACCAACGCGACCGTGCCCAAGGGCCGTACGGCGGTCATCAGCCAGTCCACCAAGGGGGTGCCCGGCACCTCCGAGGCCTGGGACGACTTCGGGCAGGCCGTCGCCACCGGTGACCTGGACGGCGACGGCTACGACGACGCGATCATCGGCGCGCCCGGCGAGGACGAGGGCAGCGTCGCGGACGCCGGCCGGGTGACCGTCCTGTACGGCTCCAAGGCCGGCCTGGGCGCGGTGCGCACCGCCTCCGTCACCGCCGCCAAGCCGGCCGCGGGCGCCCGGTTCGGCCTCGGGGCGGCCGCCGCCCGGTTCACCGGGGACACCGACGCCGACCAGCTCGTCGTGGCCGACCAGAAGGTGGGCCTGCATGCGTTCACGTACCACGCGGGCGTGCTGCGACTCGCCGGCGCCCCGCACTCCACCGGCCACAAGTTCCAGCCCGGCTCTTTGACCACCGGCGACTACGACCACAACGGCTTCGCCGACCTGGTCTTCTCCGGCTACAGCCCCGAGGACGACCACACCAAGGGCTGGTCCGCGTACTACGCGGGCGGTACCGGCGGCCTGACCTACCGGCGGGACCTGCCCGGCGGGCTGGGCACCGCCTCCGGCGACATCGACAACGACGGCTTCGACGACCTGGTCGTCGGCCGGCTGAGCAGCGCCGACGACGAGGCGGAGGGCGACGCGGGCGGCAAGATCGGCGTGTACTACGGCGGCGTGGACGGCCCCGCGGGCGTGGACGGTCCCGGCACCGGCCCGCAGTGGTGGTCGCAGAACTCCCCGGGTGTCCCGGGCGCGTCCGAGGCCGGGGACGCCTGGGGTGCCGACCTGTCCGTCGCCGACGTGAACGGCGACGGCTTCGCGGACGTGGCGGTCGGCGCGCCGGGCGAGGACGTGGGCACCGTCGCCGACGCGGGCGCGGTCTGGCTGCTGCGCGGCTCCCGCGAGGGCCTGACCGCGACACATGCCCAGTCCTTCGACCAGAACAGCCCGCACATCCCCGGCACCGCGGAGATGGACGATGCCTGGGGCGCCCAGGTACGGCTGGCGGACACCGACGCAGACGGCCGCGCCGAACTCCTCGCGGCGGCCCCCGGCGAGAACGCGGGCGACGGCGCGCTGTGGCTCCTGCCCGCGAGCAACAGCGGCCTGCTGGCCACTGGTTCATGGTCGTACGGCGCGGCAGCCCTCGGTGGAAACGCCCACGGGGCCCGTTTCGGTGCGGTGATCGACGAGTAGTCCGGGCCCGCGATTCGTGTGCCCGCACCTGCCCACGCACGGTGCGGGCGCTGTCGTCGGCCTCCGGGTGCGTCAGGCGAAGCGGGAGCTGGGTACCGGGCCCGACGACGACAGGCGGGCCCGATCGCCTCGCAGCCAGGTGCTGTGCGTGGCCGTGACGAAGGCGGCGAACGACTCGTCCGAGTCCAGCGGGGCCTGACCGTCGTCCTCGTCCGGGGTCGGGTCCGCGCCGGTGATCTCGGTGGCGAGCTCCGTCTCCGGGCGGTCGTCGGCCGGTCCCTGCTCGACACCGCCGTCGGCTCCCTGGCGCAGCTGCTCGCCCCACGGTGCCACCACCGACTGGTGGAGCAGCGTCACGCTGTCCGCGGTGACGACCGGGGTGTCGGTCCAGGAGCTCGCGTGCTCGTGCAGCACCTGCCCCGGGGTCCGCTCGAAGAGCTGGCCGAGGATCTCGGGGCCCTCGTCCTCACCGGCGACGTCGTTCAGGTCGTAAGCCACGACGACGGTGTCCTCACGCCCGGCCGCGAAGGGCTCCGCCGGCAGCCCCAGCACCTCGGCGGCGGCCAGACCGAGGATCCGTGAGCCCCGGTCGGGCAGCAGCGACACGGACCGCGGGCGCACCTCGGCGGCCGCCAGCAGCGTCCGCAGCCGCAGCAGCCCGCGCAGGCACTGGTCGGGGGTGTCCTGCAGCCAGGCGTAACGCCCCGTCATCCCCGCGTCGAAGCCGTACGGGGAGAGCGTGCCGAGTACGGTGCCGCCGATCACGTACTGCCAGCCGCGCAGATCGGTGAGGTCCAGCGCGGTCGCGGGTCCGACGGCGGCGGCGCGTTCCAGCATGCGGCTCTGCCGGGCCTGCGTGGGCAGCCACATGGGGTCTTCCGGGTCCGGCAGCAGCGCGTGCTGGCGCCGGGCCAGGGCGAGGTCGCCCGACATGATCGCGTTGAACACCAGGAGGTAGCGGTCCGGCCAGTCGGCGAAGTCGGCCTCGTGCCGGGCCAGTTCCTCGACCGCCTCGCGGTGCCGGCCCTCGCGTTCGTACGCCGACACCAGCTCCCGCACGACGCCGAGACGGCCCGGGTTGCCGCGCAGGACCTCGCGCAGGGCGGGGATCGCCAGGTACGACAGACCGCGTTCGACGCACGCGTAGCCGAAGTCGAAGAGGGCCTGGGCATGTTCGGGCCGGGCCACCAGCGCCGCCGCGGCCTGCTGAAGGTCGTCGAAGCCCGCACCGTCCGCGGCCCGGCCGACCACGAGAGCCACCTCCCCGAGGGGCTGCTCCTCCCCGCCGGCCCGCAACTGCCGCAGTGCCCCGGGCACGTCTCCGGAGTCCAGGCAGTCCCAGGCCTTGAGCAGTTCGGGGGTCTTGGGGCGGCGATTCCTGCGCGAGAACATGAGGGAGATCATCTCCGATCCCCTGACAGGTCCTCAACACAATTCCGCGCCCGCTCCGACGGCCTCAGGGCAGGGTCTGCTCGGCCCAGATGACCTTGCCTCCGGAGATGTACCGGGTGCCCCAGCGCTCGGCGAGCTGTGCCACGAGGAAGAGACCGCGTCCGCCCTCGTCCGTGGTCGTCGCGTAGCGCAGATGCGGTGAGGTCGTGCTGCCGTCGTAGACCTCGCAGATGAGGGTGCGGTCGAGCAGCAGCCGTACGCGAATGGGCTCACGGCCGTAGCGGATGGCGTTGGTCACCAGCTCGCTGAGGACCAGCTCCGTGGTGAACGTGAGCTCCTCCAGCTCCCACTGCGCCAACTGCCGTGTCACGGAGGCCCGTATCTCGGAGACCGCCGCCGGATCGGACGGCACCTGCCACTGCGCGACCCGGTCGGACCCGAGCACGCGGGTACGGGCGACGATCAGGGCGATGTCGTCGCCGGGCCGCTCCGGCAGCAGGTCGAGTACGGCCCGGCAGGTGTCCTCGGGCGCGTCGCCGGACTGCTCCAGGGCGGTGCGCAGCAGCTCCAGCCCCTCGTCGATGTCCCGGTCCCGGTCCTCGACGAGCCCGTCGGTGTACAGCACCAGGCGACTGCCCTCCGCCAGCTCCAGCTCGGCCGTCTCGAACGGCAGGCCCCCCAGACCCAGCGGAGGCCCCGCGGGCACCTCGGGGAACTCCACGCTGCCGCCGGGGCGGATCACGGCCGGCGGCGGATGGCCGGCCCGGGCGACGGTGCAACTCCGGGAGACCGGATCGTAGATCGCGTACAGACAGGTCGCGCCGGTGACCGCCGCGGCGCCGTCCGCGGGAGTCTCGTCCTGGTCGATGCGGCCCACCAACTCGTCCAGGAGACTGAGGAGTTCATCGGGCGGCAGATCGAGGGCGGTGAAATTGTGCACCGCCGTGCGCAGCCGTCCCATGGTGGCCGCGGCATGCAGCCCGTGCCCCACGACGTCCCCGACCACGAGGGCCACCCGGGTACCGGACAACGGCAGTACGTCGAACCAGTCGCCGCCCACCCCTGCCTGAGCGGGCAGATAGCGGTAGGCGATCTCCAGGGCGCTCTGCTCGGGCAGGCTGCGGGGCAGCAGACTGCGCTGCAGCGTCACCGCCATGCTGTGCTCGCGGGTGTAGCGGCGGGCGTTGTCGATGGACACCGCGGCGCGGGCGGCGAGTTCCTCGGCGAGGGCCAGCTCGTCCGTGTCGAACGGCTCGGGCTTCTCCGAGCGCCAGAAGTTGGCCACGCCCAGGACCAGGTTGCCCGCGCGCAGTGGCACGGTGATCAGCGAGTGGATGCCGTACTCCACCACCTGCTCGGTGCGCTCGAAGTCCTGTGCGAGCCAGCCCGGCGCCTCGCGCAGCCGCGGCTCCACCACGGACCGGCCGGAGATCAGGCTGTGGGCCTGCGGCGAGGAGTCCACGAACCGGATGCGCTCGCCCACCGGGTAGAGCGGTGCGTCCTTGCGGATACCGCTGCACGCCGCCCGGCGCAACGCGTTCCCGGGCTGCGGCTCCTCCCCGCGCAGCACCGCGTCGTACAGGTCGACCGTGGCGAAGTCCGCGAACCGGGGCACGGCCAGCCCCGCCAACTCCTCGGCGGTGCGGGTCACATCCAGGCTGGTGCCGACGCCGACGCCGGCGTCGTACAGCATGTTGAGGCGCTCGCGCGCCACCTCCGCGCGGCCCGACAGGGCGCGCAGCTCCGTGGAGTCGCGCAGTGTGGTGACGCTGCCGGGCGGGCCGCCGCGTGCGTCCGTGGGCCGCTGGTTGATGGCCAGCAGCCGGTCCTTGACGAGGTGCACCTCGTCGGTGGCCTCGCGTCCCGAGGCCAGCAGCTCCGCCGTGTCGGCATCGAGGCCCAGCTCCCGCACATCGCGCCGCTCGGCGTCCTCGGGCAGCTCCAGCAGGCGGTGCGCCTCGTCGTTGGCGAGCAGCAGCCGGCCCTCGC
Source organism: Streptomyces herbicida (assembly GCF_032656585.1). Lineage (NCBI taxonomy): Bacteria > Bacillati > Actinomycetota > Actinomycetes > Kitasatosporales > Streptomycetaceae > Streptomyces > Streptomyces herbicida. The sequence goes on from NZ_JAUYWJ010000010.1 coordinate 82,024, forward strand.
CGCTGACGATGAGCACACCCTCCCGGACGGCGTGCAGCACCGCGTCGTGGTGCTCGTACATCCGGGTCATCTCGTGCGGGCCCAGGCCGTGCGTCTGCCGCAGCAGCCGTCTGCTCACCAGCGCCGTCCCCGCTGTGGCCAGGGCCATCGCCGCCGCGGCGGCGGCCAGCAGGAGCGGCAGTTGCTGGTCGGCGGTGCCGCCCACATGCTCGGTCGTGATGCCGGACGAGACCAGACCCACCACGGTGCCGTCGGCCGCCTTGACGGGGACCACGACCTGCACCAGCCGCCCGATCGTTCCGTTGATCTCCTCGATGACGGTTCGGCCGGCCACCGCGGGCGCGATGGTCCCCACGAACTTCTTGCCGATGCGGTCCGGCTTGGGATGGGTGTAGCGGATCCCCTCGGTGCTCATCACGACGATGAAGTCCACCCCGGACGTCTTGCGCGCGGCCTCGGCCTTCGGCTGGAGGATCGCCGTGGGGTCGGGACTGCGCAACGCCGCAGCCGTGCCAGGCGCGTTGGCGAAGGTCTCGGCGACGGCGAGGGAGCGGTTGCGGGCCTCCTGGGTGGTGTCGTGCCGTACTTGCAGGACCTGCGCCACCACGGCCGCCACGACCAGCAGCAGCACGATCACCACTTGCAGCACGAACACCTGTCCGGCGACGCTGCGTCCGCTCATCGCCGACCACAGCCTCCCGGCCCTGGTGCGGCGCGGCCCGGTCTCCTCCTGCTCCCGCGCGTCCAGCGGTGCATGCGGATCCCCGGGACGACGGGGCGGCCGAGTATCGGGCCGGCCGGGCAGTCGGACCATGTGCCATGTCTACACTGCCCGGCCCCGGTAGGCGAGGGGCGTCGCACGAGGTGATGGCACTGATCCGAACGAACCCGTGGCGGCTCAGAGGCGCTGCCCGGGCGCCGTGCGCCGGGTGGCGAGCAGCAGCGCCACGTCGTCGGGCCGGTCGGTCGCCTGCCGGGCCGTCGCGGTGAGCCGGTCGGCGACCCCCGCCAGAGAACGGCCGCCGCGCCGCCCGGCGGCCGATCCGGCCTTCTCCAGAACCGTGCGCAGTGCCGCGATGCCCTCGTCGATGTCGCTGCCGGGCTTCTCGACCAGCCCGTCGGTGTACAGCGCGAGGATGGCGTCGGGCTCCAGGCGCAGCTGCGCCACCGGGTACTGCGCGTGCGGGTCCACGCCGAGGACGACGCCACCGGGAATCTGCAGCGCACGGGTCTGGCCGTCGGGGGCGCGCAGCAGCGGGGGGAGGTGTCCGGCGCGGGCGACCCGGGCCAGGCCGGTGGCCGGGTCGAGCCGGAGGTAGCAGCAGCTCGCGAACTGGCCGGGATCGAGGTCGATGAGAAGGCGGTTCGTGCCGCTCATGACCTCGTCGGGCGGATGGTCGCCGAGCGCGAAGGCCCGCACGGCGCTGCGCAACTGGCCCATGGTGGCCGCCGCCTGGACGCCGTGTCCCTGGACGTCGCCGATGACCAGGGCCAGGCCGTCCCCGGCCTCGACGACGTCGTACCAGTCGCCGCCCACGTCCATGCCCTGGGTGCCGGGCAGATAGCGTCCGGCGGTCTCCACCAGCGGATGCGCGGACAGCCGCCGGGGCAGAAGGGCCTGCTGGAGGCCGCGGGCGAGGGCGGCCTCGGTGTCGTAGCGCTGCGCCTTCTCCATCGCGTGCGCGATCAGCCCGGCGAGCGCGGTCAGGAGCGTACGTTCCTCCGTGCTGAAGCTGCGGGAGCGGTCGAAGCCGAGGATGCAGGAGCCCACCGGCCGGCCGGAGGCGATCAGCGGGAGGAAGGCGCGGGCGCCCTCGACCGCGTCCAGCGGTATGCCGGGGTAGGCGGCGGCCAGCTGCTGCATGGATTCGAAGAAGATCGGGCGGCCGTGGGTGAGCGTCTCCACACCGGGCAGATGGGCATCGAGGCCGACGCCTTCGAAGGGCGCGAGGAAGCCCTGCGGGAAGCCGGTCTCCCAGGCCAGGAAGAGATGCCGTTCCTGCAACAGATAGATGGCGAGGCGGCGGCCGTCGAACGCGGGAAGCAGTTCCTGGGTGACGACCGCCGACACCTGGCGGGCGGTGACCGCGTCGGTCAGCGCGATGGCCAGGGCGATCGGCCGGTACAGCGGGGCCATCGAGGGGCCCGCGGCCACAGTGGGGTCGGTGCCGGGCGCCTCGGCCGTCACGGGGTCGAGGGGCGTCAGGCCGACCGGGGTGTCCAGGCGGTTCGCGGGTACGACGGTGCAGGTGAGGATGTCCGGGCCGGGATGGAGGGACAGCGCGAGCCAGTCGGGCTCGCCGTCGGCCGGGCGCCGGACATGGAAGTACACCGGGTCCGGGGAGAGCAGGGCGCCACGGAGATGGTCCTCGTACGGGGGCTGGTTCAGCCAGGGCAGGGCCTCCCACAGGGGGCGGCCCAGCAGCTCGGTGCGGCCGGGTCCCAGCAGGCGTTCCGCGGCCGGGTTGGCGTACACGATCAGACCCATCCGGTCCAGGCAGAACACCCCCTGCGGGAGCAGGTCGGCCGCACCGTCGGCGGACGGCGCAGGACCCGGGTCGAGGACGATCCCGCTCACCACGCACGGGTCGGCCGGGCTCGGCGGGGGCCACAGCTCCAGCAGCCGCGGGGTGCCGTCCTCGGCCCGCACCTGGAGCGGTGCGGGCGGGGGCTTACCGGCTGCCGTGTCGCTCAGCGCGGCCAGCAGCTGGCGCGCGTCGGCGGGCGCGATGGCGTCCGCGAGCGCCTCTGCGGTGCCGGCGAAGTCCCCCGGCGGCACCCCCAGCAGCTCGTGCAGCCGGTCGTCCACGGTCACCGACGAGCTGGCCGGATCCCAGGTGAACCGCCCGACGCGCCCCACGGTGGGACGCGCCGCCGGAGGCCGCACGCACAGCGGCTCGCCGTCCCACAGAACCGACGGCTCGTCCCCTTCGGCGAGGCCGCGCATCCCGGCCCCCAGTTCCTCGGCCAGCTGGGTGAGGATCTCCTGGCCGGGTATCTCGTCGACCGAGTCCAGGGCCGACGGACGCAGCACCGCGAGCACGCCGTACGGCGTCGACGTTCCCGGCACGGGCACGTAGACCGACCCGAACTGGAACGGCAGACCGGCCGCGAACTGCGGATAGCGGCGCACCGTCTCGGTGGCGTTCGCCAGGGTGATCGGAACACCCAGCCGATAGGCGTCGGCGACGGGGAACGGAGCGTTCACATGCAGCCGCCACCAGGGGCGGAACAGCTGACCGGGGAGCCCCGCGAGCACGGCGAGGCGCAGCATGCCAGGGGTGCCGGAGCGCAGGTATACGCCCCCGACGCGGCCGTCGGCCGCGTCGAGTGCCCGGGTGGAGGCGTCGACCAGCAGCGCGGCCAGCGTTCCGCGCGTCCGGCCTGCGTGCTCCCCGCTCCCAGCCATCGGTCCTACCTCGTCCGTGCGCCGCCCGAGTGGGTGACACAGCAAGAATGCGTCACGACGCCCGCGGAACGCACCTGGGCGGACAGGATGCGACAGCCGCGCCCGCACGCCTCCGCTCCGGCCTCCTCGCGGGCCGCCGCGCGGGTGGTCCGGTGCCGTGTGGGGTTGGTGCGAGGTGTGACAGGAGGGCGCGGGCAGTGTGCGGAGGTCGTCGGGGCCGCGACCGCCCTGTATCCCGCTCGGGATCCGGCCCCTAGGCTGGCACAACGGGTCGGCCCAGTCGTCGAGAGGAGGCCGCGCCCCGTGGCGGACACCGCTGACTTCCGGAAGCGCACGGACCAGGCACGTATACGTCTTACTCTGCGCACGGCGGACCTCGACGAGGCCCGTGCCGCGATCGGTGCCATGTTCTACGACACCGTCATGGACCTGCTGGAGCCGGGAGAGAGCCTCGACGTGGACTTCGAGATGGCCCGGCTAGGCCCGCTGACCCTCGGTGAGCTGCGCTGCGGCGCCGACGTCCGTATGCGCTTCGACGACCTCGGCGCCTACCACGTCGACGTCCCTCTGACGGGCCACCTGGCCTGGCGGCAGGCCGCGGGGGACGTGGCGGTGGCCAGCCCCGCGCGGGCGGGGGTGTTTCAGCCTGAGGGGCGGACGACGCTGGATCGATGGGGCCGCCACTGCCGACTGCTGGCCGTGAAGATAGAGCCCCGCGCGCTCGTGCGGCACCTGCAGGCACTCACCGGCGACGCCGTCGGCCCCTCGCTGCGGCTGGCACCGACCATGGACCTCACCACCGGCCCGGGCCGCACCTGGGCGCGGCTGCTGCGGCTGGTGGTCGACGAGACCATGGACGAGCGCGGGCTCCTGCGGCAGCCGCTGCTCGCCGCCCGGATGCGGGACTCGCTGCTCACCGGACTGCTGCTGGCCACCGACCACGCCTACCGGGAGGCTCTGGACCGGCCGGTCCCGAGCGGCTTCGCCCGCCCGGTCAAGCGCGTCGTGGACGCCATCCACGCCCGGCCGGAGCACCCCTACACCACCACGGAACTCGCGGACCTCGCCGGGGTGAGCGCGCGCTGGCTGCAGGAGGTGTTCCGCCGGCAGGTCGGCAGTTCGCCCATGACCTATCTGCGGGACGTGCGCATGGACCGGGTCCGCGCCGAACTCGCTGCCGCCGACCCCGAAGCCACGACCGTGGGCAAGGTCGCCTACCGCTGGGGTTTCGGCCACCTGGGCCGGTTCGCCGAGAAGTACCGTGTCCGCTTCGGCGAACTCCCCTCGGAGACACTGCGGTCGCGCTGACGGCACCGGGCACATCAGCGCGGCGACCCGTTCTTCACCGGGCGCAGGACCAGGTGGGTGTCCTCGCGGACCGCCGCCATGGCGAACGGGAAGGTGTCCACCTCGAGGCACAGGTCCACGTCCTCGGGGTGGACACCTTGCCAGCCGCGGCGCACCCCGTCGGCGAGGCGTGCGGCGGCTTCCGAGCGTCTGGCCCGGTCGACGAACGGCGCGGCGTCGGCCGGGCCGGACACGGCTCGTGCCGCGATGTACTGCGCGCACGCCAGGTCTTCCTCCGCACGTCCGCCGTCCCCCGTGACCACGTAGGTGACCGCGTGCGGCCGCGCGCGCCGCAGCACCTCCGCCGTGGCTTTTGCCACCACGAAGCTCGCGCACAACAGGAGCCGGGCGTCGGCCACCGCCAGGGCGCCCACGGTCCCGGCGGTGGTCTTCTGCACCACCGTGCGGCCCGCGACGTCGAGCGACCGCAGCCGGGCCGGTGAGTTGGCGAGGTCGAACCCCGGCACCGGCGGGCCGTCCTGGAAGGCCAGCCAGCCCGGGTTGCGCGCCTTCAGCTCGAGGGCCTCGTCGAGCGTGCCGGTGAAGACGATCTTCTCCGCCCCGCGCCGGAAGGCCCAGGCGGCCACCGTGAACGCGCGCATCACATCGATGACCACGGCGACTTCGGGCGTGGCGGAGAGACCGGACACACCGGTGAAGGTCGGTTGCATCACCCCATGATGAGGCACACGAGGGCCTGGCGGGTGAGCCGCTTCAGGACTCGGCCCCGTCCGTAGGCAGTGTGCGGGCGGCGCGCAGGGAGCGCAGGGCCAGCAGCAGGACTCCGATGTCGTCCAGATATACCGGGTCGGGCAGCAGATCGGTGGGCAGGACCAGATAGAGGACGGCACCCCAGAAGACCCAGCGCGGCCCCGTCGGCAGTCCGGCCCGCCGCAGCGTCCGCCGGGCACTGACCAGGCGCACCAGGAGACGTACGGCCACGACGAGGAGGGCCGCCGCGACTACGGCGGCGACCAGGAGCACGGTCGTGGTGGTGTCCATGGGGCCTCCTGACCTCCGGGGGCGTGCCGGGCCCGCTTGCTTCTCTTCGCATACCCGGTCCTGTTCGCGTGCCCGGTCCTCTTCGTCTTCCCGGTCCCGGCCGCTTTGTCGCCTCCCCGAGGGCTACGACGCCCGGTCGGCCTCGCCGCTGTCGTCCCCGTCCCGCGAGGGATCGGCGGGGGTAGCAGTCGGGCGCAGCCCCTTGGCATTGCCCGTCAGCCGTTCGAAGGTACGTGTCAGCTGCCGGAACGGGGAGGCCGCCGGAGCACCGGGCTGCCCGGCGGGCGGGGCAGGGGTGTCCTTGTAGGCGGCCAGGGCTTCGTGGGCCTTTTCGGCGGCGTCCCGGTAGAGGTCCCGGGACTTGGTCATCGCCTCGAGCGCCTCGGCGTACCTGGCCACGAGGCTGCGTTCGCGGGCCAGCTCCTCCTCGAGGGTCAGCAGGCTCCACTGCTCGCGCAGCCCGGTCAGCGCCTCCTCGACGCCCTGCGGCACCGGCTTCGCCACGGCCTCGAAGCGCCGCAGCACGTCCAGCAGTTCGGTGGGCTCGGAGCCGTCCAGGAACACGCTGCGCACCGAGTACTCCGGGCCGTCGTAGCCGGCCGGTGCCGGAACCGGGGGCACGATCACGGCTCCGCCGCGCGGCACCCAGACGCCGAGGTCGCGCAGCGCCCAGTTGACGGCGCGCAGTTGCTGCGGCGCGGCACGGTGCTCCACCACGCGGTGCCGCAGCCCCGGCGGCAGCAGATGCGCCAGCGGCTGCCGGCCGCGCTCGTCCGGGGTCATGGCCTCGTGCACGACGACATTGACGGACCAAGTCTCGCGCGCGGCGTTCCGGATGACGCGCCGCATGGCCTTCTCGTCGGAGGGGAGGGGGCTCACACCGCCCAGGCGCAGATCGGCCACGGCATGGTGGTGGTCCCAGGAGGCGTCGTCCGCTTCGGGCCAGAACATGGCGGCGGGGGAGGGCCACCACTCGCTCCAGGGGCGTTCCGCCTCGGCCAGGAGCTGCCACACCCGCCCCTCTTCCTGCTCCTGCGGGGGCGCGAGCGTCAGGCGGGCCCGCACCGTCACCTCGTCGGCGACGCGCCAGCGCGCCTCGAAGACCCGCTCCGGGTCGTCGTCGGACGGCGTCGGTTCAGTGAAGTCGTCGAGGACCTCGCTGTCCTTGAGCCGGCGCAGGTTCCGCCGCAGGTCGTCCTCGGCAGCGGGGCCGACGTGGCGGCCGCGGGCCTGCCACACCGTGTCGGGAATCGTGGGGCTGTCGGTTGCGGAGTTCGACATGGGCCAATCAGCGTCGGGGGCGGGGTGGGCCTTCCAGTATCACTCTCGGCGATCGTGGTGCGTCGGCGGGGGCTGCCCGCGGCGGGACCCGAGCGCCGGGGCGCGGTACCCCGGGACCGGACCGGCGCACACGGGAAGTGTGCGCCGCACTCGGGGTGTGTATGCCGCACTTCACGTGATCGTTGTTCACTCATGCCGGTGACCTGTCCGGACCACGACAATGGGTCCGGCGAACGGGGCCCGCCCGCCCATCCGCTTAGGGGAGGGCCCTGTTCGCTCGGCGTGCCATGGGCGGTTGTCGTCACCCGTCAGTGCGGGTAGGCCCGGGGCGGCCGTTGCCGTGGCAGCTCGTCGCGGAACTCCGCGATGACCGTGCTGATCTGCCGCATCAGGGATGTCTTCGTCAGGCGGTCGAGGTAGAGATTGCGCCGGGCGAGTCCGGGCAGGTCCACGCAGAAGTACAGGGCCATCAGCGGGTTGACGAACAACTCGGTGTTCCTGGTCCGTTCGGTGAAGCGGACGTCACCGAAGTCGCCGCGCACGGCGGCGGCGACGGAGCCGTGGACGATGCTGGGGTGGCTCGCCGTGCACTGCTGGGCGTGGGCCACCGCGTCGAGGTAGAGGGCGCCCTCACGGCTCTCCCGCGGGAGCGAGAACGCGCCCAGATAAGCGCCCTCGCGGTCGAGGGCGGCCAGGTTCTCCAGGACCAGCGAGTGGTTGACGCCGTGATACGCGTCCACTCCGAAGCCCAGGCACGCCACCAGCCGGTGCGGGACCTCGTCGAGCCCGTCCACGGCGGCCAGGCTGGCCATGTCCTCCTCCGGCGTGCCCAGCCCGTGCTCGTCGCCCCGCATCAGGATGTCCGTCCCGCCGTCCACCAGCACGATCGCGTCGACACCGCCCAGGTGCGCGAGGAGCGCCCGGTAGGCGGCCCGCAGCGGGCCGACACCCGTGCGGGCGAACGCGTACACGGTGGACGGCAGCTCCTGCGCCGCGAGCCATTGGGCGAGCGCCCGCTCGGGGAAGTAGTCGCCGCGCAGCGGTGTGTCCGGGCGGACCGCCGCGACGTCCTGGTCCATCCAGACATCGAGGTCCAGGCCGTACAGATCGGCGAAGGACAGGTTCGCCAGGTGCACCTCCTTGCCCTCCGCCCGCAGGGCGAGGGCCAGCGGAAGCCCGGCGTAGACGTCGAAACCGCCGCCCGCTCCGACGACGAGCACCCGCCGTGCGTCGCGCAGGCGGGTGAAGAGGGCGGGTTCACGGAGGGAGAACACCGAAGGACGTTAACAGACCTCCGGGACAGGGCCGTTGGAGTTGTCCGCAGGACGTGAGCCCGCCGAGGGGAGCGGGGTCGTGCTCGCTGGCGGCCGTGCGGGGGGCCTCCTGCACCGTGCCGGTCCGGACGGCTCGCCCGGGGAGTGGCTGCCCGTCACCCCGGCCCGCGCACCACGAGGCGGCCTCCGTCATCGCCTGGGCGCTGACCGAGCCCCCGGCAGGCGACCCGGCCGCCGCAGGCGCGCTGAAACTGTACGAGCGGCTGCGGGCACGGCTGGACGACCACGGAACGCTCATCGAGATGGGCAAGGGACAAGTCCCTCGCCGGGTTCGCCGCCGGGGACGCGGGCTTCCGGCCGTACGAGGGCGTCGTGCTCCCGTGTCCGCAACCGCTCCACGACGGGGGGACCCTGTCCACGGCGGTGGACGACGTCCTGTTCGCCGTCGCCGTCGCCGTCCTGGGGCCGATGTGTTTCTGCGTCCGGCACTGGCCGAACCGGTGCACCTGGAGGGGGCGTTCGCCCTGTACGACCGGCCGGCGCTGCCATGGCTGCCGGAGCGCCTGGAGAAGACCGGGGCGCTGCTCGACGGGCTGGACCGAATGGCGGCCAGAGCGGCAGCCCCCCGGTGCCCGCGGGCGGCTACGAGGCCACCCCGGCCCTCAGCGCGCCGGACCTCGTCGCCGAGACCTCCCGCGCACTCGGTGTCGGCCCCTACGCCGCCGCCCTCCACCTGCAACGTCGCGCGCTCGCCCGGCCCACGGACCGCAATGTCCGCCGCTGGAACGGCTGGACGGCCGCCCGCCACAAGGCCGCCCAGGCGGAGCTGGTGGCCGTCGGCGCGGTGGAGACCGGCCGAAGGGCCCGGGCCGGACGCACGGTGTTCCTCCCGGGCGAGTGGCAGACCCTGGACGCGCCACGCGCCGGTCGAGAGCCGCAAGCTGTCCACGCATCTGGCAGGGGTCGTGGGCAAGGACGCGCGCGGCCCGTTCACCCGGCTCCTGTCACCTGTGCCGCTGCACGAACGGTTCGCCCGGGCCATGCAGGAGTGACACACGAGCGGGGGCCGGCGGCCACCTGCCGCCGCCCCCGCCCCGTCCGGAGGACTTACGCCCCGCTCTCCCGGAGCATGTCCTCACGCTCGACGATCTTCACGCGCTCGCGGCCCTGCGGCTCGCCCAGCGCCTTCTCCGCGGCGTCGAGGCGGTACCAGCCCTCCCAGGTGGTGAAGCGGACGTCCCGCTCGGCGAGGAAGGCGTCCACGGCTTCCGGCTCGGGCGAGGCGGGCGTGTGCAGACGACCGTTGGCGAAGTCGTCCAGGAGGTTGGACACCGTCTCGTTGGCGTCGCCCTTGGTGTGGCCGATCAGACCCACCGGGCCGCGCCGGATCCAGCCGGTGACGTACGTGGACTGGAGGTGCGCGCCGCCCTCCTCGATGACACGGCCGCCCTCGTCCGGGACCGTGCCGGAGTCGAGGTCCCAGGGCAGCTTGGGCAGCTTCTCGGACAGGTAGCCGACGGCGCGGTAGACGGCCGTGACGTCCCAGTCCTTGAACTCGCCGGTGCCCTTGACGTTGCCGGTGCCGTCGAGAGCGGTGCGCTCGGTGCGCAGGCCGACGACCTCGCCGTCCTCGCCGAGGATCTCGGCGGGCGACTCGAAGAAGTGCAGGAACAGCTTGTGCGGCCGGTCGCCGACGTCGCGGATGGCCCAGTTCTCCAGGGTCTTGGCGACCATGTCGGCCTGCTTGTTGCCGCGCCGCGTCTCGATCGAGCCCGCGTCGTAGTCGATGTCCTCGGGGTCGACGATGACCTCGATGTTGGGGGAGTGGTCCAGCTCCCGCAGCTCCATCGGGCTGAACTTCGCCTGCGCCGGCCCACGGCGGCCGAAGACGTGGATCTCCAGCGCCTTGTTGGCCTTCAGGCCGTCGTAGACGTTCGGCGGGATCTCCGTCGGCAGCAGCTCGTCGGCCGTCTTGGCGAGGATGCGGGCCACGTCGAGGGCGACGTTGCCGACGCCGAGGACGGCGACCTTCTCGGCCTCCAGCGGCCAGGTGCGCGGCACGTCCGGGTGGCCGTCGTACCAGGAGACGAAGTCCGCGGCGCCGTAGGAGCCGGCGAGGTCGATGCCGGGTATGGAGAGGTCGCGGTCGGCCATCGCGCCGGTGGAGAAGATCACGGCGTCGTAGAAGGCGCGCAGATCGTCGAGGTTGAGGTCCGTCGGGTAGTCGACGTTGCCGAACAGGCGGATCTGCGGCTTGTCGAGCACCTGGTGCAGGGCCGTGATGATGCCCTTGATGCGGGGGTGGTCGGGAGCCACGCCGTAGCGGATCAGGCCGAAGGGGGCGGGCATCCGCTCGAAGAGGTCGATGGAGACGCCGGGCTCGGCGGCCACCTCGGACTTGAGCAGGGCGTCGGCGGCGTAGATCCCGGCGGGGCCGGCTCCGACGATGGCTACCCGCAGGGGGCGCGGCATGATCAGGTTCCCTTCGAGCGATAACAGGCGACTCGAACGGGAAGCCTAAGCTAAGGCAGCCCTAAGTTAGTACGCGGGTCCGGTCTATGACCCCATAAGCCGATCTTATGCCCCTGGGGAGATGTGCAGGTCGCGGGGTGCGCGGCAGGCGGGTGGACACCGGTCTTGGGCGTGCCCGAGGCTGGACCCGGGGCCGGGATCATCCCGCTCCACGACGAACCGCCGGCCGGAACCGAGGAGTGACAGCGTGGGTGGACGCGGGGACACGACCGTCGTGGTGACCGGCGGCAGCGGGTTCGTCGGCAGCCATCTCGTACGGCGCCTGCTGGAACGGGGATACCGGGTCCACACCACCGTACGCAACACCGCGAACCCGGCGAAGGTACGGCCGCTGTGGGATCTGCAGGAGGCCTTCCCCGGCCAACTCACCCTCTTCCAGGCCGACTTGCTGGCCGAGGGTTCCTTCGACGAGGCCGTGCGCGGCTGCTCCGTCGTCTTCCACGTCGCGTCGCCGTTCTTCATGCCGGAGAAGATCGAGGACGGCCAACGGGACATGGTGGACCCCGCCCTGCTCGGCACCCGCAACGTCCTGGGGAGCGTGGAGCGGACGCCGACCGTCGAGACACTGGTCTTCACCTCGACGGTCGGGGCGATGTTCGGCGACTACGCGGACGTCCTCGACATGGACGACCAAGTGCTCTCGGAGCGCTACTTCAACACCACCAGCACGGTGGCCGACAACCCCTACCACTACGCCAAGACTGTGGCCGAACGCGCCGCCTGGGAGGCCGAGGCCGCCCAGGACCGCTGGCGCATGGTCGCGATCAACCCAGGCCTGATCCTGGGCCCTTCACTCACCCCGGCGTCGGAGTCCGGCAGCCTGTTCCTGCTCGACGAGCTGTTCAAGGGCTACTTCTGCTACGGCGCCCCGGACTTCAGCTTCACGACGGCGGACGTACGCGACGTGGCCGACGCGCACATAGCGGCGGCGGAGAACCCCGACGCCAAGGGGCGCTACATCGTCGCGGCCGAGACCATGACGTCCTTCCACGAGATGTCCCGCATCATCCGCACCCGCCGTCCCCGGGACCTCCGCCTGCCGCGCACCGCGCTCCCGCACTGGCCGGTGCGCATCCTGGGCCCCGCCTTCGGCCTGACCCAGGACTACATCCGCAAGCACCTCGGCATCCGCTTCCGGGTCGACAACAGCAGGAGCGTGCACGACCTGGGCATCACCTACCGCCCGATCGAGGAGACTCTCCTGGACCACTACGAGAGTCGGCGCGGCCGACGCGGGTGAGTCGCGCCCCGTACGACCGCGCCCTCGTGCCTCACGCGGGCCGGATGACCCGGTGGATCGCCGACTCCCCGGCGCCGTAGATCGACTCCTCGCGGATGTACGATCCCGGCCCCGGCGCGTGGATCATCATGCCGTTGCCGGTGCAGAAACCGACATGGCTCGCGTTGTCGAAGAAGACGACGAGGTCACCGACCTGGATGTCGGCCATCGCGACCGGGCTCCCCGCGTCGGCCTGCTCCGCCGCGGCACGCGGCAGCGCAACCCCGGCGGCCTTCCACGCGGCCTGGGTGAGGCTGGAGCAGTCGTACGAGCCCGGCCCCATCGCACCCCAGACACAGGGCCTGCCGATCTGCGCGCGGGCGAAGGCGAGCGCCTTCATGGCCTTGCCGCCGTACGCCGCCTCCGGCACGCTGCCCGCGCCGACCGGGGCAACGGGAGCGGCGAAGGAACCGGTGTCCGTCAGCGCGCCGGTGGCGAAGGAGCCGGTTGTGAAGGAGCCGCTTGTGTAGGGGTCGGTTGCGTAGGCGTCGGTTGCAAAAGAGCCGGTTGCGTAGGGGGCGGCCGTGACGGCGGGCATGGCTGCCGGTGCGGGCATGGGGCTGGTGGTGAAGGTTCCGGTGTCGGTGAGCGCGCCCATGGCGACAGGGGCGGGCGTCATGCCTGTCTGCGCGGGCAGGGGGGCGGTCGCGTAGCTCCCCGCGTGGGTGAGCGCGCCCGTGCCGATCACGGTGCCCGTCATGTCTGTCTGCATGGGCAGGTAGCCGGTCGCGAAGGAGTCCGTGTCCGTGAGGGCGTCCATGGCGAACGGGGCCGGGGCAGCGCCGGGGACGGCCTGCTGGACGGGCAGGGTGCCGGTGGTGAAGGAGTCCGTCGTGCCGAGGGTCTCCTGCGGGAACCAGGATTCCTGGGCGGCCGGCCGGGACTCGATCGCCGCGATCGGGGCGCTGCTCCGGGCGGCGTGGCGGCTCAGGAGGTCGCGCGCGGCCGTGAGCTTTCGCTGGTTCTGCCCCTTGGAGTCCGCCGGCGAGGGCCGGCGCGGCCCGGCGGCGGGCGCGGGCAGCAGTGCGCCGGGGGCCGCCTCGAGCTCCAGCCGCGGCTCGGGCACGGCGGGCAGTGCCGCGACGGGCCGCGCGGTCAGCTCCGCGATGGGCCGACCGGGCAACTCGGCCACGGGCCGACCAGGCAACTCGGCCACGGGCCGACCGGTCAGCTCCGCGACGGGACGACCGCTCAACCCGGCGGTCAGCTCCGGCGGGAGAGACCGGGCGGCCTTCTCCGGCTCGGCACCGGGGAAGCCGCCCCGTGCCGGAGCGGCGCCACGATTCCCGGGCGAGCGCTGCTGAGGCATACGGTCGGCGGGCAGTACGGCGGGCACGGTCGGACCCAGCTTGGAGCGCGCCGCGTCGAACCACTGACGGGTCACGCTGTCGAGTTCGGGATCGGTGTCCCCGCCCGGCCGCTTGCGGAGCGGAACTCCGCGGCCACGTTTCCCCGCGGACATCGCGCGGGTCGCGTTGTAGTTCCCCGTGGCGTTCTCGGCCCGGTCGTAGAGGTTGTCGATCCGCTGCCGAACCTCGTCACGGCTCTCCGTCGCCATGGGAGACGTACTCCTTCCGTACTCCGCCTACCGAGTTAGCTGTCGGGTTCGGGCGGTCGATTCCGGAAGGCGTGCCCTACGGCCATGCCCTGGTGGGCAGTTGGGCCGATTCACCCCAATGTCGGTTGGGTCCCCGGCTCCGGCTGCCCCGAAAGGGCCCGGACTCGGCGGAGGCCACGCGGCCCGGCGGGGTTCGCCGGGGGGAGCCGTGCAGCCTGGTCGTCAACCTAACCAACTTGTGCGCCTCGTGTGAAGGTTGACGTGTGAAATGTCCGATACGTATTTGTGATATTCGCTTGGAGGTTCGGTACTGAGGGGTCCTCGGTGACTCAGAGCCGTACGGCGATCAACGCGGTGTCGTCGGTCGCGCCTTCCGTGGGCAGGAGTTCCCGCAGCACGGCATCGGCGAGGGCCTCCGGGTCCGCATCCCGGTAGTGGCGGAAGGGCCGGCGCCGTCGACCACATGCGTGCACCTGCCGAGCGCGTTCAGAGCCCGTGCGGGGCCTTGGGCGACGCGGGAGGCGGCGCTGAGCGCACTATGCCGGCCCGCGAGGTCCTCGCGCTTGCGTCCGAACAGGCGCAGAATCTCCTCGTTGGCGTCCGCGTACACCAACTCGGGTGTCAGCAGTGCCGCCTTGCCGGGCAGGGCCTGGAACGCCGCCGAGTGGTCGATCCCCGCATCATCCGTCTTGGCGAGTATTTCTCCTCGAGTTGTCGCGGCGGGGACGCTGTCGGCGAATGGCGCATTCCTCCCTGGCCCGGCAAGTCGTGACGTTCCGACTCGGATCGCCGCGTTCTCTGTGAGGTTGCGATGAATCTTTGGGGCGGTTGAACACGGTCGCCTCCGGGTCCGTATGGAGCGGGGGACTTCCATGCCGAGCCGGCCTCGACGAGACCAGGGGTACTTCCGTGGGACGCAATACGCGCAGACGCCCGACAGGCGCACGACGCGCGACCTTCGCAGCGGTCGCACTGATGCTGGGCGGAGGGGGGTTGATCGCGGCGAACGTCTACGCCTCCGCCACCGAGAGCGGCTCGGACCAGTCGAGCCAGACCGGCCGGGTGCTGGCCGCCGGCGCGACGATCGACTGCCCGGACGTGGGCAGCCGGCTGACCGATGTGCCGGACGGGGCGAGGGAGGACGTCGACAAACAACTCGCCCTCCTCGACCAGCAGGTTGCCGCGGCCTACCAGCAACTGCAGCAGTGGGGGCAGTCCCAGCAGCAGAACTCCGGGTCCGCCGACGACGCGATCATGAACCCGCTGAAGGACAAGCGCGCCGAGGCCATCGGACAGATCTCGGACGCCATCGACCAGGTGGGGGACCGCCCGCAGGGTCTGGACGACATGGCGGCGTGCACGCTGCAGCCTTCCGGCAACCAGAGCCAGGGCGGCGGCAGCACGGGGCAGGGCGCCGCCAGTCAGAACCCGGCCGACGGCGGCCAGGGGCAGAACGGGGGCGGCCAGGGCAACGGCGGCCAGGCCGGCAACGGCCCCGTGGCCGCGGACTACGCGGACATCACCTCCGTCCAGCCCAACGTGCAGACCCCGGCCCCGCAGTCCGACGCCTCCCGCGGCTCCTTCAGCAGCAGCTGCGGCGTCAACGCGAACGGCGTGTTCAACTCCGACAACGTGATCGTCGCCCCCGGTGTCTCCAACGGTGCCCACCACTTCCACGACTACGTCGGAAACCAGGACAACAACGCCTTCGCCAGCGACGACGACCTGGCGAACGGCGACACGAGCTGTGCGGACAAGGGCGACAGGTCCACGTACTACTGGCCAGTGCTGCGCCTGCAGAACGGCAAGCAGGAGCGGGACGCCGGCGCCCCCGGCGGCGGAACCGAAGGCAACGCCGGTCAGATCGTCACGCCCAAGCAGGTCACGCTGACCTTCGTGGGCAACCCCCGCAGCAAGGTCACGGCCATGCCGCGCCTGCTGCGCATCATCACCGGCGACGCCAAGTCGTTCGTCAACGGCCCCGCCAACGCCAACGCGTCGTGGAGCTGCACCGGGTTCGAGGACCGGCAGCTCAAGGACAAGTACCCGCTGTGCCCGTCCGGCAGTGACGTCGTGCGCTCGTTCAAGTTCCAGAGCTGCTGGGACGGCCGGAACATCGACAGCGCCAACCACCGCACCCACGTGGCATTCGCCGACGCCGAGGGCAACTGCCCGAACGGGTTCCAGGCCATTCCGCAGCTGGTGCAGCGCATCGTCTACGACGTCGACGCGCCGAGCCTCCAGGACGGCGGCCGGACGGTGCCGTTGTTCGCCGTGGACTCCTTCCCCGAGCAACTGCACAAGCCGGTCACGGACCATGGCGACTTCATCAACGTCTTCGACGAGGACCTGATGAAGCAGATGGTCGACTGCATCAACTCCGGCCGCACATGCGGTGCCGGCGCCGACCCCGGTGAGGACCCGAGCGGGAACCCCAGCGAGCCGCCGGCCTCCAGCCCGGCCTCGCCCGGCAACGGTGAGGAGCCGGCTCCCGGCGACACCGCGACCGAGCAGCCCTCTCAGGCCCCGGCCGACCCGCCGTCCGCCGAGCCGACGGACGACGGTACGACGTCCGCTCCCGCCAGCGAGTTGCCCCAGGTGTACAGCTCCTCGTCACCCACGCACGTCACCTCGGACAAGGGCCACTCCGGCAAGGGCGGTTCGCGAAACTCCGGCTCCGGCAAGGGCGGTTCCGACAAGACCGACTCGGGCACGAGCGGTTCGGACCAGGGTGGCTCCGGCAACAGCGGTTCGGACAAGGGTGGTTCGGGCCAGGGCGGCGGCCGGACGACCCAGCCCGCCGAGATCGGTGAGGCCGCCCAGACCCCGGCCGCGGGAGCGAACGACCCCTCGGCAGCCGCCGTGCAGACCCAACCGCAGGCCCAGGGCGGACTCGCGGAGACGGGCGCCAACCTGTGGCCCGCCGGGATCGGCGCGCTGCTGGTGATCGCGGGCTTCGTGGTGCTGCGCCGGATGGGAGGCCGTTCCGTGTGACGTCCGCCGCGGACGGCCTTGCCATCCCCGCGCCTGCCTGGGCAGGACGACGAGCCCGCAGTGAAGACCGCGGCTCAGGCCACGTGCAGCGTGCGCTTGGCGAGTTCATACGCCGGGAGCATCGCCTCGTGCTCCTCCGTGTCCAGCCCGCCGAGGTGCAGCACGACCGGACCGTCCGGGGTGCTGACGGCGAGGGCGCGTTCCTTCTTCACCTCGTCCAGGAGCTTGCTGGTGTAGAGGTACTCCACTTCCACGCCGGAGAGGTCGCCGGCCTTGAACGTGCGGTACTTCTCCTTGCTCGTGTTGTCCTCGGCAGCCACGAAGGCCCGCAGGACGGTGCGCGCGTCGGCGTCGGCCGTGGAGCCGGTCCACACGCGCAGGAAGCCGATGTTCCCGGCCGGCTTGGCGTCGATCTCGCAAGCGGCGGTGACGGGACCCTGATGGAGGAGGGCGTCGGCGACGTCCTGCGCGCGCTCGTCGTCGGAGCCGTCCGAACCGCCCGAAGCCGCGCCGGAGTCAACGGCCTTGGCCCTCCAGCCCTTGGCGATGTCGAAGGTGACCGGCAACTCACAGGCCGAGCCGGCGGCGCCGATGGTGCCACCCCTCTTGGCCGCCGAGCCCGTCGCTCCCTCGGCCCGAGCCGTCGCCGTCGCCTTCGGGTCCTCCTGCGACGACTCGCCGCAACCCGTCAGCACGCCGGCCAGCAACAGCACAGGAGCCAGTCCGCCCCGCACGGTCCCCATCGTGATCCGCAACGCCGTCTCCCCCCATTGATCCAGGTGGGACACTGTATCCAAGGGTGCTGACAGCGTCGTACGAGCCCGGGACCAGCGTCGTACGAGCCCCGGACGCCGCGCCGCCCCGGGGTGTCCACCGCCGTTTGCGGGCGGAAGGGCCGCCACGGCAGGGTTCGGGGTGTGGCTACCTTGCTGATCGTTCATCACACGCCGTCGCCCAACTGCCAGGCGATGCTGGAGGCCGTCGTGTCCGGCGCGACGACACCCGAGATCGAGGGCGTACGGGTCGTGCGGCGGGCGGCGCTGTCGGCGACCGCCTCCGACGTGCTCGCCGCGGACGGCTACCTGCTCGGCACACCGGCGAACCTCGGCTATATGTCCGGCGCCCTCAAGCACTTCTTCGACCAGGTCTACTACCCCTGCCTGGACGAGACCCGCGGCCGGCCCTTCGGCTACTACGTGCACGGCGGCAACGACGTCACAGGCGCCGTACGGGGGATCGAGTCGATCACCACGGGCCTCGGCTGGCGGCGCACGGCGGACGCGGTGACCGTGACCGGTGAGCCCGCCAAGTCCGACATCGAGGCGTGCTGGGAACTGGGCGCGACCATCGCGGCGGGACTCGTCTCGGAGGACTGAGGAGCCGGACCCGGACAGCTGCCGCGGCCCTCGTCATGACCGGTCCGGCAGGACCGTTCCCGCATCCGGGTGGTAGCGCGTTCGCCTCTCGGCCGAACGGAGTGGCCGAAGCGGGCACAAGCGCACGGGCCAGCGATAATCACCGCTCGTGCAGCTGGTGAATCCACGGCGTTCCCTGCGGCGGCCACGCCTCAGGGAGACACGGCCGAGCACAACGCGCTCCACCAGGTCTTCCGCCGCCCGCCGCCCGTCACCGCCGTCAAGGGCACCATCGGGCATGCCATCGGCGGCGCCGGCGCCATCGAGGCGGCCTGTACCGTGCTGACGCTCCGGCACCAGGTCGTCCCGGCCACCGCCAACCTGGACACGCTCGACCCGGTCATGGACCTGGACGTCGTGGCCAAGGCGCCCCGGCCGCTCCGGATGGAGCACGCGGTGAGCAGCTCCTTCGGATTCGGCGGCCAGAACGCCGTACTCGCCTTCACCGCCGTCGGCCGGCGCGCGGACCTGACCCCGGTACCGCCCTAGGCCCACCGCATGCCGATGTCGGTCAGCTGCCGCACCCGTTCGGGGGTGAGTGCGGCGGCGCGGCTGCGCTGGTTGCTGATCCAGGCGCCGAGCCTGACCTGCCGGTCCTCGCCGGAGCCGACGGTGACGGTCTCCACGTGCTTGCGCGGGACGCCGAGATGGCCCTCGCGCTCGAAGAACTGCGCGGCGGCGGCCAGATTGACCGCCCATGCGTCCGCGTGCGACACACGTGGCCTCGGCCGCTCCTCCGCGGCGGCCGGCTCCATGCCCAGAACGTGCTCGCACAGCCACTGCTGACCGACGGTCAGCCCGTCCCAGCCGAGGCGCTGCGCGCCCACCCACCGGCCGAGGTCCTCTCCCTGCCGTACGGCCTCGCCCGCGGCGGTGGGCAGCTGCCCGCCCTCCTCCAGGTGGAGCCGGGTGAGATGGAAGCGGCGTTGCCATTCCACCGTCCATGCGGGGCACCAGGCGGGGTCGATCTCGTCGAGCTGCTCGCGGCGCTCCTCGGACAGCGCACCCGCCGCCGTCGCGTCCTCCTGCGGCCGCTCGTCGCTCACGGCCGCCCTCCGGGCGGCGGCCCGCTGGTTCTTCAGCCAGATGCCGATCCTGAACCCCTGGTGCGTGGCGTCATGGGGCGCCAGCAGGTGCCCGTGCTCGGCCGCCCACGCGCGGGCGGCGGTGAGCCCCTCCTCCCAGGCGAGGTCGAAGTGGGACCAGACCATGCCGAGCTGCTCGAGCAGACGGACGCGGTCGTCGTCGAGGGTGCCGCGGGCACGGAAGCGGCGGGCGTCGGCGATCCACTGTCCGAGCGGGAACCCGGCGAGCGAGACCGGCCACCCCTCGGCCTCCGCCTCCTCGCCCCCGGGCACCCGGAAGGTGAACGGCACACGCAGGTCGCCGTGCACGCGCGCGTAGAGGCCGGCCGCCTCGACGCCGCGCCGCCAGTGCGCGTGCTCCGGGTTGATCACCCGCAGTTCGATGAAGGCGGCGAGCCGTGCCGGATCACGCGGAGTGGAGAACTTCAGCAGGGCCCTGGCGGGCGCGCTCACGCCGGGGAGTTCCGCGTCACCGTGCTCCTCGCGCGCCCCACCCACGTTGCGGCCCTTGGGGGAGTGGCTGGACACCTGCGGCTCGGCCAGGCGCTCCACGATCCGTGCGTCATGGGCGCGCAGCGCCTCCAGGAGCCGGGCCAGCCCCGCGTAGGCCCGGCTGGTGAGCATGTTGTCGGGGGTCTCGCCCGGCCCGAGCAGCACCGGCACCACCAGCGACGCCGTCTTGCCCTCACCGGGCCGGATGCGCAGCGCGCGCCCCACGGCCTGCACGAGGTCGGGCATGGAGCCGCGGACATCGGCGAAGTACACCGAGTCGCAGTGCTTGGTGTCGACGCCCTCGCCGAGGACCCGCACCGAGCTCAGGAACGCCCTGTCGCCCCGGCCGCCGACCCGGGCGAAGTCGTCCAGGACCCGGCGCCGGTGCTGAGGCGCGTGGTCGCCGCACAGCCAGTCGGCCCACACCGTCCGCGGGTAGCGGCGGGGCTCGGCCGCGTGCAGCTGTGCCGCGACCGCCGGGAGACCGGCCGCGAAGGCCTCGGCCTCCCGCACCAGGTGATGGAACACCAGCGTGCGGCGCAGCCCTTCCTCGCCGGCCGCCTTGACCAGCGCGGCCTGCAGAGCGGCGAGCCGGGCCCCGCGCATCTCGTCCGTGCGGCCCTCCAAGCCGAGCAGCTGGGCGGCCTGCAGCTGGGTGTCGGTGACGTCCACGCACACGACCTGATACGGCGCGCAGATCCCCCGGTCGATCGCCGCCGACAGGGTCAGCGTGTGGCACCGGGCGCCGAAGGGGCCGTCCGCGTCGTCGTCCATGGAGGCGACCAGCTCACCGGGCGCCCCCTGCTCCAGCTGGTCCTCCTCCGGCTGCCACAGCCGGGGCGTCGCGGTCATGTACAGCCGCCGCAGCGACGGAATCCTCGCGTTGTCGTGCACGACCGCCCACGGCTTGCCGATCCGCCCCGAGGTCCGGTGCGCCTCGTCGACCACGATCAGGTCCCAGCCCGGCAGACCGGCGGCGTGCGCCCGCTCCAGGGTTCCCAGACCGAGAGAGGCGTACGTCGCGAAGACCGTGACCTTGTCGAAGGGACGCACCCGGGCGACCAGTTCCCCCGCGTCCGTGGTGTTCGGGAACACCGCCTGGTCGCCACGGAGCGAGGACACCCCGATCATCGGCCCCCGGCGCCCGCCCGCGCGCCACGCGGCCTCGGTCTGGGCGAGCAGGTCCAGCGACGGCACCAGCACCAGCACCCGGCCCGCGCGCAGCTCCTCGGCGCTGCGGACCGCCACGAGGGTCTTCCCGGATCCGGTCGCCATGACGACCTGGGTCCTGAGCCCACGCGGGGGCAGGGAGGCTCCTGCCGGCGGTTGGAGTGCGCGTACCACCGCGTCCACGGCTTCGCGCTGGTGGGGGCGTAGTCTCACGCAAGCGACCATAGTCCACCGGACACCTGCACATCGGGCCTCGTCGGCGAGGCCGACGAGGCCCGTGGCGAGGAGAGCGAAGGGGCTGGTATCAGAGTGGTTTGAGAAGGAAGCCCGTTCATGGCCTCGCCTTGATCGACACTAGCAGTCAGGCGGGGATCAGGTCGCGCAGGTTTTTCGGGGTGAGGATCCGGGAGTCCGGGTGCAGGCCCTCGGGGGGTTCGAAGCCGATGAAGGTGACGGGACCCTCCGGTACCGTCTCGCCGTCCCACAGCGTGGCCGCCGTGCCACCGTCGGTCATCAGGTCGGTCAGGTAGCGCACCGTCAGCTGGTCGCGCTCGACGACGCCCCGCAGCAGCGTCGCGACCGTCACCCGGTTTCCCTCGACCCGGTTCGCGGAGGGATGGCCCTTGAGGTACAGGTGCAGCCACTTGGCCCGCCACCGGCCGTCGTCCCCGCGCCGGAAGGCGAGCGGCAGCGCGACCCGGCCCGGACCGCGCAGCTCCGACTTCAGGCGTACGGTACGCGGCTCGAATGGGCGGCCCCGCTGCTCGCCCTCGCGCAGCATGAAGCCGAAGAAGGACTCCTCGACCTCCTCGAAGCCCTCCCCGGAGTAGATGTCGACCTGCGGGACGATGAAGGTGCCGCGCACGGCGCCCAGACGCAGGTTGATGAACTCCGAGGCACCCTCGGGAGCGTCGGTGATGTCGCCCGAGTGCTCGCCCTCGACGGAGGACAGAGCGGTGTACGACAGCCAGGTGACGGTCCGGTAGGAGGCGTCGAGGAGCAGCGCCGACAGGTCGAAGTCGGTGCGGCGCTCGCTCTGCTTCCAGTGGACGAAGAAGCGGAGCAGTTCGCCCTCGACCGGGGTGACCGAGCCGCGGGGCAGCACGCCGAGACCCGACGCGGTCGCCTTGCCGCTGAGCGGCAGCGCGACGTCGAGCATGCCGGGGTCCACCAGGAGGTCTCCGACGTCCGGGAGACGGCGCCGTACCTCCGCGTCCAGCGCGGTGATCAGGTGCTCGCGCTCCTGCTTCGGCAGGGGCGGGCGCACGTCGGAGGCGACATGGGCGCGCCCGAACCGGTTGACGAAGACCCGGCGCTCAGCCGTGTTCCCGGCGCGGTTGTGGAGGTGCTCGCGGACCGACAGCACCACCCGGCCCAAGACCTCGGGGGCGACCCGTTCCGCGGCCGCCACCACCGCATCGCGCTCGTCCTGGGTCCGGGCGGTGCGCAGCAGCCGGTCGAGCGAGCGGAACAGCTTGCCCGGCGCGGACGTCAGCAGCTCCGCCGCGGCGGCCACGTCGCCCGTGCCGAGCAGCTCCTCCACGCGGCTGTCGAGGGACGGCGCCGCCTTCTCGCCGCGGGCGACGGCGAACACGTCGGCGGCGTGCGGCATGCGCGGGTACTCGTGCGGGTGCAGGCGCTCGCCGAGACGCTTCCAGGCCTCGCGGTGCATGTGGACGTCGGCGAGCTTGGCGGGAGCCGCGGCGACGACGGCGTCGAGGCCCGCCAGCAGTGCCCGGCGCACGGGGCGGCCCAGCGCGCGGAACCGGGTCGGCTCCTGGAGGGTCACGTCACCGTCGCACACCGCGCAGGCGAGGCGCAGCACATCGGTGACGGTGTCCAGCAGGAGGTCCGCGCCCGCTGCCAGCCGCGCGCGGTTGACCAGGGCGCGGTTCTCCCGCACCGGGATCGCCTCCGGCTGCGGGCCGTCCACGCAGTGCCCGGCGAGGATCCCCAGGTCACGCAGCTGCTCCTCGCCCAGCGGTGCGGGACTTCCGGCCAGGGCAAGATACAGGGCGGTGACCTCGTCGTCCGGGGCGCCGCCCGGGCGCAGTACCGTCATCCGGTCACCGGCGGCCGCGATCAGCTCGTCGTGGGCGGCGAGCATCTCGGCATAGGTGTGCCGGTAGTTGCCGTACGACGGGAGCGTCAGCAGGTCGAGCACGCCGCTGCGCAGCTGGGCGATGACACGTTCGCGGGCGCTGTCGTCGGCCAGCGCCTCGGTGACGCAGCCCATCCAGAAGTCGAACGTGTCCGGGACGTTTTGCGGGAAGTCGATGAAGTACACGTTGTGCCGGACGTGGTCGCCGACCATCTCGCGGACGGTGCCCAGGGTGCGTACGGCCGTGTCGACCACCGTCGTCCCGGACAGTCCCGACAGGTGCGCCAGCAGGTCCGCCGAGAGTTTGAAGCCCACCGACATCAGCGCAGCGTCGAACTGACGTGCCACCACATCGCCTTCCCCTGCCGGACCGGAGGGGGAGGGGATGCGGTGGGTGTGCCGGACGACCAGATGTTCGAGAGGGTGACTCATTTCGGCATGATCCCAGAACCGGATGAGCCGCCGCATACGGGTTTTCGGGCGACAGGCCCTAGGCGGAGCGCGGGTCCCCCGGGGGGTGTGTGCCGCCGTGTGGCGCCGTGTGGCCGGCCGGCGTGCCGGCCGCGGTGCGGCTGCCGGGGGTGATCTGCGCCGAGAACGCCTGGAGGGCGGCCGAGCTGTTGGGCGGCAGCACCGCCATCAGCCCGAGATCCTGCGCCCGGGCCAGCGCCGGGGCCGCCTCGCTGCCCTCGGGCACGAAGGCCAGCCGCACATGCCCGTCGCCGGAGCCGCGCCGGTCCAACGGAGCGACGGCGCCGTGCGTGCCGTCGGGCAGGGTCACCCACAGCTGGAAGTCGTCGTACCGGACGAAGTCCGCGCCCTTGACCGGCCAGGGGTAGTGGTGCTCGCCGGGCACCTTGGGCAGGATCCCCTGGTGGTTGCCGTGGCTCATCGGCACGCACGCGTTGAAGAGGGAGTCGGTCCAGGCCTCGACGCCGTCGGCGTCCTTGACCGGGGTGCGCAGCAGTTGCTCCGCCTCCTCGTAGCCCAGGTCCCGCAGCGCGGGCAGGGTCAGCGGGAAGGCCTCGACGAGTTCGGCCGCCTCCCGCCGGAGCCGGTCGACCTTCACCGGTTCCGCGCAGAACTGCATGCTCCACTCGATGCCCACCCGGGCGCGGAACATCCGCCAGCCGCTCTTCCCCTTGACCCAGAGGCTGCCGCCGTGGTGCATCTCCCAGTGCTCCGGGGCGGCCGGCCGCGGACCGTAGGGCAGGTCGTCGTCGCTCACCTCGCGCAGGATCTGCTGCGCGGCCCGCTTAGCCGCGCGGAAGAAGGAGGACTCGAAGCGCTTGGGATGCTCGACGAGACGTATGCGCCACGGATGGTTCTCCGATTCGACTCCGCCGGGCGGGAGCGTGACCGGTTTCCGGGTCCTCCCTCGCGTAGGGGCGACGGTCATGGCTTGCCTCCTCGTGCCGACCGCGGGCTCGCGTCCGGCCCGCGGCGCGAACTACCCCTGACTTCATCGTGCGCCCGGAAAACGGGGGCGTCGACTCGAACGGAGTAGTCCCGCGCGCCGCTCAGCGGACCGGCTGACCGATGCCGATCATGTTCCCCTCGCTGTCCCGGAACCAGGCGCCGCGTTCACCCCGTGCGCCCTTGCTCGGGTAGTTCCCCTCGATGTCGGCGATCCCGTCCCTCGTCCGGAGCCCCGGCAGATCCACATCCTCGAACACCACCCCGCGCCGCCTCAGTTCCGTCACGACGGCCTCGATGTCGTCGACCTCCCACGCCATCTGGGTGAATGTGCCGGGCGAAGTGCCCGCCGACCGGAACACCACGAAGTCCACGCCTCCGCACCGGTACAGCAGCCCGCCGGGCCGCTCGTCGACGGGGTCAAGGCCGAGATTCTCGGCGTAGAAGCGCCGGGCCCGGTCCAGGTCCGCGGCCGGGAGCCGGGTCGCCACCCGTCCTTCGGCCAGCGGGTTTCTGCCGTCCTGATTCATACCGCCACCCGTGTCTGGGATCCCGGCGGAGAAGGGGCTGGCCGGGGTGTGTTGGTAACCCGGCTGGGCGGCCCGGATGGTGTGCTTCGGGGGCCTGACTGACGGTGGTTCATGTCGGGGCCGGGTGATTCCAGCTGATGGAGTGTCGGCTGCCCGGGCCACGGCGGAAGGACTCCCACATGCGTTCTGCTCGCATGATCCTGGCCACGGCGGCCGCGACCGCCGCCCTCGCGATCGCCGCTCCCGGGGCCCTTGCCTCCGGAGGTGACGAAAGCCATGACGACTCCTCCTACAGCCAGGAGGACAGCGATTCGCACGGCAAGGGTGACTCCCAGAGCAAAGGTGACTCCCAGAGCAAAGGTGACTCTCACAGCAAGGGCGATTCTTACAGCAAGGAGGACGAGGACGACGGCAGCCGCGACGAGCCGCGCGGCGGCATGCACACGGGTGGCGGTGCGCTCACCATGCTGAGCAGCGACGACTGGGCCTCGGACGGCGACAACAGCAAGTACGACCCCGAGACCTACAAGAACAAGGACTCCGACAACGACAGCGACGAGGGGTCGGACAGCGACCGCGGCAAGGACTCGTGGGGCGACGACACCGACAAGCCCAGCGGCGGTATGCACACCGGAGGCGGCGGCCTCGCCGCACCGGGCGGCGTCACCGCGGGCGGGCTGGCAGTACTGGCCGTCGGTGCCACCGGTATGTACGCGCTGCGCCGCAGGAGAGTCGCCGGGCCGGCCTCCTGACCCGCGTCCGACCGAGCCGAGGCCGCCGCCGTGTGCGCACCGTGCCGGCGGTCGGCTTCCCCTCTGCCGTGATCGCTGCGCTGCCGTGTCCTAGTGAGGTGGAGTCCGATGGCACCTTCTCCGTCCGCGACCCCCGGCGAACCGGAGCCGGCCGAACCGGACGCCCGCTCCGGCATGCGCATGGTGATGTGGGGTGTCGCGATCCTGCTCGTGGCCGCCAGTGTGATCGGAGGTCACGGCAAGCCGTCCGACGCAGCGCGCGCCGCAGGGTCCTCGCCCACCGCGCACCCGGTCGGCAAGCACCTGCCCCGCTCCTCGCCGACGCGTCTGCTCATCCCGAAGATCGACGTGGACGCCCCCTTCACCACCCTCACCATCGGCCCGTCGGGACAGCTCCTGCCACCGCCCGGGGACGACGTGAACCTCGTCGGCTGGTACGCCAGGGGAGTCTCGCCCGGAGAGGCGGGCACCGCCATCATCGCCGGGCACGTCGACACGACCACGTCCGCCGCTGTCTTCGCCGACCTCGGAGAGCTCGAGGCGGGGGACCACTTCTCGGTGGCACGGGCCGACGGGAAGAACGCGACCTTCGTGGTCGACAGCTCCGAGACCTTCGAGAAGGACCAGTTCCCCAGCCACCGGGTGTACGGCGACACTGCCCGGGCCGAGGCACGCCTCATCACCTGCGCCGGCGACTACGACCGGTCGGTCGGGGACTACACCGAGAACCTCGTGGTCTTCGCACACCTCGTCTGACCACCCGCCCCGCGCCTGCCCCGTCCCCAAGGACGGCGGGCCGGGGCGGTCGCTTTTGTTCGGGTGGTCGAACTTCGAATGCCGCAGACGCCCCGGAAAAGCCGGCAAAGGGTTGCGTTCCGGACAGTCGAAAATGCTCGTTGAAAGCATGAACGTGCAGTGACGGTCGTGCGTAATCAATGGCGTGACCAGGAATCCCGTAACCGTCACGGTGGCGTATCACGTGATGACGGGCCGTGAGGCCGACTTCCATGCCTGGGGGTGGTCCGTGGAACCCTGCGCCGGAGGCGTCCCGCCCGCCACCGAAATGGAAAATGTGGTTCGTGAATATGAGCGCGGTTTTCCCGCCGGTGCTCTGCCTGTGCGTGACGGCCCTCGTCACCTGGATTCTGATGCCGCGCCTTCAGCGTTTCTTCGAGAAATGGCTGTATCCGCCGCTGCAGGCATTGCGCGGCCGGCACAAACGCCGTACGGCCCGGGCCCGAGAACGACGCAAGGGAGGTGAGCGGGTGAAGACCCTGCTCATCGACAATTACGACTCGTACACGTACAACCTGTTCCAGCTGATCGCCGAGGTGAACGGCGAGGAGCCGGTGGTCGTCCTCAACGACACCCCGGCCGACGACCTCCCCGACCTGCGCGGTTTCGACAACGTCGTGGTGTCGCCGGGGCCGGGACACCCCGCCGAGCCACGGGACTTCGGCATCGCCGCCCAGGTCGTCGCGCAGTCCCCGATCCCGGTGCTCGGCGTCTGCCTGGGCCACCAGGGCATCGCGGCGGGAGAAGGAGCCCGCGTGGAGCCCGCGCCACAGCCCCGGCACGGGCACCTCTCGGCGGTACGGCACGACGGGCAGGGCCTGTTCCACGGGCTCCCGCAGAACTTCACCGCCGTGCGCTACCACTCGCTGGCCGTCGCCGAGCCACTGCCCGACACCCTCCAGGCCACGGCTTGGGCCGAGGACGGGGTCCTCATGGGCCTGCGGCACCGCACCCGGCCCCTGTGGGGCGTGCAGTTCCACCCCGAGGCCGTTCTCACCGACCACGGTCACCGCCTGATGATGAACTTCCGCAACCTCACGGCGGAACGCATCCACAGGACCCGTACGAAGAACACCACGATCACCCCGACCGCCGCGGCCATGCCCCGCCCCCGCCGGTCCGTCGCCCCCACCTACCGGCTGCACCACCGCAGCATCGCCACCGCCGTCGACACCGAGGCGGCCTTCACCCGGCTCCACGCCGAGGCCCCCCGGGCCTTCTGGCTCGACAGCTCCCTCGTCGAACAGGGCCGCTCCCGCTTCTCGTTCTTAGGAGACGGCTCCGGTCCGCTCAGCGAGTTCGTGCGGTACGACGTCGACGCCGGCGTCTGCGAGGTCGAACGGCCCGGACGCCCGCCGCGCAAGGTCCGGGCGAGCGTCTTCGACCACCTCAAGCGACAGTTGGCGACCCGGCGGGTCGACGGCGCCGGACTGCCCTTCGACTTCACCGGCGGATACGTCGGCTACTTCGGCTACGAGACGAAGGCCGACTGCGGCTCCCCCAACCGCCACCAGGCCCAGACCCCCGACGCCTGCTGGCTGTTCGCCGACCGGCTGGTCGTCGTGGACCACGAGGAGGAGGCCACCTACGCCGTCTGTCTGGCCGAGGACACCCCACAGGCCGCGCGCGAGGCCGAGGACTGGCTCGACCAGACCCTCGCCCAGCTCACCTTCGTCGCCTCTGACCCGGCGGCCGCAGCCGCGACGTCTGTCCCCTACGCCCGCGCCGCCGAGCCCTGGCTGGTGCGCGACCGGGCCACCTACCTCGCGGACATCGAGGCATGCCAACAGGAATTGAGGGCGGGCACCAGTTACGAGGTCTGCCTCACCAACGCCGCCCGGCTCCCGGCACCGTACGACCCGTACGACTTCTACCGGGTGCTGCGGCGCGTCAACCCGGCGCCGTACGCCGCCTTCCTGCGCTTCGGGGAGCTCGACGTGGCCGGCTCCTCGCCCGAGCGCTTCCTGCGGATCACCCCGGACGGCACCGCACAGGCCAGGCCGGTCAAGGGCACCGCCGCCCGCGGCACCACCCCGGAGGAGGACGACAGCCTGCGGGACGCGCTGGCCACGGACGAGAAGACCCGCGCCGAGAACCTGATGATCGTCGATCTGCTCCGCAACGACCTGGGACGGGTCTGCGAGACCGGAACGGTACGGGTCTCGCGGCTCATGGCCACCGAGACGTACGCCACCGTGCACCAGCTGGTGTCCACCGTCGAGGGACGGTTGCGCGAGGGCACCGCCGCCGTGGACTGCGTACGCGCCTGCTTCCCCGGCGGTTCCATGACGGGCGCGCCCAAGCTGCGCACCATGGAGATCATCGACGCGCTGGAGACCGAGGCCCGCGGCGTGTACTCCGGTGCCCTCGGCTACTTCGGCTGCGGCGGCGGCGCCGATCTCAGCATGGTCATCCGCACCGCCGTGTTCGCCGGCGGCCGGATGCACCTCGGGGCCGGCGGTGCGATCGTCCTCGACTCCGACCCGGCCGCCGAGTACGACGAGATGCTGCTCAAGGCCGCCGCGCCGATGCGCGCCCACCGGGAACACGGCTCGCTCCCGGCCCCTGAACAGGAGCGGACCCGATGACAGCACCACAGCCCACCCTGAGCGCCGCCGGCACCGGCGCGCCCGGCAATCTGGCCGCCCACCTGGCCGAGCTCGCCGAGCGGCGCGGGTGGACCGGCCGGCCCGCCTTCCACCAGGGCCACGGCTCCTGGACCCACGGCGAGGTGCACGACCTCGCCGCCCGCGCGGCCACCGTGCTCGCCGGTCACGGCGTCGGCCCCGGCGACCGGGTGCTGCTCGCCCTGCCCGACTCCATGGCCTGGGTGACGGCCTTCCTCGCCACCGCCCGCCTCGGTGCCGTCGCCGTCCTGGTCAACCCCGAACTCACCCCACCCCAGCTGGAGTTCATGGCCGACGACACCGAAGCCGCACTGTGCGTGACCGGACCGGGCCTCGACGAGCGCTTCCCGCGCCGCGCGCGCCTCGGCGCAGACCGGCTCATCGCGCTCATCCGTGGCGCCGAGCCGATGACCACCGCCCACCAGGTCGAAGCCCACACGCCGCTCTACATCCAGTACACGTCCGGAACGACCGGCCGGCCCAAGGGAGTCGTGCACTGCCACGGCGACCCGCGGACGTACCACGACCTCATCGGCAGACGGCTGCTGCGGATCACCGAGCACGACGTCACCCTCTCGGTGTCCGGGCTGTTCTTCGCCTACGGCTTCGGCAACGCCTTCGTCTTCCCACTCTTCTCCGGCTCCTCCGCCGTCCTGGTCGACCGCCGCCCGACCCCGGCCGCCGTGGACGACCTCGTCGTGCGGCACCGGGTGACCCTGCTCTACTCCGTGCCCTCCGCGTACGCGGCCCTCCTTGCGGAGCGCGCGGACGGCCACGAGGCGTGCTTCGCGTCCGTCCGGGCCGCGATCTCCGCGGGTGAGGGCATGCCCGCCGATCTCGGCCGCCGGATCACCGAGCTGCTCGGCGCGCCCGTCCTGGAGCAGATCGGCTCGACGGAGGCCGGGCACGCGTTCTGCGCCAACAGCTTCCTGCACAACCACCCGGGGACCGTCGGCCGCCCCGTTCCCGGCTTCGAGGTCGAACTGCGCGACCGCTCGGGCCACCCCGTATCCGATGGCGAGGAAGGCGAACTGTGGGTCCGCGGACCGACGGTGACGCCCGGCTACCTCAACCGGGCCGAGGAGAGCGCACGCACCTTGGTCGGCGGCTGGCTGGCCACCCACGACCGGGCACGCCGCGAACCCGACGGTACCTTCCGGCACCTGGGCCGCGCCGACGACATGGAGACGGTCAACGGCATCACGGTCTCCCCGCTGGAGGCCGAGGCACTGCTGGGGGCGCATCCGGCGGTCAAGGAGGTCGCCGTGGTCGCCGTCACCGACCTGCGCGGCGCCGGCAAACTGCGGGCGTTCGTCGTCCCGGTCACCCCGATCCCCGTCGGTCTGGAGGCCGAGCTCATCTGCCTGGCCCGCGACCGGCTCGCCGCCTTCAAGGTCCCGCGCAGCGTCAGCTTCGTCCCCTCGCTGCCCCGCACCTCCACCGGAAAGCTCCGCCGCCACCTCGTCCGCCGAGGAGCGTGGTGACCCGTGCCGTACGACCGTCCACCGGACGTGGCCCCCGGCCTCGGTGCCGACGGCACGTAGGCCGCCGCCACCACCGCTGTCGGCGGAACCGTCGCTGCCGTGGTGCGGCGCCTGGCTGGAGCACGCACCCTACGGACCCCGCAACGGCGCACCGGCCGTCGCGGACCGGAAATACTGAGGAGCCGAGGAAGGTGCACCGATGACACAACCGACCATCACGGAGGGTCTGCTGGCCTGGAGCCCGGGCGGTGGGCTGACGCCCTGCCCGCCGGCCGACGGGCGGCTGCTCGTCGCCGACTCCTGGCTGCTGCGCGACGGACGCATGCGGGGCCACGAGCGCCACCGGGAACGCTTCCTGCGCGCCTGTGGCGACTGCGAGGGCGGCGGAGGGCCGCCCCTGCGCCGACTCGTGGAGTTCTGGCAGGACGTGACCGCGGCGCTGCCACGCGTCGGCGAATGGTTCCCCCGGGTCGAGCTCGGCGCCGGATCCAATCAGTTGAGGCTTCGCCTGCGGCCGGCCCCGCCCCTGGGACAGGCCGTCCGCGTGTGGGCGACCGGACAGCCGGATCCCCGTACCCTTCCGCGCCGCAAGGGACCGGACCTGCCCGCCCTGGCCCGTCTGCGGGAACGGGCCGTCGCACACGGCGCCGACGAGGCCGTCCTGGTCGCGCCCACCGGGCTGGTGCTGGAGACCGCGACGGCGAGTCTGGTGTGGTGGGAGGACGACGTCCTGTGTCTGCCGCCGCCTCAGCTGCCCGTGCTGGCCGGTGTCACGATCGGGCTCGTCCAGGAGCGCGCGCGGCAGTCGGGCGTGCGCGTCGCCCCTCGCGAACGAACCCTGGCTCAACTGGACGGCCGGGAAGTCTGGGTGGTGAACGCGCTGCACGGAATCCGGCCCGTCACGGCCTGGACGGGCCGGCCGATGAATGCGGGGCCCGCGGTGCGCGCGCCGGAATGGAGAGGATGGCTCGAGGAAATGATGGAGCCGCTTCCCCGGGCGCACTGAAATATGCACCGGAGCCGCGCCGGGCCTGATTTTCAAATGGACCGGCGCGCTTGCCGTGCGCGGATTTCCGTTTACTTCGGGGCGGACTGACGAGCGTAGAGGTGGGAAATCAGAAATCCCGCGATGCTTTTGGTGAGCCCGGCGGGAGGCCGGGCGGAGTAGGTTGAGGGCATGTACGCCACGCGAGTCTCCGGGCACATTCAGGCGCCCCCGGCGGCCGTCTACCGGGCCCTGGTCGACCCGGACGCGGTCGCCGCCTGGCGCGTACCCGACGGCATGACCGCTCATGTCCACGCGTTCGACGCCCGCGAAGGCGGCGCCTTCCGTGTTTCCCTCGTCTACGACGAGCCGGGCAACCCCGGAAAATCCGGCGGATGCACGGACACGTACCGAGGGCACTTCGCGCGTCTGGTACCGGACCAACTGGTCGTCGAGGAAATCGAGTTCGAGTCGGACCACGACGCCCTGCGCCGCCCGATGACCCTGACCACCTCGCTGACCGGGGCGGACGGCGGGACGGACGTCGACATGGTGCACGAGGGGATCCCCGACGAGATTCCCCGGGAGGACAACGAACTCGGCACCCGCATGGCCCTCGACAGGCTTGCCCGGCTGGTCGAGCGGAACCGGCCGACGACCGCCTGACGGAAGAACCGGCGGCCGCCTGTCCGAAAGAAGCGGCCCGCGAGTCCGAGATTCGGCGCAACCATTTACGCATTTCGGTTAACAGGCAATTTTCCCCCACATGTCGGAACCGGCGCACGGGGAATACGGTCTTCACATCCGCCGACGGCCGGGCTCGACCGGCCGCAACGAAACGGGGATCAAGAGACCATGACCATCCGCACCCGCGGCCGCAGGCCCCTCGTCGCCGCCGCCACGATCGCCGCGGCCCTTTCCCTCGCCGCCGTGACGCCGGCCCTCGCCGGGACCGGCACGACCCACACCACCCGGGCCACGGCCGTGTCCGCCGCTCAGGGCGACCCGCGTGACGTCACCCAGCGCGTCGCCGACTTCTACGGTGCCTACATCGACTCCGTCTGGGACAACGAGGACCCGGCGGCGGCCGCCAACGCCAAGGCGTTGCGCTCCTTCTACCTGTCCGCCGCGGCCAGCCGGAAGGTCGCCGCGTACGAGGCGAGGGAGCACGCCGACGGCATCCTCCTCGCGCAGAACGTGCCCGTGAAGTGGAAGGTCGTCTACACCGGGTCGGGCGCGGGCCACGCCACCAGCCGGGTCACGCTGACCTGGAGCGACGGCGCCCACCCGCAGGTCACGAAGATCGACGTGCAGTCCGACCTGAAGACCCGCAGGATCACCGACCTGAAGCAGGCCGGCTGAACCGTGCGAGGTCCGGAGCCCGCCCCGCGTGCCGGGGCGGGCTCCGTCGCGCTCAGCCTTCCCGGTGCGGGTGGTACGGCCGGGGCAGGCGCATGCCCCGGTCGGCCATGATCTGCCGTACGTGGTTGGGGTAGTTGGTGATGATGCCGTCGATGCCGAAGTCCATCAGTGCTTCCACGGTGGCCGGGTCGTCGCAGGTCCAGGGGACGACCTTGAGACCCCGGGCATGTGCCTCGGCGACCATGGCGGCGTCCGAGTAGAAGCGGAAGCCCGGGTCGCCGACCTTGCCGCTCTGCGGGAAGCCGTAGTTGGGGGAGAGGGTCGTGACACCCGGGATCGTGGCGGCCGCCTTGACGAAGTCGCCGTCGTAGTCGTCCGCGTCGATCCCGCCGAGCCACGGCGAGGCACCGGGCTGACCGACCTGCAGGAAGTCGTAGTTGGTGAGCGCCACCAGGGGCCACCTGGGGGCGAGTCGGTGCATCACCTTCAGCGCGCCCCAGTCGAAGGACTGGATCGTGACCTGGTCCTCGATGCCCGAGCGGTGGATATCCTCGTACACCCGGCGGACGAACAGCTCGCGCGGCGCCGTCTGTTCGGGCGCGCCCGCCTCGACCTTCGTCTCGATGTTCAGCTTGACCTGTTTGGCGTGATAGCTCTTGACCAGGTTCAGGACGTCCTTCAGCTCGACCATCCGGAACCCCTTGACGACCTCCTGCTCGGGGAAGCCCGGCAGCTGCTGGTAGCCGCAGTCCATGGTCTTGATCTGGGCCAGCGTCAGATCCTTGATGTACTTCCCGACGTACGGGTACATCGGGTCGCCGGGCGTGACCGGCGCCGTGTCGCGGCACTTCACGGCGCTGATCTGCCGGTCGTGATTGACCACGACCTTCTGGTCCTTGGTGACGTGGGTGTCCAGCTCCAGCGTGGACACCCCGAGACGCATCGCCTTGCCGAACCCCTCCAGGGACTCCTCGGTGGTCATGCCGATGCCGCCCCGGTGGGCCTGCAGATCGAAGCGGGCCTTGTGGGCCGGCACCGGCGGCACACCTGCGTGGCCGGACGTCGTCGCGTGGGCGGCCACCGGGAACGCGAACACCGGCACCAGCGCCAGGCCGGCGAGGATGTGTCTTGCGGACATCGAAACCTCACTCGTGTCGGTTCGGGCGAACAGACGACGCTAGTCCCGCCCCGCACATGCGGAAGGGCGTGGGCGTGATGGTCCTGTGAACGGCGCGTTGCGCGCCGCGGTCACCCGCTCCCCGCGGAACCTGTGAGTCCGGCCGATTCGGTTGCCGCACCCGGGAGTTCGACGCAGCATGGGGCGACTCGCCCGCCCCCACCCGACAGGGAGTGCCCGTGAGCCTGCGTGACGTCCCCCACCGTCCCGGGTCCGCAGCACTCGACCGCCCTGGTCTCCTCGGCCGCACCGCTGGAGGGGAGTGACCGTCTACAAGGGACCAGGGCATCCCGTAGGCCGCGTCCATCCAGGTCCCGCCCGGCCACGACGCCACCGACCCGGTCATCGGCACCGGCACCACGGGCGCCTTCCACGGCTCCGACGTCTACTACCTCTTCGGCTTCCTCTACAACACCGGCCGGCCGTGGACAGCACACGACCACGACACGACCTGGCCGGCCCTCACCACGGACGCGCCACGGACGATGGAACTCGGCGATGTCTTCATGGGGAGGCGAACGAAGCTCCGGCTCCTTACCCCCGAACTGTTCGACGCCATCGGGGGGTTGCGAGCGACCGCGCACCGGCCGACCCGGCAGGGGGAACAGGGCCCGCGCTAGAGGTTCACGGACCTCATGCCGGCCTCGTTGTAGCGCTCGCCGGACGCCTGCGGGAGTTCGGCGTCGATGCGGGACAGGTCTTCCTTCGTCAGTTCGACGTCGACCGCGGCGACGTTCTGCTCCAGGTAGGTGCGTCGCTTGGTGCCCGGGATCGGGACCAGGTCGTCGCCCTGGGCCAGGACCCAGGCGATCGCCAGCTGCGCCGGGGTCACGTCCTTCTCCGCGGCGATCTCCTTCACCTTCGCCGCGAGCCGGAGGTTGGCGTCCAGGTTGTCGCCGGTGAAGCGGGGACCGGTGCGGCGGAAGTCCCCCTCGTCGAGGTCGTCGGGGGAGGAGAACCGGCCCGCGAGGAAGCCACGGCCCAGCGGGGAGTAGGGGACGAACCCGATCCCGAGTTCCCGGCACGTGGGCAGCACCTCGGCCTCGGGGTCGCGCGTCCACAGCGAGTACTCGGTCTGCAGCGCCGTGATCGGGTGGACCGCGTTCGCCCGGCGGAGCGTCTCCGGCCCGGCCTCGCTCAGCCCGATGTGACGGATCTTGCCCTCCGAGACCAGCTCCCCGAGGGCGCCGACGGTCTCCTCGATCGGCACGTCGGGGTCCACGCGGTGCTGGTAGTAGAGGTCGATGTAGTCGGTCCCGAGGCGCTTGAGCGAGCCGTGCACCGAGCTGCGTACATGCTCGGCGGAGCCGTCCTGCCGGCCGACGGTGCTCATGTCGCCCGGAACGGCGTCGTCCATCCGGTAGTTGAACTTGGTGGCGATGACGTACTCGGCGCGATGCCCCTTGATCGCCTCGCCGACCAGGCTCTCGTTGGTGAGCGGCCCGTAGAGCTGCGCCGTGTCGAGGAAGTCGACGCCCAGTTCGAGCGCGCGCCGGATGGTCCTGATGCCCTCGTCATGATCGGTGGAGCCGTAGAACGCGGACATGCCCATGCAGCCGAGCCCGATGGCGGATACCCGGAGGTCTCGCAGAGTGCGCCGTTCCATGGAAGCCACAGCCTTTCCTTGCGAAATCGATCGTCGTGCCGTTACGTCCGGGACGTTAGGACTTGGAGTGCTCTCGAAGTCAAGGCGAGGGTTCGCGGTGTTCGTGCGCGGCCCGTTCCAGCTCCATGGCCTCCGCCTCGGCCACTCGCTGCTCGGCCGCCACGTCGATCGACCGGGTCAGCCACCAGTACAGCAGCGCCGAGACCGGCAACCCGATGAACAGGGAGATGTCCGCTCCGTCGAGCGCCTTGGCCGCGGGGCCGACGAAGAGGGTGCCGACCGAGAAGAAGGGGATCATGACGGCGAATCCCACCAGGTAAGCAATGATGCCGTGCAGGCCCCATCGGCCGTAGATGCCGTGTGGGTTGAAGATCTCGGCGATGGCGTAGTGCCCGCGCCGTACGACGTAGTAGTCCATCAGGTTCACCGCGGTCCACGGGATGAACAGATAGAGCACCAGCAGCAGGAAGTTGTTGAAGTTCTGGAGGAAGTGGGAGGTCGCGGCCAGCGCGCCGACCACGGAGAGCGCCGCGGTGAATCCGATGGTCACCAGCCGCACGCCGAGCGTCGGTCGCACCCGTCTGAACGAGTCGATCGCGCTGATGAGCGTCAGCGACCCGCCGTACATGTTCAGCGCGGTGACCGACACCAGCCCCAGCGCGGCGAACAGCAGCACAATCGCGCCGAAGCCGCTGAACACCTCGTCGCCGGCGGCATTGATCGACGCGATCGTCTCGAAGCCCTTGCCGGCCCAGGCGGCCAGCAGCGCACCGAGGACCATCAGCCAGATACCGCCGAGTGCCGACCCGAAGTAGGTCCAGTAGAAGGTCTTGCGGACCGTCACATCCGGGGGGAGATAGCGCGAGTAGTCCGAGACGTAGATGGCCCAGCTGATCTGGTAACCGGCGACCACGCCGAACTGCGCCAGGAACGGGGTCCACTTGAAGCCGCTCAGGTCGAAGGAGCCCGGCGGATAGTGCAGATTGACCAGGACGCCCACCGTGAAGACCCCGAAGACGACCAGGAAGGTGTACGTCAGGATCCGCTCGGCCTTGTGGATGATGTCGTAGCCCACCAGCGCGACGACCAGGGCGATCGCGGTGACCACGACCACCCACAGCTTGACGCCCCCGTGCAGCGTGGTGTGCAGCGCCTCCCCGGCGAGGATGGTGTTGAACACGTTGAAGCCCGCGTACTGCACATACGCGAACAGCCACACCAGCAGGGCCCCGACATAGCCGAACTGCGGCCGCGACTGGATCATCTGGGGCAGCCCGAGCTGCGGACCCTGGGCCGAGTGGAAGGCCATGAAGAACGTGCCGAGGATGGTGCCCGTGACGATCGCCAGCAGCGACCAGATGAGGTTGCCGCCCTCGGTGATGCCGATCAGCCCGACCGCCAGCGTGGCGATCTGCGCGTTCGACATGAACCACAGCGGGCCCAGGTGCCACAGCTTGCCATGGCGCTCGTCCAGGGGGACGTAGTCGATGGACCGGACCTCCAGGCCCGACACCCGCGGCTGCGCTGAGGTGGTCACGGTGCCTCCTGAGTGCTGGTACACCCCTGTGGCCACATTCCTCCGCCGGGCCCCACCGGTCAATCGGACCCGAGCGACCGGACCATGCGGCCATGTGAGTTCTGCGCATTTGTGGGATGAATGGGATCATTGAGCGGAAGAACACTGCCCATGGCCTGATTGACGGGGTGGTGAGCGCAGTGGCTGCGGTCCATGAGAACGAGGAGGGATCGGCGACCGACGCGAACGTCGATCCCCTGGGAGAACCGTTTCTTCAGACGCGGTTCGCCCTGCCGACGGTGCCTGCCACCTTCCTGCGGCGCGAGCGCCTGGCGGGCCATCTCGACCAGGCTCTGCAGACGCCCCTGACGGTGGTCAACGGCGCTGCCGGTGCCGGTAAGACCCTGCTCGTCGCCGACTGGGCCGCAGGCCTCGAAGAGACGGTCGCCTGGCTCACCAACGACGCGGGCGAGCAGGGCCCCGGCATGTTCTGGGCCTACCTCCTGCAGGCACTGCGCGCCGTCGGCGTGCCGGTGTCCGCAGAAGTCGGCTGCCCGGCGGACGCGACCCGGGTGGACCACAAGCTCCTGGCGCGGCTCGCCGCCGAGCTCAGCGGCCGTGAGCGCCCGGTGATCGTCGTGCTCGACGAGTACGACCATGTGAGTGCACCGGAGATCGCGGACCAGCTGGAATTCGTCCTGCACCACGCGGGGAGCGGCATGCGGCTGGTCCTGGTCACCCGCACCGAACCCCTGCTGCCGCTGCACCGCTACCGGGCCGCGGACGCCATGACCGAGATCCGCAACGCCGAGCTCGCCTTCACCCCGGAAGAGGCGGCCACCCTGCTGGAGCTGCACGGTCTGACCCTTCCGGTGGAGGCCGCCCGCTCCCTCGTGGACCGCACCCGGGGATGGGCCGCGGGCCTGCGGCTGTGCGCCCTGGCCGCCCAGGAGAGCCCGAATCCCGCGACGTACCTGAAGGAATTCGAGGCCGACCGCAGCGCGGTCGCCGACTTCCTCCTCGCGGAGGTGCTCAAGCAGCAGACGGACCGGACACAGGACCTCCTGCTGCGTGTCAGCGTCCTGGACCGGTTCTGCCCCGACCTTGCCGAGGCACTGACGGGACAGGCCGGTGCCGCGCCCGTCCTGGCCGAGCTGCACCGCCAGAACGCCTTCGTCGAGCACCTCGGACGCACCTGGTACCGGCTCCACCCGCTGTTCGCGGAGATCCTCCGAGCCCATCTGCGGGCACGTTCTCCCGGTCTGGAACCGGAACTCCACCGGCGGGCCGCGCAGTGGCTGCGCGGCTCCGGCTCCCTGCCGGAGACCCTGGCCCATGGCGCGGCCGCGGGTGACTGGGAGTTCACCGCCGACGCCCTCGTCGAAGACCTGGCGATCGGGCAGCTCTTCACCGGCCTGCGCTGCGACGACCTGACCGAACTGTTCTCCCGGATGGGACCGGAGACCACCAGCCCTGCGGCGGAGCTGGTCCGGGCCGCGCGCGACCTGTCCCGGCACGACCTCGACCGGGGCCTGACCCATCTGCGTCAGGCCGAGGAGCGGCTCGCCGCGGACGGGTCCGACCTGACGGCGTGGCTGAGCTGCACGCTGCTGGACGCCCTGGCGGCCCGGCTCACGGGTTCTCCCCGCAAGGCCGAGAAGGCCGTCGAGACGGCCGAGGAACTGCGCCACGAGATACCCGTCCACCTCCTGGAAAAGCACCCCGAGCTCACCGCCCTGCTGCTGACCCACCTGGGTTCGGCGCGCCTGTGGGCCGGGCGCTTCGACGACGCGCGCGACGCCCTGTCCTCGGTGGTCGGCGGCCCCGGCGGAGCCTCGACGGCGCTGCCGCGGGAGGAGTCCCTGGGCCATCTGGCACTGATCGACTACCTCAATGGCTGGCCCGGCCGGGCCGAGCGCAAGGCCCTGGCGGCGATGACGGAGACGGAGCGGGTCGGGCTGCCCCAGCCGTCCGGCTGCGGCATCGGGCGGCTGGTCCTGGCCGCCGTGGCCGTCGACCGTGACGAACTGGCCCGGGCCCAGGCGTTCCTCGACGAGGCGGCCGACGCCAGCCCCGACGTCCAGGACCCCGTGACCGCGGCGGGCCGGTCCATCGCGACGGCGCGTCTGCTGCTGGCCCGGGGAGACGCGCAGGCCGCCCTGGCGGCGGCCGATCCCGCTGTTCCCGCCGACGTTCCCTCGCCCTGGGCGCAGGGACATGCGGCGCTCATCACCTCCGCCGCCCACCTCGCCGAAGGACGGCCCGACAGCGCCGCGGAGGTACTGGAGCAGGTGCCCTACGACGACCAGCCGGCGTGTGCCGTGCAGGTGGCGCGCGTCCATCTGGCCGCGGGGCACCGCCGGGAGGCGATCGATCTGCTCGACCGCCTGTGCACCAAGAGCCAAACCGGTCCCGCGGTCACCGTCCGGGCCGCGCTCGTACGCGCCCAGGCCGCCGACGAGGAGGGCGACACCGAGACCGCCCGCAGACTCGTCGCCCAGGCACTCCGGGAAGCGCGGCGGGAACGGCTGCGACGGCCGTTCCTCGAAGCCGGACCGCGCGTCCGGCGGCTCCTGTGCACGGCCCCGCTCCAGGGGCTGACCGAGGGCTGGCTCACCTCCGAGGGTCCACGGCGCGGCGGGCCGCCCCGGATTACGGTGGAGCCCGCCCCGTTCATCGTGGAGGAACTGAGCGGACGCGAGCGCGACGTGCTGCAACGGCTGGCCCAGATGATGTCCACCGAGGAGATCGCCGCCGATCTGTTCGTCTCGGTGAACACCGTCAAGACCCACCTCAAGAGCGTCTACCGGAAGCTCGCGGTGAACCGGCGCAGCGACGCCGTGCGCCGGGCCCGCGAACTGGGGCTGCTGTGACTGCACCGGCAGCCCGGGGCTGCTGAGAACCCGCGGAGACCACCATGGCCTCGTCCGAACGCGCCACCGCACGGGCACGCCGTGCGGAGCGCCGGGCCCGTGCCGACTACACGGGAGGCGTCTACGGATCCATGCTCGCCGCCTCCGTGGTGGCCGGCGCCGGCCTCCTGGGCGCGTTCCCGCGCGTGGAGCTCGTGCTGTTGCTGCTGCTCACGGGCGTGGTGTTCTGGATCGCGCATGTGCATGCGGAGCTGTTCGGGGAGCGTCTGGCACAGATGGCCCTGGACCGGCGGACCGTCCTGCACGTGTGCCGCAACGAGTGGCCCATCGTCAAGGCCGCCGTCCCGCCGGCCGCCGCCGTGGCCGTGAGCCCGTTGCTGGGTCTCGACCTGCCGGGCACGCTCTGGCTGGCGCTCGCGGTGGCCGTTGCCGGGCAGGTGGGCTGGTCGGTGGCGGCGGCCCGGCGGGCGGGTGCCTCCTGGCGGCAGTCGGCCACCACGGCCGTGGTCAACCTGGTCCTCGGCCTGCTGATCATCGCGTTCAAGCTGGCCCTTAAGGCGTGAAGGCCTGACGGATCGAAGGCGTGACGGATCGAAGGCCTGACGGATCGAAGGCCGGACGGGCCGAACCTGCGAGGCCTTGGTGCCCTGGAACCCCGACGGCCTCCCCTGCCGGGCCCGGCAGGCGGCGGCAGGTCACCCGAACCGGGTGAGGCCGGACGCCACCCCGAGGCGGACGATCACAGACAGGGGGAACGGTCCGCCTGGCCCCGGACACCCCGCGGGAGAGCCGCTCATGCGCTACGAGATCCGCATCGAAGGACACTTGTCCGAGACGCTGGCCAAGGCATTCCCCGAGCTGGACCATGCGGCGCTGGCCGGTCAGACGGTCCTGATCGGCCCGGTCGTCGACGAGGCCCACTTCTACCGGCTGCTGAAGCGCTGCCAGTCGCTGGGGCTGCGCGTGCTGGAGATGCGGCGGCTGCCGGAACGGCCCGCGTGACCGTCACGGCCTGTCCCGTCCGGCCCCCCTCCCGGCGTCCGGCTCGGGCGGCGGCTCCTTCGCCCGCCGACGCAGCCCCACTTCCACCGCGCTCGTCAGGATCCGCACGGCGACGCCCGCGAGCAGCAGGCCGCAGGTCATCTGGACCATCGTCATCACACGTCCCACCTGGGAGACGGCGGTGATGTCGCCGTAGCCGACGGTGGCGAACGTGGTCAGCGTGAAGTACAGGGCGTCCGTCTTGGTCAGCGGCTCGGTGAAGGAACCCGGGCTGGTGCCGTCCACCACGTAGTACGCACTGGCGAAGAGCACCAGGAACAGCGCCAGCGTGATGACCAGGGCCTCGACGGCCTTCAGCCGTGGGTGGGGCGAGTGCAGGATGGCCCAGACCTCCCAGGCGAAGACCGCCAGCACCGCCAGCACCCCGGCCAGCAGCAGCGCCGAGGTGGCGGTCATGCTGCGCTCGCGCAGGGGGAGCACGTAGTAGGCGATGACGAGCGCGGCCGTGATGAGGGCCGTCCGCGTCACTGCCAGTAGCGTCACCCGCCTCGGGCCGGCCAGCGGACCGCTCATCTCGTGCCTCCACGCTGCATCGCGACGGACATCTCCTCGTTCCGGTCGGCCGGAAGCCGGCGGGCTCGTCCACCTTCCCCTCATCGTCACCGCGGTGCGGCGGGATCACCCGCCGAGGGTGACCCGGCGGGCGACGGCAGAGGGGACGCTGGCCCGGTGAGGCCCTCACACACCGCCCCGTCGGCGGTCCGGGGGCGACCCGTCCGATCGCGTGAGGAGGAGCCATGACCGAGTCACGCGGGCCGGAGCCGGGTCCCGGACCGGAGCACACTCCCGACGGGGCGGCCTCCACGGAAGCGGGGAACGCACACCGAGCCGGTGCCCCGAGCGGGGCATGCACGATCACCCTCCCCGGGTGAGGCCGGCCCGTCCTTGCCGTGGGCACGCTGAATCCGGCACAAACCGGCTGCCGGGTGAGCGCCCGGAACGGAGGAGACCAAATGAGCGCGCAGATGTACCTGGCGTACGACTATCCGCTGCTGAGCGCCTTCTGGACCATGCTGTGGTTCTTCCTGTGGATCCTGTGGTTCATCCTGCTGTTCCGGATCGTCGTGGACATCTTCAATGACGACTCCATGAGCGGCTGGGGCAAGGCCGGCTGGCTGGTGTTCGTGGTCCTGGTGCCCTTCCTGGGCGTGTTCGTCTACGTGATCGCCCGAGGCAAGAGCATGGGGCGCCGGGAGGTGGAGCAGGCACGCGCTCAGCAGCAGGCCTTCGACTCCTATGTCCGCGAGACGGCCAAGGGCGGCGAGGGCCGGCCCAGCAGCATCGACGAGCTGGCCAAGCTGTCCGAGATGCGCGCTCGTGGCGACATCACGGATGAGGAGTACAGCAGGGCGAAGGCACTGGTCCTGAGCGACTACGGACCGGTGGGCGGCCCGAGCGGAACCGTCCAGTCCACCTCCGGTCGCTGAGCACATCCGACGATAGGGAAACGAGGCACGGGCATGACCGCTCCACGCAGCACGACGCAAGTGCAGACGACCAAGCAGCAATGGGCCGGCGGCCTGACGGCGTTCGCGGCCGTCATGCTGATGATCGCCGGGATACTGGACGTCTTCCGGGGCATCATGGCGATCGCCCACGACGACGTGTTCGTCACGACACCCAACTACGCCTTCAAGTTCGACCTCTCCGGCTGGGGCTGGGTCCACCTGATCCTGGGCGCGGTCGCCGTGATCGTCGGCCTCGGCCTGTTCCAGAGGTCGACGTGGGCGCGGGTCGCCGGCGTGACCATCGCCGGGCTCCTCATCATCGCCAACTTCCTCTCCCTGCCGTACTACCCGATCTGGTCGATCGTGATGATCGCCTTCTCGGGCTTCGTCATCTGGGCGCTGTGTGTGTCCCCGAGCGAACAACCGTCACGCCCCGTCTAGCACCTGCCACCCCCGGGTGAGGAAGCCCCCGACGCCGTGGGCACGGCGCCGGGGGCGGCGTTTTGAGGCGGGTCGGCCTTCGCCCCGACGCGGTCACAGCCGGGCGCCTGCCGATCGGTAGAGTCCGGTCGGCCATGAGTTCCGCGGCGGGGTGGAGGATGCGTGGGGCAGACAACTTCCGTTCGGTTGGGGCTTCGAGTCGCTGATGTTGCCGCAGCTGCCGCGTTGTACCGAGGGCTCGGCTTCCAGCAGGTCGGTTCCGTGCCCGGGCCCGAGGGCCGAACGGTCATGGTGATCTTGCGGCGTGGAGACTTGCAGCTGCTGGTGGATGCGCTGACAGAACTGCCGTTTCCGGACAGCGAACGGGAACGGCAGACGAAGGCGGGACCACGTGGGCTGGGCGTGGTGATCGGCCTGGAAGTCGACGACGTGGACGCGGTCGCGCGCTACTGCCGGTCAGCGGGCTGCCGGATCACCGTGGATCCAACCGACGCACCGTGGGGTGAGCGGTACTGCGAATGCGTCGACCCCTACGGGTACTGCTGGAAGTTCTTCCGGCTGCTGCCCGAGCAGCACGATGACGGCCTCAAAGCCGCCCGTGACAGCTGGTTCGGGCCTGCCGACGGCGGCTGAGGCGACCACCCGGCCGTGCCGGCGCCTCGCCGGACACATGCGCGGTGCCCCGGCCGTGGCTTCGGCCGGGGCACCGTGGCAAGAAGGTGACCGGATCAGATCGCCGGGGCCGGGTACGTCGGGTACTCCACCCCGGAGACGTGCTGGACGACGCGGACGACCTGGCAGGAGTAGCCGAACT
Organism: Streptomyces herbicida; assembly: GCF_032656585.1. Lineage (NCBI taxonomy): Bacteria > Bacillati > Actinomycetota > Actinomycetes > Kitasatosporales > Streptomycetaceae > Streptomyces > Streptomyces herbicida. The sequence goes on from NZ_JAUYWJ010000010.1 coordinate 125,851, forward strand.
CGTTGTCGTACCAGAGGTAGAGGATCGCGTTGTCGCCCTCCACCTTCGTGGCGCCGGCGTCGATGATCGAGGCGTGGCGCGAGCCGATGAAGTCGCTGGAGACCGCGTCAGGGGCCGTGGTGAAGTCGATCTGGCGCTTGAGCGGCGAGGTCAGCGACACGTCCCGGAGGTGGTCGAGGACCTCCTCACGGGTGGTCTCGCCCGCGAGCTGCAGATTGAGGATCGCGATCGAGACGTCCGGCACGGGCACACGGATCGAGCTGCCGGTGATCTTCGCCTTGAGGTCGGGCAGCGCCTTCGCCACGGCGGAGGCGGCACCGGTCTCGGTGATGACCATGTTGAGCGGCGCGGAGCGGCCGCGGCGGTCGGCCTTGTGGTAGTTGTCCAGCAGGTTCTGGTCGTTGGTGAACGAGTGGACGGTCTCCACGTGGCCGCGCAGCACGCCGAACCGGTCGTCCATCGCCTTCAGCGGCGGCACGATCGCGTTGGTGGTGCAGGACGCGCAGGACAGGATCTGCTCGTCCGGCTTGATCATGTCGTGGTTGACGCCGTGCACGATGTTCGGGACGTCGCCCTTGCCGGGCGCCGTCAGGACGACCTTGTCGATGCCGGGCCGCAGGTGCTTCGACAGGCCCTCGCGGTCGCGCCACTTGCCGGTGTTGTCGATGAGGATGGCGTTGTTGATGCCGTACGCCGTGTAGTCGACCTCGGTCGGGTCGTCGGCGTAGATCACCTTGATCGCGTTGCCGTTGGCGACGATCGTGCTGTTCGCCTCGTCGACGGTGATCGTGCCCTGGAACTGACCGTGGATGGAGTCGCGGCGCAGCAGCGAGGCGCGCTTCACGAGGTCCTCGGCGGCCCGGCCGCCACCGCCGCGCACCACGATGGCGCGCAGCCGCAGGCCGTTGCCGGAGCCGGACTTCTCGATCAGCAGCCGGGCGACCAGGCGGCCGATGCGGCCGAAGCCGTAGAGGACGACGTCACGGCCCTCGCCGCGCTCGATCTTGTTGGCGCCCGTGGCACCGGCGACGGCCTCGGCGGTGAACGCCTCCACCGTGAGGCCGCGGTCGTCGGCCTTGTACGTCGCGGCCAGCATGCCGATGTCGATCTGGGACGGGCCGAGGTCGAGCGCGGTGAGAGCCTGCAGGAACGGCAGCGTCTCCGTGACCGTGAGCTCCTCGCCGTCGATCTGCCGAGCGAACCGGTGCGTCTTGAGGATGCTGACCACCGACTTGTTCACCAAGGAACGGCTGTGGAGCAGGATCGTCACGTCCCGCTCCCTGTGCAGCTTTCCGATGATCGGGATCATGGACTCCGCGATCTCTTCGCGGTTCTTCCAGTCGGTGAACGAGTCGTCGTTGACAGTCACAGGAATCTCTTTCGAGCTAGGTGGCGCTCATATGCTAGCGCCACCTAGCTTTCATCATTCAAACGGGTCATCGGAGTGAACCGCTGGACCCCTGTGGGTGCCCCGGTCAGGGACTGATGTCCATCGGCCGGCAGTGCGGAGCCCGCTGTCGACGGCACACTCCACCAGCGGCCCGCTGACCTGGCCGATCAGCTTGGCAACGGGCTGATCGGACGCCCCCGTCCCCGAGCCGGCCGCCAGCGCCGGCGCCACGGTGGCGGCCAGAGCGGCGCCGGCCAGCAGCAGGGCCGCCGGTACTCGCGTCGTGTGCTTCGTCACGTCCCGTCTCTCCTCAGCGGGCGCATCGCACGCGCCCGCAGTGCTGCGGTGATACGGCCCGTCCAACGAGCCGGGAGGCGCGCCGGACACGGCACAGGGCCCCGTCTTGTGTGCCCCACGGCGGGATGAAACGCTTCCTGACCGGCGGCGGAGCCAAGGGAATCCGCCGCCGGAGCCGATGGACGAGGAGTGGACGGATGGAGCTGGAGCTTCGGCATCTGCGCGTGCTGTGCGCGATCGCCGATGCGGGGAGCGTGGGCCGGGCCGCCGCGGACCTGGGGTACTCACAGCCGGCCATCAGCACCCAGCTCCGCCGGATCGAGGGTCACTTCGGGGAGCCCCTGTTCGAGCGCGGGGCGACCGGGGTGCGGCCCACGCCGTACGGCGCCGAGGTGCTCACTCAGGCCCGCGACGTCCTTGCCCGCGTCGAAGCGATCGGCCACCGTCCGGCCCGCGGCGCCCCGAAGGCGCGCCGGACGCTGCGGGTGGCGGCGACCAATTCGCCGGTCCTGTCGGGCGCGGTGTCCCGGTTCCGGGCCCGGCTGCCGGACGTCGACCTCTCGGTGAACAGCGTGTACGCCTCCTCACGGATCGTCGAGCTCCTGGAGGAGGGCGCGGTGGACGCGGCCATCGCCGCCGACTACCCCGGAATGGAGCTGAGGCACTCGGCCGCGGTGACGCACCGCGGGATCGTCACCGAGCCGACGTTCGTGGCCCTTCCGTCCCGCCACCGCCTGCGGCACCGCGCCCAGGTGTCGCTGGCCGACCTGGCCGAGGACGCGTGGTTCGTGACACCGGACGACGGTGCGGGGTGGCCGGGGGTCTTCTACACGGCCTGCGAGGCGGCCGGTTTCACCCCGGTGACCGTGCACGAATTCCTCGGTGACCAGCTGCAGTTGCAGCGGATGATCGCCGACGGACTCGGTGTGTCCCTCGTCCAGCCGACCATGCGCCCGATCCCGCAGGTGGTGGTCAAACCGCTGGTCGGTACGCCGTTGTGGTGCCGCTATGTGCTGGCCTGGCGGCCGGGCGCGGTGGCCCAGGAGCTGGCCGAGACGCTCTTCCAGTCGGCCGTCGCCGCACATCGTGAACTCGTGGCGCAATCACCGCACTTGAGGTCCTGGGCCGCACGCACCTGGAGCGGCGCCGGAACGTAGCCGAGACCGCCGGGGCCGGATGTTATGGGCCGTCGGACGCCATGTGCTATGTCACATGCCATTGTTGGCGCGCGCAGCCCTTGGCACAGTGCTGCACACGCCTCATCAACCCCCATAGAGGCGCATCCATCCGTGGAGGAGCCCAGATGCGCTATCGCTCCGCGCTGCCCGGACGCAAGGCCGGCGTTCTCGCCGTCTGCGTCATCCTGGCCGGCCTGTTGTCGACGCCGGCCCTCGCGGCGCCCCCCGCCCCGGCCGACAGCACCGCAGTCACCACCTCCCACAAGCCGACGCCGCCCCCGCCGCCGACCGGCTCGACCGTCCGCACCGCCGACCGTCCCGCCGTACAGCAACGGCAACTCAGCCCCGCGCAACTGCCACCCCAGCAGCCGGCGCCCGCCCGTCCCCGAACCCTCAAGAAAGCACCCTCGTGCACCCCGGCCGACTTCGGCAGCAGAACCGGTGCCGCGCTCGTCGCCCTGGTCAAGGCCTCGACCACGGACTGCGTCAACACCCTGTTCGCGGTGACCGGTTCGGCCGCGCACGACGTCTTCCGCCAGTCCCAGATGGTCACCGTCGCGAACGCCTTCACCCGCGCCGCGCGCACCTATCGCGGTGACAACGCGGACCACGTGTGGCAACTCGTCCTGTTCCTGCGCGCCGGCTACTACGTGCAGTTCAACCACCCGGCCGACGTCGGCCCCTACGGCCCGCGCCTGACCACGGCCACCACGAACGGTCTGGACGCCTTCTTCGCCCGCCGGCATTCGAGCGACGTCACCGCGGCCAACGGCGACGTGCTGGGCGAGGTCGTCATCCTCACCGACAGCGCAGACCAGCAGGCCCGCTATCTGGACGTCTACCAGCGCATGCTCGAGAACTACGACAGCTCCTACGACGACATCGCCAGCATGGTCGCGGCGGTCAACGACGTCTACACCCCGCTCTGGCGCGGCAATTGGAACCCGGAGTACGTCGACGCGGTCGCCGAGGACCCGAGCGTCGTCGAGACCCTCGACACCTTCGCGCACGAACACCTCGACCTGCTCGGCACGGACCGCGCCTACCTCGACTCCAACGCCGGGATGAACCTCGCCCGTTACGTCGAACACCCGGCGCTGCAGGCAACGGCCCGGCCCCTGGCCAAGGACCTGCTGGACACCTCGGCGATCACCGGCCCCACGGCCGGACTGTGGGTCGCGGTGGCCACGCAGGCCGACTACTACGACCGCGCCAACTGCTCCTACTACGGCGTGTGCGACCTGCCCGGCCAGCTGACCAGGGCCGCCCTGCCGATCACCCACCCCTGCGACTCCGCGCACACCATCCGCGCGCAGTCGCTCACCGCGGCCGACCTCGACGCCGCCTGCTCCAGTGTGCTGGGCCAGGACGCCTACTTCCACCGCCTCGTCAAGGACGGCGGACCCATACCCGGCCAGTATGTGTCGACCATCCACCTCGTCGTCTTCGCCAGCCGAGCCGACTACCAGACCTACGCCGGCGCGATCTACGGCGTCAGCACGGACAACGGCGGCATCACCCTGGAAGGAGACCCGTCCGACCCGGCCAACCAACCGCTTTCGATCATGTACCAGAAGAACTACGACAACGGCTTCCCGGCCCGGATATGGAACCTCAACCACGAGTACACGCACTTCCTCGACGCCCGTGACGACATGAAGGGCGACTTCGGCCTGCAGACGTCGGTCCCGGACGTCTGGTGGATCGAGGGCCTGGCCGAGTACGTCTCCTACGGCTACCGCGGCATCACCGACGACCAGGCGGTCGCCGAGGCGCGCAAGCACACCTACCGGCTGAGCATGCTGTTCCAGAACACCTACGCCAACAGCGATGTGACCCGCACGTATCCGTGGGGCTATCTGGCGGCCCGCTATATGTTCGAGAAGCACCCGACGGACATCCAGAGCATGCTCGCCCGCTTCCGGGTGGGCGACTACCCGGGCGGATACGACGTCTACGCCACCGGCATCGGCACCCGCTACGACGACGACTTCGACCAGTGGCTCACGGCGTGCGCGAGCGGCGGCTGCGCCACTCCGTAGTCCGATCCCTGCGGACAGCGGCGGCGACCGACAGGTTGCCGCCGTCGTTCGTGCGGCGTGCGGGTTGCCGACGACCACTCACCAACCTGTCAGCAGCAGGTGGTTGACGAGCAGGGCGAGGACTGCCTGTGCGGTGAGCCAGGCCCGCGGACCGGTGAGGAGCGCGCAGGAGGGCAGCAGCCACTGGGCGAACGGCAGCCAGATGCGTTCCGTCTCCGCCTTGCTCATGCCGGAGAGGTCGGCGACGAACAGTGCCGCCAGCGCGCTGAACACGAGCAGGGCGAGGCGCGCGTCGGCAGCGGCGGCCGGGTCGGCCGCGTCGGTGGTTTCCCGCGACCGGCGGGGCAGCAGGGCGGCGCGTTCGCCGACGAGAGCGGAACCGGCACGGCCGAGACCGGCCGCGGTCGCGAATCCGACGGTCAGCACGGTGCAGGCCAGGTTCGCCCAGACCCAGTACCCGTAGGGACGGATGCCGCCGACCCCTTGGTAGTAGCGCGTGACCAGAAGCCGGTACCCCTCGAACCAGTCGAAGCCGGCGAGGGTGAACAGCAGCGGCACCACGGCGAGGCCCGCCAGGAGGAACGGCAGCCCGCGGACCAGGTCGTGGACCCGGACCCGGCCGAGCAGCACCACGGCGGCACCGATCAGCGCGAACAGCGTGAGGCCGTACGAGAGATAGCAGGTCAGACCGAACAGCAGCCCCGCGCCGAAGGTGGCCGCGGCCCGTGCCCCGGCCCCCGACCGCCCGGCCACCGCCACCGCGAGCAGCGCCACGGACCAGGCGGCCACGGCCGCGAAGTATCCGTCGGCGGACGTCCCGACCCACACCGCGGCCGGTGCCAGCACCAGGAACGGTGCGGCCCGCCGGGCGAGTTCCCGTCCCGCCAGCAGTCCCACCGTCACCAGCACGGCCGCACAGGCGGTGGTGCCGACGGTGATGCACCAGGCTCCCGCCCAGCCGCCGCCCCGCAGACCGACGTGGTCGAGCAGCACGAAGGTCACCGTGGCGGCCGGGGGGTGGCCGGCGATATGGGCGGGCCAGGGCGCGGGCGACTGGGCCAGGACGTGGTGGGTGAAGTCGCGCAGGGTGCCGGGGATGTCGTGGAAGCGGCCGACGACCCGGAGGTACTCGTTGGTGGTGGTGAGCCGTCCCGCGACGCCCCGGTGCCAGCCGTCGACCAGCGCCAGCGACCAGGTCCAGGCGAGCGAGGCGCCCCAGGCCGCCGCGAGCAGCGCCCCCCACGGCAGCCGCAGGGCGAGACGCGGACCGTATGCGATCACGGCCACCGCGACCACGAGGGCCCCCGGGGTGCCCGGCCCCACATGGGGGTCCCAATCCGCGAACAGCGGTGGCCAGTGGACGAACAGGGTGCGATGGGCGTCCTGGATGCGGCGGCCGACGAGGACGGCCGTCAGGACGAGCAGGGCGGCGGCCGCGACGGCACACAGGTCGCGGAGGTGGGCGCGGGTCACAGCGGAACGCTAGGGCCTGTTCGGCGGACGGGCGTGCCAGACCTCGCGTATGCGGCATGATCCGCGACCGGCCCTAGGCCGAAAGGCGGCCGTGACGTCGGCGCATGGGCCGGACGTCGGCGTTTCGTCAGGGGTTGCGCACCCGGTGCGGGGGTGCACCCGCCCTACGGTCTGATCATGCACGACCAACGGCTCCCCACCTCTCCGGGCTTCTGGCGCAGCTCCGTGCGCGGCCCCTGGTTCACCTCCGTGCTCGGCGTCGTCCTGCTCGTCGGCATCACCGTGCTGTTCGTGACCGGGCTGGTCTCGTACGCCTCGTACAACCCGGACCTGTCGCCGGTGAACGACACGACCCCCGACAAGGGCATCCTCGGCTTCTACCTCTTCTCCTGGCCGACGAGCCCGCACTGGCTCTACCGGTTCACCCAGGGCGTGCACGTCACCCTCGGGCTCACGCTCATCCCGGTCCTGCTGGCCAAGCTGTGGTCGGTCGTGCCGAGGCTGTTCACGCTGCCCCCGGCCCGCTCCGTGGCCCACGCGCTGGAGCGGCTCTCGCTGCTGCTGCTGGTCGGGGGCGCGCTGTTCGAGTTCACGACGGGCGTCCTCAACATCCAGCTCGACTACATCTTTCCCGGCTCCTTCTACCCCCTGCACTTCTACGGCGCCTGGGTCTTCTTCGCGGCCTTCGTCGCGCACGCCGTGCTCAAGCTGCCCACGGCCGTACGGACCCTGCGCGGGCAGCGGGAGGAGGGCGAGCTGCTGTCGCCGCGGCCCGGTCCCCCCACCGTCTCCCGGCGCGGCGCGCTGTGGTTCGTCGGCGGTGGCTCCCTGCTCCTGTTCGCGACCAGCGCCGGCCGCAGCTTCGACCAGCCGCTGCGCGCGACCGCCCTGCTCGCACCGCACGGCTGGGCCGACCCGGGCAGCGGCCCCGGCGGCTTCCAGATCAACAAGACGGCCGCGTACGCGCGCATCACCGCGGCGGAGACGAGCGACGACGCCTGGCGCCTGGTGGTCACCGGCCGTACCGGAACCGTCCGGCTCGGCCGCGCCGAACTCGCCCGGCTGCCCCTGCACAGCTCCGCGCTGCCCATCGCCTGTGTGGAGGGCTGGGCGACCGGCGACCAGTGGTGGCGCGGGGTGCGCCTGCGCGACCTCGCGGCCCTCGTCGGATACGACGGAGATCCACCGGACGTGTTCGTCGAGTCCCTGCAGCGCCACGGCGCGTTCCGCAAGGCCGCGCTGCGCGCCAACCAGGTGGCGGACCCACGCTCGCTGCTCGCCCTGTACGCCAACGGCGAGGACCTGACCCTCGACCACGGCTACCCGGCGCGGATCATCGTCCCCGCGGCGCCCGGTGTCCTCAACACCAAGTGGGTGGCCCGGATGACCTTCGGAGACCTGTGATGACGCACCGGATCCCCATCGGCAGCCCGCTGCAACTGCTGCTGCTCGGCTGCTCGTTCGCGCTGGCCGGATACGCCGGGGTGCGCCTCCTTGCGGGTGACTGGCTCGGCGTGGCGCTGTGGTTCGTCGGCGCGGCACTGCTGCACGACCTGGTGCTGCTCCCGCTGTACTCGTCGGCCGACCGAGCCGTCGTCCGGGGCCTGGGCACGACCGGCCGCCGGGAGTGGGCGATGTACGTCCGGGTCCCGGCGGCCCTGTCCCTGCTGCTGCTCCTGATCTGGTTCCCCCTGATCAGCGGTCAGGTGGACAGCAGCTACCAGTTGGCCGCCGGCCTGTCGACGGACGGCTTCCTGGCCCGCTGGCTGCTGATCACCGCCGTACTGTTCGGCGGTTCGGCCCTGCTGCTGGCGCTCCGGCTGCGCCGGGCGGCGAAGCACCGGTCGCCCGAGCCGCCCGAGCCCCACTGAGCGCCGGCACGCCGGCCCTCGAGGCGAGCGCCATCGGCCGCCCGGGCCGGCGTCCGACGTCGAGAACCGCGCCCTCGCACTGTGCCGGCAACCCTCCAGGTCGACCCCGTCGGCCTCGGCGCACCAGCGCTCCAGCTCCAGGGGCAGCAGTCGGCCCTCGGCGCGCCGCGGGAAGAGGGGGCCGTGCCCGGCGTGTCGGCCTCGGTGCAGGCGTCGGCCCTGGGGCGCGGTGCCGGGCCGCGTGAGCTCGTGTGCGGTGCTCAGCGGCCCGGGACCGTCGTCAGCCGGGCGAGCCGGGCCGCGAACCGGCCGTACGGTGCCGCTGCGGCGACGGCCTGTGCGTCGGCGGCGGTGTCGACGTCGCGCAGCCGGGGCAGGTCGTGCACCCGCAGGCCCGCGGCGACCAGCTGCTCCCGCTGGACGGCGCCGGTCACCGGCGTCGACATGGGGACGCCCCGCAGCAGTCCGGGGTCGGGTTCGGCCAGCCCCAGGGCCCAGAAACCGCCGTCCTCGGCGGGACCGAAGTACGCGTCGCAGCCGGCGAAGTCCACCGTGAGCAGATCCGGGGTCACCTGCGGTGTGTCCATGCCGATGAGCAGGGCCGGGCCGGCGCACCGGGCGAAGGCGCCGGCCAGTCGCTCGTCCAGCCCGCCCGCGCACTGCGGTACGACGTCGAAGCCGGGCGGCAGCCAGGGGCCGGGCGCACCGTCCAGGACGAGGACGCGCCGCGCGGCGGGAGTGGCCGCCACGGTGTGCAGGGTGTCCGCGAGGGCCGCCTCGGCGAGCGATGCCGCCTGCTGGGCGGTGAACGGGGGCGTCAGCCGGGTCTTGACCCGCCCGGGAAGCGGCTCCTTGGCGATCACGAGCAACGTGGTCACCGGGGGATCCCCTCTCGGACGGGCGGCTCCGCCAGGACGCGGCGCATGTCCCGTACCGCCTGCCAGGTGCCGCGCCAGGTGCCCGTCACCTTGGAGACGCCGGATCGCGGCAGATACGGCACGTCGTGCTCGGCGATGCGCCAGCCCGCGTCGGCGGCCCGCACGACCATCTGGAGGGGGTATCCGTTGCGCCGGTCGGTCAGGGCGAGGGTCAGCAGTCCCTCGCGGCGGGCGGCGCGCAGCGGGCCGAGGTCGTGCAGGCGCAGTCCGGTGCGGCGGCGCAGTATCAGGGCCAGCGCGAGGTTGCCCACCCGGGCGTGCGGCGGCCACGCCCCCCGGCCCTGCGGCCGCCGCCGGCCGAGCACCAGGTCCGCCTCGTCGGCGCACACCTCGCCGACGAAGGGCGCGAGCAGCGAGGGGTCGAGCGAGGCGTCGCAGTCGCAGAAGCAGACGACGTCCGCGGTGGCGGCGGCCAGGCCCGCGTGGCAGGCGGAGCCGAACCCGCGGCGGGGTTCGTGCACCACGGTGGCGCCCAGTGCGCGGGCGATGTCCGCCGAGCCGTCGGTGGACCCGTTGTCCACGACGAGTGCGCGCCAGCCCCGCGGGATGCGGGCGAGCACCCAGGGCAGGGCGTCGGCCTCGTTCAGGCAGGGGAGGACAACGTCGACGTCCGGGGAGGGGGGAGAGGTCGTCACGGCTTTCACCCTACGAACGCGAATGGTGCATATCGGGCTTCTGGTCCTTACGAAACACGGACGTCCGGGGCAGGACCGCCCTGGTGGGCCGCACGGGCGGGGGCGTGGTGCGAGGCTGGACGCATGCAGCAGCCGTACGAAGCCGACGAGTCGGCGACCGCCACGAGGCGGCCGGGCGAGGGTGCCCGCGTCCTGGTCGTGGAGGACGATCCCACCGTCGCCGAGGTGGTCTCCGGCTATCTGGACCGCGCGGGCCATGTCGTGGACCGGGCCCCGGACGGGCCGTCGGCGCTCGCCCGGGCGAGCGCGCACTGGCCGGATCTGGTGGTCCTGGACCTGATGCTGCCCGGCATGGACGGCCTGGAGGTGTGCCGCAGGCTGCGCGGGCACGGCCCGGTGCCGGTGATCATGCTCACCGCGCGCGGCGACGAGGACGATCGCATCCTGGGCCTGGAGGTGGGGGCGGACGACTACGTCACCAAACCCTTCAGCCCCCGGGAGCTGGTCCTCAGGGTGGAGTCCGTGCTGCGGCGCACCCGGCCCGGCCCCGGGAAGGACCCGTTGGGCGCGGCCGGGCTCCACGTCGACCCCGGCGCCCGCCGCGCCACCAAGAACGGCGTCGAACTCGCCCTCACGCTCCGCGAGTTCGACCTGCTCGCCTTCTTCCTGCGCCATCCCGGCCGGGCCTACAGCCGCGAGGATCTGATGCGCGAGGTCTGGGGCTGGGACTTCGGTGATCTGTCCACGGTCACCGTCCACGTCCGCCGGCTGCGCGGCAAGGTCGAGGACGACCCGGCAAGCCCCCGCCTCATCCAGACCGTGTGGGGCGTCGGCTACCGCTTCGACTCCGGTGGAGAGGAAGGGAGCTGAAGGTGCGCGACACCCTCCTCATCGCCCTGTACGCATTCCTCGGCGCCGCCGCGACCGGCCTCGCCGGAGCGCTCGTCCTGCGGCTGATCCGCAAGCGGTCCTTCACCGTGTCGCTCACCGTGGTGGCCTCCGTCGCGGTGTTCGCGATGCTTGCCGGGACCCTGGCCGTGGCGGAGGCGATGTTCCTTTCGGCGCACGACCTGAGCGTCGTGACGACGGTGGTCGCGATGGCGGCCGTCGTCTCCCTCGCCACCGCGCTGCTGCTCGGCCGCTGGGTCGTCGCCCGCAGCCGTGAACTCCAGCTCGCCGCCCGCTCCTTCGGCGACGACGGCGACTTCGCCGCCCCGGCGGTTCCGGCAACAGCCGAACTCGCCGCCCTGAGCCGGGAACTGGCGGCCACCAGCGCGCGGCTCGCCGAGTCCCGCGACCGCGAGCGCGCGCTGGAGTCCTCCCGCCGCGACCTGGTCGCCTGGATCTCGCACGACCTGCGCACCCCGCTGGCCGGCCTGCGGGCCATGGCGGAGGCCCTCGAGGACGGTGTGGCCGCCGACCCGGACCGCTACCTCAAGCAGATCCGCACCGAAGTGGAGCGGCTCAACGACATGGTCGGCGACCTGTTCGAACTCTCCCGCATCCACGCCGGCACCCTGGCCCTGTCCCCGTCCCGGATCTCGCTGTACGACCTGGTCGGTGACGCCCTCGCGGGGGCCGATCCGCTCGCCCGCGAACTCGGGGTGCGGCTCGTCGGCGATCGTGTCGAACCCGTGCCGGTCGAGGTGGACGGCAAGGAGATGAGCCGGGTCCTGGGCAACCTGCTGGTCAACGCGATCCGGCGGACACCGGCCGACGGCACTGTCGCGGTGGCCGCCGAACGCTGTCCCGGCGGCGTTGTGGTGTCGGTGTCCGACGGCTGCGGCGGCATTCCGGAGGAGGACCTGCCGCGGGTCTTCGACACCGGCTGGCGCGGCACGCACGCGCGGACGCCGCCCGCCGGGGCGGGCCTGGGCCTGGCCATCGTCCGCGGGATCGTCGAGGCCCACCGGGGCCGGGCCGCCGTACGCAACATCCCCGGTGGCTGCCGGTTCGAGGTGACCCTGCCCGCGGCCTAGCCAGGGTCTGTCCGGCGGATCATGCCGCGGACGCGGGGTCTGACACGCCCCGCTCACCTGCGCCGATCGGATGCCGATTCTCTCCTGCGACCTGATCCGCCGGACAGGCCCCGGCGATGACGCCCGGCGCGACGGTCACCGTGCGCCGGGTTCTTCCCCGCGCAGCCGCGCGCGCGCGAACTCGCGCATTCCCGCCTCGAAGCCGACCTCGGGCTTCCAGCCCAGCGCGGCCCGCAGCCGCGACGAGTCCGCCGTGATGTGCCGTACGTCGCCGAGCCGGTACTCCCCGGTGACGACGGGTTCGGGGCCGCCGTACGCGACGGCCAGCGCCCGCGCCATCTCGCCGACGGTGTGCGGCTCCCCGCTGCCCGTGTTGTACGCGGTGAGCGCACCCCCGGCCGAATCCGACTCCAGCGCCGCCACATTGGCCGCCGCCACGTCCCGTACGTGCACGAAGTCCCGCCGCTGGCGGCCGTCCTCGAAGACGCGCGGGGCCTCGCCCCGGGCCAGCGCGGACCGGAAGAAGGAGGCGACCCCGGCGTACGGGGTGTCCCGGGGCATCCCGGGCCCGTACACGTTGTGGTAGCGCAGCGACACGGCCGACCCGCCCGTCGCCCTCGCCCAGGCGGCCGCCAGATGCTCCTGGGCGAGCTTGGTCGAGGCGTACACGTTGCGCGGATCGACCGGGGCGTCCTCACCGACCAGCCCGGGGGACAGCTCCGCTCCGCACCTGGGGCACACCGGTTCGAAGCGCCCCGCGTCCAGGTCGGCCACGGCCCGCGGCCCGGGCCGTACGACCCCGTGCCGGCCGCACTCGTAGCGGCCCTCCCCGTAGACCACCATCGACCCGGCCAGCACCAGGTGTCGTACCCCCGCGTCCGCCATGGCGGTGAGCACTACGGCGGTGCCGAGGTCGTTGCGGGAGACGTACTCCGCCGCATCGGCGAACCCCTGGCCCAGACCGACCATGGCCGCCTGGTGGCAGACGGCGTCCACGCCGGACAGGGCGCGGGCGACCGCCGCCCCGTCACGCACGTCGCCGCCCGCTGCCGACCGCACGTCGAACACCACGGGCTCGTGCCCGTGCGCCGCCAGCGCCTCGACGACATGGGACCCGATGAACCCGGCACCGCCGGTGACCAGTACACGCATGCCCACACGCTAGGTCCGTACCGCCCCCGACGACATGAGCGCGCCCGGCACGTCACCGGTCCGTAAGGACGGCCCCGGCGCCGTGGCCCTCCCGCAGCCCGGGCGTGGGCCGCCTTTCGGCCTCAGTCTGGAGAGAACGGGACCCAACCGCAGCGAGGAGCGGGCGATGGCAGCGGAACTGCAGGACAGGACGGTCGTGGTCACGGGCGCCGGCAAGGGGATCGGACTGGCCGTGGCCGAAGCGCTGGCGGCGGCCGGGCCCAGGTGGTCGCGGCCGCCAGAACCTCCACCCCCGGGCTGGACGTGCTGGTGAAGAGCGGGTCCGCCCGCTGGATCCCGCTCGACCTGACCGAGCCGGACAGCGCGGAGCGGCTGGCGGCGGAAGCCGGCCCCGTGTCGACGTGCTGGTGAACAATGTGGGCGCGGCCCCCGCACGCCCCGGCGGTTTCCTCGCCGTGACCGACGCCGAGTGGCGGCACACCCTCGATCTCAACCTGTTCGCCACGGTCGCGGTGACCCGGGCCGTGCTGCCGCGGATGCTGGACGCGGGACACGGCTCCATCGTCAACGCCTGGTCTTCCTGGCGGGCGACAGGGCCTCGAACATTCTGGGCAGCGACATCCGGATCGACGGGGCTACGTGCCGACCTGGTGAGACGGGCGGGCGACGCCGGACACGACCGTGGTCAGCTCAGGCCCTCTCCTCAACCGTTCCCGCCGGCCCGCACGGGCGGCGGCCGTCACGGTCAGCGGCCGTTTCTCCCGGGCCTCGGAGATCGCCGACCTGGTGGTGTTCCTGGCGGGCGACAGGGCCGCGAACATTCTGGGCAGCGACATCCGGATCGACGGGGGCTACGTGCCGACCTGGTGAGACGGGCGGGCGACGCCGGACACGACCGTGGTCAGCTCCAGTCCTCCCCTCAACCGTTCCCGCCGGCCCGCGCGGCCCCGGCGATCAGCCGGTCGAGCAGGGCGATCAGCACGTCCCGTGACGACTCCCGCTCCCGCGCGTCGCACAGCAGCACAGGGGTGCCCTCGGGCAGCGCCAGGGCGTCCCGGACCTCCTCGGGCGTGTACGGGTGCAGCCCGTGGAAGCCGTTGACGCCGACCACGAAGGGGATGCGCCGCCGCTCGAAGAAGTCGATGGCCGCGAAGCTGGCCCGCGGTCGGCGGACATCGACCAGGACCACGGCGCCCAGTGCCCCCACCGCCAGGTCGTTCCACATGAACCAGAACCGCTGCTGCCCGGGGGTGCCGAAGAGGTACAGCACCAGATCGCTGCCGATGGTGATCCGGCCGAAGTCCAGGGCTACCGTGGTGGATCGTTTCTCCTCGATCCCGTCGAGGTCGTCGACGTCGAGGCCCGCGGCGGTGAGCGGTTCCTCGGTGCGCAGGGGGACGATCTCGCTGACCGACGCGACCATGGTGGTCTTGCCGACACCGAATCCCCCCGCGATCAGGATCTTGACGGTGTCGGGGGCGGCGACCGCCCCGGCGGCGGAGCCGGGGCCCGTCCGGCGGATCTGGCTGGCCATGGTGGCGGTGCCCTTTCGTCTTCGGTGGGTCTCAGAGGCGCCCGAGGCCGTCCCGCACCTTCTGCAGCAGCTCCAGATCGGGTTCCGCGTGGCAGAGGGGGTGCGGTGGGTGGGCGGTGATCCGGCCGGACTCCAGCAGGTCGCAGAGCAGGATGACGACGACGCTCATGGGCAGGTCGAGATGGGCGGCGAGCTCGGCGACGGCGACCGGCCGAGCGCACTGCCGCAGGATCCGGGTGTGCTCGGGTTGCAGCCGGCCGGCCCACGCGGGCGGCGGATCCACCGCGGTCACCGTCGTGATCAGGGTGAAGTCGGCGCGGCTGGGCCGGGTCCGTCCGCCGGTCAGGGTGAACGGCCGTACAAGACGGCCCGCCGCGTCGCCCCCGCTCACCTCACTCGCCGCGTTCGGACACGACGAGGCCGGTGCGCGGTGCCGCGCTGAGGTGTTCGCCGATCTTCTTCACCAGCATGTTCATCTGGTACGCCACCACGCCCACGTCGGCGCCCTGGCCGGTGAGGACGACGAGATGGGCGCCGGGTCCGGCGGCCGTCAGGATCAGATAGCTGTTGGCCATCTCGATCAGGGCCTGGCGCACCGGGCCGCCGCGGAAGTCCATGCTGACGCCCTTGCTGAGGCTCATCAGGCCGGACGCGGTCGCAGCCAGGCGTTCGGCGTCGTCGCGCAGGAACCCGGTCGACTTGCTGACCACGAGTCCGTCCTCGGACAGGACGACGGCGTGGTTCACCTCGGCGACCCGGTCGACGAGTCCGGTGAGCAACTGGTCGAGCTGGGTGTGCGTGGCAGGGGTGGGGCGGGTCATGTCAGCGTCCTTCATGAGCGGTCGGCGGGCGGGGTCGAGGAGCGGGGTCCGGCTGCTCGGGCGGAGCCGGGAGCTCGGCTGCGGCGGGGACGTCTACCTCCGGGTCCTGTGGTGCGGTTTCCTCTGCCTGGTCGTACTGCGGATCGCCCTCCTCGTCACGCGCCTTGAGCGTGCCGCGCTGGAAGCCGGCCAACGACGAGGCGGCGCGTTCCGCGGTGAAGTCGTCCGGGAAGCCGTCCTCCCCGGCGGGCGCCGACTCCTCGCGCAGCTCGAGCACCAGGCTCGTCTGCGGCACACGTCGTGGCAGCGGGACGGGGCTGCCGGAACGGCCGGCCTCTTTGGACCGGGGTGGCTCCTGGCGGGCGTCGGCGGTCCGGGCCGGCTTCGCGTGCCGCGCTCGCTGGGGGAGGGGCGGGGCGGCCTCGGTCTCCTTCTCGTCCGCCGTCCCGTCCCCGGTGTCCGGCGCGGCCGGGGCGGGCGTCTCACGTACGACGATCTCGTGCGGCACCAGGACGATCGCCGTGGTGCCGCCGAACGGCGAGGGGCGCAGTGTCACGGCGATGCCGTGCCGGGTGGCGAGCCGGGCTATCACGAACATGCCAAGCCGGAGGTCGTCGGCCAGGGCCACCACGTCGAACTGGGGCTCCACCGCCAACTGGGCGTTGAGCGAGGCGTAGTCCTCCTCGGACATGCCGAGCCCGCGGTCCTCGACCTCGATGGCCAGGCCCTTGGCCACCATCGCCGCGCGCACCTCGACCGGGCTGGGCGCGGGGGAGTACACGGTCGCGTTGTCGATGAGCTCGGCCAGCAGATGGATGACGTCCGCGACCGCGGGCGGGGCGAGGCTCACCTCCTCGTCGGTGCGCACGTCCACCCGCTGGTACTCGGCGACCTCGCCGACGGCGCTGCGCAGGATGTCGATCAGCGCGACCGGCTCGGTCCAGCTGCGTCCGGGCCGCTCACCGCTGATGACGACGAGGTTCTCCTCGTAACGGCGCAACTGGCTTGCGGTGGAGTCGAGTTCGTACAGGCCCTTGAGGACGTCCGGGTCGGTGTGCTGCCGTTCCAGCCCGTCGAGCTTGGTGAGCTGGAGGTTGACCAGGTTCTGGCTCTGCCGGGCGATGCCGAGGATGACCTTCTGGAAACCGCGCCGGGTGTCGGCGAGTTCGACCGCGGTGTGCACGGCCGTGCGCTGCGCGGTGTTGAACGCCTCGGCCACCTGGCCGAGTTCGTCCTCGCCGTAGTCCAGCGGCGGTGTCGCCAGCTCCACGTCGACCCGCTCGCCGCGGTCCAGCCGCGCGACCACGTCGGGCAGCCGGTCCTCGGCCAGGCCGAGGGTGGCCATCCTGAGACCGTGCAGCCGCCGGGACAGTGAGCGGGTGATGCGCCAGGACATGCCGACGCACAGCAGCAGGGCGACGAGTCCGCCGACACTCAGACAGGCGGCGGTGACCAGCAGCTCGTGCGCCTTGTCGGCGCTGCGGTGGAGCAGGTCGGTCGTCTGCTGCCCGATGAGGGCCGAGTATGCGTCGGAGACCTTGATCAGCGCGGCACGCCACTGCTTCTGCACGTCCGGCAGGGCGATCCTGTGGTCCTTGCCCATGGTGGCGCGGGCCGCGAGCACCTTGTCCTCGATGGACTCCAGGGTCTTCCAGTCCGCGCTCTGCAGGATCCGCTCGGTCTGCCGCTTCGCGTCACCGGTGAGCGAGGGGACGATCTGGTCCTCCACGAGCCAGCGGCGGGCATTCACCAACTGTGCGAACGCGGCCCATGTCTTCTCGTCCATGGACCCGGCCGGCCCGGCCAGGGTGACCTGCGTGTCCTCCTCGGACACCAGCTCGGCCGCGTGCTCCAGGGCGACGAGCGGCCCGGCCTGCGAGGTGAGGTCGCCGTCGTCGACCTGGGAGAGCTCCTGGAAGCCGTGGATCTGGTCGTCGATGATCGAGGTGTACTGGCCGAGTGCCTGCGCGGCGGTGATGTCGGTGGGGTCGTCCACCTGACCGCGGTAGTACTCCAGGCTGCTCACCGAGGCGACGACCGAGTACAGCCGGTCCTTGATGCGGGCCGGTGCCTTCTTGATCGCGTCCGTCCGGTCGACCAGCTTGGCGACCGCCGCGTCGGTCTTCTTCCGCTGCGCGTCCAGTGCGGCCCGGGAGCCGTGCCCCGAGGCCACCCATACGGCCGACAGACTGCGCTCCCGCTGCAGGGCGAGCGTCGCCTCGGTGCCCATGGCCCCGGTGGACCTGCTCAGCTGTGTCTGCGACCGCAGCCGTAGTCCTTCGGTGAACATCTGGGTCGTCGTCACGCCCCACATGGCGGTGAGGGTGACGCTCGGCACCAGCGCCAGCAGGATCAGGGAGAGACGTATGGAGCCGAGGCGGCGCCGGGCACCTGTCCGTGGAGACATCGTCGTCCTCGAGGGCGGTCAGCGGGGCGGGGGAGTGCGCGCGGAGCGCGGTGGGTCGGGCGGGTCCGGTCAACGTGTGCCGTTGGCGGCGTACTTCGCCACCGCGGCCACGTTCGTCTTGGTCACGAATGCGGGGCCGGTGAGTACGGGGGCCACTCCGCCGCCGCTGACGTTGCCGTTGGTCCGGTACAGCCACAGCGCGTCCACGGCCAGGTAGCCCTGCAGATACGGCTGTTGGTCCACGGCGAACTGCACGTCCCCGCTCTGCACGGCCTTGACCAGGTCCTTGCTGAGGTCGAAGGTCGCGATGTGCGCCTTGCTGCCCGACTGCTTGACGGAGTTCACCGCGGCGAGCGCGAACTGCGCGCCGTTCGTGACGACTTCGTCGATGCTCGGGTCCTGCCGCAGCCGGGATGCGATGGAGTCGGTCACGGCGTTGATGTCGGTGCCGTCCACATAGAGCATGTCCGTGCGGCCGGTGAACGTCTTCTTCACTCCGGCGCAGCGCGCCTCCAGGGCGACGTTGCCGCGCTCGTGGATGACGCAGAGGGTGTGCCCGGCCTTGAGACCGTCCAGCTTGTCGCCGACTGCCCGGCCCGCGACGCTCTCGTCCTGGCCGAAGTACTCCAGGACTCCCTCCGACTTCCAGACGTCTATACCGGAGTTGAGGGCCACCACCGGTATCCCCGCCGCCCTGGCCCGGGCGATCGGGCCCTTCATCGCCTCCGGCTTGGCCAGGGTCACCGCGATGCCGTCGTTCTTGTCCCGGATGGCGTCCCGCACCAGTTCGGCCTGCCCGGCGGCGTCCAGGTCGCCGGCATAGGTCAGTTCGACGTTGTCCTTGGCCGCGGCGGCCTCCGCGCCCTTGCGCACCAGGTCCCAGAAGGTGTCCCCCCGGTCGCCGTGGCTGACCAGGGTGATCTTGATCCGGGCGGTGCCCGCCTTGCCGGCGCTCGACTCCGACCGTGTGCCGTCGGATCCGGAGCAGCCGGATATGAGCAGACAGGTGACGGCCAGCACCGCGGCCGGCGCGAGGCCGTGCGCCGGTCTGCGGTGGGCCGGACTTGGGGGAGGAATGTTCATGAGGGTGCGGCACCTCGCTGTGCGGCCGAGCATGAGGGGGATGGATCGCAACCCGCGGCACATGTGTGTGCCGACCGGCGACTCTCCTGGCCGGAGCCAATCGTGTGTGACCGCAGGTAGTCAAGTGAGCAATCAGCGTTAGTACGTTGTCGCTGCCGCATCGTGACGATCCGGTCGGTGCGCGCGAGTTGTACGGGCGCGACCTGGGCCGCCGCTCCCTGGTCGGGAGCGGCGGTCGAGCGTGGCGGCGCGGTCAGGCGCGGTAGCCGAGGACCGTCATCATGCCACTTTCCGAGTGGTACTGGTTGTGGCAATGGAGCATCCAGAGGCCGGGATTGTCGGCGTCGAAGTCGACGACGAGCTTGCGGTGGGGGAGCACGATCGAGGTGTCCTTGCGGGCTCCGGCGTCCCAGAGGGCGGCGAGGGCGAAGGTGTGGCCGTGCAGATGCAGCGGGTGCCACATGTCAGTGGCGTTGACGAGGGTGAGCCGCACGCGTTCGCCCTGACGGACGGGGTGGCGTTGCGTGACGGAGTAGGGCTTGTGGTCGAAACCCCAGTCGAACCGCTTCATGTTGCCGGTGAGTCTGACGCGCAGTTCCCGGTCGGGCTCGCGTTTGCCGAGGTCCACGGACTCGTGCGGTCGCATACGGCGGGCGGGTACCAACTCTCCGTCGAGTTCGGAGGGGCGGACATTGGCTGGCGGAACGGTTCTTCCCTTGCCGGTGCGCAGGAGGGCGATTCCCTGGCCGTTCTTGCCCTCGGCGAGGGCGACGAACGGGAAGACGCCGTCCTTGACGGTGACGAGGACGTCGTAGCGCTCGGCCATGCCGACGATGAGCGCGTCGGTGCGCTTGTGCTCGATCGGATAGCCGTCGGTGTGGGTGACGGTCATGGTGTGGCCGCCGAGCGCGACGCGGAAGGCGGTTTCGGAGCCCGCGTTGACGATCCGCAGCCGGATGCGGTCGCCGGGCCGGGCCTTGAACACGGACGGGGCCGAGGGTACGCGTCCGTTGATGAGGTAGTAGGGGTAGGCCACACTGCCGCCCTCGCTGTGCAGCATGGGGCTGAAGGAATGGTGCAGGACGCGCGAGGGACCGGCCCCCTTCGGGCCCGCATGGCCGCGTTCGGCACCCATGGCCACGCCCATGCCCTCCATCGTCACGTGCTTGCCCGGGGGGATGAGCTGCGACATGACGTTGTCGGGGGTGGAGCCGTTGACGCCGTCGAGCCAGTCGTCCAGGACGATCAGCCACTCCTTGTCGTAGGCGAGGGGCTCCTTGGGGTCGTCGATGATGAGGGGGGCGTACAGACCGCGGTCGGGCTGCATTCCGACGTGGGAGTGCAGCAGGTACGTGCCCGGGTGGCTGGCGGTGAACCGGTAGGTGAAGTCCGCTCCGGCCGGGATGGGCGGCTGGGTCAGGTCGGGCACGCCGTCCATGTCGCAGCGCAGGCGCACGCCGTGCGAGTGGAGGGTGGTCGTGGTCGGCAGGCGGTTGGCCAGGGTGAGGCTGAGGACGTCCCCGGCGGTGAGGCGGACCAGCGGTCCGGGCAGGGTGTCGGCGTAGCCCCAGGTGTTCACCCTTCGTCCGCCCAGATCCACGGTCACCGGTTCGGCGGTGAACTTGTACGTGCGCACAGGGCCGGACCCGCGCCTCCGCTCGGTGGCGCGGACCTCGGGACCCGAGGGGGTGACATACCCCTTGGGGCCTTTGGGGACGAAACCGCCGCTGTCCACGCTTGCCCCGTCACCGAGGTGGGGGCTGGTTTGCGGGTGCGGTCCGGATTCGGTGCAGCCGGCGACTACTCCCAAGCCGACGGCCGCGATCGGGGCACGGAGCAAGGTACGGCGCGAAGGTGTGTGCATGACTGAATAACACACGTTTTGTGGTGATATGTCCGTTAACCGGGGGCGACTCGTTCGGTGGTGTCGGCCGCCGCGGTCGGTCCCACAGGGGCCGCGGTCAGTCCCACAGCGGGATGGTCATGACCCGGTTGTATCCCTCAGGCCGGGTGTCCGTGTAGGTGAGGCTCATTTGCGTGAAGTGCTCCACGCGCGGGTCCTTCTTCCAGGGCTCCGGGCGCTCGAGCCGGATGACCACCGGGTATCCGTGGAACGTACCCGCCGCGCAGTACGGCTTGCAGTCGTTCACCACGTTCACACCCACGGCCGTCGCGGAGGTCGGGCCCCACTGCGACCAGTGCATCGCGACCAGCCGGCTGTTGCCGTCTCCGCAGGCCAGGATGAAGTTCTCGGGCTGCGTGTTCGAGCGGAACGAGCAGTCGACGAGCACCGGGGCGGACTGCTGTGTCACCGTCTGCGGGGCCGCCTGAGCCGATGCCGACGGGTTGGCGGACGCCGTCGTCATCGCCGCTGTGAGCAATGTGCCCGCCCCGAGAATGATCGCTGTGTACACCGCAGGTCTTGCCATCGTTGCTCCCGGTAGTGGGCGATCGCCTCTGTATCGACGCTACGACCGTCCCGGCCGATGCACCACTCGCACGGAGTAATGGGCCTCGACGCGGCGCCCGGTGCATGATCGGTGCCTAGGCGGCGGCAAGGAGTGTACGGGGGCATGGGCATGGCGGCACGGACATACGGCTATGTCGGACCCGGTGATCTGAAGGGGCTCGTGCGGCCCGGTGGAGAAGGCGAGGGCATCCGCTCCGCGGCGGACTTCGCCCGATGGGTGTCGGCTCGTGGCGCGGAGGAACTGGCCGAGCCGTTCACCTTCGTGGTCGATGCCGAAGGCGTGCTGCGCCTGGCGCCGCGCCGCAGCGAGCATGTGGTCTGCGCCGGGGGCGCTCCGGTGCTCGGCGCCGGTGAGATGAGCTTCCGGGAGGACTCCGGACGGTGGGCGGTCGACGAGGTCAGCAACCAGTCGACCGGCTACTGCCCGGACCTCGGCTCATGGCCGTCCGTCGCGGACGCCCTGGACCGGGCCGGGCTCGTCCGTCCCAGTGGCTTCACCCACGAGGTGGTCTTCCGCCGCTGTGTGGCGTGCCGACAGGTCAATGTCGTGCGTGAGGACCACTTCGTGTGCGTCCTGTGCGACGCGGACCTGCCGTCCGACTGGAACGTCGCTCCGACGGAGCTTTTCGACGTGCGCGCGATCAGCTTCGTCGAGGGCAAGGTGCCTGCGTTGTCGGCCGGCGTCCGGTCGGCCACGGACCGTGTCTGGGACGAGGCGCTCCGGGCCGACCCGAGCCTCTTCGACGGTCCGGCGGTGGCGTGCACGGGTCTGCGCGTGGAGCCGGGGAGCCTCGTCCTCTTCTGGGCGAGGGCCACTTACCGATACCGCGGCCTGCGCCGGGTGCCGGGTGCGCCCTCGGTGTCCTCGTTGTTCGTCGCCCTGGTGCAGCCGACGGACGACGGACGTCTCCTGGTGGGCCGTATGTCGACCTCGACGGCCACCCCGGGGCGACTGCAGTTGCCCGGCGGTTCGATGGAACCGCCGCCGCACGGCGAGCCGCTCGACGTGCCCGCGCTCCGTGCCCATGCCGCCCGGGAACTGGCCGAGGAGACGGGCCTCGACACACCACCCGAGGATCTGGCCCTCTGGCTGGTCACCCGCGGAGAGCGCGGGAACGTCGGCTTCCTGTTCCGC
Organism: Streptomyces herbicida; assembly: GCF_032656585.1. Taxonomy (NCBI): domain Bacteria; kingdom Bacillati; phylum Actinomycetota; class Actinomycetes; order Kitasatosporales; family Streptomycetaceae; genus Streptomyces; species Streptomyces herbicida. Next base: position 148,256 of record NZ_JAUYWJ010000010.1, read on the forward strand.
GCCCCGGCCCGGCCGGCCGAACTGCTTCACCGGCGATTCGCGGCCCTGGTCGCCGCGGAGACGGCGCAGGGAGGTGAGCCGGAGCTGGACCGGATCGTCCTGGTCGGCTCCGAGGCCGAGTCGGCAGGCCTCGGCGGACCTCGAGTGGACTACCTGTGGCCGGTCGTGCGGCGGTTCACGGATCAACGCGGGTGAGCCGTGGCGAGACCCTCTCCGGGTAATCCCGCGGGTCACTCGATCGGAGCCATCCTGCCCCGATGGCCCTCCGTTGGGCGGCGCTTGGCGTGCGGCGGCGGCCGGCTGCGGGTCAGATGGTCTGCGTGCAACGATCTTCCATACACACAGCCATGGCCACAGCCACACGTGCCCGCCGGGCCCGTCTTGCCGCGGCCGTAGTCCCCACCGCCGTTCTGGCGCTGCTCGTGCCCTCGGCGGCCGTTCCCGCCTCGGCCGACGGCACTCCGGTGCGCGGCTCCGCCCATATGGGCATGGGAGTCATGACCCACGACGGCAGCAGCGGAACGCCCGGTGACGCGCGCGCCGGTCAGACCGAAGGTGTCGACGTCGCCAGCTACCAGGGTGACGTCGCCTGGTCGAAGCTGTGGAGCGGCGGGGTCAAGTGGGCCTACACCAAGGCGAGCGAAGGCACCTACTACACCAACCCCTCCTTCTCCTCCCAGTACAGCGGCTCGCGGAAGGTCGGCATGATCCGCGGCGCGTACCACTTCGCCACGCCCGACACCGGCACCGGCGCCTCGCAGGCCGACTACTTCGTCGACCACGGTGGCGGCTGGACCGACGACGGCTACACGCTGCCGGGTGTGCTCGACATCGAATGGAACCCCTACGGCGACGACTGCTACGGCAAGTCGCCGAGCGCGATGGTCACATGGATCCGTAACTTCCTGAACCGGTACAAGTCCCGCACCGGCCGCAACGCCGTGATCTACACCGCCACCAGTTGGTGGAACAGTTGCACGGACAGCTACGGCGGCTTCGGGGCGACCAACCCCCTGTGGGTCGCGCGATACGCCTCGTCCGTCGGTGAACTGCCCGCGGGCTGGTCGACGCACACGATGTGGCAGTACACCTCGACCGGGGAGATCGTGGGCGACCGCGACAGGTTCAACGGATCCACGGACCGGCTGAAAGAGCTGGCCACCGGCTGAACCACCCGTCAACGCCCGTTCTTGAATCCTCCGTTCGCGCCGGGCGGCGTGTGCGCGCGGCGCTGACCGCCCTCTTCGCTTATGTTCAGCCACGGATCCGATATTTGGAGTAAAAATGCCAAAAGCGGATGAACTGGTTGATGCGGCGGGAGGGGTGGCGGTCGTACCCGTCAGCCCACCGCGACGGCGGCTGCTCCCGCGGCCGTTCGTCGCCGGGGCCGCGACGGCGGCCGGCGCGGTGGCGGTGGCGTTCGCGCTCGCCGGAACCCAGTGGCTGAACCACCCCGCCGTCGAGGCCTGGCGCACCGTCTGCCTGGCCATCACCGTCCAGGCACTGCCGTTCCTGCTGCTGGGCACGGTGCTGTCCGGCGCGATCAACGCCTTCGTACCGGCCGACCTGTTCACCAGGGCGCTTCCCCGGCACCCCGCTCTCGCCGTCCCGGTGGCCGGGGTGGCCGGCGCGATCCTGCCGGGCTGCGAATGTGCCTCCGTACCCGTCGCGAACAGCCTGATCCGCCGGGGCGTCACCCCGGCCGCGGCCTTCGCGTTCCTGCTCTCCGCCCCCGCGATCAACCCCGTGGTGCTGACCGCCACCGCCGTGGCCTTCCCGGGCAGCCCCGCGATGGTCGCCGCCCGGCTGCTCGCCTCGCTCGTCACCGCCGCGCTGATGGGCTGGCTGTGGCTCTGGCTGGGCAAGGAGGAATGGCTGCGGCCCGCCGTCCGGTACACGGGCCACCGGCACGGTCACAGCCGCTGGACCGAGTTCCGGCTCGGCTTCCAGCACGACTTCCTGCACGCCGGCGGCTTCCTCGTCCTCGGCGCCATGGCCGCGGCGACCTTCAACGTCCTGGTGCCGCGCTCGGTCCTCGACGCGTTCTCCGGCTCGCCCTGGCTCTCGGTGCTCTTCCTGGCCGCCCTCGCCGTCCTCCTGGCGGTGTGCTCGGAGGCCGACGCCTTCGTCGCGGCCTCGCTCACCGGCTTCTCGCCGACCGCCCGCCTCGTGTTCATGGTCGTCGGCCCGATGGTCGACCTGAAACTGATCGCCCTTCAGGCGGGCACCTTCGGCCGGGCCTTCGCCTGGCGCTTCTCCATGGCGACCACCGTGGTGGCGGTCGCCGCGGGCGTCCTGATCGGAGGCGTGCTGCTGTGAAACGTCACGCCCAGACAGCGCTGCTGGTGCTGACCGGCCTCGGCCTGCTGCACGCGGCCCTGTTCACCGACCTCTACCTGCGCTACGTCAAGGAAGGCCTGCGCCCGCCGCTCATCGCGTCCGGCGTGCTGCTCACCCTGCTGGGCCTCGTGAGCGCGGCCCTGGACCGGGAACGCGACGAACACGCCGGTCACGCGCACGGCCACGACCACTCCACCGCACCCCGCATCGCCTGGCTGCTCTTCCTCCCCGCCCTGAGCCTGCTGCTCTACGCCCCGCCCGCCCTGGGCGCCTACACCGCGGCCCACTCGAACAACAAGGCGGTCAAAGCGCAGAAGCGGTTCGACCCTCTGCCCGCCGCCTCACCCCTGCCCATGACGCTCACCGACTTCACCAGCCGCGTCCAGCAGGACCGCACCCTCGCCATCAAGGGCCGCAGCGTACGGCTCACCGGCTTCGCCACCCCGGCCGGGCCGGGCGGCGGCTGGTATCTGACCCGGATCATCTTCACGTGCTGCGCCGCCGACTCGCAGACGGTCAAGGTCCGCGTGTACGGGACCCCGGCCCCGCCCGCCAACAGCTGGCTGGCGGTGACCGGCACGTGGCACGCCAAGGGCAACCTCGGCACGAGATCCGCGGAAGCGGCCCTCGACGTACGCCGGCTCCAGCCCATGGCCCAGCCGGTCAATGCGTTCACGGACGACCTGCCTCTCACCCCGTCCTAGGGTCCGTCCGGCGTTCACCGCGAAGCCGGAGGCCGTCCCGGCCAGGCCCGGAGGGGCAACCCCGGCCGACATACGATGGCCGCCGGGGAAACGGGCGGCGGCGGAAGGGAGACGGGGCGTGACGGATCACCGGCAGCGTGCCCGGCGGCGGGGGCAGGGCGAGCTGGAGGCGATGGTCCTGTCGGCGCTCCGGGAGGCGGACGGCCCGGCGACCGCGGGCTGGGTGCAGGAGCGCCTGGGCGGGGACCTCGCCTATACGACGGTGATCACGATCCTGACCCGGCTGCTGGCGAAGGGAGCGGTCACCCGGGAGCGGGCGGGCCGGTCCTTCGCCTGGACGCCCGCGTCGGACCAGGCGGGCCTCGCCGCCCGGAAGATGCGCAGGGTGCTGGACGCCGAGAGCGACCGTCAGGCCGTGCTGGCCAGCTTCGTCACCGGTCTCGGCCCGGACGACGAACGGCTGCTGCGCGAACTGCTGGGCCACTCCGAGGCGGAGAGGGACGACTGAATCCTGACGGGGATGTTCGTCTTTCTGCCGCTGGTCCTCCCGCTGACGGCCTGGCCGATCGCACGCCTGGCCGAACAACACCTGCATCCGCGCACCGCGACGCGGCTGCTGACCGGGGTGGCCGCGGTGATGGCGCCGTGCAGCACGGTCTGTCTCGGCCTGGTGATGGTGGTCGGCACGGCCCAGCTGCCCGGCAACCTTGTGAGCCAGGCCCGCCCGGTGCCGGGGCGGGCCTGGCTGCTGCCGGTCAGAGGTCGAACTCGTGCGGCGGCAGCTCGAGGGTGAAGCACGCCTCGCGGACGATCGCCTGCTCGTCCTTGTCGAAGTTGCCGTCGGCCCCGCCGATGACGATGCCGATCTGGATCACGGCACGGGCCTCGGCGGGCTTCTTCTTCGCCTTGCCGACCTCCTGCAGCACGCTCACCTTGCCGAAGGCGAAGTCGGCCGTGAGCTTGTTCAGGTTGTCCTCGAACCGGCGGCGCAGGTCGTCGGCCGGGAAGTTCTGCAGAACCTCGTTGGTGGCGATCAGCTGAGCCACACGCTGGCGTTCGGAGGGGTCCACGGTGCCGTCGGCCGCGGCGACCAGCGCGCACATCGCCATGCTCGCGTCGCGGAATGCGCCGCTCTTCAGATCGTTCTTCTTCGCCACCAACTGGGTCTGCATCTGCGATGCGGACTCCTTGAAGCGGTCCCACAGGGCCATGCGAACTCCATACGGTCGTGAACTTTTACAGTCATGTAGAAACTATCAGGAGGGGGTGCGAAGTCGGGTCTGCTTCCCCCTCCCGTCCTCTTTCTCCCTCCTGTCTACGATCGGCGGCTCGCCGTCGTTCCGGTTCAGTCCTCGTCTTCCTCGTCGCCCTCGAAGAAGTCCCCGATCTCGTCGATGGCTTCGGCCGCGACCATGCCCCCGACGACACCGACCGCGAGTCCGGCCGCGCCGGCGGCGATCGCGGTGCCCATGCCGGGGCCGGAACGCTGGTGATGGTCGTGCCCGTGGTATCCGCCGTGGCCGTGGTCGTACCCGCCGTACGGGTCCGTGTGGGCGTACGCGGAGTGGGCGCCGTAGGACCCCCGATGCTCGATCAACTGCCGGATCCAGCCATTGACTTCGGCGTTCCAGTCCCGACAGTCGTGGTGCCCGACGCTGAACCGGGTGAGGGCGTCATGGCCCTCGGAGAAGAAGCGGCCCCGCTGGTCGGCCTCCAGGACGACCTCCACGCCGCCCGGGCCGGCCAGGAAGGTGACCTCGATCTCGTTGAGCTGGTGGGCGTACTGAGCGGGCGGGCTGAGCTCCAGCTCCTGGTGGAAGGGCAGTTGCTGCCCCGTGCCGCCGATGCGCCCGTACTCGAGGTCGGCGGACCTGAAGCCGAACCCGATCCGGCCGAGAGCCTCGAGGACCGCCTCCTGTGCGGGCAGCGGCGCGACGTTCAACTGGTCCAGGTCGCCCTTGTCCTTCGCGCCCGCCACGGACAGCTCGGTGCGCACGCCGAGGACGATGCCCAGCGGCTGTCCGTACAGCTCGGTGATCGGGGTCTCCCACGGCAGGACCACGCTGAACGGCACGCTGCGCAACCCGCCCTCGGCGAGCCGGAAACCGCCGCCGACGGTGAACCGGTCGAAGACGACCGCCCCCTCGCTCTCGCCGTCCTCGTGCGCGGCCTCGACCCGCGCCACCAGTTCCAGGGTGATGTGCTCGATGTCGAAGTCGGAGGTGCCGCCCTTGAGGTGCACCTGACCGGCGAGTGTGCCTCCGGGCCGGACCGGTGCGGGGTCGAGGACCGTGTCGACCGTGGGGCCGCCCACGCCCAGCGAGCCGAGCAGTCGCTTGAACACCATCGTGGCGTTCTCTCCTTCGTGTGCGCGTTGTCCGCCTGCGGCTTCTACAAGCGAGTAGAAGCATAGGCGCGGGGGTGGTCGTAGGCGGGGGGCTGCGGGGGTGTGCCGCGTTGAAGTTGGAAACCGATCGGTTTACAGTGAGTGGAAACCGATCGGTTTCATCTGTGGGAGAATGCCATGACTGCAATCAAGGGCTCCACCGTCCTCGTCACCGGCGGCAGCCGGGGCGTGGGCAAGGCCCTCGTGGAAGAGCTGTACGCCCGCGGCGCCGGCAAGGTCTACGCCACGGCCCGTGACCCCCGTACCGTGACCCATCCCGACGCCGTGCCGCTGGCGCTCGAGGTCACCGACCCCGACTCCGTGGCGGCCGTGGCCGCGCAGGCCCAGGACGTCACGGTTCTGATCAACAACGCGGGCGTCGCCACCGGCGCGAGCTTCCTGACCTCGCCGGTCGAGGACATCCGACGCGAGTTCGAGATCAACTTCTACGGCCCTCTGCTGCTGAGCCGTGCCTTCGTCCCGATCATCGAGCGCAACGGCGGCGGCCACATCCTCAATGTGCACTCCGTGCTGTCCTGGCTCGCCAACGGCAGCACCTACAGCGCATCCAAGGCCGCGCTCTGGTCCCAGACGAACAATCTGCGCCTGGAACTGCACCCGCGCGGGATCGGCGTCACCGGCCTGCACATGGCGTACGTCGACACCGACATGACGGCCGCCATAGAGGGGCCGAAGTCCAGCCCGCACGACATCGCCGTGGCCGCCCTCGACGGCATCGAGGCGGGAGCGCACGAGGTGCTCGCCGACGACGTCACCCGCTGGGTCAAGGGTGTGCTGTCGGGAGACCTGGAGTCGATGTACGAGCAGCTCGCCCGATAACTGCGCGCACGACCGCCCTGAACGACAGGACGTGTCGGCGGCTGGGCACACCCTGGCGGCCGAACGCGCGTCGGCGGGCCGCCAGGATGCCGCGTGTCACCTACTCGAAGCGGCCTTTGACGACCCGCGCCGCGGCCTCGCTCTCGGCCGCGGGGGGAGACAGTTCGCTCAGCGTGTCGAGGTCCGTGTCCTCGGCGAGCTCTCGCTCCCAGGCGTCGGCGAGCCTCTCCTGCTCCGCACGCGGCTGCTGCTGGACGAGTTCCCGGTCGTGCGGGCTCAGGGCGGCCAGGAATCGTTCCATCGTATCGATCGCCATCCTCTTCTCCTTCGTCACGGGGCGTGCGTGCCGAATCTGCCGACACCGTCCAAGCGTGATCGGCGGCGACGGTTCACCGTCGGTGCCGTGGCCCACTCGGACCCGAACGGGGGAACGAACCCGTACGGAGGAACCCGTACGGCCGACCGTGCCGTCGGACGCCGGCTGGCCGATGGGCGGCCCCGTCAGCCGCTTCCGCTGCGGCCGGGCAGGCCATGGCGAGCCCCGGCCCGGCTCACCGCACGCGGCGGATCTCGCCCCGCACACGGTAGAAACCGCCCGCCGCCGCATGGACGGCATCGACCACGTAGCGCGCCCCCACCTGCCGTATCTCCCGCGGGAACTGCACGTTCCAGCCGGGCTCGAAGCCCTCGGACACCACGTGGACCCGCAGCCGCCCGCCCTGATCGATGCACTCGACGACCACCCCGCCCGCGGGCGGCGTGCTGACGGTCGCCAGAGCGGACACCGACGTCGCCGGGTTGTAGGTGGGCAGGGCGGCAGCCGACTTCACGTCGACGGCGACGGGCACCGAGCCCTGCTGGGCGGCCGCGATGGCGGCCTCCGACGTGTCCACGCACACCAGCGACCCGTCGGTGGTGACCAGATACAGCCGCTCGTCGAAGTACTGCATGGACAGGGCCGAGCCGTTGCCCGTGCGCAGCTTCCACAGCCGGGTGCCGGACGCGTCGAAGCAGTAGACGGAGGAGGAGTTGTCCCCGGCGAAGACATAGCGGCCGCCCGGGGCAGTGGCGCACGAGTACACCACGGCGTCGCACGTGTAGACGCCCTCGACCTGTCCGGTGGCCTTCGACAGGCGCTGCACCACATGACGGTCCGTGCCCGCGTAGACCGACGTCGCCTCCTGCCACCCGAACAGCACACCGCCGCGTGTGTCGGTGTGCCACAGCTCGCGGCCCCCGTCGGGGGCGTAGGCGGTCACGCCCTCGCCGTGTCCGTGGTACACCGCGCGCTCGTCGGCCCGCACCATCCAGGCCGATCCGCCGGACGACCGCCGGGACCACTGGTGCTCGTCCTCGTGGTCGATCACCGTGAGGCCGCCCGCCGCGTCCGAGACGTTCAGCACCCCTTCGTGGATGTCCAGCCAGAAGATGTCGACGTTCGCGGCGATCTCGTACGCGGCGAACGGCAGCTTCGAGGACAGGTCGTACACCCGGCCGTCGTCGCACCCCGCGTAGATCCAGAAGTCGTCCGCCACCAGGCACTTGACTCCGTCGGGGAGCCGGTAACGGGCCATCACCTCGCCGTCGTGGCCCAGGTTGTAGACATCGCCCGCCTGATTGCCCACCCAGACGCGCTCCTCGTCGACATGGATACCGAACGCGGCCGACCCGGTGCGGAAGCGCCACAGCACCGGCGCCGTGGCGCGCGCGGTCGACGGTGCGGAGCCGACCTGGCGCCGCGTCACGGAACGGGGCGCACGCTGACCGCGTACGGCCGCCGCATACCCCTTGCGGACCTTCTGGTCGATCTTCTTGGCCGCGGCCGCCTGGGCCCTGGCCGGTGTCGCGAACGACGACGTCTGCACCTGGCCGGACGCGCCGATACGGCCGTAGCGCACCGTGACCGCGGTGCCGTCGACCGTCACCTCGTAGAACTTGTGCGCCCCGCCGCCGTCCTCGGACAGCTCCAGATACGTCGTCTCCGCCACGACCGGTCCCTCCCGTGCACGACCCCACCGGCGCCACCGCCCCGCGGTGCGCCCTTCGATGATCGGAACTTACGGGAGGGCACTGACAACGGGTCCGTCAGAGGTCCGCCACCAGGAGCCGGTAGCCGACGTCGACGCTGTCGAGGGTGAGGAGTTCGGCGTGACGGGTGTGCCAGTGGCCGGTCGTCAGGTCGTACGCGAGCCGGTTCAGGCCGGGTGTGATCAGGTCGTCGCCGGCCTGGGTGAACATGGATATCCCCGCGCGCACCTCAGGGTCGAGATAGGCGTGGGGCCGGCGCCAGTACGCGGCGCCGAACCCGTCCACGCAGTCGTGGGGGACGGGGACCGGCTCCTGGCCGGCCCCGCCGAGCAGTTCGACGAGCCGGTCGATCGGCACCGCGCGGGCGTCGTCGAGCGCGGCCGCCTCCGGCAGATACTCCCGTACGAGCCAGAACCTTTCACGGAAGACGTCCTGATCCCAGGTCAGGACGACGATGCGGCGGCGGGCGACCCGGCGCAGCTCGGCGATTCCGGCTGCCAGGTCGGCCCAGTGATGGATGGTCAGCAGCGCCATGACGGCGTCGGCGGCGTCGTCACGCAGCGGGAGCCGTTCCGCCACCGCCTGCACAGCGGGGGCGGAGCCCGGCGGGCGCTGGGTGAGCATGACCTGGCTGGGCTCGACCGCGAGAACGGTCCCCGGCGGCTCGTACGAGCCGGTGCCGGCTCCGACGTTGATCACGTCCGTCGTGTCCCCGAGTGCGGTGTGGATCTGGGCGGCGATCCTCGGATCCGGCCGTCGAGTCCGGGCATACGTTGCGCCGAGCGTGTCGTAGGTAGCCATGCCGCTCAGTATGCGAAACGGGCGGGGCTCAGGGCTGCCGTCTCGGACGCCATGGCCGACGCCCGACTGTCGGACCCGCGTGCCACACTGCGCCGCATGGCACTTGCTGATCTCACGCTCGACCAGTGGCGGGCCTTCGACCCGTCAACCGCACGGCGCTTCGCCCGGGAGGCCGCCGGCCTGGTGCAGGGCCGTGTGACCGCCGTCGAGACGGTCGAGCATCTGGGCGGTCCGCTGCACCGCGTCCGGATCGAGCGCGACGGGCAGGAGTTCGCGCTGGTCCCCGGGGGGCCGGTGACGCTGGGATTCGATCTGGGGGCCTGGCGTCCGACGCCCGAGCAGACCGCCGACTACGACGCGAGTCTGGAGCAGGGCTTCGGGTACGGCCCGGATCTGCGGGCCCATCTCGCGGAGGTGCTCAGCCCCCGCCGGAGCGCCCTCCTGCCCACGCTGCTCATGGCGGTCGAGGACGAGGACCTGACCGAACTGCCCGCCGACATGCCGGCCGTGCTCGCGGCTCGTGGACTGCGCATGCCGAGCGCCGACGAGTGGGAGCACGCCTGCGGGGCCGGGGCGGACACCCTGTTCCGGTGGGGGAACGACTGCCCGTTGGACCGCATCCCGTACGGGGACCGCACCGGGCCGCACAATCAGCCGAACGCCTTCGGCCTGCGCATCGCCCACGACACTTATCGTGCGGAGCTGACGAGCGATGCCACGGCGATACACGGCGGCGACGGTGGCGAGTCGGTGTGCGGCGGTTACGGCCACCTGCTGGCATGGCTGCCGCTGGCCACCGCCAACCGCAACCCCGCCATGGTCGAGTTCGTGTACGGCCCGGAGGGTGACGACCTCTCCGAGGAGTTCTCCACCCGGCCGGTGCTCACGCTCTGATGCGACCCGGCGGCCGCCCCGTCACCGCGGGGGACGGCCGCCGGCCTGTCTTTGCGGGCCCGCCAGGGCCGGAGCGTCCACCACGTCCACGTCACTGGCCCGGACGTAGGCGAGCCGGTGGCCGAACTGGATCTCGTAGTACATCTCCTGGCCCTTCACCACCGGGCTCGGCGTGTACTCGAAGGTCGACCTGTCGATATAGGAACCGGTGGTGTGGGACATCGTCACGTAGCGCTGCCCCTCGTCGAGGGTGTACGGCAGCGGCGACTCGGTCGGCTCCGCGATCCCGTCCGGGTAGGCGTCCTCCTCCGGGAGGGCGCGCCCGTACACCGGGACCTCGCTCAGGCCTTCCTTCGGAGTCACCATCCGGCCCGCCGCACCGACGGCCGTGGGACGCTTCGTCGGGTTCTTGAACCAGGCCTTCCTGCCCAGGTACCAGATCGCCGTCCAGTCGCCCCGGCGCTCGGCGACGGCGTAGGTCTGGCCGGCGGAGACCCGCGAACCCAGGTCGTTGACGTCCTCCGTGGAGTCCTCACCGTCCGGGCGCCGGCCCGGGTCCTGGATCAGCGCGGCGTCGTCGGCCGGTTCGGTATGGAGGCGGACGGCGCTGGAACCGTGCGGAGCGCACGGCACACCGTGCCCGGCGCATCCCGTGTAGCGCGGCTTGTAGGTGGAGTAGTCCGGCAGCACGGTGACCATGGGGCTGTCCGGCCCGGCCGTGGCCCGCAGGGGGACGCCCAGGAGGTCGAAGTAGTGCCGCCAGTCCCAGAAGGGGCCCGGGTCGTCGTGCATGTCGGGGATGCTGTCGGCCGTCGGGGCGGGCACGTTGTCGTGGCCGAAGATGTGCTGCCGGTCCAGTGGGACGCTGTACTTCTTGGCCAGATAGCGCACCAGACGGGCCGATGACCGGTACATCTGCTCCGTGTACCAGGTGTCGGGCTGCGTGAGGAAGCCTTCGTGCTCGATGCCGATGGAGCGGGCGTTGACGAACTGGTTGCCCGAGTGCCAGGCCATGTCCTTGGTCCTGATGTGCTGTGTGACATGGCCGTCCTTGGATCGGATGGAGTAGTGCCACGATGCCTCCGTCGGATCCTGCACGGTCTGGAACATGGAGCGCAGGGACGCCTCGGTGTCGTGGATGACGATGTACTCGATCTTCTGGTCCTTGGGCCGGTCGCCCAGGTCGTGATTGCCGTACGCGTCGTCGTCGATCTCCGTGTACGGCGCGCTGAGCCAGGAGCAGGCCAGCTCGGCGGGGCACTCGACCTCCTTGGGGCGCGCCGCGTTCTTCAGGGTACGCGGGTGAACGTCGGGGCTGGCGGGCAGGCTGACGGACTGTCCCGCGTCGGTGGTGCGGTGCGCCCCCTGGTGGATCACTCCGAAGACGTCATTGGCGTAGGTCGCCGCCTCGGTGGTGTCGTCCAGGCCGGGGAAGCGCGCCACGGCCTCCCACCAGTCCGCCGGGTTGTCGCTGAGCGGCTTGCCGAGCTGCCGTTGCGTCTCCGCCAGGAGCGCCGCACCGCCGCGCACATTGGCGGCGGCGTCCTTGCGCAGTTGATCCTCCGCCTCCCCGGTCAGGCGGGCGGCCTGCTGCAGATCGGACGGCTGACCCGAACGCTTGCCAGACGGTTCGGCCGTCTGGGAGGGGGAGGGTCCCGCAAGTGCCATGGCACTCCCGCGCTGCTGCGTCGGCGGGTCCGCCTTCTGGGCCAGCCGGGTGTCCACCAGGTGCATCGGTCCATAGCCGCCGCCGACACTCGGCGCGCCCTTGTGGAAGTCCCAGCGCGACTGCAGATAGGACACGCCCATGAGCACACTCCGCGGCACCTCGTACTCGTCCGCGGCAGCCGTGAAGTCGTTCTCCAGCCGCTGGTCGGCCGCCACACCGCCCGGCGCGCCGGACAGCAGCGGAGCCAGCAGCGGGGTCATCAGTGCCGCCGATGCCGTCACGAGGATCGTCCGGCGGTGCCTGCGAACGGCACTGGGGACACGGGGGGAGAAGCGTTTCTTCATTGCAGGTGTCTCCAACCAGGCTCGTCGCAGCAGGACGCGGCCAGGACAAGGGAGTTGCCCCTTACGCCACCCCTCGTACGATTCCGTGCCCGGCACGCCCCGTCGCGCCGAGGGTCACCGGCGTGGACCAGCAGCACGTCAGAGGCCACCCGGTCGGCGGCACCAAGTCCGCTCCAGTGCCCAGGGCGTGACGGTCAGTCCTGAACGGGGTCCACCTGCCATTCGGGGTGCCCCGGCATGGGCGGGGTGTGCGCCCCGTACAGCCACGGGGTCAGGAAAGAGGCCAGGTCATGGCCCGCGACCTCGGAGGCCAGGGCGATGAAGTCGCGGGTTCCGGCGGCCCGCCCCCGGAACCTCGTCACCCAGGACCGCTCGATCCGCTCGAAAGTCTGCTCCCCGACCTTCTCCCGGAGGGCGTAGAGCACCAGTGCCGAGCCGTCGTACCGCATGTTCCTGAACAGGGTCGGCCCGGTGGGTTCGGCGGGTGCTCCGTCGTCGTGCCGCCACTGGTCGTGCTGCTCGTACGCGGCCCGCATGGCGGATTCGAGGTCGGGGCCGCCGTGCGCCTCGGAGTAGAGGCGTTCGTAGTAACGGGCGTGACCCTCACTCAGCCACAGGTCGGACCACCGCCGGATGGCGACGCTGTCACCCGTCCAGTGGTGGGTCAGTTCGTGTACGAGGTCCCGCTCGGCGTCGACCCGGTCACCCAGCAGGTTGTCCCTGGGGACGACGGACAGCGACTGCGTCTCCAGCGCCACCGGCAGCTCGGTGTCGCCGACCAGCACGCCGTAGCGGCCGAACGGGTACGGCCCGAGCCGCTGTTCCAGCCAGGCGAGGTGCTCGGGGGTGAGGGAGCGGTATGCCGCGGTGTCGTCGACCATGCCGCCGGGGACCACGTCCCGGACGGGCAGTCCGCGCGGGCCGGTGCTGTCGACGAACGTGAACCTCCCGATCGCCATCTGGACCAGCTGCGCCGCGACCGGCTGCTCGGAGTCGTACGTCCACCGGATGTGTCCGTCGGGCCGCCGGACTCGTTCGACGAGCCGGCCGTTGGCCACCGCGCCGAGGCCGGGTGGCGTCGTGATGTGGAAGGTGACGCGCGCCCGCAGGCTCGGGTGGTCGTTCGCCGGGAAGATCATCTTGGCGCCGTCGGGCTGCGCGTAGGTCAGGGTGCCGTCGGGCGTGGGCATCCAGCCGTAGTTCTGGATCGCGTCGCCGCGATGCCGCTGCTGCGTCGGGTCGGCGGTGTAGGCGACGCGCACGGTGAACGCTCTACCCTTCGCGATGGGCCTCGCGGGGGTGACGACGAGTTCGTCGCCGTCGCGGACGAAGGCCGCCGGCGTGCCGTCCACGGTCACGGTGTGCAGCGTGTTGCCGGCGAAGTCGAGGTCGAAGCGGGACAGGGCCTGTGTGGCGGTGGCGCTGATGGTGGCACTCGCCTCGAAGGGCGTTTGCGGTGCCCTCCAGTCGAAGTCGAGTGTGTAGTGGCGGACCCCGTAACCGCCGTTGCCGTCGAGTGGCATGAGCGGATCGCCGATACCCCTGGCGCCGGGGGAGGGGACCGCTGCCGAGGAGGCGGCGGAAGGACCGCCGGCGGGAGTGCGGTGGCCCGTGTGGGGGAGGGTGCCGCCGAGGACGACCGCGCCGGCGACCCCCGCGGCACCGGTGAGGGCCAGAGCCAGGGCCGTGCGGCGACGTGTGAACGACGCCTTCACCCTCGGCTGCCGACGGTCGTGATCTCCATGGCCGCACTATGACAGCAGATGGTCGTATTGACTGTTCATGCCTTCATGTCCGGCGCTCCAATGGGCTATCACGGCCCGCTGTTCACTCGGACGGGTTGTACCCACGATGTGTTTCGTGCGGTTCCCGCGACGAGTTTCGTAACGCGGCCAATTCGTCGGTCATCCGATCGATCCCACGCGCCGTCGTACGCGCCATCGTCACACCATGACTGACACCCCCCACGACAACGCGACGGAACCCGAGCACACACCCGAGTCGGCCGGCGCCACGCGCAGGTCCGTCATCGCCACCCTCGGTGGCGCGACCCTCGGTGCGGCCGCCCTGGGTCTCACGGCCGCCCGGGCGACGGCGGCCACCGACCGGAGCACCGCGGCCCGGCCCGCTGCCGGGCTCGCCGCCGCCTGCGTCCTCACGCCCGAGCAGACCGAGGGGCCCTACTACCTGAACCTGGAGACGGTCCGCAAGAACATCACCGAGGGCAAGGCGGGCGTACCGCTCACCCTCCGGGTCACGGTGGTGGACATCGCGACCTGCTTCCCACTGCCGAACACGGCGGTCGACATCTGGCACTGCGACGCTCTCGGCGTCTACTCCGGTTACGTGGCCGGCGGCTCCACCCCGGACACCACCTTCCTGCGCGGCGTGCAGCTGACCGACGCCGGCGGTGTCGCGGAGTTCACCACCGTCTACCCCGGGTGGTACGTCGGCCGTGCCCTGCACATCCACGTCAAGACGCATGTCGGCGGAACCGTGTCCAACGGGACGTACCACGGAGGACACGTCTCCCACACGGGCCAGCTCTACTTCCCGGAGACGTACAACACCAAGGTCGCGGCCCTGACCCCCTACCGGAACAACAGCGCCACCCGCACGCTCAACGCGAGGGACGGCATCTACCGCAACGGCGGCTCCTCGACCCTGCTGACCATCACTCAGGTGGGCAGCGACCTCGGCAAGGGAGTGACCGGCACCGTCGTCCTGGGGATCGATCCCGCAGCCACTCCCTGACGGGCATTCATGAGCGGTGGCCGGCCCGGCATGACGGTCCCGGCCACCGTGGGTGCGCGGCGGGACACGCAAGCCCGAAACCTCGTGGGACCCAGTGGTTTCACCCCGGGAATCCGCGGCCAGGAAACGGGCATGAGCCGGAGTCGAACGTGTGAGTTATGCGGCGCGGCGCTGACCTCGGGACCGCACGGCGGTCGCCCGGCCCGCTACTGCTCCAACGCATGCAGACAACGGGCGCTCAGACAGCGTGCGGCACGGGGGGATTCCCGCCGTACGCAGCCCGCCGCGCCGGCCGGCGCCCCGGACGGCCCACCCGCCCCGAGCAGTGTCCTGCCGCAGGCGCTCGATTCCTTCGTGGGCCGAGAGCAGGAGCTGTCCCACCTGCGCGCCCTGCTGAGGACTTCGCGGCTGCTCACCCTGACCGGTGCCGGCGGGGTCGGCAAGACACGGCTGGCGCTGGAATTCGTGCGGCGTCTGCCCCGCCGCGGCTCACGGGTGGACCTGGTCGAGCTCGACTCCCTGCACGACGGCGCCCTGCTCGCGCAGTCCGTGGCCACCGCGCTGGCCGTGGGCGAACGGGCGGGGCACTCCGGTGCCGACGTCCTGGTCCGCTCGATCGGCGACTCGTCCCGGCTGCTCGTCCTGGACAACTGCGAGCATCTGGCGGAGCCCTGCGCCCGGCTGGCCGCCACCCTGCTGGGCCGCTGTCCCCGGCTACGGATCCTGGCCACCAGCCGGGAGGCCCTGCGGGTACCCGGAGAGACCGTGTTCCGGGTCGACGAGCTGTCCCTTCCACGGGTCGGCCCTACGGACGACGACCCGACGGCCCTCCTGCGGTCGGACGCCGTCCGGCTGTTCGTCGAACGGGCCGCGAGCCGCTCACCGGGATTCACGCTCCGGCGCGGCAACGGCGCGACCGTCGCCGAGATATGCCGCCGACTCGACGGACTGACGCTCGCCATCGAGCTCGCGGCGCGCCGCGTCGGCACCCTTCCGCTGAGCGACATCCTCGCGGGACTGGACGACCAGCTGTCCCAGCTGTCCCTGCTGACCGACGGAAACAGGACCGGGCCCCGGCGCCACAACGAGCTGGCCGCCGCGATCGACTGGAGCCACCGGCTGCTCGAACCGGCGGAACAGGCGGTCTTGCGGCGGCTGGGGGTTCTCGTCGGCGGATTCGACACGGCCGCGGCGGAGCAGGTCTGTTCCGGCGGCGGCCTCGCGCCGCGGCAGATCCTGCGGATTCTGTGCGCACTGGAGGCCAAGTCCCTGATCGTACGTCTGCCGGGAGACGCCCGGCCCGCACGGTTCAGGCAGCTCGCCGCCATCCGTGCCTACGCCGTGGAGCGTCTGCTCGCGTCGGGCGAACTGCGGGCCACGCGGCAACGGGCCCTCGTGTGGCTGACCGGGCTGGCCGAACGGGTCGGTGACGAGGTGTTCGCCGACCAGGCCGACGGTCCCCTCCTCGCCGAACGGGACAACCTCGCCGCGGCCCTGGCCGCGGCCGGCCCCGGCGGCGACGGTGCCTCGCACCCGCGGCTGGCACTGGAACTGGCCCGCGTGCACTACCAGCAGGAGCAGCCCTCGGCCGCCCGCACCCTGCTGGACGGCCTGCTGCGCGAGGTCGACAGGCTTGCGCTCGGCGGCGCGGTGCCCGCGCTCGCCGCGCGCGTGGCCTGCCAGCAGGCCGACCCGGTACGGGCACTGCGCCTGGGCGAGCAGGCGGTGGACCTGGAGCGCCTGCGCAACGACCCCGCCGGTCTTGCCAACGCCCTGGATGCGAGGGCGGCGGCACGGCTGTGCCGCGGTGAATTCGCCGAGGCGGTCGCGGACCTGCGTGAGTGCCTGGGCGTCGTCACCGCCCTCGGCAGACCGCACGACACCGCATGGTGCACCCATCACCTGGCCTGGGCGCTGCTCCAGGCGGGCGGGGAGGCCGAGGCCGATGCGCTCATGACACGCTGTCTGCCGGTGCTCAGGGCACACGCGCCCTGGAGCCGGGTCGCGGCCGCGCTGCACACCGCGGGCGCCGTACGGCTGTCCCTGGGTCGGCTGGAGAGTGCCGAGGCGCTGTTCGCCGAAGTGCTGCGGATCGTCCCGGAGGGAAGTTTCCACGCGCTCTACCCCGTTGAGGGTCTGGCCCTGGTGGCCGCCGAGAGCGGGGATCCACAGAGGGCGCTGCGCCTGTACGAAGCGAGCACGCAGGCACGCCGCCGGCTGGACACCGAGCCGGAGACGCCTTGGCGACGTCAGGTGGAGCAAACGGTGGACCGGGCGAAGGCACGGCTGTCGGCGGCGGCACGGGAGGCGGCCGTCAGTGGTGGCCGCGAGCTGCGCGGGGACCGGCTCGTCGGGTACGCCCTGCGGGAAAGGGGCGGCGCCCACCGTCCGGCGATGGACGCCACGGCTGTGGTGGAGGATCAGTCCCCGCTCACGGGACGGGAGTTCATGGTGGCCGAACTCGTCGCCGAAGGACTGACCAACCGGCAGATCGCGGAGCGGCTCGGTCTTTCGGCGCGCACTGTGGCCACCCATCTGGACAAGGTCCGCGACAAGCTGGGTCTGCGATCACGTACGCAGATCGCCCTGTGGACGGCCGCCCGGACCGGGGACGGGCGGCCTTCGTCCCCGATCCCGCCCTGACCACCGCGCTCCCGGAACCGTTTACAGGGTCCGGGCGACGAGGAGGGCCACGTCGTCGTGGTCGTCGGGGTGGCGCAGGCCGTACAGCAGGAGGTCGCAGGTCTCCTCGAGGGGCCGGTGCGGCTCGTCGAGGAAGCTCAGGAGGACGTTCAGCCGGTCGTCGATGGGGTGCTGCCGGGTCTCGACGAGGCCGTCGGTGTAGAGGACCAGCAGATCGCCGGAGCCAAGATCCACCGTCGTGGTCTCGAAGGCGATGCCGCCGACGCCGAGCGGCGCTCCGGTGGGCAGGTCCAGCAGTTCGGGGGCACGGCCGGGGCCGGCCAGCGCCGGCGGCATGTGTCCGGCGTTGGCGATGTGGCACTCCCTGGTGTGCGGGTCGTAGACGGCATAGAGGCAGGTGACGATGTAGTGCTCCAGATCGCAGGTGATCTTGTCCAGGTGCTGGAGCACCGCGTTCGGCGGCAGGTCGAGGTCCGCGTAGGCGCAGGTGGCGGTGCGCAGCCGGCCCATGGTGGCGGCCGCGTCGATGCCGTTGCCCATGACGTCCCCGACGACCAGCGCGGTCTTGCCTTCGGCCAGGGGGAGCACGTCGTACCAGTCGCCGCCGACTTCGCTGGTCGCCAGGGCCGGCTGATAGCGGGAGGCGAGTTCCAGGCCGGTGTGGTGCGGCGGATGGTCGGGCAGCAGACTGCGCTGGAGGGTGAGGGCGGTGTTGCGCACGCTCTGGAACCAACGGGCGTTGTCGATGGACATCGCGGCGCGGCTGGCGAGCTCACTGGCGAGTACGACATCGTCCTGGTCGAACGGGAGCGGGTTGACGGTGCGTTTGAGGTCGAGTGCGCCGAGGACCTCGCCGTGCGCGATCAGCGGCACCGCGAGATAGGAGTGGACGCCGGCCCGGGCCAGCAGCTCGCTGACATCGGGGGAGCGGGCGATGCGCCGTAGATCGTCGCTGCCCACATGGCGGACCAGGACCGGTCTGCCGGAGTGGACGCACAGGGTGACCAACCGGTCCCCGTCGTAGGCGGCCAGGTCGCCGGGACGGTCGGCGGCCTGGAGTGCCACGGTGGGGCGGGTCGCTTTCAGGGCCAGTGCCCGGAAGAGCTCGGGGCCGTTCTCGGGCTTGCTGCTGCGGCGGAAGGCCAGGGCGGAGTCCAGCACGTCCACGGCCACGATGTCGGCGAGCTCGGGAATCGCGATGTCGGCCAGTTCATGGGCGGTCTGCTCCACCTCCAGCGTGGTGCCGACCCGGGTGGAGGCGTCGGCGATGAGTGCCAGACGGCGACGGGCCCGGTCCGCCTCCGTGGCCGCGCGGTGCCGCTCCGTGACGTCCACGACCGAGGCGGCCGCGCCCAGGACGCGCCCGCTCGGATCCTCCAGCCGGTAGAAGGAGAGCGACCAGGCGTGATCGTGTTCGGGGTCGGCCGGGGGACGGCTCACGTGGTACTGGTCGAGCAGCGGGGTGCCGGTGGTGAGCACCTGGCGCAGGGCGGACTCGATGGTGTCGACGTCGGAAAAGGGCAGGGTGTCCCGCAGATGGCGGCCGATGTGGTCCTCGGCGGGTATGCCGTCGATCCGCTCCAGGGCCGGGTTGACCAGGAGATAGTGCAGGTCGGGGTCCAGCAGGGCCAGGCCGATCGGAGACTGGTTGATCAGCCGCTCGCACAGGGCCAGGTCGGTCTCGACACGCTGGAGCAGGGTGTGGTCGGCCGCGATGCCGAGGGCGTAGACGTCGCCGCGGTCGTCCAGCAGCCGCATGTTGCGGAACTCCATCAGGCGGGTGCTGCCGTCCTTGTGCCGGATGGGGAAGGCACCGGCCCAGGCCCGGCCGGTGGCCAGCACCTCCGCGAACAGACTCATCACCGCCTGGAGGTGCTCCGGGCGGATCAGCAGCCGCGCCGCTTCCATGCCCAGGGCCTCTTCCGCGGTGTAGCCGAAGAGCTCCTGGGCCTGCGGGGTCCAGAACACGATGCGTCCCTCGGTGTCCAGGACGATCGCGGCCACGCTCAGCACATCCAGCAGACCGGTCGGCCGGACCGTCTCGGGGCCCGGGACATCACCGTTGGGCTTGAAGGATTCGGCTGTCATCCCAGATCCTCCTCGACCGGTCGGCAGGACAGGCCGGTCTGCGCCGGCATTGCCGCACGTCTGGGTTCTGGCTCCAGGTACTTCCATGCTGCCTCGGGGTTCCGCGGCTTGCCCACCACGGGCGGGTCTGCATGGGCAGGTCAAACCGGTGGTGGTCGGCAGCCTCGGAGCCCATCGGTGAAGCGGTACGCGGCCAACTCGGCCCCGCAGCGGCCGTGGTCGAGGATCCCGGCGGTCCGACGCATCCCGTGATCGAACCGGTCGCCAAGATCCTTCATCCCGGGATTCGCCGCATGTGCCATCGGCAAGGGCCGGCCTCGTCGGGGTCCGTCCGGGCCGTCCGGCAGGGCCCCGCGGCCGCCCGCCGGACCGTGCGGATCGGGCGCGCAAGCAGGAACATAGTCCTGTAGAGGATGGGATCAATGGATTCTGCGCGAAACGGTTCCGAGACGCCCACGTCCGCAGGAGCGCGCGATCTTTTCGACGCGTCCACGGACGCGGCGGCCCTGATCGACGCAGACGGTGTCGTGATCGGCTGGACCCGGGGCGCCGAAGCACTCCTCGGCCACCTCGCCTCGGAGGTGGTCGGCGGCTCCGCCGCGCGCCTGCTGGCGACGCACGCGGACCCGGGACGTCTGGCGGCCGTCGTCGAGCGCTGCCGCTCCGGAATGGGGTGGAGCGGTCTCATTCCCGTACGGCGCCGCGACGGCGAAGCGATCGAAGTCGACCTCCGGGTGTCCGCGTCCTTCCGGATCGGCGGAACCGAGTGCTTCCTGCTCTCCGCCCGCGAGCAGCGGCGGCAGTGGACGGTCGGCCAGTCGGTCCTCGACGGCTTCCTGACCCGCTCGCCCATCGGTATGGCCGTGATGGACCTGCAGCTGCGCTACATGTGGCTGAACGACACTCTGGAACGTCTCGGCGGTGTGCCGCGCGAGCAGCGGCTGGGGCGCCGGCTGACCGAACTGCTGCCGGGAATCCAGGCGGAGACCATCGAAGGGCTGATGGGAGAGGTGCTCGCGACCGGCGAGCCGGTGACCGACTACGAGTACCTGGGATGGAGTTGGGCCGATCCGCGTCGCCAACACGCCTACTCCGCTTCCTTCTTCCCCCTGGTGGACGCGGACAACTCCGTCATCGGGGTCTGCTACATGGTCCACGACGTCACCGAGCGGTGGAACGTGCGCCGGCTCCTGTCGATGGTCAACGAGGCCGGAACCAGGATCGGCACGACGCTGGACGTGATGCGGACGGCCCAGGAGCTCGCCGACTTCGCGGTGCCCCGCTTCGCGGACTTCGTCATCGTCGATCTCCTGGAATCCGTTCTCAGCACCGAGGGTCACGGAACGTGGCTCACCGACGCGGGACCCGCACCCGCCAGGCCGGTGATGCGCAGAGCCGGGCTGAGCTCGGCACGCGAGGGCTGCCCGGAGGCCGTGGCGCGGGTCGGCGACAGAGTGGACTTCCTTCCCCCGCCGCACGGCGTGGACCTGCTCATCAACGGCGAACCCATCCTCATCCCGGTCCTCGACCCCGCCGACGCACTGTGGGTCACCGAACAGCCCGCCAGGACCGAGAGCATGCGCAAGTACGGGCTGCACTCCCTCATCTCCGTACCGATGCGGGCGCGGAACACCGCCCTGGGCCTCACCACGTTCGCCCGGTCGGTCAATCCGGTCTCGTTCCAGCCCGACGACGTCCTGCTGGCCCGCGAACTGGTGGCGCGTGCGGCGCTGTGCGTCGACAACGCCCGCCGCTTCACCCGGGAACACACGGCGGCGCTCACCCTCCAGCGCAGTCTGCTGCCCCAGGCCCTGACCGGCGGCACGGCACTGGAGGTGGCGTCCTCCTACCTGCCTGCGGACGCGACCGGCGGGGTCGGCGGCGACTGGTTCGACGTGATCCCGCTCTCCGGCGCCCGGGTGGGCCTCGTCGTCGGCGATGTGGTCGGCCATGGCATCAGCGCGGCGGCGGCCATGGGCCGGCTGCGCACCGCGGTGCAGACCCTGGCCGACATGGAGATGCCCCCCGACGAGCTGCTGGCCCATCTCGACGACCTCGTGCTCCGGCTGAGCGAGGAGGAGACGAGCGACGACGCGGCCGACCGCAGCAGCACCACCTTCCTCGGGGCGACCTGTCTGTATGCCGTCTACGACCCGGTCACCATGCGGTTGTCGATGGCCCGCGCGGGACATCCACCCCCGGTGGTCGTCACCCCCGACGGGCAGGTCGACTTCCCGGAGCCCCCCGCCGGGCCGCCGCTCGGGCTGGGCGGGCTCGGGTTCGAGGCCGGCGAGATCGAGCTCGCCGAGGACAGCCTCTTCGGCCTCTACACCAACGGTCTTATCGAGGGCGCCGACCACGACATGGAGTCCGGCATGTCCCGGCTCGCCGAGGCGCTGTCCCGGCAGGACGCCGACCTCGGCGCACTGTGCGCGTCCGCGGTGGAGCAACTGGTGGCCGCGCCGCAACCGGACGACATCGCCCTCCTCCTGGCGCGCACCCGTGCCCTGGGTCCTGACCATGTGGTCTCGTGGGAGGTGCCCGTGGACCCGGCCGCCGTCGGTGACCTCCGTGCACGGGCGACCGGGCAGGTGGAGGCCTGGGGCTTCGGGGACCTGGCCATGACCACCGAGCTCATCGTGAGCGAGCTGGTCACCAACGCGATCCGCCATGCCGCGCCGCCCATTCGGCTGCGGCTGCTGCGTGACACCCGCCTGACCCTCGAGGTCGCGGACGCCAGCAGCACCGCTCCCCGGCTCAGGCACGCCCGGAGCACGGACGAGGGCGGCCGCGGCCTGTTTCTGGTGGCGCAGCTCGCCCATCGCTGGGGTGCCCGGTACACGGCCGGGGGCAAGGTCATCTGGGCCGAACAGGAGATCTCGTAACGACCTCCGGCGGCTTTGCCGTCTCTTTGCAACGTGCCCCCGCGCTGCCTCGTCTCTCCGCTCGATCTGTCACGCAGCCTCCCGGCCACCGGGTGGACCGACGAAAGAGAGCGATTCGATGCGCCGAACTGTCCCCAAGGGCATGGCACTTGCGTGCACGGCGGTGCTGGCGAGCGCCGTGCCCGCGTTCGCCGACGGGGCGACCGCGACCCCCTCCGCCTCGCCGACCCGGGCGTCGAGTGCCGCCCCCACCGAGAGGCCCAGCGCCGAACCCTCCCGGGGGACGGGCGCCCGGCCCACCGCGGCGCCGGTCCCGAGCGAGGTCTCCGTCGTGCCTTCGGGCGCCCCCGACACCGGGGTACGGGCGGCGTCCTCCGGGTCCGGGACCGAGGGCGGCCTGATCGGCGGAGCCGCCGCAGCGGTGCTCCTCGCGGGCGGCGGCGCGGTCCTCGTCGTACGCCGCCGGCGGGCGACCGGAGCATGACCCCGCTCTCCAGGCGCGCCTTCGTCACCGCGGCGAGCGCCTCGCTGCTCGTGGGGTGCGCAGGTCCGGCGACCCACCGGGCCTCGACCGCACGCGCCGCGAGCACACCACCGACTCCCCCGGCCTCGGCGAAGGCGGTGCGGGCCCTCGGGCGGTCGGTCCCGGTCCGGCTGCGGATCCCGGCCATCGGGGTCGACACCCCGCTCATAAGGCTGGGGCTGGAGCCGGACGGCACGGTGCAGGTACCTCCCGTCACGGCGCACGACCGGGCGGGCTGGTACCGGCACTCGCCGACGCCGGGCCAGGTCGGCCCGTCGGTCATCCTCGGCCATGTGACGGTCGGCGCCTACGGGGACGGGGTCTTCCGGCACCTCGCGCGGCTGCACCGCGGCGACCGGATCGCGGCGCGCCTGGAGAACGGCACGGCGGCGGAGTTCACCGTCGGCGCCGTACGGACGGTACCCAAGGCGGACTTCCCGGCGGACGAGGTCTACGGGGACGTCGGCCGTCCTGAGCTGCGGGTCATCACGTGCGGCGGTCCCCACACCGGCGACGGCTATCTCGACAACGTGATCGTCTTCGCCGCGCTGAGCTCCACGAACCCCTGACCGCCCGCACGGATGCCGGGCCGGCGGAACGTACGCCGGCGGCCCGGCATCCTTCCCTGTGCAAGCAACACGACCATGGAGAGCGTTGAAACGGTCCCGCGACAGGGCAGCGTCCGAGCTGTTCGCCGCCCTCTATCCGCGCCTCGCCGGCTGGTGCCGCCGTCTCGTCGACGACGACGAGACGGCCCACGAGGTCGCCTCCGAGGCGTTCACCCGGCTCTGGGCCCGCTGGACGACCGTGGAGGAGCCCCGCGGCTTCCTCTACGTCACCGCCGCCAACCTGGTCCGGGACCACTGGCGCAAGCTGGAGCGCGAGCGCAGGGCCATGCACCGCGCCACCTCGGAGGCCGCCGTCCGCCCCCACGACGAACAGGCCGACCCCTCGGTACGGCTGCTCGTGCAGTCGCTCCCGGAACGACTGCGCGTCCCGATCCTGCTGCACTACTACGCTGACATGCCGATCCGGGAGGTGTCCGCGCTGACCGGGCGCAAGGAAGGAACCGTCAAGGCCGACCTCCACGCGGCCCGAGAACTGCTCCGCGCCCACTTGAGGAGAAGCCTTGACCACACGCTTTGACGAGGGCCCGGAGTTCGATCCCGACGACCCGCTCGCGGTGATCCTGGGGCCCCCGGCCGACTACCTCGGCGCACCCCCCGGCCGGTACGAGGCGATCCGCCGCGCCGCGAGCCGCCGCCGACGGACGCGCGCCGCGGCCGGCGTCGGCCTGTCCTGCGGCGTGGCCGCGCTCATCGCGCTTCAGCTCCATCTGGCCTCCCCCGGGGCGCCCGTGTCGCCCGCGGTGCCGCTGGCACCGCCCCCCGCGAGCGGCCGTACGGCGCCGCCCACCCCGTCGGCGTCACCCTCGGAGCCGGCGTCGCCCTCCGAGTCGTCGAGGCCGGAGTCGGCCGGACCTCACCCCAGCAGCACGCAGCGGCGCGACAACACCCGTGCCCCGAGCCGTTCCGCGTCGCCCACCCGTGGCCCGTCGGTGACACCGACCCAGGCGGGGGCCGAGCCGTCGCGCACGCGGCCCTCGGCCGTCGCCACCCCCGACGGCAGATCCTGACTCCGGACGACTCCGGGTGGCACGACCACTTTTGACATCTTGATGGCATGCTCTGGTCAAATCTGTCACGCTTCCGGCAGCCGCTGCCCCGACTCCAGGGGCCGCGGTGGAGCACTCCCCGAGTGATCAGTCCGACCCAAACGCGCAAACCCGAGGCAGTCCGCCGACGCACCCCAGCCGGGCGGGGCTGCCACCGAGCAGGCCGGAATCCCGGCCGCCGCAAAGGAGTTTCGTGTGAGATCGACCCCCCACAAGGCCGTCGCCGCGGGCGCGGCCGCACTCGCCGCACTGGCCGCCGTCTCACTCCCCGCCATCCCGGCGGCCGCCTCATCGCCCACAGCCACGCGTGCCGCCGCCTGCACCCCGGCCCAGGTCGTCACCAACGGCGGCTTCGAGAGCGGGACTTCGCCCTGGACCCAGTCCTCGTCCGGTGTGATCACCAGCCGCAGCGGTCAGACCGCCCACGGCGGCACCAGCTTCGCCTGGCTGAACGGCGTCGGCAGCACCCACACCGACACGCTCTCGCAGAGCGTCACGATCCCCTCCGGGTGCAGCACCGCCACCCTCACCTTCTGGCTGCACATCGACACCACCGAGACGACCTCGTCGATCGCCTACGACAAGCTCACGGCGAAGATCGGCTCCACCACGCTGGCGACGTACTCGAACCTCAACAAGAACACCGGCTATGTGCAGAAGTCGTTCGACGTGTCGGCGTTCGCGGGCCAGACCGTGAGCCTCACCTTCACCGGCACCGAGGACTCCAGCCTGCAGACGAGCTTCGTCCTCGACGACATCGCCCTCGACACCTCCGGCGGCACGACACCTCCGGCCGACTCCACCCGGACCCCGGCCGCACCCTCGTACACGGTCAGCCTGAGCAGCAACACCAGCGGCACGGTGTGGACCGGCCATGAGAGCGTGGCCTTCACCAACGCCTCCTCCACCGCGCTCAGCGAGGTGTACCTGAGGCTGTGGGACAACTACCACGGCACCTGCTCGGCCCCGCCGATCACCGTCAGCAATGTCACCGGCGGCACCGCGGGCGCCCTCTCCGTCGCCTGCACCGCTCTCAAGATCGACCTGTCGTCGCCGCTGGCGCAGGGCCAGAGCGCCACGATCGGCTTCGACCTGGGCATCACCGTCCCCAGCGGCGCCGACCGCTTCGGTTATGACGGGGCCTTCAGCTTCATCGGCAACGCCCTGCCCGTCCTCGCGGTCAAGGACGGGGCCGGCTGGCACCTCGACCCGTACACCAACAACGGCGAGTCGTTCTACTCGCTGGCAGCCGACTTCAAGGTGACCCTCGACCACGCCAGCAGCCTGCTCGTGCCGGCGACCGGCACATCGGTCGACACCCCCGGCTCCAGCGGCCGTACGGTCACCACCGCCACGGCCACCAAGGTGCGGGACTTCGCCTGGGCCGCCGGGCCCTTCAGCAAGATCTCCGGCACCTCGACGGCCGGAGTCCCGGTGAACATCTACTCCGTCTCGGGCATCAGCTCCTCCAGCGCCCAGTCGATGCTCACCACCGCCAAGTCCGCCGTGGACGCCCACGCTTCACGATTCGGCGCCTACCCGTACGGGGAACTGGACGCGGTGATCGACAACAACTTCTGGTTCGGCGGCATGGAATACCCGGGTTTCGTGCTCGACCTGGTCAGCACCACGGCACTCACCCACGAGATCGGTCACCAGTGGTGGTACGGCATCGTCGGTGACGACGAGTACAACAGCCCCTGGCTCGACGAGGCGTTCACCGACTACGCCACCGACCTGGCACTGGGCAAGACCGGCACCAACTGCTGGAACAGTGTCTCGTGGGCCTCGTCCGCCGAGAAGATCACCAACTCGATGGCCTACTGGGACGCCCACTCGTCCCGGTACTCCACCGTGGTCTACAGCTACGGCAAGTGCGCGCTGCACGACCTGCGACGCGTCCTCGGCGACACTGCCATGACCAAGTTCCTGAAGGACTACGCCACTTCGCACTGGTACGGCGTCTCGACCACCGCCGAGTTCAAGGCGGCCGCCCAGGCCGCCACGAGCACGGACCTGACCTCGTTCTGGACCCAGCACCGCATCGAGGGCTGACCCGGAGCGATCGGCCGCGGCCGGCGCCCCATGGCGTCGCCCGCGGCCGACTCGCGCCGTGACCTCAGTAGCGGTGGCCCGGCCAGTGCGGGTCCGTCCAGCGGGCGGGTCCGGTGAGCCCGAGGAGCCGTATGCGGTGCAGGAGTTCCTCGGACCCGTCGCGGCCGCGGAGCCGGGCCGGAGCATGGCGGACCAGCCAGGCGGTCAGCTCGGCGCGCATGTCCTCCTCGTTCTCCCAGGCGGACCACGGAAGTTGGTCACCGAGCAGGTCGTACTCCCAGTGCGCCGCCGCTTCGGCAAGGTGACGGTCGGCGACGGGACCGGTCGACGCCTCCCACAGGCGCAGCCAAGGGGTCAGCGCCCCCGAGGCCTCGGCGCACAGCACGAGGACCTCGTACCCGGGTACGGCCGGCTCCGGGGCGACCAGGGTGTACGTCCACCATGCCACGAGGAACTCCCGCACCGCCGCGCCCTGTCGGGCCGGCCACTGCTGCCAGTGACCGAGGGCGAACGAACGTCCCGCCGTCTCCATGCCGAAGCGGGGCTCGGTACTTCCGTCGACGAGGCCCGAGGCGAACTGGGGCAGGATCCGGCGCAGCACGGACGCGTGGTCGCTCCAGTCGATGGCCTCCCAGGTGCGATCGAGGAGGTCGGGGTCCAGCGGCACGTCCGGCACCTTGAGCTGTGCGAGCTCCTCCGCGCTGCCCCAGTGGCACTCGCAGTTGTGCTCGTCGGGATGGGCCGTCATGCCCCGGAAGGTGGTCGCCGGGCCGGCCAGTGCGGCATCTAGGCGCAACCGCGCCGGGGTCCGGTCGTAGTTCGTCAAGGACCCGGGCTTTCGAGGACTCCGGGGCCTGCGCTCCCGAAGATCGCGAACTTACCCCAAGTCGGTTGCCGGGGCGAACTCTTTGCCCTCGTCCGGCAGGAGGCACGCGGTGAGCGCGGCGGTGTCGTCCTGCAGACCGTGCTCACTGTGGGCGAGCAGGTCGTGATGGAGCCTTTCCAGAAGCTCCCGGGGAGGCAGCGGACCCCAGGCGCGGACGCGCTCGACGAGGGGATAGAAGGAGCCGTCCGGGGCGCGGGTCTCCGTGACTCCGTCCGTGTACAGCAGCAACTGGTCGCCGGGGCGGAAGGCGTAGGTGTCGACGTGGTACGGCTCCCCGACGAGCACGCCGAGGTTCAGGGGCGGAGAGGGCCGCCCCAGGTCCAGTTCGCGTACCTCGTCGGGACGGATGAGCAGCGGTGGCGGATGGCCGCAGTTGACGACGCGGACGGTCTGCTCGTCGGTGCGGACCTCCGCGAAGACGGCGGTGACGAACCGTTCGCCCACATCGCTGCCGGGGAGCTGCTCGGCCCCGCGCGACATGCTGGTCTCCACCCGGCCCACCAGGGCGGGGAGGTCCGGTTCGTCGTGCGCGGCCTCCCGGAACGCACCGAGCAGGGTGGCGGCGGTCTCCACCGCGAGCAGGCCCTTGCCGCGGACGTCGCCGATGAGCAGTCGCACGCCGTGCACGGTGGGAACGGCCTCGTAGAGGTCACCGCCGATCCGCGCCTCCGCGGAGGCGGACAGATAGAAGCTCTCCAGTACCAGGTCACCGATCCGGTGCGGGACCGGTCTGAGCAGGACGCGTTGCGCCATCTCGGCCACGAAGCGCACATCGGCGAGGGTCCGCTCCCGTCGAATCCGGTGGGCGGCCAGGATCGTTCCCAGGGTGCCCACCAGGGCGGTACAGATGTAGGCCGCCACATAGTGCCGGTCCCACAGGTATCCGACGTCACGGCCCGCGCAGCACGGAGTCCCGGCCAGGATCCCTTCGAAGGCGATGGCGAACACCGTGGTGAGGGCGACAACGGCGGGTCCGTGGGCGAAGGCGGCCACCAGAGGCAGGGCGACCAGCACAAAACTGACCGGCCACTCCACGGGCGTGACGGGCTCCAGCAGCAGGACGGCCACGACGTAGAGGACCGGAAGCCGGCGCATCCACGCGGGCTCGGGCTTCGGTGCCCGGGGGCCGGCCTCCGTCCGGGACGCACGACGGTCCGACTGACGCAGCCTGCACACACGGGACTCCTGGACACGGTCTCAACAGAAAGGCCAGCCTCCTGTGCCGGGCCACGGCGCACCGGAGATTGCTCCACTCAACGGCATGTCCGGACTGCATGCGTGGACCGCCATCCGGGTGATCTGCGAGGACTGCCGACCCAGCCGGAAACCAGGGAACACGGGCCTGTCGCGCGCTGCCGTCCCGTCTTGCGATCGATCAGGAGTGGCACCCGCACGGTGATCGACTGAAACTGAAATCCACGGTCCGTGATCAGTAACGGGCGCAATGCCTTGTTGGAAACGTCCTCCGGGAGGTCGGATGGTCGAGCAGTCCTCCGGGGTCCATATATCCGGACCGGCCGCGTCAGTCGTCGACAGACTTGCTGAAGTACTGGCTGACGTCACGTGCGTGGAGCGAGTTCCGGTCGATGGAAACTTCTTCGACGACCTCGGTGCCAACTCGTTGGTGATGGCGCAATTCTGCGCGAGGGTCAGGAAAATTCCCGACCTGCCGTCCGCGTCCATGAAGGACATCTATCGGAACCCGACGATTCAAAGTCTCGCCGCGGCTCTGGAGGAGACGGTTACCGCTCCTGACGCCTCGTCGCTCCCTTCGAAGCCTTCGGCGCAGCCGGCCGCCCCGACGCCGGTGACGTTGGCGAGCCGGCTGACCTATGTCCTGTGTGGAACTGCCCAGTTGTTGTTCTTCCTGGCGTACTCGCTGGTCTTCGGACTTGTCACCGCCCGCGGCTACGATTGGATCGCGACCGGTTCGGGCCTGGTCGACATCTATCTGCGATCGCTGGTCTTCGGCGGCCTCGGGTTTCTGGTGATGTGCGGGTTCCCGATCGCCGCCAAATGGATTCTCATCGGCCGCTGGAAACACCGTGAGTTCCCCGTCTGGGGCCTGACCTATCTGCGTTTCTGGCTCGTCAAGGTACTGCTCCACGGCAATCCGATGGTCTTCCTCGTCGGGAATCCGCTGTATGTGCTGTACCTCCGGGCGCTCGGCGCACGCGTCGGCAAGGGAGTCACGATCCTCTCCCGCACCGTCCCGGTCTGCACCGACCTGCTCACCATCGGGGCCGGCACGGTGATCCGCAAGGACTCGTTCTTCCTCGGCTACCGGGCCCACGCGGGTCGTATCCAGACCGGCAGTGTCACCCTCGGCCGGGGCGTGTTCATCGGCGAGAAGACGGTCCTCGACATCGACACGTCGATGGGCGACGGAGCGCAGCTCGGTCATTCCTCCGCCCTGCACCGCGGTCAGAGGGTCCCGGACGGCGAGCGCTGGCACGGATCCCCGGCGGAGCCCACCGAGGTCGACCATGTCAGGGTCGCTCCCGCGAGGTGCGGCACCCCGCGCCGGGTCTGGTTCGGCCTGGTCACCCTGTTCCAGCTGTTCTTCCTCTACATACCGCTGGCCGTCGGCGGTCTGTACATGCTGTTCACCCTGGTTCCGGCGCTCGGCTCACGACTGGGACCGGACTCGGCCCGACTCTCGACGGGATCACTGCTCAGCGACGCGCTGGCGCTGTCCTTCGCGGTGTTCTTCGGCTTCGTCGTCCTCGGCCTCGTCACCCTGTTCACCGTTCCTCGGCTGGTGGCCCTGGCCATCAAGCCCGACAAGGTCTATCCCCTGTACGGATTTCACTACGCGCTGCACCTGGCGACGGTGCGCATGACGAACATCAGGTTCTTCGCCTGGCTCTTCGGCGACAGCTCCTTCATCGTGTACTACCTCCGCGGACTCGGGTACGACCTGTCCAAGGTCGAGCAGACGGGCTCGAACTTCGGCACCGAGGTGCAGCACGAGACCCCGTTCCTGGCTTCCGTCGGCAGCGGAACGATGGTGGCCGACGGGCTCTCCATCGCCAATGCGGAATTCTCCAGCACGTCCTTCCGGGTGTCCCGGGCATCGATCGGTCCGCACAACTTCCTCGGCAACAACATCGTCTACCCGGCGGGCGGCAGAACGGGCGACAACTGCCTCCTCGCGACGAAGGTGTTGATTCCTCTCGACGGTGAGATCCGCGAGGGCGTGGGTCTTCTCGGCTCGCCCTGCTTCGAGATACCCCGGTCGGTGGAGCGGGATTCACGGTTCGACGACCTCAGGACCGGGGACACACTGCGCCACCGTCTCGCCGCGAAGAACCGCTACAACCTTCGCTCGATGGCCTTCATGCTGTTCGTGCGCTGGCTTTACACCTTCGCGCTCACGCTGTTCGCCCTGCAGTCCGCCGAGGCGTACGGCTGGCTCGGACACCTGGTGATCGCCATGTATCTGGCCTGCACACTCGCCTTCACAGCGCTCTACTACGTGCTGCTGGAGCGCTGCATCACCTCGTTCCGCGCGCTGCGCCCCAAGCTGTGCTCCATCTACGACCCGTACTTCTGGTGGCACGAGCGCCTGTGGAAGGTTCCGGACCGGCACCTGAACATCTTCAACGGGACCCCCTTCAAGACCCTGTTCTGGCGGATGATCGGTGCCCGCGTCGGCAGCAGGGTGTTCGACGACGGCTGCTACATGACGGAGCGGACGCTCAGCACCATCGGAGACGGGTGCACCCTGAACGCCGGCAGCAAGATCCAGTGCCACTCGCAGGAGGACGGCACCTTCAAGTCGGACACCACGACGCTCGGTGCCGGCTGCACGCTCGGCGTCGGCTCCCATGTGCACTACGGCGTGACGTTGGGCGACGGTGCCGTGCTGGCGGCCGACTCCTTCCTCATGAAGGGCGAGGAAGTCCCGCCGAACGCACGGTGGGGTGGCAACCCCGCCGTGGACATGCCCGACGCCTCCGAACAGTCCTGTGGCATCGGCCCGGCAGCGGCCCTGTCCGCGCCCAACGGCGCCACGAAGACGATGAGTTGAGGAAGGCCATTCGATGGGAGCGCGCGTGGAAGCCGACCGGGAGTTCTGGAGCGGTGTGCTGACCGCCGGTGGTTTTACCGCCGTACCGCGGTGGGTCCGGCTGTCGATGGCCGGAGTGGCCGAGTACGAGGCCGCAGTCCCGCAGGACGTGGCGCGGGCGGTACGCGGGCTTGCCCGGGAGTCGGGGGTCCCGCTGAGCGCGGTGCTGCTGGCGGCCCATGCCAGGGTGCTGGCCGCGCTGTCCGGTGAGCGCGAAGTGGTGACCGGCTATGCCGCCGGGGCCCGGGGCGGCCCGCTGCCCTGTCGGCTGACCGTGGCACCGGGGACATGGCGCGCGCTGGTGAAGCGTGCTCATCACGTCGAGGCCGAGCTGCTGGCGTTCCGTGACTTCCCGGTGACCGAGCTGCGCCGGGAGTTGGGGGTGACCGGACCGTCGTACGAGATCGTGTTCGATCCCGCGGGGGCCGAGAGCGGACTGGTCGACGAGGCCGCACTGGGAGTCGCCTGGTGTGACGAGGGCGGGCGGCTGTTCGTGCGGCTGCGGTACCGCACCCAGACGCTGGACTCCGAGTGCGCGGCCCGGATCGGGGGTTATCACCTGGCCGCGCTGCGGTTGATGACGGATGACATCGATGCCGATCACTCGCGGCAGAGCCTCCTGTCGGACGACGAGGTGCATGAGCAGCTCGACGGGCTGGCCGGTCCCCGTCGCAGACTCCCGGAGGGACGGGCACACGAGCTGTTCGAGCAGCGTGTGCGCGAGCATCCGCAGGCGGTGGCGGCGGCCCAGGGCGAGCGTGAATGGACCTACACGGAGCTCAATGCGCGCGCCAATCGGCTGGCGCGGGCGCTGCTGCGGCGGGGGCTGGGCCGGGAAGACGTCGTCGCGGTGGTCACCGAACGCAATCTCGACTGGCTGGCCGCGGTGCTGGCGGTGTTCAAAGCCGGAGGCGTGTACCTGCCGATCGAGCCGCACTTCCCGGCCGGCCGGATCACGGCGACCCTCTCGCGCGCCGAATGCCGGCTGGTGCTGACCGAGCCCGGCAGCACCGACACCCTCGACCAGGCCCTCGCCGGCCTGCCGGGAGTCGAGAAGCTGCTCATCGAGGAGGCCTGTGCGGAACAGCATGCCGACAGCAACCTCGGGCTGGAGATCTCCGCCGATCAACTGGCCTACATCTACTTCACCTCCGGCTCCACCGGCGAGCCGAAGGGAGCGATGTGCGAACACGCGGGCATGCTCAACCATCTCTACGCCAAGATCGACGACCTGGACATCGCCCAGGGGCACGTGGTGGCGCAGACGGCACCGCAGTGCTTCGACATCTCCCTGTGGCAGCTGATCTCCGCACTGCTGGTCGGCGGGCGGACACTGCTGGTCGGGCAGGACGCGATCGTGGACGTCGAGCGGTTCCTCGACACGATCGTCCGCGGCCGGGCCCGTGCGGTGCAGGTCGTCCCCTCCTACCTGGAAGTGGTGGTGTCGTATCTCGAGCGGCATCCCCGGGAACTGCCGGACCTGCGATGTGTGTCGGTGACCGGTGAGGCGCTCAAACGGGAGCTCGTCCAGCGCTGGTTCGCGATCCAGCCGGGCATCAAGCTGGTCAACGCCTATGGGTTGACCGAGACTTCGGACGACACCAACCACGAGATCATGACAGAGGTGCCCGAACGCGTGCTGCTGGGGCGGGCGGTCAACAACGTGCACGTCCACGTCGTCGACGAGCATCTGTCGCTCGTGCCGCTGGGCGCGCCGGGACTGATCGCGTTCTCCGGTGTCTGCGTGGGGCGCGGGTATGTCAACGACCCCGAGCGGACCCGCGAGGCGTACCGGGAGAACCCGTACTTCCCGGGGGAGCGGCTCTACCTGGGCGGTGACTGGGGGCGCTGGCACCCCGGCGGCAAGCTGGAGTTCCTCGGCCGGCGCGACAACCAGGTCAAGATCCGCGGCTTCCGGATCGAGATCGGGGAGATCGAGAACACCCTCCTGCGGGTGAAGGGGGTACGGGACGGCGCCGTGGTCGTCGCCGAGCGGGCCGACCAGAGCAAGCACCTCGTCGCCTTCTACACCGGCCGCCGTCAGGAGACCGAGGTACTGCGCGAGGCGCTGGGTGCGGCACTGCCCGCCTACATGGTCCCCTCGGCCTTCCACTGGCAGTCCGGCCTGCCGCTGACCCCCAACGGCAAGACCGACAAGAAGGCTCTGACCGCGCTCGCCGAACAGACACAGCCGACCGGCGAGAGCGAGGCCGCCGGGCCGCCCGACCGCTCCGCCCTCACCCCGACCGAGCGGAAGCTGGCGGCCGCCTGGGCGGAACTGCTGGGGGTCCCCGAGGAACGGATCGGCAGGACCGACCACTTCTTCGACTCCGGAGGCACCTCACTGTCGGCGGTGAAACTCACCATCGCCCTGGACCGCGCGGTGTCCCTCAAGGACATCACCCGGCACCCGGTACTCGCCGACCTGGCCGCGCTCCTCGACGGCTCCGGCCGGAAGCGCCCGGAACTGCTCCAGCCGCTGTCGGACGCGGGCGGAGTACCGGAGTGCGCCCTGGTCTGCTTCCCCTACGCGGGCGGCAACGCGGTCAACTACCAGCCGATGGCCACCGCTCTGGCGGGCAGCGGGACCGCGCTCTACGCGGTGGAGCTGCCCGGTCATGACCTGGCCGCCCACAAAGAGCCATTCGCCGCGCTCACCCAAGTGGCGGAGCAGGTCGTCACCGAGATCACCAGGCTCGGCCCGGCCAGGGTCTTCTTGTGGGGCCACTCCTCGGGCGCAGCCCTTGCCGTGGAGACGGCGAGGAGACTGCAGGATCGAGGGACCGACGTCTCCCGGGTGTTCCTCGGCGCGCAACTGCTCGGCACCGCCGCCGACCGCCGCGCCGCCGTGGACGAGCTGACCGGCCGCAGCGACGCGGAGATCGCCGCCCACCTGACGGCCGACGGCGGCTACACCGAGCTCGGGGAACTGAACGCCCAGCACGCCCGGCACATCGGTGCCGCCTACCGTCACGACTGCGTGTCCGCACACCGCTACTTCGCCGACGCCCTGGAACGCCCGCCGGCCGTGAAGCTGGCCGCGCCGGTCACCGTGGTCATCGCCGCTGACGACCCGAACACGCCCGGCCCCCGCGACCGGCACCGCGACTGGCGGCTGCTGGCCGAGCACGTGGACCTGCACGAGCTCGCCGACGGCGGCCACTACTTCCTGCGCACCCGTCCGGCCGAAGCCGCACAGATCGTCCTGGGCGCAGCCGAATCGCTCACCTCCTCCTGATCCTCCAGCCCCAGACGGGCAACCGAAGGGAAACCGAGATGTCGTCCTCACCGCTGGCTGCACCACTCGACGTGGAGCTGAAACCGGACAGACCTCCGATCCTGCACATCGATTCCCCCGGCGACGCGGCGAGGTGGGCGGCCGAGTACCGGGAGGCGGTGCGCGCGCAGGTCACCGAGCACGGTGCGCTGCTCGTCCGCGGCCTGGGACTGCGCGAGACGGATCAGGTCGGCGCCGTCTTCGCCGCCCTGTCGGGCGGTCTGATGACGGAGCGAGAAGCCTTCGCCCCCCGAGAGGCGTACGGCCCGGGGCTGTACTCCTCCTCGACCTGGCCGGCCAACCAGCCGATGTGCATGCACCACGAGCTGAGTTACACCGTCGAGGTTCCCGGC
This sequence comes from Streptomyces herbicida, assembly GCF_032656585.1. NCBI lineage: Bacteria > Bacillati > Actinomycetota > Actinomycetes > Kitasatosporales > Streptomycetaceae > Streptomyces > Streptomyces herbicida. Next base: position 183,473 of record NZ_JAUYWJ010000010.1, read on the forward strand.
CTGATGCTGTTCGCGTGTCTGACCGCGCCCGCCGAGGGCGGGGCGACCGCGGTGGCCGACGCGGAGCAAGTGCTCCAGGCGCTACCCAGCACACTGAGCGAGCGGTTCGAGCACGAGGGCTGGCTGCTCACCCGCAGTTACAACGACGAGATCGGGGCATCCCTCGCGGAGTCCTTCGGCACCGACGACCCCGCCGCCGTGGAACGCTACTGCCGGGCCCACGCCATCGACTTCGCCTGGCAGCCCGACGGCTCACTGCGCACCCGGCAGCGCCGCAGCGCCGTGGTGCGGCACCCGGTCACCGGCCGGCGCTGCTGGTTCAACCAGATCGCCTTCCTCAACGAGTGGACGCTGGCCCCGGAGGTGCGCGAGTACCTCGTGGACGTCTACGGCGACGACGGGCTGCCGTTCAACACCCGCTTCGGAGACGACACTCCGATCGGCGAAGACGTGGTCCAGCTCCTGAACTCCACCTACGAGGAGCACACCCGTCGCGAGCCCTGGCAGGCCGGTGACCTGATGCTCGTGGACAACATTCGCACCGCACACAGCAGAGAGCCCTACGGCGGAGAACGTCAGGTGCTGGTCGGCATGGCCGAGCCCTGCCGCCTGACCGACTGCGTCCCGACCCCGGAGGCAAGCCGACGATGAGCGACACACTGTCACCCGCCACCCGGCGGACCAAGTCCCACCCGGCCACGACGCCGACGTTCGCGGTGATCTCCGGCGCACAGGTGCAGCAGGCACTCGCCGGCCGCGAGAAGGAGATCGTGGAGCTCGTGGAGGCCACCTACCGGCTGCACGGTGCCGGAGACTCGGTCAACCCCCCGTCGTACTTCCTGCGCTTCCCCGACCGGCCCAAGTCGCGGATCATCGCGCTGCCCGCCTCCATCGGGGGCGAGGACCATGTCGACGGTCTGAAGTGGGTCTCCAGCTTCCCTGACAACGTGGCGGCAGGCCTGCCACGTGCGTCCGCGGTCCTCATCCTCAACGACCACGACACCGGCTACCCGTTCGCCTGCCTGGAGAGCTCCATCATCAGCGCCACGCGAACCGCGGCATCCGCCGCACTGGCAGCCGACTGGCTCAGCCGCAGCCGGCCCCGCCCCACCCGAATCGGCTTCTTCGGCACGGGTCTGATCGCCCGTTACATCCACACCTTCCTGGCCGGCACCGGCTGGTCGTTCGACCAGATCGGTGTGTACGACGTGTCCGCCGACAGCACCGCCGGCTTCACCGGTTACCTGCGACAGGCCGGCACCACCGCACAGGTCCAGGTCCACGACACCGCCGAGGAGCTGATCCGCTCCAGCGACCTGGTGGTCTTCGCCACCGTCGCCGGCGAACCCCACGTCACCGACCAGGCCTGGTTCGCGCACCACCCGCTGGTTCTGCATGTGTCCCTGCGCGACCTCGCCCCGGAGATCCTGCTCGCCTCGGCCAACGTCGTCGACGACGTCGAGCACTGCCTGAAGGCGGACACCTCACCGCATCTGGCCGAACAGCTCACCGGCAGCCGCGACTTCCTCGACGGCACCCTCGACGACGTCATGTGCGCACGGCACATCCTGCCCGCCGACCGGACGGTGATCTTCTCGCCCTTCGGACTCGGCGTACTCGACCTCGCCGTCGGCAAGTACGTCTACGACGAGGTGGCCAGGGCGGGACAACTCCGCCTCATCGACAACTTCTTCCACGACCTGCGCCGGTACGGCTGAAACCCCACTTCGTCGGCCCTGGCACCAGGAGGCCCAAGTGCCCGTCATATCCGCGCCGCATGCCTTCAACGAAGGCGGGCTCTACGTCGACCTCGAGTCGATCCTAGGGGTGTGTCTCTACTTGAAGTGCGAGGGCTTCAACTTCGCCGGCTCCATCAAGTTGAAGGCCGCGAACGAGATGGTGGAGAGCGCCGAGCGTGAGGGAATCCTGACGCCGGACTCGATCCTCGTCGAGTCCTCGTCGGGAAACCTGGGCGTGGCGCTCAGCATGATCGCCGCGAGCAAGGGATACCGGTTCCTGTGCGTCACGGACTCCCGCTGCAACCTGTCCACCCGGCTGCTGATGGAGGCACTGGGCAGCGAGGTGCACATCGTGGCCGACCTCGACTCCAACGGCGGCTTCCTCGGCAAACGGATCGACTACGTCCGTTCGCTGTGCGCGTCCGACAACCGGTATGTGTGGCTCAGTCAGTACACCAACCCGGGCAACTGGCGGGCGCACTTCCGCACCACGGCACCGGAGATCGCCACGCAATTCCCGCAGCTCGACGTGCTGTTCATCGGGGCGGGCACCACCGGGACCCTGATGGGCTGCGCCCGCTACTTCCGGCGGTGGCACCGCCCGGTACGGATCGTCGCCGTCGACAGCGTGGGCTCGGTGGCCTTCGGCGGGGAGCCGGGCCGCCGGATGATTCCGGGCCTGGGCATGAGCATGCGCCCGCCGCTGCTGAACGAGGCCTACGTGGACGAGGTGATCCGGGTCGAGGAGGCCGACACCATCCGTATGTGCCACCGGCTGGCCCGACGCGGCTTCCTGTTCGGCGGCTCCACCGGAACCGTGGTGAGCGGCGCGCTCGACTGGCTGACCCGGCACGACACCCGGGACGTCACCGCGGTGGCCATCGCGCCGGACCTCGGCGAGCGCTATCTCGACACCATCTACCAGATCAACTGGCTCCAGGATCTGTACGGGGACGACATCCTCGACTCCGAGGCGCTGACCGCCTCCCGCAAGGCCAAGACGGTCTCGCCGGAGTCGGCGCGCCGACGCAGATCCTAGGCCCTGTCGTCAAACTCCCTTCTGCCCTTCGGACCGACGACGGGAGTTTGACGACAGGACCTGGGCCGTCGTGAACTCACCCAATGTGGACCACCCGCGCCCACGCGGGTGGTGAGTCCGGCACATAGTCGGGATCGTCCTCGTCCCACGACGGCCGCGCGCGCGGGAACAGACCCACCACGGTCCGGCACGGTGGACGTGTCGCCGGCCAGGGGGTCTGCCCGTCGGTGAGGGCCACGATGACATCCGGCCGCGGCCGGATGCGCAGGGCCCGGGCGAAGCCCGTGCGCAGATCCGTGCCGCCACCACCCATCAGCGGTATGCCCTCACCACGGCACAGCGGGTGCACGATCCGGGCCGACGCGTCGCACGGCAGCACGGTGACCAGGTCGCGGCGGCCGCCCACGGCCCGGGAGATCGCGGCGACCTCCAGGAGCGCGCTGCCCAGTTCGGCGTCGCTGACCGACCCGGACGTGTCGATGACCACCGAGACCCGAGGCGGCATGCGCCTCAGGCTCGGGAGCACAGTGCCGGGCACCGAGGCCGAGCGCCGCGCCAGCCGGCCGTACGAGTAGTCCTCGCCCGCGCCGGAGCCGGACGCCGCCGAGCGGACCGCGGCTCCCAGCAACTCCCGCCACGGCTGCGGCGGATGGAACGCCTCCTCCGCCCAGCGCCGCCACCCCTGCGGGGCGTTGCCGGGACGGCCGGTGATGCCCTGCGCCACCCGGAACCGGACGCCGTCCTGCTCCTGCGCGCTCAGCCCGTGTGCGCCGTCCGGACCCAGGTCCCACTCCCGGTCCAGCCCGTCGGCACCGCTGCCGCAGTCCAGCCAGGAAAGGTTCTCCAGCCACGGCCCGAGCCGGAACAGGTGCAGGTAGTCCTCCATGAGCTCCCCGTCGGGCAGCCCCATCGACTTCGGCCGGACAGCGCCTTCCGGGCGGACCAGCCCGTCGCCGAACACATCGTCGTTGATCTCCAGATCGGCGGCGATGTTCATCCGGAGCCGTTCCCCGGGACCGGTCAGCCCGCGTTCCCGGGCGACCCTGTCGCTGCGTGCGTGATGGTCGCGCAGCAGGTGCGACACCTCGTGCACCCAGACCCCGGCCAGTTCCTCCACCGGCATCCGGTCCACGAACACCGGTGAGACATAGCACCGCCAGTACCGGTCGACGGCCATCGTCGGCACCTGCCGCGACTCGACGGGGTGCAGGGCGAACAGTGCCGTCGCCAAGTAGGGCCGGACCCGGGCGGCGTGCAGCCGGGCGGCGAAGAGCTTGTCGAAGTCCAGTGTCCCCGGCGTGTCCGTCGTCATCGGCCCGCCTTCGAGGTGAGTGCGGCGGCCCGTGCCGTGGCGTGGTCCGCACGCCGCGACAGCGACACCACCCCGGCGAGCCGCTCGATGGATTCCGGTACGTCCCAGTCCTGCTGCCGCAGCGAGGCGAGGGTGGTCGCGGGGACGACCACCAGGTCCGGGGCTCCGGTCTCCACCGCACGGACCAGCAGGGCCCATGCCGCGTCCCAGCGGGCCTTCTCCGGGCGGTTGCGGACCGCCTCCACCACTCCTTCGAGTGCGGCCTGGCGCCGGTCCCCGCGCTCGGGCAGCTCGGCACCCGCCGGATCGGCGAGCAGCACCTCGGGATCCGGAAGGTCCAACCGGTCCAGAGCGGCCAGCAGCTCCAGCCCCGGGCCGTCCCCCACCGTGCCCCTGACCAGGAGGGAAAGTACCTCTCGGGAGGAGCCTGCCGCGGTTGCGAAGGCGATCAGACACAGCGTCATGTCCCAGCTCCGGGGCGACGGCCATGCGCCGCTCCGGCGCGTCTCACTGCTGGGCAGCCGGTGCACCAGAGCGGGACGGGCGGACAGGAGCCCGCACACCGCACGGCGGGCCAGGTCGACCGCTTCGGGCAGCCTCCGCGGATCGAGCCGGGGCAGGGTCGCCCGGGGCCAGGTCCCACCGAGGCCGCGCACCACGACCTCGTGGTCGTGCGCCCACTGCAGATGCACGAACCGGTTGGCCAGCGGAGGGCTCAGCTCCCAGCCGTCGGCCGCCGAGGACCGCGGATTGGCGGCGGCCACGATCCGGACGCCGGGCGGCAGCCGCAGGGCGCCGATCCGGCGTTCGAGTACGAGACGCAGCAGTGCGGCCTGAACGGCCGGCGGCGCGGTGGACAGCTCGTCCAGGAACAGCAGCCCCCGGCCGGCCCGGACCAGTCGTACGGCCCAGTCCGGCGGGGCCATCGGGACACCTTGTTCGGCGGGGTCGTCCCCGACGATGGGCAGCCCAGAGAAGTCGGACGGCTCGTGCACGCTGGCGATCACCGTGGTCAGCGGCAGGTCCAGGGCCTCGGCGAGCTGGGTCAGGGCCGCGGTCTTGCCGATGCCCGGCTCACCCCACAACAGCACGGGCAGGTCGGCGGCCACGGCCAGCGTCAGCGCCTCCAGCTGGGTGTCGGGGCGCGGTTCGGTCGTGGTGTCCCGCAGCAGCGCCAACAAGTCTCCGGCGACGTCGAGTTGGGAGGTGGGGGTGGGGTCGCAGAGCGAGTCGGTCATGACGAACGGGCTGTATGAGGGCATGTGTGATCACCTTTGGGTGCGTGGTGAGACGTGTGGGTGAGCGGGACCGGAGTCCTTCGGGCAGCGAATGGCCGCGTGGCGTGGGTCAGCCAGTGGTGGCGTGACGGGTCGGCGAGTGGCGGCGTGCGGGGTCAGCGAGCGATCGCGTGGCGCGGGTGCGAGCGGCGGCCACGGGGAGGGGGGCGCTCCGGACGGAAGCGGTCGGGCCCCGGTCCGATCAGGCCGGCCCTGAACAGCCCGTAGGTGATCCGCCGTCGTGCGGCCGTCTCCAGTTCGTCGCGCAACGCGCCGCTGCGCAGCACCGCGTCGGGGCCCAGCAGCCCCTCGACGACGGCCAGCGCGCCGGCAGTGTCTCCGTGGTCGAGGCGTTCACGCACGCCCGTGAGGCAGTCCGGATGACGGTGCGCCTCGTCGATGGCCTGTAGGCAGGGGAGCGGAGTACCGGCCAGCGCGGCCAGCAGCTCCTCCCGCCGGACCTCGGCGGGGTCGTGGTCCAGCGGGGCCAGGACCCCGTCGACCAGACCGATCCGGTGTTGAGCTCCCCGGCACTCCACGATGCGCGGCTGTCCCGCCGGGTCCGCGTCACGGACCGGATCAACCGGTGCACGGCCCGGTACCAGCGCCGAGGCGACCAGTGGGTGCAGCTGATCGACCTCGATCAGACCCGCGCGGAGCAGCTCGACGTCGGGCGGCACCCAGGTCGCCGCGTCGGGCAGGACCGGCAGCCCGGAGTCCCCGCCACGCGCGGACTCCGCCACGATCCGCAGGCCGGGCGGCCCGACACCGTGCCCGTCCGCGACCAGATCCAGCATCAGCCGATGCCGCCCGCCCAGCCGCACCGTCACGCCGCAGTCGGCCGGACGACCCTCGTCGTGAAGCAGGATTCCCGCCTCGGCCGCCCACCGGTGGACGGCACAACTGCGGTCCGGCGGCAGCCTTTCCAGCAGATCGGGGTCCACGCCGGGAGAACTGCCCGAGGGCAGCCCGTCGAACCCGGACCGGACTCTCAACTCATCGCTCCTGCGCGCGTCCCACAGGTGGCGGTGCAGGTCGAGGCGGAACCGGGGGCTGGGATGGGGGTGTGGATGGCGGCGGGCGCTCGGCTCGCCGTGGGACCCGTCCCACAGCGTGAGGCTGATCCGCTGCCCGGCATCCGCCCAGGCCGGGGGAGTACGGGCCACGAGGTGCACCGGGTACGGGCCGTCTCTCCCCGCCGCGTCGTACCGGGCCAGTGCGACGGTCAGACCAGGGCGCAGCAGTCCGTCGGGAGCGATCCTCGGCATGTGCCAGCGCAACAGGTCCGGCGCCAAATGCCGTAGATCGGCCCGGAGTCGGGCGACAAGGTCCCGGCCCTGCGTGCGTGCCACGGAACGCAGACCGAGATCGACATCGATACCCGCGGCGGCACACGCCCCGGCCCAATCACCGGCTCGGCGGCGGGCGGTCGCGGTTTCGATCATGGAGGGCGGCACGGCGAACTCGCGCACGCGCAGCCAGAAGGAAGTACGGGAATCCCCGTTCGCGGTCCGGGTGAGCATCAGCACTCACCTTGCGCGGACGGGACCCCCAATCTGTCAACACAGTGAGTGGTCATCGCGGCGAGCATAGCGTCCGTCACGACGATCTGTCAGGTGCGTTGGGCAGCCCCCGAGCCGGCGAGCCTGCGTCAGTAGGACAGTTGCGGGTACCAGTCGCCGCGGCCGGCCGGTGTCAGGTCGAGGAGGTGCCAGACCGGGGCGAGCAGGTCGATGCCGCGCTCGGCGATGTCCTTGGCCAGGCGCGGGTGGGCGGAGTAGCGGTGCTGGACCGTGCCGTCGTCGTCCCGTGTGAAGACGGAGATCGTCGAGTCCTGCGCACCGTCCTCGTCCTCGCTGCCCAGGTCGTACTTGAAGGAGCTGTCCCCGCAGCTCAGCAGGCGTAGCCGGGACCAGCCGCGGTTGCGGGCGTGCTGCCGCAGGGCGGGCAGGTCGGCGGCCGCGGCGATGGCGAAGTCGGCGTTCTGGTTCACGTGGTGGGCGACGCCGTTGAAGCCGTCGATCCACAGGGTGCACATCGGGCACGGGTCGGTCTGCAGTTTGCCGTACATGAGGTGGTAGACGATCAGCGGCCGGTCCGGCGAGGTGAACAACCCGCTCAGTGCGACCTCGCGGACGGGGGTGTCGCCGGCGTCGAGATCGGCCGGGCCCTCGAGGAAGACGTAGTCGTCGACGGCCGGCCCCTGGGGCAGCGCCCGTCGCCGGGCCGCGACCTCCTCGCGCCGGCGCATGAGGTCGATCTCGGCGCGGCGGAGTTCCTCGCGGGCGGCGAGATAGTCGTCGGACTCGCCGGACAGTCGGGTGTGCCGCAACATCGCTTCCTCCTGGAATGGCCGACCCCCAGGGCCATTCCAGTCTATTGCGGCTGTCGAGTTTCCCCGGTCAATGGCGGAAGATGTCCTTGGTCTTCTCCTTCGCCTGTCGGGCATCGCCCTTGGACTGCTTCATGCGGCCTTCCGCCTCCATGCTCTCGTTGCCCACAGCGCGCCCGGCGGCCTCCTTGACCTTGCCCTTGGCCTGCTCGGCCTTGGCCTTCGCCTTCTGGTTGCCGGCCATTGGTTTCACTCCCAACGTCTCGTCGGCGCCTGGTTCGTTTATTCGACTCACCACTGCAGGCTGGTTCAAACACAGGAATGGGAATTGCGGGCACGATAAATCGGCTGGAAAGTTGAAATATTTTATTTCTCCTGTCTGTCGCTCGCCGGTCGGTCTCGGTTTATTGCGAACGGATGCTCATCTGGCGCGATCGGTGCTGTCCGCTAGGATCGGGCCATGCGCAGCAACGACCGTGCCTCCGGCTTCCGTCCGCATCGCGTCGTCGTCCTCGCCCTCGACGGCCTGCTCCCCTTCGAGCTGGGCATCCCGCACCGGATCTTCGGGCGCCCCAAGGACGCGCAGGGGCGGCACCTGTACGAGGTGATCACCTGTTCCGTCCGGCCGCCGGGTCCGGTCCAGACCGACGCCGACTTCGCCATCCAGGTAGGGCACGGTCCGGAGGTCCTGGCCACGGCCCACACGGTCGTCGTCCCGGCCTCGTACGAACTGGGGCCGGTCTTCGAGAAGGGTCTGCTGACCGACGAGCTGGCAGCCGCGCTCGCGTACATCCGTCCCGGCACCCGGCTCGCGGCGATCTGTACCGGCGGGTACGTCCTCGCGGCGGCCGGCTACCTCGACGGCCGCCCGGCGACCACGCACTGGGCGGACGCCGATCGCTTCCAGCGGCTGTTCCCCCAGGTGAAGGTGGACGCCGACGTCCTGTTCATCGACGACGGCGACGTCCTGACCTCCGCGGGGGTCGCCGCCGGCATCGACCTGTGCCTGCACATCGTGCGCCGCGACCACGGCACCGCCGTCGCCAACGACGTCGCTCGCCGCACCGTCGTACCGCCCCACCGCGACGGCGGTCAGGCGCAGTACATCCACCGCCCGGTGCCGGACCCGCAAGTGGCCACCACGACCGCGGCCCGCGCCTGGGCGCTCGGCCGGCTCCACGAGCCGATTCAGCTGCGGGACATGGCCGAGCAGGAGTCCATGTCCGTACGCACCTTCACCCGCCGCTTCCGTGAGGAGGCCGGCGTCAGCCCCGGCCAATGGCTCACCCAGCAGCGCGTGGAACGCGCCCGGCATCTGCTGGAGTCCACCGACCTCTCCGTCGACCAGGTGGCACGGGATGCGGGCTTCGGCACCGCCCAGTCGATGCGCCAGCACCTGCAGGCGGCCCTCGGTGTCACGCCCACCGCATACCGGCGCACGTTCCGTGTCACCGCCGACGCGAAGGGCACGCCCGTCGAGTTGTAGCTCCCGGAGCCGTGCAATTGCTGCGCCCGGCCCGGGCGGGTGCGACAGGGGCCCTCAGCGCCGGGCGGAATGACCCGGGCTATTCTCCTGGGCATGAGTGAGGGGGACAGCGGCAGACGGATCGTCGACGGCCGCTTCGAACTGCAGGTCAGGCTCGGTGGCGGCGGCATGGGCACGGTGTGGCGCGCCCACGACCTGCTGCTGCACCGCAGTGTGGCCATCAAGGAAGTACGGCCACAGGATCCCGGTCTTGCCGAGTACGACCCGGAGGCCGCGCGGATGCTGCGGGAGAGGGTCCTGCGCGAGGCCCGCGCGCTCGCCAGGGTCGAGCACCCGAACGTCGTGACCATCCACCACATCGTCGACGGCGGCGGGGACTCCTACCCGTGGATCGTCATGGAGCTCGTCGAGGGCGGTTCGCTCGCCGACCGGCTCAGCCACGGCGCCATGGCTCCCGCGGAGGCGGCCCGCATCGGCCAGGGTGTCCTGTCGGCGCTGCGCGCGGCCCACGCCGCCGGCGTCCAGCACCGCGACGTGAAGCCCGCCAACGTCCTGCTGCGCCGCGACGGCCGCCCGGTCCTCACCGACTTCGGCATCGCCGCGGTGCGTGAGTCGACCACGCTCACGGCCACCGGAGCACTGATCGGCACCCCCGACTACATGGCACCTGAGCGCATCTCGGGCCAGCCGGGCGGCCCCGAGGCGGACCTGTGGTCCCTGGCGATGATGCTGTACGTGGCGGTCGAGGGTCACCACCCACTGCGCAAGGCCACGACGCTGGCCACGCTCGCCGCAGTGCTCTACGACGACGTACCGCCTCCCAGCCACGCCGGCGCCCTGACCGCCGTGCTCAACGCCCTCCTGGTGCGCGACCCGGCGGCGCGGCCGGACGGCGAGACCGTCGAGCGCATGCTCGCCGCCGCGGCCCAACCCGCCCCCGGGCAGGCGACCACCTCGTATCAGCTCGCACCGCCGACCCCGCTCGCACCCCCGACGCCCCCTCCGCCGTACGGCACGGCGACCTTTGGCCCCCCTCCGGGTATGACCACGGCGGATGTCGCTCTTTCCCCGGCCGACAAGAACGTCAAGCGGCAGCGGCGGATCCGGAGTGCGGTCGTCGTCGGTTCGGTGGTCGCCGCGATCGTGGCCGGCAGCCTGGTAAGGGGGCAGCTGGCCGATGGCAACCGCGACGACGCCTCCGGAACTCCCGGCGCCACCGGCACGCCGGCCGGGGCCACCTCCCATGCGACCGCAGCGACCACGAGTCCGAGCCCGGCGGAACACCAGACGTCCGGCAAGACGAAGAACCTGCTCACCCCCGACGGCATCCGCACCGCGCTGAAGGCCATCGAGGACGAGACGGGCCGCCACAGCTACGGTGACCTCACCGTCTACCCCGACTACGTCTCCGCGGACCTCATGGCCCCCGGCAGCCGGACCCAGTACGACTCCTACACCTATCGCACCGACGGAGGCGTGTCGAAAGACATCATCTCCGGCTCCCTGATGGGCGGCGACCAGCCGGTGAGCCTCAAGAACTTCAACTGGGACGCCCTTCCGTCCCTGCTCGCCCAAGCGGAGAAGAAGCTGAACGTCGACAAGCCCACGACCCGCTATCTGCTCCTCCGTCAGCCGAACACGCTGTCCGACACCCAGCTGGGCATGGCGGTCTACATCAGCAACGAGTACAGCCAGGGCGGCTACCTCGAGGCCTCACCGCAGGGCAAAGTGACCAAGACGATGCCCTACGACGGCTGACCGCATCCTTTTCACGAGCGGGGTGCGAGAACGCATGCTCGTGACACTCCCGCCCGCAGCGGCGTGGCACTCACCGCGGTACACCTGTTGCCAGTGAGGATTACTGGCCGTTCCGCTGGGTTGTCTGGAGGCAGATATGACGGTGAATCGGCTCGGCCTGGTCGTGCACGGTGGGCGTCCGGAAGCCGTGGAGGCCGCACGGACCGTACGCGCGTGGTGTGCCGAGCACGACGTGCCGTGCACGGACATCGATGTGTGGGGAGACGGCGGCAGGCACAGTACGCATGACGAGCTCGACTCCGCGGGCGACCCGGACCTCATCGTCACACTGGGGGGTGACGGCACGTTCCTGCGCGGCGCCCGGCTGGCCGCCGCGAACGACTCCCTGGTTCTGGGCTTCGACCTGGGACGCGTCGGCTTCCTCACGGAGGCCCCCGTGGCAGCGGTGCGTCCGGCTCTGGACGCCGTGCGGGAGGGGCGGCACGAGGTCGAGAAGCGCATGCTGCTCACGATGCGTGCGTCGTGCCGCCTCGAAGTGCCCTCGGACGTGGAGGGGCTGTTGCGGTACGGCCGCGGCCCCCTGCTGCCGCCACCGAGCGTGCGCCCCGAGTGCGAGGCAGACAAGGACTGGGGCATCCCCCTTCATGTCACGGCGCTCAACGACGTCGTCGTCGAGAAGCTGTCGCGGGACCGGCAGGTCTCGGTCGGCGTCTACATCTCCGGCAGGCTCCTGGCGTCCTACTCCGCCGACGCGCTGCTGGTCGCCACGCCCACGGGCTCGACCGCCTACAGCTTCGCCGCCGGCGGCCCGGTCGTGTCGCCCCGCTCGGAGGCGCTGGTCTTCACACCGGTCGCTCCGCACATGACGTTCAACCGGTCGGTCGTCACGGCCCCCGACGAGCCCATCGGACTGCGTGTGCTCGAACGCTCCGGCCGGGCGGCGGTCAGCGTGGACGGCCAGCTGCGTGGCGTGCTCGATCCGGGGGACTGGATCGGGGTGTACGCCGCGCCGCAGAGGCTGCGGGCCGTGCGGCTCGGGCCGATGGACTTCTACGGCCGGCTGCGCGAACGGATGAACCTGACGGACGCCCCGGCCGCCGTGGCCGACGGGACGGCCGCCCCGCTGTGGTCGGTCACCACCCCGCCGCCCGGCGACCTCGCCCACCTCGAGTTCCTGAGGGGACCGGACGATCCGTCCCGGGTTCCCTAGGTGCGGCCCGGTGGACCGGCTGTGACTTCTCCCACCTGCTCTTGCCGCAGGCCAGGGGGCGTACCTAGGTTCGGTGACATGTCCTCCCACGGCCCGACCCATCCTGTCGATCCGGACGAACCCGACGCGGTGCGCGGGAACGGCGCCGGACGGCCGGACACCTCCGCGCCGGTCGACTTCGCCGTCGACCTCGGCGCACACGAGGTGCTGCGGCGGGCCCATGTCCTGGATGCCCTCGGCCCCGACTGGGACCCCGTCGCCGTGCTCCAGGACGAGGAGGCGGCATACGACCTGCTGTACTCCGGCCTCAGCGAGGAACAGCGACAGGTGTACGACGACCTGGTCGCGGCCGGTGTGCTGCCGAGGAGGGGACACGGCAGTGCTGCCGCTTGACCCGCAGGCCGACATCGGGCGCCGCGCCTGGGTCAGCTGCCCGAACTGCGACGACAGCCAGGGGTGCGACACCTGCGAGCAGCGCCGCACCTGCTCCGAGCACTGGCGGTATCTGCTCCGTAACACCGGCAGCCTGCTCCATCTGCAGTGCCCGTCGTGCAGCCACATCTGGGAGCACGAGACCGGCTTCGGCGCGACCCGCTCCCGCTGGGAGCGCATCACCAGCGGCCTGCGCCGCCAGTGATCGGCGGCGCCGCACAGGACTCGGCGTAACGTACGGCGACCGGGCGGACCCTCAGCGTAAACGTGTCCCGCAGTGACCCCTCACTCGCCCGGAGCGAGCGCGTGCGCCAGAATCCGTGCCGCGGACTCGATCAGTGCGTTGTCCACCGGCGCGTCCTGGGCGGTCTTCGACGACAGCACGGCCAGCACGACCGGTGTGCGCCGTGTGGTCCAGGCGACGCCGATGTCGTTCGCAGTCGCATAGTCACCGGTGCCTGTCTTGTCCGCGACGACCCAGTCGCCGGGCAGGCCCGCGCGGAACCGTTGGCCGCTGGTCGTGTTGCCCTTCAGCCAGGTGACCAGTCGCTTGCGATCCTCGTCGGCCAGGGCACGGCCCAGCGTCAACCGCTCGATGCATCCGCCGATCGCCGCCGGCGTGGTCGTGTCGCGCAGGTCGCCGGGCACAGCGGTGTTCAGGTCGGTCTCCCAGCGGTCGAGACGGCTCACCCGGTCGCCGATGGAACGGAAGAACCCGGTGAGCCCGGCCGGCCCGCCGATCTCGCGCAGCAGCAGGTTTCCCGCCGTGTTGTCGCTGTACTGGATCGCGGCCGCGCACAGGTCGCCCAGCGACATGCCGATGTCGACGTGCGCCTCGGTCTTCGGGGAGTTCGCCAGGAGGTCCGCGGGCGGGTAGTGGATCACCTTGTCCACCGGTGAGCAGCGGCCTTGTTCGCGCAGGACCGCCGCGGCTGCGATCGCCTTGAACGTCGAGCACATCGCGAACCGCTCCCGCGCCCGATGGGACACCACCTGCCCGGTGCGGACGTTACGGGCGTACACGCCGAGGCGCGCGGCGTATCGCTGTTCGAGTTCGCGCAACTCACCTACGACGCCATCCGGTTGGGGTGGCTCCTGCGCCGAAGCGGACGAGGCCGTGACAGTGGGGGTGAGTGCGGCGGCCGAGGCGGCGAGGCCGGCCCTGAACAGGCCGCGCCGCGGCATGAATGCGGAAGTGGTCATGTGCAGAGGTAAACAGCAGAACCGCACCCATGTCCAAGAGTGAACTTTGAACGCACCATAACCAATTGATATGACTGCTGGATGGACTTGCTCGCACACCTCGAGGCGTACGTCGCGGTCGTCGACGAATCGAGCTTCTCGCGCGCGGCCGACCGGCTCGGGATCGCCCAGCCGCTCCTCAGCCGGCGCATCAAGACGCTCGAGGCGCACTTCGGCGGCTCGCTGTTCGACCGTTCACGGCGTCGGATCACTACCACCGAGTTCGGCGTACTCCTGCTGCCGTACGCCCAGGACGTCCTGGACCGGGCCCAGCGGTTGCGGCACGTCGCGCGGTCGGCCCGCGAGGCGGCGGCAGGCGCGGTCGGAGTACCGGCGGACTGCGGTCCGGCGGCACTGGCGCGCGTCATGCGCGCGGGCGCCGAACGCGGCACCACGCTGCGTGTGCACGAACTGCCGCCGCAGGAGCGGCTGGTGGGTCTGGCCGACGGATCGCTGACGTACGCACTGCTGCGCGTACCCCCGGAGAACGCCGCGCTCCGCGTGCCCCTCGGCCTGGCGTCCGCGCCGCCCAACGGGCCGGACGGTACCCGCACCAAACCGGTCGAGGGCGGGCAGCGGCCCCGTCCGCGCGCGGTCCACCTGGAGGACCTGCGGCCCGCGCGCGGCCGACTCCGGCGGCCGGCCGCGGTTCCGATCCTCACCATGGCGGAGGACCAGGTCCCCTACGCACAGGACCGGCTGACCCGCGCGGCCGCACGGGCCGGGCTGCCCGAAGGGCTGATCCGTGCGGCCGGCCCCACGGCGACCGCGCTGGCCGAGACCCTGGCCGGCCGGGTCACCCTGCTGTGCGCGGAGTCCTATGCGCGGCTGCACGGGGCGCGTTGGGCGCCGCTCGCCGACGCGATGCTGCACCGGGGGTACGACCCCGGCACCACACGGCGTCACGATGGCGTGACGAGCGTGCCGGACTGGCTGGTCATGTTGCTGGCGGCAGCCGTCGGAGCCGCGCGGAGCACCCCGGCCACGCCGCCCCCCGGGACAGGGCGCCGGGACGCCTCCGCACGGCTGGCGGCCCACGGATGAGCCCCCGCCCGAGCCATGTAGCCAGCGACAGTGCCCTGCTGGAGGTCGCCGAGGCGATCGCCGCGGACTGGGCGGCCCTCGGAGTCCACGGATCGTTCCTCGCCCGCAGCATCGACACCGGCGAGCAGCTCGGCTTCGATGTCGACGAGCCCGTGCCCCTGGCCTCGGTGGTGAAGGTCCCGCTCGCCCTCGTGGCGCTGGACCGCATCGCGAGCGGAGAACTCGACCCGGCACGGCCGGTGACCGTCGAGCCGGACACGAGCAGCGTCGGTGCCACCGGGCTCGCGGCATTCCGGCACCCGGCCACCGTGGCCGTCGGCGACCTCCTCTTCCTCATGCTCTCGGTGAGCGACAACGCCGCTGCCGACGCGCTGCTCGACCTCCTGCCGGTGCAGGACGTCGAGGCCCGTCTGCGCACCTGGGAGTGCTCCGGCATCCGGATGCGCCACCGGCTCAACCGCATGTACGAATGCGCCGCCGGCGCGGCGGGCAACGACTTCTCGCTCGCCCTCGAACTGGCCATCCGCGACGACCGTTCGGGGCGTCACTCCATCGAGACGCTGGATCCGGCCCATGCCAACCTCGGCACCGCGGCGGCGCTCGTCGATCTCCTCGAGCGCGTGTGGCGGGACGAGATCGCGCATCCCGACGCCACGTCCGAACTGCGCAGGCTCATGGGCCTGCAGGTCTTCACCCAGCGGCTCGCGAGCGAACTGCGCGCGGACACACTCCGGGTGAGCGGCAAGACCGGAACCTTCCTCCACCTGAGGCACGAGATCGGCGTCGTGGAGGCCGAATCCGGCGACCGGGCGGCGATGGCCGCGCTCACCCGCTCCGACCGCCGGGCCAAGCTGGCGCCGGACGTCGACCTGGCGATCGGAATCGCCGCACGGCAGGCCTTCGAGGCGCTACGCCGCTGAAGGCGTCGCCACTCGGCCGGCGGTCCGCTCAGTCGCGTCCGCGCCCCTTCTCCAGGCGTTCCAGTACCGCACCCGCCATGGCCTGCTCACCCGTGGCGTTGGGGTGTGCGGGGGCCGCGGGCGAGGCCGGCTGCAGTGGTTCGATCCAGCGGTCGGCCGGGGCCTTGCACATGTCGTGGTCGCGCGTGGGCGCGTAGGTGTCGACGTACTCCGCGTGGTTCCAGGCGGCGACCAGGCGCAGCATGAGGTTCAGGCGCTTCTCGGTGTCCCGCAGATAGGGGAAGTCCTTCGACGCGAACGGCACCGAGGGGTAGCAGCCGCTGCCGTCGTCGGGCAGGAGGTCCGGGTAGCCGACGACGAGCAGCCGGGCGTGCGGCGCCCTGGCGTGCACGGCGCGCAGCACACGGTCGACCTTCGGCGCGCTCTGCACGATGTTGAGCGTCAACTGGTCGGTCCCGGACGAGGCGTAGTAGCGCTGGCACGGGTTTCCCGCCAGGTCCTGGGAGGCGAGCCGGGCGCAGGTCTGGATGATGGAGCCGAAGCCGACGTCGTTGCCGCCGATCTGGACCGTCACCAGGTCGGTGTCCCGTCGCACCGCGCCGAGTTGGGGACCGTTGGTGCCCTGCGGCTTCCACATCTCCTCGGTGGTCGCTCCGGCGCAGCTCACGTCCTTGAACGCGGACACACCGCGCTGTGCCGCCACGATCGAGGGGTAATTGTGATCCGAGCGGGCGCAGTTCGCGTCCACCTGCCGCGGGATGAGGGGGCCCGAGGTGTAGGAGTCCCCGAGCGACACGTACTGCGTGTCGTGGCGGTGTGCCGAGGCCGGTACGGCGGAAGCGGCGACGAGGGTGCAGCCGCCGAGCGCCGCCCCCACCGCGACCGGCCACCGCCGAGGTCTTGCCGATTCGCCCGGATGTGTGTCGTTCACCATCGAAGACCCCCCTGAGCACGGAACATCGCGCGCGGCCGACACCAGCAGGCGGCTCTCGCGCGTTCGACCAGGCTTGTATACCGTTCGGTATGTCCCGGGGGCCAGAGGTCGGAACCGAGTAACCCGCACCGGGGTGCGGGGCCACAGGGCGTCGGCGCGTTTCACCCCACGAGCCCGGCGTGCGCCAGACAGCGGGCGAGATCCGAGCGGGAGCGGACGCCCAGTTTGCGGTAGACGCGGGTGAGATGGGCCTCGATCGTCTTGCGGGACAGGAACAGGGACGCGGCGGCCTCGACGTTGCTCAGGCCCTCGCCGATGGCGCGCGCCACCTGGAACTCCTGCGGGGTGAGCAACTCCAGCACATCGGGCTCGGCCCGGCGGACGCCGGTGCGGTGCCCGGCCGCCGCGACCTCGGCCCCGGCCCGGGCCGCCCACGGCAGCGCGCCCAGCGCGCTGAACGTCCGCTGCGCGGACAGCAGCGGCTCGTGTGCCGCCGACGGACGACGGAGCCTGCGCAGCACCTCGCCCCCGACGAGACGGGTGCGTGCCCTCTCGAAGGGCATCTCCCGCCGGGCGTGGGCGAGTTCGGCGGTGGACAGCCAGTCGGCGGCCTCGTCGGCGGACCGCGCGAGCATCACCCGGCACCGGGCGTGGGCGGCCGCGGGCCAGGCCAGCGAGGTCGCCCGGGCGCGCTCGGCGAGCCAGTCGGCGATGGCGACGGCCCGTTTCCTGGCACCGGTGCGCAGACATGCCTCCGCCAGATCGGCCACCCATGGCATGAGATTGGGGTTGACCAGCCCCATCTCGTCCGCCATGTGGAAGGCCGCCTCCAAGTGGGTACGGCAGCCGTCCGGATCGCCCGCGGTCAGCGCGGCCGTGCCCAGCGCCCCCTGCGCGAACATGCTCAGGCCGCGCAGCCGGTCGCCGCACCAGCGCTCGTACTGCGCCACCCGCTCCTCGCAGCCCGCCGTGTCGCCGCGCAGTCCGTCCAGGCGCGCCAGCTGCATCAGCGCATAGCCCGTCATCGCCAGATGGCCGAACTCCTCGGCCCAGCGCAGCGCCTCGGTGGCGTCCGCCCGTGCCGTCGGCCACCGGGTCCACATCTCCACCTCGCACCGCCCCAGCAGCGCGTACGGTAGCAGGGTCGGTGAACTGCCGCGCCGGGTAACCTCGATCACCGCGTCCAGCACACGGCGGGCGACCTCCTCGTGGTCCGTCCAGGCGAGCCCCTGGGCGAGGTCCATGGCGACCTGGCGTTCCTCCGGGCTGTGGGCGATGTCCTCCGTGAGGTGCCGGACGCGTGCCGCGGGCCCGTGCCCGGCGTCCGTGGCCGACGCGGCGAGGCCTTCGTCCAGCAGCGCGAGCAGCGCCGCGCGGCCCGCGCGGACGTCGCCGCCCAGCGCCTGTGCCTTGGCCCGCATCACGGCCGCATGCCGGCGCTGGGTGTCGCGGCCGCCGTCGGCCAGTACCTGGCAGTGGGCCGCGATGTCGGACGCACGCCGCAACCGGCCGTCCATTGTCGCGGGCGCCACCGCCGCCCCGTACAGCAGACAGGCCCGGGAGCGGTCCACGGGCTGCACCGCGCGGGCGGCGTCGACCAGCAGCCGATGGGCGCGCGCCGGGTCACCGAGCCAGGTGCAGGCCTGCCCGCGCAGCAACTCGATGTCGGCGGTCAGCCGAGGGTCACGGC
Source organism: Streptomyces herbicida (assembly GCF_032656585.1). Classification (NCBI taxonomy): domain Bacteria; kingdom Bacillati; phylum Actinomycetota; class Actinomycetes; order Kitasatosporales; family Streptomycetaceae; genus Streptomyces; species Streptomyces herbicida. Next base: position 201,888 of record NZ_JAUYWJ010000010.1, read on the forward strand.
TGTACGCCAGGGCCTGCTCGCACCAGTGGGCGGCGTCACGCGTCGTACCGCCGTAGAAGGCGTCACGGGCGGCGTCGAGGAGCCGGCGGGCCGCGTCGGCGGGGTCCGGGGACAGCTCGGCCGCGCGGTGCCAGGCGTGCGCGGCAGCCGCCAAGGCGCCCCGCCCGCGGGCCCGTTCGGCGTCCTCGGCCAGCCGGGCGGCGACCTCCTCGTCAGGGCCGGGCGCGGCGGCGGCGAGGTACCAGGTCTGCAGCTCGCCGGAGGACAGCGCGGCCAGCCGCCGGTACACCTCCAGCCGCCGGGCCGTTGAAGACCCTGCCAGCACCACCGGCCGCAGCACGGGGTGCCGGAGCTCGCAGACCCCGTCCCGCAGCCGCACCAGCCCCGCCTCCTCGGCCGCGTCCAGCGCGTCGAGTCCCATGCCGAGTCCCGCCAAGGCCCCTGCCAGCAGGGTCAGTTCGGGTGTGCGACAGGCGGCGACATAGACCAACGCCTGCTGCGTACGGCCGGGCAGTGCCCGTAGCCGTCCCCGCCAGGCCCGTTCCACCAGCGGTCCGGGAGCCTCCCAGGCCTGGTCCCAGGGGTCGGCCCCCATGGCACGCGACCGGGCGAGCGCCGCCCCGTACTCCACGAGCACCAGCGGATTGCCCTGCGCCAGTCGGACCAGCCGGCCCGCCGCCGCGTCCGCCCGGTCGAGCCCGTGCCTGCGCAACAGCGCCCAGCAGTCGTCGTCGACGAGCGGCGCGAGCGCCGCCCGGGGCACGCTCTCCCAGGCGCCGTCCTCGTCGGTGCCGGTCCGTGTGGCCATCACCAGCGCGACCCGCTCCGTGGTCAGCCGGCGCGCCACGAACTGCAGCACCTGCCGTGACGACGGATCGACCCAGTGCAGATCGTCGACGACGACCAGCAGGGGCCGTTCCTCCCCGGCCGCGGTCAGTACGCCGAGCGCGCCCGCGCACACCGCGTACGGATTCGGCTCGCCCGCGTCCGCCAGCGCGAGACAGCCCTCCACCGCCCGCCGCTGCGCCGACGGGAGTTCCGCGAAGTAGGCGCGCAGGGGAAGCAGCAGATCGGCGAGGACCGTGTACGGCAGCACGGCCTCCGACTCCACCCCGCCGGCCCGCAGCACGGTCGTCCGGCACCGGTCGACCGCGTACTGCAGGAGCACGCTCTTGCCGATCCCCGGATCCCCGCTGAGGATCAGCGCTCCGCCGCTGTCCGGCAGCCCGTCCAACAGTCGTTCCAGCAGGTCGCGTTCATGATCACGCCCCACCGGAACAGGCCCGTCCCCGGCGGCCCGCATCGCCCTGTCCGCCACCGCCGCGCCGACCACGACCGCCGTATCGTCCATGACGCCCCCCGGTACCCCCGCCGTCCCCACGCGGCCGGGTGCCACGTCATCAGGATGCCCCGCGAAGGTGATCGATGTGGGTGATTGAGCATCCTTGTCCGGTATTGGCGATTAGTGAAAATGCATACGGGCATGGGGAACTCCCCGATGCGGCCGAACTCCCGATGCGGTTGCATCGACAGGCCCGCACACCGCGCCGGGGGAGGTGCCATGGCCGAGGACAGCAGGTCCAGGACGACGCACGACGGTGCCGGGACCACACCATGAGCACCGCCGACACCCTCGCCCCACGGGTCGGCCTGCTCGGCCGCTTCACCCTCACCTACGGCCCCACCGCCGTCGACGTCGGCACCGGAGCCCAACGCCTTCTCGCCTACCTCGGCCTGCGCCATCACGGCAGCCGCACGGTCGTCGCCGGGACCCTGTGGCCGGACGTCACCGAGGAACGCGCGCTGGGCAGCCTGCGCACGGCCCTGTGGCGGCTGCACCGGGGACGGCGCGAGCCGCTGGTGTGCAGTGAGGGCGACACCCTCTCGCTCACCGAGACCGTCACGGTGGACGTACGCACCCTCATGGACTCGGCCCTGCACATGGTCGGCGCGTCGTCCCCCGCAACCGCCCCACCGCCCGACCCGCCCCGTCACCTCCTGCGGGCGGGCGACCTCCTGCCCGGCTGGGACGACGACTGGATCCTCTTCGAACGCGAACGCCTCCGCCAGCTCCGCCTGCACGCCTTGGAGGCCCTGGCCCAACGCCTCCTCGCCCAGGGCCACCACGCCCTCGCCCTGGAAGCCGCCCTCGAAAGCGTCCACATCGAGCCCTTGCGGGAAAGCGCCCACCGGGCGGTCGTCGCGGTCCATCTCGCCGAGCACAACGTGCTGGAGGCGATCCGGCACTACCGGGCCTTTCGCGACCTGCTCCACGGAGAACTGGGAATCGGTCCTTCCCCCGGATTCACGGCGATGCTGCCGGTCTCCCCGTCTCCAGGTCTCCCGGTCTCCGCAGTGACCCGCGGTTGACGGGCATGTGACACGGGTCGGCCACCCTGGACCCGGGCCGGCCCACGGCCCTTCCCGACGAGCGGACCGGCATGACCGAGATACCGGAGACCCCCACCGCCATCCTGCTGATCACCGTGTGGTCGGAACCGGGAACATCCGCGCTGCGCGCCCGCGTCGTCGCGACGACGGACGCGCGGGTGGCCGGTGAGTCCGCTCTGCTGACGGGCCGTGACGACATCGTGGAGCGCGTCAGGGACTGGCTCGACGACTTCCGCCCGGCCCGCGCGCCCGACCTCACGGGGCGGCAGGACCAGTAGGTTTCACGTTCGGATAGGGCAGCGGGACCGTGTCCTGCGGTTGCAGCCCGAGATCGCGGAACAACTCGAGTTCGAGCCGCCACGCGAGGGCGTTCTTCGTCCGCTGCTCCAGCTCCGGGATCTGGTCGATGGCCTTGAGCATCACCTCGTAGAGCGACGCCACGGTCACCTCCGTCCGCCCCGCCCGGCGCTGGTCCCTGGCCCAGTCCTTCCAGTAGCGGTCGAACGCGCCGTGGACCTTACGTCTGAGCAACAGCGTCTCGGCCGCCCGGCGGCTGTAGCCGCCCACCTTCTTCAGGAAGGAGGTGGGACCGATGTGCGCGGACTCGACCTCCTTGCCCGACACCCCGTACTCGGACCGCACGGCCGAGGCGTCGCCGTGCTGCTGGAATGCCGCGTCCACGGTGCCGGGCGCGCCTTCCTCGCCCACGAAGCCCGCCTGCTGGGCATCCTGGACCGCGTTGCCGGTACCCGCCTGCTGCCGCTCCGCCTCCAGCCCCAGCTCTTCGGAGAGTTCGTCGAAGACCTCGGGTCCCCGCTGCGGTCGCGTTCCCCCGGCCGCGGGTGTGCTTTCCCGTGCGCCGCTCGAGGACGGTCCCCGTGGCGGAGGCGCCGCCACCATGTACGTGGCGGCGGCCCGCTGCAGACGCGATGCGGCCACCGCCTGCTCGGCCGCCGCCACCGGCACCCAGATCCGCACACCTTCCGGAGTGACGGCCGGCGCATAGCCCGTGGGCGGTGCGCCCCCACCGGAACGGCCCGCGCCGCCCGTGCCGCGGACGGACCTGGTGAGCAGTTCCATGACCAGGGCCACGCCCCCTACCGCGATCGCATGGGAGAGGGCTTCGCCCGCGGTGCGCAGTCCGGCCTCGTCGGTGGCCTTGATCGCGAGGAAGAACCGGGTGACGTCCGTGGCCACGTCGAAGACGACGCGCCCCGCGAAGACCGCCGAGACGGTCAGCCCCGCCAGCGCGAGCGCGTCGGCCACCCAGCCGACCGGGGTCACCTGCGAGCCGATGTAGAGGGCGACGAAGAATGCCATCGCGGCAAGGGACTGGGGCGTGACGAGACCGGCCAGTTGCTCGCGGACATCGTCGCCGATCCGGGGTTTGGCGTACTCCCAGGCTCGCAGCAACTTGTCGACGCTGCTCATCCGGGCGACGTCGAGACGCTCCGGTGCCGGAGAGATCCTTTCGGCGGGTTCGGCGCCGCCGCCGTGCTCAATGGCTTCGATCTGCCGGGTCACCGGGTTGTCCGGGCCGGGGTCCAGTGCCGCGGAGGCCGTACGCAGCACAGCGCGCGTATCCGACGGGAGCAGCCCCAGTTCCGTCTGCCGTTGACCGGTGCTCATCTCGGCCAGCAGGCGCGCGGCCGTCCCCCAGTCCCGACCGCGCACCGCGTTCCGGAACGCCGTGATCGTGCCGGCCCGTTGGTCCTCGGGGGACATCTCCTGACACTGGAGCACCGGAGCGGTCGCCCGGGTCCGCACCGGGAGCGGGGATCCGGCACCGGGACCGGTGCTCAGCACCGCTGCGGCGTTGCTCCGTGCCTCTCTTTCGCCGGGACTGTCGACGGGCGCGACGCCCGGCGGCGTCAATGCCCTTGTGGTGCCCTGCTGTTGTGCGACATGCGTCAGTTCATGGGCGATCAGACTGTCCCCGGCCCGTGTACCGGGCGCATAGCGGCCGGGTGCGAAGACGATGTCCGGGCCGGTCGTGTACGCCTCGGCTCCCCTCACAAGTGCCGTCGTGGCCGCTCCGGCGTCCGTGTGGACCCTGACATGCCCGAGGTCGAAGCCGAACCTCGGCTCCAAGGCCGTACGCGTGCGCCGCTCCAGCGGACGCCCCTGGTCCAGGGCGCCCGGCGACCGGATCTCCCGCGATGACGCGGTGGTGCAGGTGTGGTCGTGCATGCTCAAGACGCACCCCTACGCCCCCGGCGAGAGCGGCACCGCGAACGACGTCAGCAGCGGGCTCACCTTGCTGCCCGTCACCAGCGCCAGCGGAGCGTAGTGGTACGGCACCCCGTGCGGTGGACATCCCTGCGGGTGCGGCCAGACGACGTCCGCGAGGGTGCGCCGGGCGGGGAAGGTCCAGTAGTCACCGTTGCGGTACTGATGGGCCGGACCGTCCGGGGCCGGGGCGAACCGGATCTCGATGCCGTGTTCCAGAGGGATCCAGGGGCCCTCCGTGATGGGGACGGCACCGTCGGGGGCCTTCGCGGGGGGAACGTGGTCCCAGCGGCGGAGATAGGGGTGGCGCTCGGGGCCGGGTGGCGAGGGCGCCGTGGCGAGGGTGACCGTCAGGGTGTCGAGGTCGATGTCCTCGACCCGGTGCAGCGGCGCTGCCGGGGCGGGCGTGCCCAGTTCCCGCCGGGTGGACACCGCGTCGTCGACCACCTCGACCCACTGGCCCGGCTCCAGTGCCGTGTGCCAGTCGCGGCCCAGGGTCGTCACCTGGACCGTGTCCTTCTCGCAGCCCCTGATCGGGAAGATCACCGAGCCGTTGTCGCGGGACCAGACGAAGCCCGCGCCCTCGCCCGCCGTGCCCCCACTGCGGATCTCGACGCGGTACAGCTGGTTCTCACCGGTGTAGGCCGCGCCGGGGAGCGCCGTGCACGGGTCGTCGTCGGCGCCCTCCTCCCGGGTGGCCCGCACCTGCAGGGCGCCGGTCCGGTCGGCTGAGCGCTGGGCGTCCAGCCAGGTGTCCGGTTCCTCGTCGCCGGTGAGGGGGTGCGCCCGCACCTGCCACACCACTTGGGCCCGGCTCGCCGAGTCGGGGTGGTGCAGGCCCAGTGCGGGTTCGTGGAGCGCAGGGTCCTCCACCTCGGTGACATGGCGCTCCCAGACCTTGAGGTAGACCAGGTAGCGGCGGCCGGTCAGCTTGTCGGGGCCGCGCGCGTCGATGAAGGCGTGCGGCTGCGCGGTGTACGCGACGTCGGCGGGATTGTGCACCAGGATCCCGTCGACGTAGTAACGGCCGCCCTTGATGGTGAAGTCGAGGTCCGCCAAGTCCTTGACGACGAACCCGAGATCGGCGGCCGGTCCCGCGTGGGGCCCCACGAGATCGGTCATCGCCGTCCGCAGGTAGTGCAGCAGAATCGCCGTCTGCTCATTGCGATTTGCGTCCAGCCCCACCCGGCCCTGAAGGTCGAACACGGTCGAGTAGTTGCGGTCGGGTGAGAAGGTGATGTTCGAGAAGTCACCGTGCACGGCGCGTCCCCCTAGGTGGCGGTGATGACGGCTGCCTCGACGCCGAGAGGCACATATTCGGCCAGGTGGTCGACGAGGCCGCTCAGACGTTGGGGCTGGTACAGGTCGTGGAAGGCGCCCATCTCGGAACCGTCGCAGGCACCGGCGGCGATGAGCGGGTCGCAGGAGGGGTGCAACCGGCAGTAGGCGGGGTGGCCGTAGCGGGTGCTGGTGAAGCGGGGGCGGGGAGCGGTGGCTCCCGGGCCGGGCACACAGCGGTAGCGGGGTGGGCCCGGGTGGCTCACCGGCGCGTACGAGTACCGCAGGCATCCGGTGTCGCGCCGCCAGGTGTGCAGACAGCCGGTGACGATGCTGTCCTCACCGAGGGCGAGGAGATGGACGCGTACGTCGCCCAGCACCGTGCACCGGCGCAGGGTGAGCGCGGCGTGCGCGAAGCGGTCCTCGGGGGCCGTCAGCGCGGGAAGGTCGTGGGCCGTGGCGTCGACGATCGAGTCCAGGATCTCGATGTCCAGTGGATTGCCCTTCGTCTCGTCCTGGTCCACCACGATCGTGCCGATCACCGAGTGCTCCACCCGCAACCGCGCGGTGGTGCGGCGCAGTTCGACGGACGGTTCGGCGCCCCAGCGGGGGCGGCAGTCGTGGTCCAGTTCCCAGCCGGGCACCAACGTGCAGTGACGCAGGACGACTTCGCCGAGCTGACCGACCACGTCCAGGCTGCGTCCGGTCACCGTCAGGCCCTCCAGGATCAGGCGGGGGCGGCGTGCGGCCGGCGGCGGGCAGTCGGCGACCGTACCGGGCGGGGGCAGTTTCGCCGTGGCGCGCACGGTCAGCGCGTCGAAGCGGTTGGCCTTCTGGTTGAGGAGGCGCACGACCGGGCGCTGGTGAGGTGCGGCGCGTACTTCGAGGTGGTCGTCCGGGTCGAGATCGATCCGCAGCGCCTCGGTGTAGTCGGCGGAGTCACGGATCTCGATCAGGGCCTCGTGCAGCGACGGGTCCGCGGTCTTGTCCCTTCGCCACTGCCGCAGCGCCGCCGTGATGGACCCCAGCCCGTCCGTACCGCCGACCGCGTACAGCCGGCGCTCGCCGACCGGTGTCACCGGCCGCGGATAGGCGCCGCCGCCCATGGCCTCGGCGAAGCCGTAGTACCAGCTCACCCAGACACCGTCCTCCGGAGCCTCGTCCGGCGGGAAGGCGATCCGGCCGAGCACCGGGTCGACGACGACCTGCCCGGGTTGCGGGCGGTAGCGCCAGCCAGTGAGGTCGGCGACGACGATCCGCTCCGCCGGTACGGGGTTGTCGAGCGTGTCCCGCCAGATCCGCAGGCTCCTGCCGGGGCCGTAGTACTCGGATACCGCGTCCGCGAACTCCTCCCGGCCGAGCGGGTGCGGCACATCGCCCGGACCCGACACCCGGGCCGGCGCCGGACCTTGCGGAGCCGGGGTGAACAACTGGGTGTCGATGCCGAGGACGTTGACGAGGTAGCGGCTGTAGCGCTGGTCGATGCAGAACGCGGGCGCCTTCGTCACCGGGAAGGCCCGCAGCCGCCAGACGAACAGCGCGAGGCTCGGGATGCCGTGCAGCCCCCGGGTCGCCGCGCTGTTGGGCCGCCGCACGTCGACCAGATGCGGCGCGTCGTCGAAGGGACCGCCCAGCCGAGCGCAGGCGAGGGCGTCGCGCACGGCGAGAGTGGCCGGACGGTCGAGCCGTACGTGGCGTACGTGCTGGGCGCGGACCACATGCCGGTACAGCTCGACCGCCCGCGCCGGCCAGCCGGAGCTGTCCAGGGCGACCGCTTCGAGCGCCGCCGCGCTGCCCTTGCGGCGCCGGTTGGCGATGGCGTCCGCGACGTCCCGGCGCGGGGACAGGGCACGGATCGCCCCGGGTGCGGCGCCGGGCGGCGGACGGCGGGCGCCGACCAGGGCACCGATGTACGGCACCACCCAGTCCTCGCACGTCTCGACGAACCAGTTGGCGTACCAGGTGTCGAGGTCGTCCTCGATCACCCGGACCTGCTCCTCGACGATCCGCAGCAACGCCCGCAGCGGGAAACCCTGTTCCTCGTCGCGGATGCGGTCGATCGCGGGCAGCAGCTCGTAGAGGCGATCGGCGGGCGGGCTGGTCATGAGGCCACCTCCAGATCCAGTACGACAAAGCGGGGAAGGCCGGGGGCGGCGGTGACGAGATCCGCCGGGAGCACTGACTGCGAGAGCGGGTCGCCCTCGACCCGTGCCGGGCGGGCCAGGACGCGCTGCGCCACCCCCGTGACCGCGTCCGCATCGGCCACCGTGTCCCCGAGCGTCGCGCCGAACCTCCGTACGTCCACGAAGACGACCCCGGGCACGCCCTGCAGCGCGGCCACGGCCTCCGCCAGGTAGACGCTCCGGCCCAACTCCCGCGCCTCGAAGCCGAAGACCCGCTCGAACTCGGCCCGGACGTGCGGCTCCAGCAGCGTGGGGGACCGGTCGGGATCGATGCCGATCCGGGCCTGGAACACGAGGTTCCAGCGGGTGCGGGGCGCGACGGCGGCCGGCACGCCCGGGTCGCCGTAACGGCGGAACGCGGTGAGCAGGGAGGTGAGGACTGCCGAGTCGGGGTCGAGGCCGGCGTCGTCGACACCGGCGACGGTGACATGGACGAGTTCGCGGCCGCCGACGGCCAGCCGGGTGGCGGCCGCCTTGCCGATGCCGGCCCGGGCGAGCGTGAAGTCGGCGTAGTCGCGCAGGCCGACGAGCCGGTCCATCGCCAGCGTCGGCAATGGGGCCCGGCCGCGCAGCGCGGCGTCGGTGTCGGCGTCCGTGCCGCCGCCGGTGTGCAGCGGGTTGGTGACGGCGCTGATCCCGAGGGGCTTGGTGCGCAGCTGGCTGAGCTGCCCGGCCCGCAGATTGCCGGCGCGGCCGATGCCGACGCGGTAGCGGGCGGCGACGTTCGCCGCGCCGGTGGGCAGCCGCGCGCCGCGGTGTCCGTCCCCGAAGGTGACGGTGGCGGTGCCGGTGGGGTCCGTATGGAGTTCGTAGGAGCGGTCGGCCGGGCCGCTGCGTGCGATCTCGTCCGTCTCGTGCCAGGCCGTTTCGCCCACCCGGACGGTGAGTTCGGCCTGTTCGCCGTCGGCGTCCGGCGCCGCCACGTAGGTCAGTGGATGCGCGCCGAGCGTGAAGCTCTGGCTGGGCCGGGCCGCGTCGCCGCTGCCGAGCGCGGGTTCGTCCTTGGTTTCGCCGTGGGTGGCGCGTACGGCATTGCCCCACACGGTGACGGTGTCGCGGCGATAGGTGCGGCGGAGACGGGCGGCCAGGGTGAGGACGGTGTACGGCGGGGCGCCCGGCCGTTCGGGGTCGTCGCCGGGCAGCGCGGACTCGACGTGGGCGACCTCGCCGGTGGGGGCGGAGCCGTCGGTGGGTGAGCCGGTGACCAGGACCGTGCGGGACGGAGGCAGCCCGTCGATCACGCGGTCGAGGTCGATGCATGTGCCCGTGACGCCGTCGGTGACGGGCTCGGGGGCGAGGGGGAGGGATTCGGCCTGGGCGTGGACGGTGTAGCCGCGGAGATCCTTCAGGCCGTGCGGCGCCGAGGTGAACCACTCTTCGTCCAGGGCCAGCACGGTGGACCGCGCGGAGATTCCGTAGGACGTGAGGCCGGTGCTGCGCGCGTCGCGCACCCGGTGCGGCACGCCGTCGGCGCCCGGCGGGTCGACGACGATCCAGCTGCCCGGGAGGATCCGTGGGTGGTCCCCGTCGAGCGGAAGCAGTCGCCGCCGGGCATCGGGCAGGTCGTACAGACTCGTGTCCAACGGCCATTCCTCGAAGTCCAGTTGGACCGCGGCGGTCGCTCCGATCACGGGAGGGGCGCTGCGCATCAGGGGCGCGGCGGCGCCGTACGGTGCCGCCCTCACACGGAGCGCGTCCAGCCGTACGAATGCCGCGTCGCCCCTCCTTCCGGGACCGTCCCCGCGCTGCCGATCGTTCTCGTCGGGGATCCCCACCAAACCGACGGAGGTCGTGCCGGCCAGCGGGTCGGTGCGGACGGACTCCACGATCCTGACGTCCGGTGGCTCGCCGTCGTCGAAGTGGAACAGCAGCCGGTCGTTGGGGGCGAGCCCGGTGCTCACGCCCTCGACGTACACCACCCGCCGTCCCCGCAGAGTACGGCGCGTCAACGCCGTCGGACGCCGTACCCGGGCCCGCGCCACTCCCCACGACGGCCGCGCCACCAGCTCTTCCGCCGTCTCGAACACGACCGGCTGCTCACCCGGATCCGGAACGCTCTGCACCTGCGATCCGGCCGGAACGGTCACCGCCACGTCCGCCGGATCGGGATCCAGGGTGTAGGCGAGCCAGCCGTCGGCCGCCAGGCCCGGACGGGGGCGGTATCCGATGAGCCGGCCCAGTTCGACGAGGGAGCGGCGTTCGGTGGCCGTGCCGAGGTAGCCCTCGTCGGCGATGCGCTCCTGGTAGAAGGTCAGGACGTCACCGACGCAGGCCCATGCGTCCAGCAGGGCCAGGGCGGGGTCGGCCGGGTCCCGGGTGGTGAGGGTGGCGAGTGCGGGGTGTGCGGAGCCGGCGAGCGCCCGGGTCATCGCGGCGAGGAACGCCGCGTGTGTGCCCGCCCTGGCGTGCAGGGCCGCCGCGCCGGGCGGGTTGTCCCTCGGCAGCGGGGTCTGCGCCTGCGTCGTGCAGCAGCAGGGGCCCTCACCGGTAGCGCACATGGGGGTTCACCGTCCTCCGACCAGATCGATCCGCAGTACCCCGGCGCCCGGCCCCGAGGGATCGGCGCCGCCCGAGGGGATCTCCAGCGGCCCGAAGGCCAGCACCCCGTCGTCCGGGACGAGCGGCACGGCCGCCTCCGCACGGCCCAGCCGCAGCACCGTCGTCGACACCACACCCGGCACCGCCATGGCCTCGGCGACCAGCCGCCCGGCGTAGAGGTCACTGCCGAAGGTCAGCCGGTCGGGGTGGAACAGCCCTCCGGGGCCGTTGCCGAGCCGGGCGCGCACCTCGCGTTCCACGGCGGCGCGCCGGGCGTCCGGTGCCAGGCACAGCCGCAGCCGTACCGCCACCGGGACCGTACGGGGCGGGTCCACGCGCAGGTCGTGGCCGATCCGCCGGACCAGCGCGAGCCGGTCGCGCGCCGCATGCAGCAGCGCGAGCGGCGGTTCGCCACGTCCGAGCGCGTCGACCGCCACCTCGGCCTCGTACCAACTGCCGTTCCAGGCAAGGCCGGTGGCCGCCCGCTGCACCCCGCGCAGCTCGCCCGCGAGCGCGCTGTAGTCCTCCGCGGTGACCGCCCGCTCCAGCCGGTGCCGGTACTGCGTGGGCCCGAACAGCCGGGCGTCGGCGACGGGTTCGGGCGCCGTGCCCCCGATCGCGGGCAGGGGATTGCGTACCGCGGTGACATGCGCGCCGGTCGGCGCGCCGACGACGAGGTGCACGACGGTGTCCGCCCCGACATTGCCCGCGGGCCCGTTGCCGACCCGGACGGCCGCCCTGAACTCCTGTCCGGCCGTCACGGCCCGGCCCAGCCGGCCGTCGCCGAAGCGCAGCCGGGCGGTGCCGTCGTCGTCGGCCTCGGCCACCAGGTGCGGATCGTCGGGGCCGCTGTCGAGCAGGTCCGCCCGCACGGCCCAGCGTTCGCCCGCCGAAGTGAGCGTCAGCTGGGGGAGTGCCAGCCGGGGATCCTGGGTGAGAGCGGCGGATGCGGGCCCGGCGGCCCTCGGATCGGCCGGATCGAGACCGGCGGCGAGCACGGGACCCCAGCCCGCCACGACCTCGGTGGCCGTCTCCGCGTCGAGCGGCGCGCCGCTACGGGCGTGCGCGGCGAGTGTGGCCAGCCGTGCCGTGCGGCGGGCCAGCAGCGCGGCGGACCGGGAGCGCAGCAGCACCAGTGCGGCCCGCCGTTCCCGGGCGTCGCGGGCCCTGTCCAGGCCCGCGCCGGCCACCGCACGCTCGCCCCACAGCGTGCGGGCCAGGGCGAGGTCGGCGCCGGTGAGCGGGCCGCCGGCCGTCACCCGCCGGTACATGTCCTCGACTGCCTTGGCCGCTCGCACGGGGATCGCGTCCAGCGTCTTCGCCTGCGCGGCGGCGATCTGGGCCGGGCCGGGGTAGGGGGCGCGCCGGGTGAGCGGGCCGGTGTCCAGGCGGGGTTGCCACCGCAGGGGCCGCTCGGTGTGCCGTGGGCGGCCGGGTCCGTCGCAGACCACCGGGCGGGCCGCCGGGGCGGGCGCGGTCAGGCGGACGGGAGGCGTGCCGCTGCCGCCGTGGTCGACCAGCACCACATTGCCGCGGGCCACACTGACGTCCGCGATGAGACAGCACCGCTCACCGCCGACGGCGGCCAGGCACAGCGGGAAGGTGAGCGCGTCCTCCGCGGCCCAGCTCACCCGGAGCAGCGGCTGCCGGTGCACCGGATCCATTGTCTTCTCGACGGCCGTGAGCCGTACGGCCTGCCGGTGGCGTGGATCGGCGTCGCCGGGCGCACCGGTGGCCGGTCCGCGCACCTCCTCCAGGACCAGTACGTCGCCGGGCGCGAGCGCGAGCAGGCGTGCGTCCGCGGTTCCGGGGTCGACCAGGGTGGCGGACGTCGTCCCGGCGGGCAGACAGCACTCCTCGCCGTCCCAGGTCCACAGCCGGATCCGGTTGTGCGCCGGGCGCAGCGCGAGATCGGCCCGCACCACGGGCTCGTACCGCTCGAAGTGCGCCGGGACGTGGCGAAGTTCGGCCTCGGAGACCAGCGGCCCGGCGGGCAGTGCGGTGGCGAACCAGTATGTTCCCGCACGCAGCACCGCTGCCTTCTCCACCTCCAGGTGCATCCAGGTACGGGCGTTGCAGCCGTCGTGCATGCGGTAGTCGACCAGTCGCAGATGACGGCGGACCGAGGTGCGCAGCCGAGCGGTGTGGAGGTAGGCCTCGGTGGCGACCGCGTCCTGCCGGTAGGAGAGCCGGTCGCCGATGTACGCGAGGAGTTCCACGAGCGTGACGCCGAGGTCCGGGACCTCCCGGTCGGCCCACTGGGGCGCTGTGAGGGCGAGCCGGTCGAGCATCAGACGGCGGAAGCTCGCGTAGTCCTTGGCCAGGTAGTCGAGGGCGGGCTCCGGCCCCGCGGGGGACGCGCAGTCCGGCAAGGGCGCGCAGTCGGCCTCCTCGCCGCAGTCGGCGGTGAAGGTGAACGGCGCGCCGCTGTGCCGGGGGTCGAAGCCGGGGAACGGGGCGTCCGGGCGGGCCGGGTCGACGAGGGAGAACGTGTAGGGGGAGCGGTCGCCCAGCCGGTCCAGGGCGACGAGCAGCGTGGCCTGCCGGGTGGGCGACGGTGAGCCCTCCACCCGTACGTCCACCGGGTGCACCGCGCGCCCCGGCCCGTCGATCCGTACGCACCCGACGTCCGGCAGCGGCTCGGGTGCCGCGCCGAGCAGCAGCACCCGCAGGGTGCGCGTGGCCCGGTCGACGTCCACGGCGACGACCGCGCCGAGCCCGCTGTCCCGGGTCAGGTCCGCGCGTTCGCCGGGCAGACAGGGCGGCAGGTCACGTACGTCGGTCATGCTCCCGTCCCCCGTTCCAGTACGGCCGTGCCCGGCTCGCCCGTCGCGAGCAGCACATAGCCGACGGTGATCCGCAGCTCCGCCTCCTCGGTCTCGACCTCGACCCGCTCGACCTGGATCACGTCGGCCAGCCACCGCTGGAGCGCGGCCTGGAGGGAGTACTCGACCGCACCCGCCAGTTCCGGGCTGCCCGGGGCGAACACCAGTTGCAGCACACCCGAGCCGAAGTCCGGGCGGTTCACCCGCTCGCCGGGCACGGTGAACAGCAACTGCTCGATCAGATCGCGGACATGGCCCTCGTCGGTGGTGCCCGCAGACCGCCCGTGCGCGTCGATGTGGAAGGGGAAGTCGAGGTGCGCGCTCATGTGGCCACCACCCACTGCTGGATCGCCGACACGACGGGCGGGCCCTGCGGCACCTGTGCGGCGGACAGGCACAGGCCCGTGGCTGGCCCGGCGGGCTGCACGACGAGCGGGCGGCCCTGTACCAGGACCCGGGCCGAGGCGCCCAGGGCGAAGTCGACCTTCACGCAGGGGGATGGAGGGGTGGACGAGGACAGTGCACAGGACGGTGCGACGACGTTGACGTCGGCCGTCGTCACCACGGGCGCGCCACCGGCGAGCACCTGCTGCTGACCGGGCGTCAGCGTGACCTGCCCCTGGTGTGCGCAGGTCAGCGCGGTGGCCGTGGTGAGGGCGAAACCCGGCATGGCGGTCTCCTCACGCCGTCTTCACGACGAGCGCGCCGTTGTTGATGTTGACGAGGCCGACGATGTTGATGGTCGGAGCGGTGATGGTCACGCCCGAGCCGTCCACGGTGATCGCCGCGGACGGGGACTGCAGCAGGACCCCGCCGCCCTTCATGGGCGCCACCGGGGTGTCGCTGACGACGACCTTGCTCTTGCCCGTGCTCTCCACCAGGAAGGCGGGGGAGGCGGGGACGAGTGTGCTGGCCGTGGTCGGCGTCTCGGCGCGGCTGCCCCAGAAGAAGCCCGTCCAGATCGGGTGGTCGGGGTTGCCGCCCTCGAATTCCACCCACACCCCGGCCTGCGGCGCCGGCACCACGAACACCCCCGACTGCAGCCCGGCGAGCGGTACGCAGGGCATCGCCCAGCTGCTCGGGAACAGCCCGAACACGTCCGGCACGCTCACCAGCAGCCGCCCCATGCCCAGCGGATCGGTGTTCTGCACGACCGAGCCGCGGTACTTGCCGTAGAAGCGGCGAGCGCCGGGCGGTTCGCCGTCCTCGCGCTGTGCCGGGCTGAGAAGGCCCGGGGACTCCACATAACCGATGTCGTCCATACTCGTCATGACGTCTCGTCTCCTCGCGCCGATCGTCTGCAGCGGGACCGCTCACAGGGGATCGAATGCGTTGCGGGTCAGGCTGAACTGCTGGGTGTAGGCGCCGCGTTTGATCGAGTGCGTGACGCTCTTGACGTAGTACGTCCCGTCGTACGCCGTGCCCGCGCCGTGCACCGGCACCGGCCGGCGGGGGCGCAGCGGCCGGCCGTAGCGGAGGGCGTCGAGACTGCCCTGTCCCGAGATCACCTCGTAGCTGTCCGCGGCCCGGGCCAGGGCAACGCCCGCCGCCTGCGGCGGGGTCAGCTTGGCCAGGCCGTGGATCGGCTCCACCTTGAGCGGCCGTGGCCGACGGCGGCCCATGGGCGGGCTGAGCGGGGTGACATCGGGAACGGGGACCGGGATCGGGAACTTGGTCTCCGGGTTCTGGATCAGCACGATGTACTGGGTGGCGGAGAAGCCGTCGAAGGAGAAGGACAGGCTCTCGACGTTGCTCGCCGTGTCGCAGTTCACCAGCAGCGGGTCCTGCGGGAGCCCCAGCTTGTCGGGCGGTCCCCAGTGGGCGATGTTCACTCCCGGCTCGGGCCCCGGCTCTACGAAGAACAGATAGCCGGCCTGCGCGGCGAGCTGCCGTACGTAGGCGAGGTCGGTGCCCTGGTGACTGGGCACCTCCTTGAGCGGGTTGGGCGGCACCATGAACACACTCGGCACGATCGCCGGAACCAGCCCGTACATCGGGTACTTGGCGCAGATCACCGCCACCCGCGCCTCGGGCGGCAGGCACGGGTACTTGACCCCGCTGAAGTCGATCACGTCCATCATCCGGGAGACGTCCTCGCCCGTGAGCGTCAGCTTCGCCTGCCCCGGCTCGGCCGAAGGGGCAACCTCGTGACGGGTGACGACACCGTCCATCAGCACCGTCGTGCGTCCACGCACGGTGAGCACGAGCTGCACCCGCGCGGGCGGGTCCAGCGCCCCCTGCGGGAGCAGTTCCGCGAAGAGCAGGGACCGCTTGGCGGTGGCGAACTGCAGCTGGAAACCGCCGGATCTGCCCACGCCCTCGGTCACCTGCACCGACAGCAGGGCGTCCACCACCTCGGGCGGCACGGGCTCCGCGCGCACGGCGCCGAGCCGCAGCGCCAGCAGCAGGTCAGAAGCCACGGGTGCTCCCGGCGGCAGCGGCGGACAGCGCGAGCAGCAGACGGCGGCCGGGCCGGGCCGTCAACTCCTCCGGATCCAGTACGGGGTTGGCGTCCGCGATCCGCCAGAACAGCTCGGGATCCCCCAGCCCGGCGGCCGCGATCCGGTCCAGGCGGTCGCCCTCGGCCACCGGGTGGAAGCCGAGCGGTGTCAGCGAGGCCGGGTCGGGCAGCAGCCTGCGGCGGACGTACGGCACCGGGTCGCCGCCGCCCGGAGGCTCGTAGCGGGCGACCTCGATGCCGTGATAGCGGCTCGCGGCGGTGAACATCAGCTGCCTCCCGGTGGGGTGCCGAGAATCGTCGGACCCGGGCGGGCCGAGCGGTGCAGCGCCGCGAGCTGCTCGCGGCGCCGCTGGTGGGCGAGGAACAGGGCGCCGCCGCGGTGGGTGAAGCCCAGGTCGTCGATGGTGAGGATGCGCAGTCCGAGGCCGACCTTGGCCCGGATCGGCTGCAGCCGGGAGTCGAACGCCTCCTCGGTGACCGTGAATTCCGTGATCCGCACCGGTACGACACGGTCCCGGTTCCACACGAAGACGGTGAGCGGCGACTCCATGGGCGCGATCTCGAACGCCCCGGAGCGGGCCGCGGCGTCCTGGTCGAGCAGCGCCCGCGCGGTCGGGTTGACCAGCTGGTCCAGCGCGGCCAGCACCGGCAGCAGCCCGAACCGGGCCACCACGTCCGCGTCGGCACCTGACGGGTCCTCCAGCTGATCCGTGGCGTTCAGTTCGACCTCGACCTTCACCGTCTCGTGCGCGGGCCCCTTGAGCCGCAGCGCCTCGCTCCGCTCCCCGGCCTCGGCGCCGACGCCCTGCGGCTGGAGCGTGCGGGTGACGGTGTCGGGGTTGTACTGCAGGGCGATCACCCGCAGGACGGCGCCGGTCGCGGGGTCGAGGAGCACGATCGCACCGCGAGGGACGACGGGGGTGCCGGGCAGGAAGGACGAGGTCATCCGGTCTCACCGCCCGAACCGCCAGAACCGCGCGTCTGCGTACCCCGTGTCCTCGTGCCCTGTGTCTCGATGCCCCGTGTTTCCGCGTTCCCCATGTCCGCGTCCCGCGGCGGTCGGCCGGAGGCGACCGTGTGCGCCACCACGCGGCCCACCGCCAGCGAGGCCGCTCGTGCGACGGCGTCGAGGCCGCTGTCCTCGGCCGTGACGCTCAGCCGCCCGCTCGGGGGTCCCCCCGCCCGCTCGCCGGCCGGGGCTGCCGTCGTCTCCGCCGCCGCGAGGTCCGCCCGCAGCGCGGCCCGCAGCACCTCGGCCGCCTCCGCCGCCGAACAGCCCCCGGCCACACCGGCGTCGAGCACCATCAGGTCGATGCGCACCACGATCCTCCGGACCGTCATGACCCCTCCCCGACGAGCACGGGCAACGGCAGGTCCAGCTTGCGGAACTCGGCGCGGGCGGCCGCCATCACCATCGCGGTGTCCACCGGACGCCCGGACGCCGCCGCCGAGAAGGCCGCGCCCAGCGCGATCGCCTGGATGGCCGCGCCGGTCGCCGGCAATTCGGCGAACCGGCCGAGGTCGAGGCCGCTCGCCAGGGGCACGGAATCGGGGAAGGCCGCCTCCCACAGCCGTCGCCGCTCCTCCTCCCCGGGCACCGGGAACTCCACGACGAACCGCAGCCGCCGCAGAAACGCGGGATCCAGCGCCGCCCGCAGGTTGGTGGCGAGCACGGCGACACCCCGATAGGCCTCCATGCGCTGCAGCAGATAGCTCACCTCGATGTTGGCGTACCGGTCGTGGCTGTCCTGGACCTCGCTGCGCCGCCCGAACAGCGCGTCGGCCTCGTCGAACAGCAGCAGCGACCCCCCGCACTCCGCGGCGTCGAACACCCGGCGCAGGTTCTTCTCGGTCTCTCCGATGTACTTGCTGACCACCGCCGACAGGTCCACGCGGTAGAGATCCAGCCGGAGTTCGTGCGCCAGCACCTCGGACGCGAAGGTCTTGCCGGTGCCACTGGGACCGGAGAACAGCGCGGTCACGCCCTGCCCCCGACTCGTCCGCTCGGCGAAGCCCCAGTCCGTGAACACGGTGGCGCCGTGCCGAACATGACCGGCCATCCGCCGTAGGGTCTCCATCTGCGGTTCAGGCAGCACGAGATCGCTCCAGCGCGCGCGGGGCACGATCCGCTGCGCCAGGGACTCCAGCCGGGGCCGTGCGGCGTCCCGGCAGGCGGCCCACAAACGGTCCCCTGCCTCTCCGGCGGTCGGGCCGTCCGGCCCCGGCCGGTGGGCGGTCGCGACGCGGTGCAGCGCGGGCAGGCTCAGCCGGAACTGCGCCGCCAGCGCGACCGGTGCCCCGCCGGGGTCCAGCCCCGTCGAAGCGGCCCACAGCGCCCGCTGCTCGCCCGGCGGCGGCACGGTCACATCGACCACCGCCGTGGAACTCCCCTCCACCGGCCACACCTCACGCGCGGCCAGGACGACCGGCCCGCCGGTGCGGGGCAGCAGCCGTCGCACGGCGGTGGTCAGGGCCGTGTCGTCCGGGTCGGCGTCGATCGCGTCCAACAGCAGCACGACCGGCAGCAGCAGACTCTCCCGGTGCCACAGCAGCGCCACCGTCTCCGGGTCCCGTCCCTCCCGGCCCAGCACCCCGGCCCGCAGCCGGTACACCTCACGTCCCAGCCGCGCGAACGCCCGTACGGCCACGAGTGCGGCGCTGTCCGTGTCGCGGGCCGTGAGCTGTACGACGGGGAACCGGCCGTCGGGGGTCTCGGCGAGCACGGCCGCCGTCACCGCGTCCTCCGCGTGCCGCACGGAATCGGTCGAGGCGACGCCGACTGCCGGATCGGCCACCGGCTCGAGCACCGAAGCGAGGCGTTCGTCGAGGTGGTTGAGGCCGCGCACCAGGTTGGCGATCCGGTCGTCCGGCCGCAGCGGTGCCGTCAGCAGCGGCTGCGCGGGAGCGGGCACGGCCTCGGCCAGCCGCCAGTGCCGCAGCGGCCGCAGGGGCGACAGCACGTCCCAGCGCGCGTCGTCGAACAGACGCAGTGCCAGCGCGAACGTCGGCGCGGTCGCCAGCGGATCGCCGTGCGCGGCGGCGATCTCCGCGCCGATGCCCGGGTCCACGGCGGGAGCGGCCACCAGCAGCAGCACGTCGCGTTCGAAGTCGGTCAGCCCGAAGCGGTCCGCGAGCTGTACCAGCGCGGGCGGCGCGGTGTCCGGTTCGGCGGCCGCGGCCTCCCGCGCCGCGGCGAGCCGGCCGAGGACACCCGTGTCCGCCAGGGCCGGGGCGGCGGCCGGCAGTTCGGGCCGACGCTCCCGCCAGGGCGGGCGGCGCCTGCCGCCGTCCGTCGGCTCCGGCGCGTCCGGGAACCGGGACAACGCCTCCAGCCGGGCCCGCAGCCAGGCCAACGAGGCCTTGAGATAACGGCTGTTGGCCTCCTCCCAGCGGAGGTCGGCCGGAACGCCGATGCTCACGGGATCGTCACCTCCACCGTCGGCCCGGTCCGGAACGTGCCGTCGGCCCGGTCGACGATCTCGCTGTCGACGCCGTCCACCCGCAACCGCACCCGGGTCTTCCCGGACGGCAGGACGGCGGTCACCGAGACCGTTCTGGAGCCCGCGGTCAGCAGCCCCACCGCCAGCTGCCGTGCTCCGACCAGCACCGCGGCCTGCTGACCGGGCAGCACCGGCTGCGCGGCCGTCACGGTCACCTTCGTGCGCGCCGGGGTGCCGCCGGCCGCCTCGGCCGCGAGCGCGGTCACCGCCGGGGCGACGCCGAGGACGAGTTCGTTGGTGCGGGGCGAGCCGCCATCGGCGGGGCCGAGGTCCAGTGCCCATGGCCCCGCGGGCAGTCCCGTGGCGGGCAGGGTGAGCGTCACCTCGCCGGCCCCGGGGGCGGGCGCCGGCAGCGCCACGTTCGCGGTCCGGGGCACACGCAGATGCCGCAGCCGCACGCTCAGTGCCGTGGTCGGCAGTTGCTCCACCAGCAGCGTGACCCGCTCCCCGGGCAGCGCATCGACCTGCCCCGCGGCGGCACAACGGATTCCGAGCAGCGCAGGCGAGCCCGTGTCGGGCCGCACGGCCGCTCCCCGGTCGTCCGGGCCCCGGCTCAGCACGGGCATCGGAGCGAGGCCGGGCAGGGCGCTGTCGATGAGGACGGCCGTCACCTGGTACGCGGACGACATCCGGAACGGTGTCCCGAACGCCGTCCACATCTTGGCGATGTCGTCCTGGCTCAAGGTCTCCTGGCTGATCTTCACGCGCTCGGGCTGCAGATGCAGATCGCTGCCCGGCAGTGCCGCGGCCGTCGCCGCCCGGATCTCGTCGCCCGACAGGAGCGGCTCGTCGTGCAGCGCGAGCATCGCGGCCCCGAGCAGCTCGTGCGCCTTGCCCTCGTCGTCGCTGTACGCGGCGAGCAGGTAGTGCAGTACCAGCGGCAGCAGCGGCTTCGGCGACTCACCGGGACGCGCGCCGGACGCATCGGCGTTGCGGAAGGCGGGGTTGAGGTCCGCGCGGTAAAGGAAGAGGTTCACATGGTCGCCGCTCACCGCGTCGGGCGCCTTGTTGGGTGGGGCGACGGTGACCCTGGGGCCGCCGAGCCGGGCGAACAGCCGGGCCCGCAGGGTGGCCGTGACGGCCGCGATGGCCAGGGAGTTGCTCATCCCAGCTCCCCCTCGGCGCGTCGGCGCAGATAGTTCTGCAGCGCCTTGGCGTGGTCCGCCTGCGCGTCCCGCCGCGGGACCGGCGGCTGCGGCGGTGCGGGCGGGGCCGGGGCACGGACGTCCAGACGCCCGATGGAGACCTCGACCACGACAGCCGGTTCCGCCGCCGTGGCGGACGCGGCCGCCGGGGCGCCGGCGACGAGCGGGGGCGGTGCCTCGGCGTGGAGCAGCGGCCGGTCGAAGGCGACGACGGCGTGCGGGGCGTGGTGACCAGGAGGCTCGGGGGTCTCCTGCTCGGGGCTCTGCAGGAAGCTGCGCCGTGGATCCGCCGGGCGGCCCGGCTCCTGCGTGGCCTCGGCTGGGACGGGGTGGGGGAGTGGCGCCGGTTCCTCGCGTCGTACGGGGACGTCCTGGCGTAGGGCGGAAGGACGTTCCCGCACGACGGATACGTCCTCTCGTCGTACGGCAGGGTGCCGGACGACGGAGAGGGCGCGGGTGGGCGGCTCCCGGCCCGGGACGGCGGGCTCGGCGTCGGTGGTTCCGGTCGGCAGGGGTGCCCGGGGCCCCTCCTCCTCGACGGACGGGTCGGTGCCGTCGATGGCCGCCGCCTGCCGCGCGGGGGGCTCCGGGGCGTCGGGGCGGGCCGGTGGGGGCGGTCCGTCTGCCGGGGAGGAGCGCTCGTAGCGGGAGACGGGGCGGGGTCGCAGGCCCGGGACGGGGGAGCGGCTGCGGCCGACGAGGCGCGTCAAGGGGCCGGTCATGTGCCCACCAGCCCCAGATAGCACTGACGGCGCCATGGGCTGAGCGCGAGGGTCTGTGCCTCCGTCCAGCCGTAGGCGCGGGCCAGCTCGTGCACCTCGAGCAGGGTCCGCCGGCCCCAGATGTCCAGCTCCGCCCACAGGTATCCGACGATGTCGAAGGGCTCCTCCCAGGCCAGGCCGCAGTCGGGGCAGGCGAGGCCGACGCACGGGTCGATCAGCGGGTCGGCGGCCGTCCATGCCGCGGCGACCGCTGCGGCCGCCGGGGCCGGCTCTCCGGGGGGAGCGCACCGGCGTACGAGGGCCTCCTCGGGATCGGGGACGTCCGCGTCGAGTACGGCGGCCAGGTCGGCGCTCGTGGGCATGCGCACCGGGACGTCCCGGCCGCCTGCTCGCACGGTCGCCGCGTCTCCGGCCGCAGGCTCGTTCTCGGCAAGCAACTCCCGCTGGTCGAATGCGACTTCGACCTCGGTGTCGCATCCGGGGCAGCGGGACACCGCGTCCACGGCGGTACCGAACAGGGCGGCGCGGAACGCGAACAGGGCGCGGTCCCGGCGGCCCACGGACACCTCCGCTGCGGCGGTCGGCGTGGTGCGCCGGGCCGCGGCCAGCAGGGCCAGACCGCGCCGCAGCGGATCGCGGCTCCAGCCCGCCTCCCACGCGTCCAGCAACTCGACGGCACTCACCGTGTCCATCCTCATCCCCCGCTGACGTGCCGTCAGAAGTTCGGCTCGCTGGGCTCGGTGACCCCCACGTCCCGCACCCAGCCCTCGTTCTCCAGCTTCAGGTGCTGGATGGCGACCGCGTTGGCGTTGGCGTCGAGGTCGGGCAGCGCCTGGTACTCCGACACCCAGCAGCGGAAGACCTGGTAGGCCAGCACCGGCTGACCGGCCTCGTTGCAGACCTCGATCACCAGGTCCTTGCGGAAGCCCGCGAGAGCGATCTCGGCACCGACGTCGTTGCTGTAGTTCCACACCTTGTTCGCCCATGCCTCGAACTCCGGGTCGTGGGTGACCCCGCGCTCCAGGGTGATCGCCTCGTACTTGGTGCGGCCGGGTGACTTGCGGGCGGTGGAGTGGTCTCCGCCGTCCCGGTGCTCGACCACTTCGGTGGTCCGCTTGAGCGCACTCACCTTGCTGATGCCGGCGACGTACTTGCCGTCCCACTTCACCCGGAACTTGAAGTTCTTGTACGGGTCCAGGCGGGCGGTGTTGACCGTGAACTGCGCCATCTCAGCTCCCCTGGGTCGTCGCGTCGTCGCGCTTCTGCTGGATACGGATGTGGACGAACTCGGCGGGGGACAGCGGCTGGAAGCCCACGTCGACCGTGACGACGCCGCGGTCGATGGCGTCCTGCGGGTTGTTTCCGGCGTCGCAGCGCACGAAGTACGCCTCCTTCGCGGTCCGTCCCTGGAAGGCGCCCTGGCGGAAGAGGCGGTCCATGAAAGCGCCCACGTTGAGCCGGATCGAGGACCACAGGGGCTCGTCGTTGGGCTCGAACACCACCCATTTGGTGCCGATGAACAGCGATTCCTCGATGTACAGGGCCACGCGCCGCACCGGCACATAGCGCCAGGGGTCGCCGAAGTCGTCGCCGCCTCGGCAGGTGCGGGCGCCCCAGAGGACATTGCCGTAGACGGGGAAGGTGCGCAGGCAGTTCACGCCGAGCTTGTTGAGGGTGCCGTTCTGCTGGTCGGTCAGCCGGAAGGTGAGCGAGCGCACCCCCAGCAGTCCGCCGTCGTCGGTCCCGGCCGGCGCCTTCCACACGCCGCGCCGGGTGTCGGTGCGAGCCATCACACCGGCGGCCGTGCCGGCGGGGCCGACCTCGCGGTCGTCGCCGAGCGGGTCCGAGATCCTCAGCCTCGGGAAGAACACCACCGCGTTGCGTGCCGTCACGCCGCCGACGGGCAGCCCGCCGCGGGCCCCCTGTACGGCCGCGTCCACGGTGTCCCAGCCGAACGGCGGGTCGAGCAGCAGCATCGCCCGCCGCTGTTCGCACAGCCGGGCAGCCGCGTCGATCACCGGCGCCCAGTCGCTGTCACGGGTGTCCGTTCCCGTGGTGGGTTTCGCCAACTGGTTCGGAATCACCAGCAGGTTGAAGACGTCGACGTCGGCCAGTGCTTCCAGACCGGTGCGCGGGGACGGCGTCGCGCTGCCCAGTATGTCGGACCTCGTCAGAGCGACGTCGGTACCGCCGGTGAAGGCTTTGTTCTCCACGGCGGCCGGACGTGTGCCGAAGACCTGGGTGTCCGGCTCGACGAGTTGCGAGGTGCTGAGCACCCGGTCCAGGCGTGAGCTCTCCAGCGCCGGGTCGACGGAGACGACGTACGACTCCGTCGTGCTCCCGTCGGAGACGACGAGCGTGTAGCGCTTGGGCTCGCCCGAGTCGTGCTTCACGGTCACCTTGATCGAGTTGCCGGCGGTGCCGGGTGTCCTGGCCCTGAGCTTCACCCCGTCGCCCAGGTCGACCTGCGCGTACGCCGGGTCGCCGCCGACGCGGACCACGACCGCCTTGCTCCCGCCGTTGAGGAAGAACTGATAGACGGCGTAGCTCAGTTCGCTGCCGGTCCACAGGCCGCCGAACCGCTGCTCGAAGTCCGCCCAGCTCTCCACCGCCGTGGGCGTCCTCGGTCCGGCCGACGCGAGCCCCACGAATGCCGTCACCGAGGTCTCCGCACCGGCGATCGGCCGTACCGGGCTCTCGATCTCCTCGATATAGACACCGGGATAGGAGAATTGCGTCATGGCGCCGTTGCCTCCCTCACCCGACGGCATCGGGCCGCCGGCAGGTGATTCGTATGGTGGGAGACACCAGTCACCGGGCCGTCACCGAGGCGTCAACGCCGCACCACCCAGCGTGCGCCTCCCCCGACGGGAGGAAGCCGACTCGCCCCTTGAGTCACGACTTCGGCTTGTTCGATGCTACGAACTTCCACCCTAGGGCTTTCAGTGGAGCGTCTAATAGGAAACCTTCCTGTCAGTACGCTAGAGGGACAACTTCCCACCCCCCACTTTCAGTTGGAGCCCCCGTGGTGCACCTCGACCATCATGCAGCATCCCCGTCCGGCCCCTCCCGCCGGACCTTCGTCGCCCTGACCGGCGCCGTGGCCCTCGGCGGTCTCCTGGCCGCGCAGCACGCCACGGCGGCTCAGGCGGCCGCCCCGGGCCTCGACGACCCGGCGAAGAAGGAAATCGCCATGAAGCTCGTGTCGAGCGCGGAGAACTCCTCGCTCGACTGGAAGGCGCAGTACAAGTACATCGAGGACATAGGCGACGGCCGCGGCTACACCGCCGGCATCATCGGCTTCTGTTCCGGCACCGGCGACATGCTCGACCTCGTTCAGCTCTACACCGACCGCAAGCCCGGCAACGTCCTCGCCAAGTACCTGCCCGCGCTGCGCCGCGTCAACGGCAGCGACTCGCACGACGGGCTCGACCCGAACTTCCCCCGGGACTGGCGCAAGGCCGCACAGGACTCGGCGTTCCAGCAGGCGCAGAACGACGAGCGCGACCGCGTCTACTTCAACCCCGCGGTGCGGCAGGGCAAGGCGGACGGACTGCGGGCGCTCGGCCAGTTCACGTACTACGACGCCATCGTCATGCACGGCGACGGCGACGACCCCACCAGCTTCGGCAGCATCCGCAAGCGGGCGCTGCGTCATGCGAAGCCGCCGGCGCAGGGCGGCGACGAGACGGCGTACCTCAACGCCTTCCTCGACGCCCGGGTGTGGGCCATGAAGCAGGAGGAGGCCCACAGCGACACCAGCCGGGTCGACACCGAGCAGCGTGTCTTCCTGCGCAAGGGCAACCTCGACCTGAACACGCCGCTGGACTGGAAGGTCTACGGCGACAGTTATCACATCGGCTGATCGCAGGGGCACGACACGAGGCGCCGGGACGGTCCGACCGCGGTCGGACCGCCCCGGCGCCTCGTCCTGCTCCGTGGCGTAACCCCAGCCCCCGCTCGGTCAGCCATTCGGGTGTGTTCCGCGCCGTTGAACGTGTGAGGTCGACGATGTTCTTCGGCACAGGTGTGATGTTTGTTAAAACGCCGGAATGAAGGGGGGCGAATGGGCAACGTTCCCTTTCATGCCCCAAACGAACATCCCCCGGCAGGTGACACGATGACGACGGCGACCAGGGTGCCGAGGCTACCGTCCACCAGTGCCACCGCAGCCGACCCCACGACGCCCCCGCCCGCCTCGATGCCCTCGCTGCCGTCCCTGACCGGACTGCGGTGGGTGGCCGCGCTGCTGGTCTTCGGACTGCATGTGCGCAACTTCGGCTACTTCGGAGGCGACGGCGGCCGGATCGTGACATGGGGACTGGGGGCCGGCGCCGTCGGTGTCTCGTTCTTCTTCGTTCTGTCCGGGTTCGTACTGACTTGGTCCGCACGGCCGAACGATCGCGCGCTCGCCTTCTGGCGGCGCCGCATCGCCCGCATCTACCCGGTCCATCTGGCCACCGCCGCGATCGCGCTGCTGATGGCGTACACACTGGCCCGCCAGCCGAAGCCGACGCTGCCCCAGGCGCTGGCCAACGTCCTGCTGGTGCATTCCTGGTGGCGCCCGTGGTGGCAGACGCTGGACCCGGTCAGCTGGTCACTGGCCTGCGAGGCCTTCTTCTACGCCGCCTTCCCGCTGCTGGCACTCCTGCTGCGCCGCCTCGGCGCCCGGGGGCTGACGGCTCTGGCCGGGCTCTCGGCGCTGTCGGTCCTGGTGCTGGCCTGGGCGGAGGCGCACCACTGGGCGGACCAGCCGATCAGTTCCTTCCCCGCCGCCCGTTTGCCCGAGTTCGTCCTCGGTGCCGCCTCGGCCAGGCTGGTGCTGCTGGGCCGGTGGCGCGGGCCCGGCCTGGAGGCCTCCCTCGCCCTCGCCATCATCGGCTACTTCTTCGTCCCCCAGGTCACCGTCGGATACCCCGCCACCGCCTGCACCCTCACCGGCTTCGCCCTGCTCATCCCGGCGGCCGCCGTGGCGGACCTGCGTGGCCTGCCCTCCCTGTGGCGCGGCCGGCGGCTGGTCCGGCTCGGAGAGCTCTCGTTCGCCTTCTACATGGCCCACCTGCTGGTGCTGCGCGCCGCCACCAGTGTGCTAGGCAAGTACCCGCACTTCGGCGTGGCGGCGGGCCTGGCCGTCACCGCCGCCTTGTTCACGGTGTCACTCATCCTCTCTTGGGTCCTGTACGAGGCGGTGGAGCGTCCCGCGAGACGGCTGCTCCTCCGCAATCGCCGCTCCGCCGAGCCCCGGCCGACCCCGCCCGCCCCGGCGAAGCCCGCCCCGCTCAGCAGGTGCACCGAAGACACACAGCACGCCGACAACTGAGCCGGCGAGTACGACGCGCTCAGGAGCGGGGCGGCTCATTGCGGTCGACGACGGTGCCCGGGATGACCTTCCCCGGCCCGGTGTCCTCCTCTTTCAGTGCTCTCGCCTCGCTCTTGAAGATGCGCGCCGCCCTGCCCGCCGACCGTGTCAGCTCGGGGAGTTTCTTGATCCCCAGGACCACGACGACCACGAGGAGGATCAGCGCCAACTCGCTCAAGCCGAACATCGGGTTGCTTCCTTCCGCAATCTACAGTGCTGTAGAAGTGTCTCCTGTGAGGTGATCGCTCAACAAGTCCTCCTCCCGGGGAGTACTCGGGGGAGTACTGCCGGAGCAGGAATCCGGCCCCCGGCCGACAGTCGTCGACTGTCTAAAGTGATCGCGTGACCAACGAACCCGCGGATCTCCCGAGAACCGCCTACCCGTCCTCCATACGTCGCACCGCACTCGTCGCCCTCGGCTCGATCGTGTTCGTGGTGCTGTGCATATGGGCTCTGATCAGCCATTCCAGCATCAAGGCCATACTCGCGGGCGTAGTGGGCGTGCCGTTCTTCGGTCTGTGCGCCGCGGTCGCGATCGGCCGTCTCGTACGACGGCGGCCCGAGCTGGTCATCACCGGCGAGGGTCTGACACATGCCATGCTGGGCTCGATCAGCTGGACGGAGATCGCCGCCGTGGGGATCTGTGAGATCAAGGTCAGTTCAAGGCCCCAGCGCATGATCGAGCTGATCCTCCACGACCCGGGCGCCTATCTGGCACGCGCACCGCGTATGGCTCGCATCGCAGGCAAGGCCAACCTGCGCATGGGCTACAGCCCGGCGGCCATCTCCGCGACCACGCTCCCGGTCGGTGTGGACGAGGTGTTGGCGGCCATGCGCCATCATCACCCCGAGTTGAACATCGTTCGCTAGGACGACGAGCGGTGCAGACGGGACGGTGAGCCGGCCGCCTGGCTTCCCTCGTCGACGAGGGTGAGGGTGTCGGCGCCCGTCTTGGTCAGCGTGTAGACGTTGCCGCGCACACAGACCACCCCGGCCGACGGATCGCTGGGCGTGCTCGTCGCCGCTTCGAAGACCATGGACGTCCGATGGGTTTCCCGCAGGAGCAGTGTCTCGGTGCACCCGAGGTCCCGGCCGCTGCCGGCCTCGGTGATGTGGCTGACCTGCCGGCCGACGAGTTCACCGCGCGCCGCCGCGTGCAGGGTGACGGCGACGGTGACCCCGCTCGTGCGGGAGTTGACCACCCCGTCGGCCGACTTGCTGCCCGGCCCGGTGCCCTTCCAGGTGCCGACCCAGGAGGCGGGCAGGGCGCCCGCCGTGGCCGTGGAGCGTGACGGGGAGGGCGACGAACCGTGCTGGCCGTCCGACTTGTTGTCGTTGCCGCCGTCGGGCCAGGACAGCGCTGCGACGACGGCCACGGCTGCCACCACACCCGCGCAGATGGCCGACGTCCGGGCGAGGGACGTGCGCCGCTCTCGAACCGTCGCGGCGGACAGGGCGGCGGGCGACGAGTACGCGACGGGCGGTCCGAATCCGACGGGCGTGACCGGTGTGGCCGAGGCGGGTTCGACTGCGGCCACGAGTATGGGACTTGGGGCCATGGCGCCCGGGGGAGCCTGGGGCGGCGGCGCGGGAAGGGTCGCCGACGGTTCCAGCCGTGCCCGCAACTCGGCTTCCCTGGCCGCGAGTTCCGCCTCCAGGCCGGGCAGCGGCTCGGATGCCCAGCCACCTGAGGAGGCGCCGATTCGCTCCAGGAGCGCTTCGGCGGTCGGGCGGTCCTGAGGCGACTTGTGCAGACAGGCGGCCAGCAGCGGTACGAGTGACCGCGGAACGCCTTCCAGCGCCGGTTCCTCGTGCACGATCCGGTAGAGCAGCTGCGCGGCCGACGAGTCCTCGCCGGGCCGGAGGAACGGGCCCTCCCCGGTGGCCGCGTACGCCAGCACGGCGCCCAGCGCGAAGATGTCCCCGGGCTCGGCCGCGCCCCCGCCGGTGACCTGCTCCGGCGCCATGTACCCGGGTGAGCCGACGACACCTCCGGTACGGGTATGGCGGGTGTCGTCGGCCGCACGCGCGATGCCGAAATCGATGAGCAGGGGGTGGCGGCGGCCGAGCAGCACGTTGGACGGCTTCACGTCCCGGTGGGCCAGCCCCGCCCGGTGCACGGCCCGCAGCCCCTCGGCGAGTTCCGCGGCCAGGGCCCGTACGGCGGGCTCGGGCAGCGGGCCGTACCGCTGCACCCAGTCGGCGAGTGAGGGCGCGGCGACATACTCCGTGGCCAGCCACTGCGGCCGCTGACCTGCCGGGCTGTAGTCGACGACCGCAACCGCCCAGGGGGAGCGCACCTGGTCGCTGCTGGCGATCTCGCGGGCGAACCGCTCCTCGAAGGCCGGGTCCGCACCGAACTCGGGCCGCACCGTCTTCAGGGCCAGCGGGCGGCCGGACGGGGTGCGGGACAGGAACACCTGCCCCATGCCGCCGGCCCCGAGCCGCGCCAGCAGGGGGTAACCGCCGATGGCGGGCGGATCGGTGGGATCCAGATTCCTCATGAGCATCTCCGGGCAATCCCGCCGATTACATGGGCGCTCATGCTACATGGCGTGTATGCGTCAGATGGGTCAGCGGTCGCCGGCCAATATCCGGGTGACCGCCGCCTGGCACGTCATGACAATGGAGCCCCACGCACCAGGCTCACCGCGCACGTACAAGGGCGCAAGTACAAGGAAGGCGGCCGCCCGTGACCGTCCCGAACGTCATCCTGTCCGGGATCGTCGGTTCCACCGCGTACGGACTCGCTCACGAGGGCTCCGACATCGACCGCCTCGGCGTCTTCGCCGTACCCACCGCGGAACTGCACGGTCTGCACCGGCCGAAGGAGTCCCACGTCACCACCAAGCCCGACCGCACCCTGCACGAAGCCGCGAAGTGGTGCCGCCTCGCCCTCGGCGGCAATCCGACCGCGATGGAGCTGGTGTGGCTTCCGGACGAGCTGTACGAGGTGCGGACGCCGTTCGGGGACGAGCTGATCGGCATACGGTCCTCGCTGCTGTGCGCCAAGCGTGTCAGGGACGCCTACCTCGGCTATGCCACACAGCAGTTCCGGCGCCTGCAAGCCCGCGGCGACGGATCGTTCTCCGCGGACACCCGCAAGCGCACCGCCAAGCACGCCCGGCACCTGAAGCGGCTGTGTCAGCAAGGGTTGGAGCTGTACGCCACCGGCCGGCTGACCATCCGGGTCGAGAACCCGCAGGAGTACCACGACTTCGGCGAGCGCGTGGCGGCCGACGCGTCCGCGGCACTGCCCACGCTCCGGGCCTACGAGGCCGCGTTCGACGAGACGCCCAGTGTGCTCCCGGAGCAACCGGACGAAGCGGCCGCCGAAGCGTGGCTGCGCCGCGTACGGGGCCACCTGTACGCCGACGCACAAGCGCGGGGATGATTTCGGCCGTCACCGGTGGCCGCTGCTGGTGGTCGCCGGCGGTGGGGACGACGGAGCCTGTTGCAGTGCGGCCAGCAACTCGTTCCGGCCGGCGAGCAGTTCGGTGAGGATGCGGCGGGCGGCGGCCAGCAGTTCGGCGACGTCACCGCCGGCGAGTGCGTAGAGGACCGTAGAACCCTCGCGGGTGGACACGACGATCCCCGATCGTCTCAGCACCGCCAGCTGCTGCGAAAGGCTGGACGGCTCGATCTCGATGTCCGCCAGCAGGTCCCGTACGGGGACGGGGCCGTGCTGAAGCAGCTCCAGAACCCTGATGCGTACCGGGTGACCGAGCATGCGGAAGAACTCCGCCTTGGCCTGGTAGAGGGGGACTTGCATGCGCGTTCGCTCCCTGCCGGGTCGGAGTGGTCGCCAGGATGCGGCGGCACCGCGAAGGTGCCGCCGCTTGATCCGGCTTCATGAGCCGATCCTTGTCGCCCGGGACCGTGCGCATCCACGAGTTGGGGTCATGCTGATCTCGTGACTTGAAGAAGTCTTCACATTCTGGGCATGCGTGTGCCCGGGCTTACGTCAGCTCAGACCTCGAGTTGTTCTTCCACGCGCTTCAGCTGGTGCCGGGCCATCGCCAGATTGGACCGGGCCTTGTCGAGAACGAGGTAGAGGAACAACCCGTTGCCGTTGCGCCCGCTGACCAGACGAATCAGGTGGTACTGTCCCTCGAGTGTGATCAGGATGTCCTGAATGTCACCCTTCAGGCCCAGCTGGTCCATCGTGCGCACCTTCGCGCGGATGACATCCGTGTTGCCCGCCGCGGCGATGTTCAGGTCGAGGTCCTTGCTCCCGCCGAGGGTGCCCAGGGCCATGCCGCTGGTGTAATCGACGACCGCTGCCCCGAGCGCCCCCTCGATCGAGGCCATGATCTCCTTTAAGGACACTTCAACACTCGCCATCGTGCCTCCCCTTGGTTGTCGGCTGCGGCGGCGCGGCGCGTTGCCGTCCCGCCCGGTGGTTGCACCGTAGACATGCATATGCGGCGCGATGGGGGCGTCTCCGGGACTGACGGCCGATGCCTGATAGATCACATAAGACGACTGATCTTGAATCGGGGAACGATCGACTTCGATTGACTTGGATCGGCGACCGACGGCGTCGTGCCGGATCAGGGCGCGGTGAACAGGTTCGGGAAGCGCGGCGCGAGCCAGGGCTTGCGTCCCCAGGTGATGATCTGTCCCTGGGCGATGGCCGGCCACGGGTTGCGCCGGCCCAGCGCGATGAGCAGGAAGGTCACGGGCTCGATGAGGATGGTGCAGTCCGGGCGGTCCTGCGGCTCCGAGGTCACCTGCACGGCGCCGTCAGTCAGGGTCACGCCGAACGCCGCGCCGCCCCTGAGCCGGATGGTGTAGCGGGCGGTGAGACCGGCCGTGGCGGCCGCGTCGGCCACGCGCGGCATGACCGAGAGCATGAACGGCATGCACAGCCCGACCCGGTTCGGGTCGATCATGTGCGGGTGTTTCACCGCACGAGCGAGGTCGTAGCCGTGGCCCAGCATGTGGGTGAGCAGGTAGGACGCGAGCAGGGGCCTGCTCAGGGGGCCGAGTGGCGTGACGAGCGGCGTGTCGTCGGCGGTCCCCTCGGCCGCGGCCCGCGCCACGGTGTCCAGGAAGGCATCGGCCTGCTCGGTGATCACCGCCGCCAGTGGCTCCGCCCGGCGCTCCGCGTAGGCGGCGAGGGACCGCTCATTGGCCGCGGCCAGACTCTGCGGGGTGCCGTCCCCGTAGGGGCGCTCACGCCCGGCCGCGAGGTCGGCCATCAGTTCGTTCGCCAGTGCCAGATGGGCGGCCGCCTCGCCGAGGGTCCACTCGGATCCCGGTACGGGCACCGTCGTGTCGGGCACGCCTCGCAACAGCGCGGCGATGTCACCGGCGGTCTCGCGTATCGCCTGGCCCAGCCCTTCGGGCAAAGGCTCCCTGATGTCCTGCCGTACCGTCGGATGCACGCCGCCCGCTCCCCCTCCGCCTGCCGCGCCCATCGCGCGCCGGGGTACCCAATCAGACTCCGCGCCCCGCGACAAGCCTCGGCGCACGGCTTCCCCGACGGGCCGCGGCGCAGGCCAGGCCACGGTTGCCACACCTCCGGCGCGACGACGTCCGGGCCGAGCCCGTCCACCTGGTGATCGTCGCCGGAGCCGGAGCCGGAGCCGGAGCCGGAGCCGGAGCCGGAGCCGGAGCCGGAGTTAAGGAGCCTCGCTGCCGCCCTCGAGGCGTTCACGATAGGCAAGCGGTGACAGGCCGTACTGGCGCTTGAAGGCGCGAGAGAAGTAGAGGCGGTCCTGCACGCCGACGCTCGCGGAGATCTCCCCGACGCTCAGGTCCGTGAACCGCAGCAGTCGGGCGGCTTCGAGCATCACCCGGTCGGTGATCAGCGCCCGTGGGGGACGGCCGGTGACCTGGGACACCGCTCGCCACAGCGCGCCGGTGGAGACCCGTAGCTCGGCCGCATAGTGACCCACGTCGTGTCGACGCGCGAAGTCACGTTCGAGCAGGGCATCGAAGCGACGACAGAGCCGGGCCTCCGCCGCGGGCGCCCGGGCATCGGCGCTGTGCCAGCGCTCGATCCAGGCGAGTACGGTCAGCAGCAGATGACGGTGGATGGGCGCGCTCTGCGCGTCCAGCGGGCGCCGGGTCTCAGCGGCCAGGGCTCGGATCACCGAGTCGAGGGGCGCGGTGTCCTCCGGTGGCACCTGCACCGTCGATACCTCGCGCCCGGCGGACAGCCGGCCCGGCCTCGCGCTCGCGTCCAGGAGTTCCGCGCCGAAGCGGACGTACGCTCCCGACAGGCCTTCGGCCCGTTCGAAGTGGTGCACCTGGCCGCGCGGTATCAGCATCACCGTGTTCGCGACGGTGGTGGAGCGACGACCGTCCAGGAGGTGCCGGCCGATGCCGTCGCTGGTCCAGAACAGCTCGTGGAAGTCATGGCGGTGGGGGCCGCCGACGGGGCAGGCCGCGTCGGTGAAGGTCTCGTTGGCATAGAGCCCCACATGCAGCGCGGGGCCGGCCGAGGGGAAGCTGTCCACAACGAGTCTCATCAGTGGCTCCTGCCGAGTCGATCACAACAACGAGGGTGACCGGTTCAACGGCGTGGCGAGGCGTGGCACTCCCGCGGGAAGAAACATCCATACATCCGCGAGATGCGCCCATGGCTGCCGTCGGTGGGCGCGTTGAAACCTGGGGGCATGGACGAATCCCCTTCCACCGGGGACTCCCGTTTCTTCGATGATGCCCTGATCCCCTGGGAGACTGACGTGATAGACCGTCGTTCACTGATGCGGCGCGGTGGCGTGGCCGCAGGCGCTCTCGCCCTCGGCGCGGGCCTGCCCGGCCAGGCGTCCGCCCGTGCCGCAGGCACCGACCCGGCCCCGTCGGAGGGGCCGGTCCCCGCCTTTCTTCCGCTGCCGGAGCACAGCAAGCCGCTGCCGGTCAACGCCGACGGCTACCGGCTGGAGCGCGTCGGTCGCAACGGCTATGTCGTCATCTCCGGTTTCGTGCAGAACATCTTCGTCGTGACGCGTGAAGGCGTCGTCCTCATGGACGCGCCGCCGACGACGAGCCCCGCCGTCGAGAAGGCCATCGCGTCCGTCACGAACAAGCCGGTCACCCATCTCATCTACAGCCACGACCACTTCGACCACATCGGCGGGGCGACGAACTTCCCGGGCGCGATCCGTATCGCGCACCGGGACACCGCTTCGCTGCTCGCCGTGCACAACGACCCGGCGCGGCCGCTGCCCCACAAGGTGATCCACGAGAACCACAAGGTGCTGCACGTCGGCGGGGAGGAGATCCACCTGATCTACCCGGGGCCCAACCACGAGGCCGGCAACATCCTGGTCCACTTCCCCGCACAGCGGCTGGCCCAGATGACCGACATCGTGATGCCCGGCTGGGCCCCCTACCGGGCGTGGGGGAACGCCGACTACATGCCGGGCATCCTGACCGCCCATGACGCCATCCTGGACCTGGACTTCGACACCTATGTCGGCGGCCATGTCTACCGCACCGCCCAGCGCGCGGAGGTGCGCCAGTCGCGCGAGTTCTTCCTGGACCTGTGGTCGACCACGAAGAAGAAGGCGGGGGACATCTCGTTCGCCGAGGTGACCGCGGCGCTGGCCGAGCCCGCGAATCTCTGGGCGGCGCAGAAGGTCTGGATCGACAAGGTCGCGCAGTCGGTGACCTCGGAGCTGATCGACCGGTGGGGCACGAAGATCGCCGCCGTCGACACGTTCACCGCGGACACCGTCGGTGCCGCCATCGTCTCCATCAACACCGACGTCCCCGTCAACTTCCTCTGACCGAGAGGGCGCTACAGCGTGACGCGCGCCACATCCCTGTTCCGGAACTCTGCCGCCGGTCGCTCCGACTCCTGAAGAGGTACGGACGTACGGATGTGATCTGGAGACGCGGTTGATGGACGAGTCCCGGCAACCCTCCCTCGGCGGGGGCGCGTTGCCGCTGCGCAGGCTGATGCCCCCGCCCGCCCTCTGCGGGTTCGTCGTGCTGCTGGCGCTGCTGTTCACGGTGTCGTACGCCGTCGGCGCCTCGGCCGGACCCGTCGCCCCCGGTATGCACGGCACCGGAACGAGCCGTGGCGGCGGGGGCGACGACGGCCGAGGCGGCGGGGGAGGAGGCATGGACATGGGGGACATGCCCGGAGGAAGCCACTGATGGGCGCGGAACCCGTGGTCACCCTGGTCACCACCGATCTGACCATCGGCGGCATGACCTGCGCCGCCTGTGTGAACCGGGTCGAGAAGAAGCTCGGCAGGCTGGACGGGGTCACGGCGACCGTCAATCTGGCCACCGGGCGGGCCCGGGTGAGCCATCCGGCGCAGACCCGTCCGGAGGAGCTCGTCGCCGCCGTGGAGAAGGCCGGTTGTACGGCCGCCCTGCCCGAGTGGCCCAAGCGGCACCGCAGCGAGGAGGCAGAAGGCGCCAGCGACGGACAACGGCAGGACCGGGACCGGCTGTTGGTCACCGTGCTGCTCGCTGTGCCGGTGCTCGTCCTGTCGATGGTGCCGGGCTGGCAGTTCCGCAACTGGCAGTGGCTGTGCTTCGTGCTGGCCGCTCCGGTCGCGGTGTGGAGCGCCTGGCCGTTCCACGTGCGCGCGGTGCGCGGGCTGCGGCATGCGTCGGCGACCATGGACACACTGGTGTCGCTGGGCGTGGCGGCCTCCTTCTCCTGGTCGGCGTACGCGCTCTTCCTCGGCGGCGCAGGGGAGCCCGGCATGCGGATGCCGTTCACCCTGGTGCCCACGGCGTCCGAAGGCATCGCCCCCATCTACCTCGAAGGCGCCGTCGGAGTACCGCTGTTCGTGCTGGCCGGGCGATTCCTGGAGGCACGCGCCCGACGCGGTACGGGGGCTGCGCTGCGCTCGCTCGTCCGACTCGGGGCCAAAGAGGTCTCGGTGCGTGAAGGCGGATCGGAACGGCACATTCCCGTCGAGCAGTTGGAGGCCGGTCAGGTCTTCGTCGTACGGCCCGGAGAACGGGTGGCCACCGACGGCGACGTGGTGGAAGGCAGCTCCGCTGTGGACCAGTCGCTGGTCACGGGGGAGAGCGAGCCCGTCGAGGTCGGTCAGGGCTCGACCGTGGTCGGCGGAGCGGTCAACGCGGGAGGGCTGCTGCTCGTGCGGGCCACCGCCGTCGGCACGGACACCCGACTTGCCCGGATCGATCGGCTGGTGACCGAGGCGCAGGCGGGCAAGGCGCGGATACAACGGCTGGCGGACTCGGCCGCGGGCGTCTTCGTGCCCGTCGTCCTGGCGCTCGCCGTCACCGCACTCGGGTTCTGGCTCGGCGCCGGGGCCGATCCGCAGGCGGCCGTCACCGCATGCGTCGCGGTCCTGGTCGTGGCCTGCCCGTGCGCGCTCGGCCTGGCGACGCCGACCGCGCTGATGGCGGCCACCGGCCGGGGTGCCCAACTGGGCGTACTGGTCACCGGTCCACAGGCCCTGGAGGGGCTCCGGCACATCGATGCCGTCGTCCTCGACAAGACCGGCACTCTCACCTCCGGCCAGATGAGTGTCGTCCGGGTCACCGCCGTACCCGACGGTCTCGGTCGTGACACGCTGCTGCGGCTGGCGGGAGCCGTGGAGCAGGGCTCGGAACACCCACTCGGCCGCGCCGTGTCCGCATACGCCCGCCGAGAGCTGCCCGGGCAGCGGCTGCCGGACGTGACCGGGTTCCGCGCGCTGCCGGGGCGGGGCGTGTGCGGCCGGGTCGAGGGACGACTGGTCGAAGTCCTGGCCGCGGAAGGCGAGTTGCCCGCCACCCTCGCTGCCGCCCGGCCGGTCGCCGAAGCCTGCGCCCACACACCCGTACTGGTCCGTGTGGACGGCGTGGCCGAAGCCCTGATCGAAGTCGGGGACGTCGTACGACCGGGCGGTTACCGGGCCGTTGAGCGCCTCCGGCGCCTGGGCGTGCGCCCCATGCTCGTCACCGGCGACGCGCCTGCGCCCGCCCGTGCCGTCGCCGAGGCGCTGGGCATCGACGACGTGCACGCCCGCCGCACCCCCGAGGACAAGGCCGCCCTGGTACGCGACCTGCAGCAACAGGGCCACCGTGTCGCGGTCGTCGGCGACGGTGTGAACGATGCCGCCGCACTGGCGGGTGCCGACCTCGGCATCGCCATGGGCAGCGGCGCCGACGTCGCCATCGGGGCCGCCGACGTGACGCTGGTGCGCGGCGACATCGACGTCCTCGCGGACGCGATCCGCCTCGCTCGCCGCACGCTGGGCACGATCCGCGCCAATCTCGTATGGGCCTTCGGCTGCAACGTCGTCACGGTCCCCCTCGCCATGGTCGGCCTGCTCGACCCGATGCTCGCCGCGGCGGCCATGTCGGCCGGCTCGCTGCTGGTGGTCGGCAACAGCCTGCGGCTCCGAGCGCGGCAGCCCTCACCCGCCCGGAGGCCCACCCGTTGACCGAGCAGCACCCCTGGCGGCCCACCCGCCGTCGGCTGACCGACACCCTGCTCGCCGCGATCGCTCCGCTCGCGGCCTGCAGCCTTGCCCTGGCCGGCCTGACCACGTGGGTCGGTGCCGGGAAGGCGGGCACCCCAGCACGGATCACCGTTTCGGCCGGGCGCGTCTTCCTGCCGTACGGCAACAGCACCGAGACCGCCGCCTTCTTCGACCTCACCAACCTCGGCGGCGCGGACGACCGGCTGGTCGAGGTGACGTCCCCGGCGGCCCGGGGCGAGATCACCCTCAGCCGTCACCGCACCACCCGACGCGGAGCCGCCTACAAGGCCGACACGCCCTCGGCCACCGTCCCGGCGGGCGGGAAACTGGCCATGTCCCCGCACGGCGTGGACGTGAGCCTGCACGCCGGGGCAAGGTGGCGGGCGGGTGACCTCGTCGCGTTCACCCTGCGTTTCGAGCGCAGCGGGACGGTCCGGGCCATCGCCGTGGTGATCCGGCCCGGCGGGCGTGCCTCGTGACCCGGATCACGCAGGCCGGATCGAGTCGGGTGCACCGCGGATTTCCGTACTCCCGTATGACCACCTGTGCCCGGATGCGAGGATGAGGCGCCATGACAGCAGGGTGGTGTGCTCGCACGATACGGGCCGCGGTGTTCGCGGCCGTGTGCGTGCTGCTCGCCGCCCTGGGCCACGTGCTGATGTCCGGGAGCGACGTGCCCGGCTGGACGCTGGCCGGCGGTGTGGCGGTGACCGGCGGCGCGGGCTGGTGCCTTGCGGGCCGTGAGCGCGGCCTGCCGTTGATCGTGACCGTCGTGGTCGCCGCCCAGACGCTGCTGCACGAGGCGTTCTCACTCGCCCAGTCGGCAGCGGACGGCCTGTCCTCCATGGACATGAGCACCATGGGCGGCATGGACATGGGCTCGATGCGGATGGACTCCATGGACATGGGCTCCATGAACATGGGGCACATGGGCGCAAGCCACATGGGCCACTCGGCGGGCGCAGACTCGTCGTCCCTCGGCATGCTCGCCGCCCACCTGCTCGCCGCGCTGCTGTGCGGGCTGTGGCTGGCCTACGGCGAGAAGGCCGCGTTCCGTATCCTGCGGGCCGTGGCGGCCCGGCTGGCGGCGCCCCTGCGGCTGCTGCTGGGCCTGCCCGTCACCCCGGACCGGCCCCGGCTCCGCGTACGGCGCCGCCGCCCGGACCGGACGCCGCGTCGCCTCCTGCCGGCCGACCCGATCACTTCTCGGGGCCCGCCCGTGGGGACCGCTGTCGTCTGAGGACAGCTGGATCACCCGAGGCCGCGCAGACGCGCCTCGGGTCACGGCCGTACGCCCGCACGAACGCCTTGGTGCGCAAGTGGCGTAGGCCGTCTCCCCACTCACCGGACCGTTCGCACATGAGCGAGTCACCGGTCCGGATCACGGATGACCGAGAAGGACACCAGGTGACCATCCCTGCCCTGCCCACCTCGCGCCGCAAAGGCGACAACACCGGAGCGCTCGACGAGTCGACGACCGCCTGGGCGCTCGCCGCACGAGGCGGAGACACGGACGCGGTCGAGCACTTCGTCCGCGCCCTGCACCGCGACGTCCATCGCTATGTCGCCCACCTCTGCGCCGACCCCCAGGCGGTCGACGACCTGGCGCAGGACACGTTTCTGCGGGCACTCGGCAGCCTGCACCGCTTCGAGGGCCGCTCCTCGGCGCGCGCCTGGCTGCTTTCCATCGCGCGGCGCGCCGTGATCGACAGCTATCGGTACGCCGCAGCCCGGCCACGCCTGTCCGACGTACCGGACTGGCAGGTGGCCGTGGAACTCGCCCAGCCGCAGAACCTGCCCGGCTTCGACGACGGCATAGCCCTGCTCGATCTGCTGGGGTCGTTGCCCGACGATCGGCGGGAAGCGTTCGTCCTCACCCAACTGGTTGGCCTGCCCTACGCGGAGGCGGCCGAGGTCAGCGACTGCCCGATCGGCACGGTCCGTTCGCGCGTGGCCCGCGCCCGGGCGACCCTGATGGATCTGCTGGACGAGGCGGACAGGCCCGCCGTCGCTGCCGCCTGAGCCGACTGCTGCGAGGGGCGGGCCCCGGTCACGGCCTGAGCCGGCCCCTCGTCAGCACCCGGGCGCCGACAGGGATTCATTCGAGCCGGACTGCCAACCGGCGGGAACTCATGACGCGTTCGTCCCGACTACTGGACCGGGTGACGGAAATTCGCCCCGTGTACCGAGTAGATCCAGGAGATTTTCGATGCGTGCTCGTGTGTGGGCCGGTACGGCGGCCGTCGTACTCGGCAGCCTGCTGGCGGCGGGGTGCGGAGGCGGGGGGAAGGAAACGGCGGACGAGAACGCCGCAAGGGCCGTCTCCGGCGCCTACCCGGTGTCCGTCACCGACTGCGCGGGCGCCAGGACCACTTTCTCCACCGCCCCGGCGAGGATCGTCACGAGCAACGCCTCCGGCCTGGAGCTGCTGCTCCGTCTCGGCGCCGGTGACAAGGTGATCGGCACCGGTTTCCCGCCCGGCAGGGGCACTCTGCCCGCCGCCCTGGACGCACAGGCCGGGAAGGTGAAGGTGCTCGGCCGGAGCGTGATCCCGAAGGAGAAACTGCTCGGCTCGGGCGCCGACCTGTACATCGACACCTTCGCCTCCATGGGGAGCATGGGCGGCGGCATGGGGGACGCGCCGACGGAGGAGGAGTTCAAGGCGGCCGGGATCAAGCACATCTACCTGAAGTCCACCGCCTGCGCCGCGCAGAGCAAGGGCCCGGTGACCGATCTCTCCGCGGTCGAGGCCGACATCACCTCCCTTGGAGCGGTCACCGGCACCCGGGCACGGGCGAAGGAGATCGTCGCCGGGATGAAGAGGAAGGTGGACGCCGTCCAGAAGGCGGTCGGCGGCACGGTCGGCAGCGAGCGGCCGACGTACTTCCTCTTCGACTACGACGCCGGCACCAAGCAGCCCACCGTCGTCTGCAACCGCCAGCTCGCCAACGCCGTGATCACCCTGGCCGGCGCCCGCAACGTCTTCGCCGACTGCGACGGCGACTACAAGCAGGTCGGCTGGGAGGACGTGATCTCCAAGAACCCCGACTGGATCCAGCTCGGGGTCCGCAACAGGGGCAGTGCGGCGGCGAACGAGAAGGCGTTCGACGAGGCCGAGCAGTGGCTCAGGTCCAACGCCGCCACCAAGGGTCTGAAGGCAGTGCGGGAAGGCCACTTCCTGCGCATCGGCTCCGAACCGACCACCATCGCCGGGGTCGAGAACGCCGACACGGTCGAGGCCATCGCCAAGACCCTGCACCCGGGCAAGGTCGGCTAGCCGTGCTGTCCGCACTCTCCCCGTCCCGGCGCCGGGCGGCGGCCGGGAACCGTGAGACACGCAGCCTGCCCGCCGCGCCGTTCGCCCTGGCGCTCGGGATCGCGCTGCTCGTGGCGCTGACCGCGGCGGTGGCCCGGGGCTCGACCTCCATCCCGCCCGGCGAGGTCTGGAGCGTGGTGTGGCGACGGCTGTCCGGCGAGGCGCCACGCCCCGGCACGGACGACCTCATCGTGTGGCAACTGCGGCTGCCACGAGCCCTGTTGGCCGCCCTCGTCGGCGCGGGTCTCGGACTCGTGGGTACGGCGATGCAGGCACTGGTGCGCAACCCGCTGGCCGACCCGTACTTCCTGGGCATCTCCAACGGTGCCTCGCTCGGCGCCGTCGCCGCGATCGTGCTCGGCGTCGGCGCGGGCGGGGCGCTCGGCCTGGGGCTGTCCGGTGCGGCCTTCGCCGGTGCCCTCGCCACCTTCGCGCTCGTGTGGGCCGTGGCCCGGCGCGGCGGCGGATTCGCACCGCTGAGACTGGTGCTGGCCGGTATCGCGGTCGGCCAGTTCCTGTCCGGCTTCACCAGCTATCTCGTCCTGCAGACCGGGGACGAGCAACAGACCCACAGCGTGCTGTTCTGGCTGATGGGCAGCCTCAGCGGGGCGAGTTGGCCGCTGCTGGCGGCTCCCGCGGCGGCCGTGCCCGTCACGTTGCTGTGGCTGCAGGCGCGCGCCCGGGCACTGAACGCCCTGACCATGGGCGACGAGACGGCGGCCGGGCTCGGTGTGGACGCCACGCGGCTGCGCCGCGAACTGTTCACCATCACCAGTGTGCTGACCGGCGTACTGGTTGCGGTGTCGGGCGCGATCGCGTTCGTCGCCCTGATGGTGCCGCACGCCTGCCGACTCGTCGTCGGCGGTGACCACCGCCGCCTGCTGCCGGTGTCCGCCCTGTTCGGGGCGCTGCTGCTGGTCGTGGTGGACATCGTCTGCCGCACGGTCATGGACACCCAGGAGCTCCCGGTCGGTGTGGTCACCTCGCTCATCGGGGCTCCGGCTCTGCTGTATCTGCTGGATCGGCGCCTCGGGAGCGGCAGTTGAGAATCGACATAGAGGATCTGCACGTCGCCTACGCCGGCCGCACGGTCGTGGCGGGGGCCCATCTGGTGGCGTCCGAGGGCGAGATCACGGGACTCGTCGGCCCCAACGGAAGCGGCAAGTCCACGCTCCTGCGCACCGTCTACCGGCACCTGAAGCCGACGGCCGGACGAGTCCTGCTGTCCGGCACCGATCTGCGCGAGCTGACCCCGGTCCGGTCAGCGCGGCACGTGGCCGCGCTTCCGCAGGAGCGAGGCGGCGACTTCGAGCTGACCGTGCACGAGGTCGTCGCCATGGGCCGTACACCCTACAAGCGGGCCTTCGCCGCCGAGGACGCCGCCGACCGGGACATCGTCGCCCGCGCCCTGACGGACGTCGGCATGGGCGAACAGGCGGGACGCCGGTTCACGGCCCTGTCCGGCGGGGAACGCCAACGCGTCCTGCTGGCCCGGGCGTTCGCGCAGAACCCGGACGTCCTCGTCCTGGACGAGCCCACCAACCACCTCGACATCCGCCACCAGGTGGAACTGCTCACCCTGCTGAGGGCGCACCGTCGTACGACCCTGGTGTCGCTGCACGATCTGAACGCGGCCGCATCCGTCTGCGACCGGCTGCACGTCCTGCACGCCGGACAGGTGGTCGCCTCCGGCCCACCGCGCGACGTCCTCACGCCCGCCCTGATGGCCGAGGTGTTCGGCGTACGCGCGGCCGTCGTCGACCACCCGCTGACCGGCGACCCGCTCATTGCCTTCGATCACCGGACGTCGGCCGACGCGGGACCGTCCCTGGCGGCGCGGACGCACATCGCGCGCACACGGACCGGCGGATGACCCATGCCACTTCGGAAGAAACACACACCCGGCTCGGAACAGCCCGGCCACATACCCGGCGGTGAGGACCGCTGGCTGCTGGTCGCGGTGGCGGGCGTGCTGGCGTTCGTGGCGATGCTGGACATGAACATCGTCAACGTGGCCCTCGCGAACATCGCGGACAGCCTCCATGTCCCCGCCGCGACCGCTCAGTGGGCCGTACTGGCCTATCAACTCCCGGTCGTCGCACTGCTGTTGCCTGCGGGACGGTGGCTCGATGGCGTGGGGCTGCGCTCGGCCGTGCTGGTCGCGACGGCCGGTTTCGGACTGTGCAGCGCGCTGGCGGCCGCCGCGCCCTGGGCGGCCTGGCTGATCGCGGCGCGCCTGATCCAGGGCGTCTTCGGTGCGGTGCTGTTCGTGCTGATGCCGGTCCTGGCCGTCCGTTCCGTGCGGCCGCAGTCGCGCGGACGGGCGATGAGCGTGCCCGCGACGCTGGGTCCGCTCGGAGCCGTGACCGGACCGGCCGTCGGCGGCCTGCTGCTGGACCACTGGGGCTGGCACGCCGTCTTCCTGGTCAAGATCCCGTTCTGCCTCCTTGCCTTCGCCGTGACCCGGCGGGTGATGCCGGGCGACGGCCGGCTGCGGCTGCCCGACCGTCGGTCACTGGTGGACGCGCTGCTGGTGGCCACGGGTGTGGCGGTGCTGTTGCTGACGCTGACCTCGGCACCGGGCGGTCCGTCCCGGCTGCCGCTCGCCCTCGCGGCCGTCCCGCCGCTGTGGTGGTGGCTGCGGGGCAGGGGTGGCCGCCCGGTGGCCGCTGTGCTGCGGACGGCCGGCCTGCTGCGGGCGCACGGGGCGGTACTGGCCCTGGCCGCCGGGTTCGCCGCGATGCACTACGTCGTCGCCCTGCACCTCCAGCGCGACGACGGAATCAGCGCCACGACGACCGGGCTGACCGTCCTCGCCTTCCCGCTCGGCATGGGGCTGGCCGGACCGCTCGGCGGGCGGCTGGCCGACCGGTGCGGCGCGCGGCCGGTAGCGGTCACGGGCGCCGTGCTCACCACGGCCGGCCTGCTCCTGCTCGTCCCACTGGGAGACCACTGGTCGCCGTGGCAGGTGGCCTGGCGGCTGGCCCTGGCCGGCGTCGGAATGGGCCTCAACGGCGGCCCGACCCAGGCCCTGGTCATGGGCGCCGCCCCGCCGGACCGCACAGCGACCGTCGGATCCACCGCCCAGCTCGCCCGCAGCCTCGGCTTCACCCTCGGCCCCGCGCTCGCCACGGCCGTACGGGGACTCACCGGCGCCGACAACGGCGTACACGCCGGGCTGCTCCTGGCCGCCACGGCCGCCTGTCTCGCCGTACCCCTGCTCGCCGTGCCCGGACGACGGCGTGCCCCGGCACCGGGCACGGCCACGGACACGGCGCCCGCCGCTCGTCCTTGACCGAGAAGCGGTCCGACTCGACCGAGGAGCGGTCCGATCCACCGACGCGGCGCCCGTCGCCCGTCCCTGACCCTGGAGTCGTCCCTTGTGCGGAATCACCGGCTGGGTGTCCTTCCACCACGACGCGCGTACCCGCGCCCCGGTCATCGAGGCCATGACCGCCACCCTCACGCCCCGCGGCCCCGACGCGCGCGGCGTCTGGCTGGGTGAGCACGCCGCGATCGGGCACCGCCGCCTGGCCGTCATCGACCTGGCCGGCGGGGTGCAGCCGATGACCGACCGACCCGACCGGCCGACGGCCGTGCTCAGTTACAGCGGCGAGGTCTACAACCACCACGAGCTGCGGGCCGAACTGCGTGGCAGAGGGCACCGCTTCCACACGCGCAGCGACACCGAGGTGGTGCTGCGGGCGTACGCCGAGTGGGGCGAGCACGTCGCCGACCACTTGGAGGGCATGTTCGCCCTCGCGGTCTGGGACGAGCGCGCCCAGCGGCTGCTGCTGGTGCGCGACCGGCTCGGCGTCAAGCCCCTGTTCTGGGCGGTCGTCGACGGGGGCCTGGCC
Organism: Streptomyces herbicida; assembly: GCF_032656585.1. Classification (NCBI taxonomy): domain Bacteria; kingdom Bacillati; phylum Actinomycetota; class Actinomycetes; order Kitasatosporales; family Streptomycetaceae; genus Streptomyces; species Streptomyces herbicida. Next base: position 246,104 of record NZ_JAUYWJ010000010.1, read on the forward strand.
TTCGCCTCCGAGCCCAAGGCCCTGTTCGCCCACCCCGAGATCACGCCCAAGGTGGACGCCCACGGGCTGCGCGAGGCGTACAGCCTGCTGTTCAACACCGGGCCGACGGTCTGGTCAGGCGTGCGGGAGGTCGAACCGGGTGGCGTGCTCGTGCTGGACCGCGACGGCATCCGCGAGCGCCGCTACTGGCAGTTGGCGGCGGGGACGCACGACGACGACCAGGACACGACGGTGGAGCGGATCCGCGAGCTGGTGGGCGCCGCGGCACGCAGCCAGCTGGAGGCCGACGTCCCGCTCTGCAGCCTGCTGTCCGGCGGCATCGACTCCACCGTCCTGACCGCCCTGCTCGCCGACGAACTCCGGCTGCGCGAAGGCCCGCACGCCCGTATCCGCTCGTACGCCGTCGACTACAGCGACCAGGCCGAACGCTTCACCGGCGACGTCCTGCGCACCGGCCACGACACCCCGTACGCCATCGAAGCGGGCGCCTTCGTCGGAACCGACCACAGCACGGTCGTACTCGACCCGCGAGCGCTCCTCGACCCCGAGCACCGCAGGGCGGTCGTCGTCGCCCGCGACTCGCCGATCGGCGTCGGCGACATGGACACCTCGCTGTATCTGCTCCTCGGGGAGATACGGCGGCACTCCACCGTCGCCTTGTCCGGAGAGGCCGCCGACGAGGTCTTCGGCGGCTACCCCTGGTTCCACAACCCCAAGGCGCTCGCCGCCCCGACCTTCCCCTGGCTGCTGGTGACGGGCGACGAGGCCGCCATGCCCCTGAACCCGGAACTCGACCTGCGCATCGGCGAGTTCCGCGAGGACACGTACCGCAGCGCGTTGGCCGCCGTACCGCACCTGGAGGACGAGCACCCCGTCGAACACCGGCAGCGCGAGATGCAGCATCTGTCGCTGACCCGCTGGCTGCGTCAACTCCTGCACCGCAAGGACAGGTTGAGCATGGCCCAGGGTCTCGAGGTGCGCGTCCCCTACTGCGACCACCGCCTCGTCGAGTACGCCTTCGCCACGCCCTGGGCGTTGAAGAGCTTCGACGGCAGGGAGAAGAGCCTGCTCCGGGCGGCGGGCACCGGTCTCGCCCCCGGATCGGTGCTGCACCGCCCCAAGAACCACTACCCGGCCACTCACCACCCCGCCTACAACCGCGGCCTGCAGGAGATGGCCCGTGACGCACTCGCCACCGAACAGGTGCGTGCCCTGTCCGACGAGACCCTCGTCAAGCCCTGCCTCGACACTCCGCCCGACCGACTGGAGTGGGGCCACCGCCTGCGACTCGAACGCGTCGTCGACCTCGCCCTGTGGCTGGACCACTACCGGCCCGAACTCGCCCTCTGAGGAGCCTCAGCATGACGATCCAGGAAGAACCCCCGCCGGCCGTGGCCCCGGAGACGCTCCCCGACCCCGTCCCACTGATCGGCTGCCCCTACAAGACCGATCCCTACCCCCTGTACGAGCGCATGCGAGAGGCCGGACCGGTCCACCGCGTCCTCTTCCCCAGCGGCGTACAGGCCTGGCTCGTCACCGGTTACGACGCCGCGCACTGCGCCCTGAACGACGACCGCCTCGGCAAGAACCACGACCGGGGCAACGACCGCTGGCGCGCCCGCGCCTCGATCATGCCGGAGCCGCAGCACTCCCAGCTCCAGGTCCATCTCCTCCACCAGGACCCGCCGAAGCACACCCGCATGCGGCGGTACGTCACCGACGCGTTCACCCCACGCCGCATCGAGCAACTCCGCCCCCGCTTCCGGCAACTGGCCGACGCCCTCGTCGACGCCCTGCCCGAACAGGGACCCGCCGATCTCGTCACCGGCTTCGCCGCCCACTTCCCCTTCCAGGTCCTGGCCGAAGTCATCGGCCTCCCACCCGAGCTCGCGGCCCGCTTCGACCGCGACTGGGGCAAGGTCGTCCAGCCGGTCGGCCCCACCGATCCCGGACGCCCGCTGTACGAGGCGCGTCTGCACGGCCTGCAGAGCTACATCGCCGAGGTCGTCGCCCACAAGCGGGAGCACGGGGAGGACGACCTGCTCAGCCGCCTCGTGCTGGCCCGCGACCGCCGCGAACTCTCCCCGGAGGAACTGGACTCGATGATCTTCCAGCTCCTCGTGGCCGGCCAGGAGCCGGTCACCAACCAGATCACCACGGCCCTGACAGCCCTGTTCCGGCACCCCGACCAGCTCGCCCGGCTGCGGGACGAACCGGACCTCCTGCCCCGAGCGGTCGAGGAACTCCTCCGCTACGACAGCGCTTTCGAGCTGACCACCTGGCGTTTCTTCGCCGAGGACAGCGATCTGCACGGCACTCGGGTCCCGGCCGGCGACTCGGTGATCGTCTCTCTGTGCGCGGCGAACCGCGACCCCCGCCGCTTCCCCGACCCCGACACCCTCGACCTCGGCCGCAGCCCCAACCCGCATCTCGCCTTCGGCCACGGAATCCACTTCTGCCCCGGCGCCGCCCTCGCCCGCGCCGAACTGCAGATCGCGCTGAGCACCCTGCTCACTCGCCTGCCCGGAGTCCACCTGGCCATCGGGGACGAGGACATCGAGTGGATCACGGCCGTCCTCGGCCGCGGCACCAACCGTCTGCCGGTCGGATACGACCGACGTCGCTGACCCCCCTCCACGGTCGATCGGGGCCGGTCTGCCGCCGCCCCGGACCCCGCTGACCCGTCCCCGTTGCCCGACGGCGCCCGGCCCCACGCCAAGGCGCCATGCCGACGTGCCCGTACCCCTCCCGGAGACCAGCATGCCCCTGACGACCGTGCCGGACGACGCCCGCACCACGGCCATCAGCACCGCGATCCTCGCCCTGCTCCTGCCGCACCACCGCACGACCGACGACGCCCCCGCCCCGGCGGAGGCGTTCCCCCACCAACTGCGCCGGATCACCCGCTTCGTACATGACGGTGCCCCCGTCGTGTTCACCCTGCCCGGCTTCCCCTGCAAGTCCCCCAACCCGGCAAAGGTCCTCGGTCACCTCCCCGACCAGGCGGAACGCCTCTCCCTCGGCTTCCTGAACACCCTGTGCACCGAGATCGAGCGGATCCACCCGCCCGGCGCCCGCGTGATCATCTGCTCCGACGGTCATGTCTTCTCAGACCTGATCAACGTCCCCGACCCGCACATCGACGCCTACGCCGACGAACTGCGCCTGCTCATAACCGAGTCGGCGCTGGACAGACTGTCCGTCTTCGACCTGCGGGACGTACTCGGCGACCTCCCGTCCGACGCGAAGCGCGCCCATGTCCACGAGCGCCATGCCCCCGCCCTGGACGCCCTGCGCGCAGAGATCCGCGCCGACGACCAGGCTCTCGCGCTCTATCGGGGGATCACCCGCTTCCTGGTCGAGGACACCGCCGACCACCCGGGCACGCGATCGGCGCTCCAACGCGCCTGCCGTCAACGGGCCTACGGCGTCATCCAGCGCAGCCGAGCCTGGGGCAATCTGGTCGCCGAACACCATCCCCATGCCGTACGTCTGTCGATCCACCCCCAGCCGGTCGGCGCCCCCAAATTCGGCATCCGCCTCCTCGACGCGCCCGATGCCTGGACCACTCCCTGGCACTCCAGCGCCCTGCTCCGTCCGGATGGCACATGGACCCTGATGCCCCGGTCCCGGGCGGCCGGGCTGGGGCGCCTGGTGCTGCGGGACGGCCGGGCCAGTCACTTCGAGGGCTGGTCACCCTCGAACCGGTCCGCCGATTCCGTCGTTGCCGAAGGGCCCGACCGCGCGGCCGATCGCCGAGTGCGTATGGTTCCCGCCCTCCCGTGATCCACTCCGACGCCTGCCCCGGCTTCCAGGTAAGACCGGACCCGTGCAGATCACCCGGTACCGGTGTGGGCTAGGCCACGTCACCGGGACCCGCCCGGTTCTTCCTCCCTCTCCTGCCCCGGGCTACCGTCTTCAGCAGTCCTTTCTTCCCTTCAAGCAGCTCAGACGGCCGGACAGTGCTCGCAGATCTCTCTCCACTCATCGCGGCGACCACACAGTGGCTGACGCGCGCCTACCCGCCCTGTGGTGGCGCACTGTCCTCCGCCCTGTGCGAGGCGCAGGCACGGCAGGCCGTGACGGTCGCGGCATGGCTTCGGTACCCCACCACCGTCGACGTCGCCCTGGTCGTCATGACGGGCCCGGGAGGAGCGGACCGGCTCGACTGGATCACCGGCTCGGACGGCGCCGGTGATCACGCGGGGACGGAGACCGCCTGGCGCACCTGGGTGGACGAAGTGGTCGCCAGCTGGGCGGCCGGCCTGCTCACCGACGCCGAGCTGGCCGCGCTGGCGGTGGCCGCACTCCCCGACGGCGAGCACATCACCGGTGCACCCGTCCGGTTCATGCGCTTGACCAGGCCCGATGAGGCCGACCGGCGGGCGGGGGCGCTCCTGAGGCACCCCGACCTGGTGGCTCCGGTGGCCGAACTCCACCGTGCCCAGCTTCTGGACCGTCTCAAGCCGGGGCGGCCGCTCGTGGCCTGACACCCCCGCCGGGCGCCCGCCGGTATGGGGGCGCGCAGTGGGCGTCAGGCGTGCTTGCCGCGGCCCGTCAGCGCGTCGCGCATCCGGTCGATCATTCCGACGCCGGGCGCCAGCAGCTTGTTGGCCGGGGGCTTGTCCGGAGCGTACGGGTGCGGGCGGGTCGGCGCCGTCTTCTTCGCCGTACGGACCTTGTCGCCGAGGTCGTCGAGCGCGTCCGCGGGGCAGACCGTGCGCAGACTGGGGAAGAGGTTCTGCTCCTCGTCGGCTATGTGCATACGGACCTCACTCATCAGTGTGGTGACGAGCCGGTCGAAGTCCGGGGCGTCCGCATCGAGGCCCTCCAGATCCTTCATGACCTGCTCGGCCTTGGAGTGGTCCTCGATCTCCCGGTCGGCGATGGCGTCCCCGTTCGGCACATGCTTGCGAACCGCCGGGTAGAGGTATTCCTCCTCCGCCACGGAGTGCCGGACCAGCTCCATCGTGACCTGGTCGACGAACAGCTTGCGGTTCTTGTCGCCGGACGGCAGCGCCTCGATCCGGCCGAAGAGTTCCGCCACTTCCCGGTGATCGGTCATCAGCTCGTCGATGACATTTCCACCGTGACCCATGTCCTTCACCTCCAGCAGTTCGAGCGCGCCGTTTCCGGGCCTGAACCGGCACGGTCCACGAGTGCCCCGGGCGGTGGGGATCACACGCTTTGCAGACAGTCACGGGTCCGCCGGGTCTGTCCACGGCCGGGCCGGGTACCCGCGCCGCATGAACACAGCGCTCCACGACATCGTCGCGTCCGACATCGTCGCGTCCGCGTCCACCGCCGGTGCGGTGGTGATGCTCATACTCGGTGTCCTCGTCACAGGCGCACTGGTGTGGGCCGTACGACTGGGGATCAAGGTGCGACGACGAGAGCCCGCACCGCCCGGGCGCGGAGCGCATCCCACGCTGCCGGACTCCGGGCCCCTGCGCGAGGAACGCCAGATGCGTGAGCCGGACGAGGTGCCCCGGGCGCGCAATCACGGCGTTCGACTGACACCCCACGAACTCCGGCACTCCCCGAGCAAACGGAGCGAGAACCAGGACCGCCCCCGCTGGGAGCCTGGAGCCTCCGACAGCGGCGGCAGCTGAGGGTGTCCGGCCGGTCCGAGCGCGTGGCTGGACGCCGGCAGGGGTACTCGAGCGCAGCGAACTCCGACAGGCAGGGCGGCGCGCCCGCCCTGAGAGGCGAGGGACCCATGTCCGTGCCGCATCCCGCCGAGCGGAACCGGAACGGCCGGGGCTGGTTCGAGCACCTGGCCGAGGGAGCCTCGAACTTCACCAGCTCCAGGCTGTTCGCCTGCTTCTGCCTGGTTCTGGTCGCCGCCTTCATCGCCGTCCACGCCATTGGTCTCCCACTGACCTGGCAGCTGCTCGTCGGCGATGTCATGACCAGCGTCAACCTCCTGCTGCTGGCCCTCCTGAAGAACTCGGAGCGCCGCGCGGAGCACGCCATCCAGCGCAAGCTCGACAGCATCGCGGCCGCGCTGATCGAACAACACGAGGGCGAGGGCGGCAAGGCGCACGCCGACCTGCGGGAGGCGATCCGTATGGAGGAGCAACTTTGAGCCCGGCCATGAGACTCATGGGCACTGCGTAGTCCGCGAGCGGATGTCTCGGCAGGTACGCGGGCCCCGCAGGGCGGCCGACAGAGTGAGCGGGCACGTAGTCGGGGGCACCAGGGCTTCAAGAGGGCGACGACTGCCCCACGCAGCGCAGCAGGAGCACCGTGACATCGTCCGTGCGCTGACCGGTGGGCCAGGCGTGGTGGACGAGGCTGTCGATGAGGCACTCCAGGTTGTCGTGGTCGGCGTGTGCGAGGTGATGGGCCAGGTCGTTGGTGACCTGTGCGGGGTTGGTTCCGGGCCGTTCCACGAGGCCGTCGGTGTAGAGGGCGACGATGGAGCCCGCGGGCAGGGGAGTGGCGGTGAGGGGGTACTGGGCGTGTGTGTCGATGCCCAGGAGCGGCCCGGGTTCGAAGTCCAGGATGCGGGCCTGCTGTGGCGCGTGGCGCAGCAGGGGAGGTACGTGACCCGCACTGGCGAGGGTCAATTCACCGCGGCGGAGGTCGACATGTGCGTAGAGGCAGGCGACGAGCAGATCGGAGTCCAGGTCGATCAGTAGCCGGTTGGTGCGGGCCAGGACCTGGTCAGGCGTGGCCCCGGCACTTGCGTGGGCGTGTACGGCGGTGCGGACCTGCCCCATGAGGGCGGCTGCCGCGATGCTGTGGCCTTCGACGTCGCCGATGACGGCCGCGGCGGTGGTGTCGTCCAGGCGCAGCAGATCGTAGAAGTCGCCGCCGACCTCGATCCCGTGGCCGGCCGGCAGGTAGCGGGCGGCCACCTCCAGGCCGGGCAGCGCGGGCAGACTGCCGGGCAGAAGCGCGCGTTGGAGTTCGGCGACGAGGCGGTGCTGGGTGTCGTAGAGATGGGCACGGTCCAGTGCCTGGGCCATGAGACCGGCCAGTGAGGTGAGGACGGCGCGCTCGTCGGCGGTGAAGGAGTGGGGCTGCGCGTAGGAGAGGATGCAGCAGCCCACCGGGCGTCCCGTGATGACGAGGGGCAGGAAGGCCCACGCTTGTTTGCCGCTGAGCCAAGGTGCCCTGGGGTAGCTGCGGGCCAGGTCGGCGGGGTTCGCGAAGAAGGCGGCGGTGTCGCTGGCCAGGACCTGGCCCGCGGGAGTGACATCGGTGTCGAGCGGCAGGGCGTCGAGGCGTTCGATGATGTCGGCCGGATAGCCGTGGTGGCCGATGATCTTGAGACGGCCGGCCTCGGCGACGGACAGGACCAGGCCCTGGGCGCCGAAGGCCGGGAGGATCTGTTCGACGGCCAGCGCCTTGACGTCGCGCACGGTCACCGTTTCCGTGAGCGCGGCCGCCAGATGCACGAGTTGGTAGAGCCGGCCGGTGGGCGTCACCGGGGTCCGCTGGACGGCGGCGAGTGCCCCGGGGTCTCGGCCTCCGTCGTCATGGCTGATGATCCGGACGCTGATGCCGCTGGTGTCCGGGTACATGTGGAAGGTCAGCCTCTGGTCCGGCGGGCGCGGTGCGGTGAACGAGACCGGCGCACGGCTGACGACCGCCGTACGGTACTGGTCCTCGTACCCGGGGCCGTCCAGCCAGGGAAGAGACTGCCAGGGCCGTGTGCCCAGCAGCTGGTCCGGGCGGCGGCCGAGCAGCCGGGCAGCGGTGGCGGTGACGAAGGTGATGCGGCCTTCCAGATCGAGGGACAGGGCGCCCTCCGGGAGGCGGTCCAGGTAGTCGACGGCGGCCAGCCCGGTCTGGTCGGGGTGGCGTACGGAGTCGGCGGGGACGACATGCGGTCGGTCGGGCAGCTCGGGCGGGATCGGCGACTCGTCCAGCAAACGCGCCAGGCGGTGGGTGCTGGCGGTGATGTGGGCCCGTTCTCGCGGTGTCGCCTCCGGCGGGTGGTCGGCGGGCCACATCAGCACGATGCCGCCCCAGCGGCGGCGTACCCCGTTCAGCGGGGCCGCGGCCAGGGCGAAGGGGTACGGCAGGACCGCGGCGGTGCGGGGATAGCGGCGCGCCATCTCGTCCTGGCTCCCGACCCACACGAGCCCGTTCTGCCGGATCGCGTCGTTGACCGGGACGGGAGCGGTCAGCGACAGCCGTTGCCATGGCGCGCTGAAGTCGACCGGCAGCCCGCACAACGCCACCAGGCGCAGCATCTCGGTGGCCTCCTCGATCAGGTACACCCCACCGATCGCGGCACCGGTGCGGCGGACGACGTCGGCCAGCGCTGTCGCCAGGACCTCGTCGGGTGATCCGCCACCGCTCATACAAGGACGATATGCCCAAATGGCTGACTGCACTCGGTCAGGATGACGAGCGTCCGTTCCGCTGACGATCCGGCGGAACCGGAAGCCCGGCCCATCCCGAAAACCCGGATGACCCGCCGAAGCGCCCCGCGCCAAGGTCTCTCCTGTTCAGGTGCGCAGGGCTGTGGCTACTTCGCCTATAGCGCGCCGCCGCGGACCTCGATCTCTGAACACCCGGGGCACGTCACTTCTGCTGCGTGCCCCACTGATCCGGCCCGACCTCGCGCCATTCGATCAGCGGCGAATGCGCGACCTCGTCGGGGTCGATGTCCAGCCCGGCCCGGCGCAGGAACTCCGCGACGTCCGGCACGCCGTACGCCAGTCCGAGGATCTCGCCGTCCACGCGCACCCTGCGGCCTCCGCTCGGTGAGGGCGGCGAGACAACGACTCGGAACTGCCTGGTCACGTCACCAGCATCAGCCGGACGGTCCGGACGCGCATCCGGCAGGGCGTCCCCTTCGACGGTCCGGTCACAGACAGTGGCCGTGAGTACGGCGGACCGTGCTCACTCCGCCACCAGGTCGGCCCACCGGGTGACCCCGCCGCAGTGGATGCGCATGCCGTGCCGCGTGGACAGTGCGTGGACGATCTGCTTGCCACGGCCGTGCTCGTCCGGGTCGATTCCGTCGGGCGATGGCCCCGCCGCCGGCGCGGGTCCGGCGTCGGTGACCTCCACGCGCAGGGTCCTCAGTCCGTCCCACCGGCCCCAGGACAGCCGCAGCTCCGCCGGCGGCAAGGCATGGACGAGCGCGTTGGTGAGCAGCTCCGTCACCACCAGGATCGCGTCCTCGACAATCTCCGGAGACACGTTCCAGGCGGCCAGGACCACCCTCGCATGCCGTCGTATCGCCGAGACGGCCCCGGCGACGGGCGGCAACGGAAAGACGTGTTCGACTACCCCCCGAGGCCTGATTTCGAGCTGTGCCGCCATCTGCTCTCCTCCGGTGAGCGCTGCCGGCGGGTCGCCGGGGCTCAGTGCGCTTCCCCGCACGTTAGGCAGCCGGGCGAAGCCGGTCAATGAACGGTGGTCGGCATTGTCGAACGGTGGCCCCCATCTGGTGCTGAGCCGGTGAGCTGCACGTAAGGCGGTCCCTCCACGGGCGTACTAGGCTCGTTCCATGGCCGGCCCAGTCCAGTCGATCGAACGGGCGGCGGCGATTCTGCGGCTGCTCGCTGGTGGGCCCCGTCGGCTCGGACTCGGCGAGGTGGCGGCCTCGCTCGGGCTGGCGAAGGGCACTGCGCACGGCATTCTGCGCACGCTCCAGCACGTGGACTTCGTGGAACAGGACGCGGCGACGGGCAAGTACCAGCTCGGCGCCGCGCTGCTGCATCTCGGCACCAGTTACCTGGACGTCAATGAGCTGCGGTCGCGCTCCATCAACTGGGCCGACGCGCTGGCCGCCCGCAGCGGGGAGGCCGTCCGCCTGGGCACCGCCCTGGAGGGCAGGGTCCTGGTCGTCCACCATGTGTTCCGGCCGGACGACACGCTCCAGACCCTGGACGTGGGTGCGCTGCTGCCGCTGCACGCCTCCTCGCTCGGCAAGGTCCTGCTGGCCTTCGGGACCGCCCCCCTGGAGGCGGTGCTGGAATTCGGGCTGGAGACCTACACACGGCACACGATCGTCGACCCGGAACAGCTCAGCCGGGCGCTCGCCGAGGTCCGGGAGCTCGGGTGGGCCGCCGAGGTCCAGGAAATGAGCATGGGTGAGGCCGGCGTCGCCTCGCCGATCCGAGGGCACGGAGGTCTTGTCGTGGGCGCCATCGGACTGTCCGGCCCGGTCGAGAGGATCTGCGACAGCCAGGGCCGTCCCCTCCCGAACCTGATCACCCTGCTCCGTGAGGCCGCACGGGCGATCTCCAGAGACCTGGGCGCAGCTCGCTGGTAGCCACCCGCCTCTTCGACACATCGGAAGGCAGAGCTGATCATGGTTGAACGGTATGTAATGTCCATCGATCAGGGCACCACCTCCACTCGATGCATTCTGTTCGACCAGCAGGGGCGGCTGGTGACGGTCGCTCAGCGTGAGCACCAGCAGCACTTCCCCAAGCCCGGATGGGTCGAGCACGACGCCCTCGAGATCTGGCGCAATCTGCAGCGCATCGTGCCCGAAGCCCTCTCCGGTACGGGTGTGGGCGCGAAGGACGTCGCCTCGATCGGTATCGCCAACCAGCGGGAGACGACGGTGCTCTGGGACCGGCGCACGGGTGCCCCGCTCGACAAGGCCATCGTCTGGCAGGACGTTCGCACGGCATCGCTCGTCGAAGAACTGGGACAGCACCCCGGAGAGGAGTTCTTCGTGGAGCGTTGCGGTCTGCCGCCCTCGACCTATTTCTCCGCACTGCGGCTGCGCTGGCTGTTCGATCACGTCGACGGGCTGGAGCAGCGTGCCAGGGACGGCGAGGTGCTCTTCGGCACGATGGAGACCTGGCTGATCTGGAACCTCACCGGGGGAGCGGACGGCGGCCTGCACATCACCGACCCCACCAACGCCAGCCGCACCATGCTGATGAACATCCGCACGCTCACCTGGGACGAGGAGCTGCTGGAGTTCTTCCGGGTGCCCCGCTCGATGCTGCCCGAGATCCGCTCGTCCGCCGAACGGTACGGCGCCGCCCGTCTGGTGCTCCCGGGCGTCCCCATCACGGCGGCCCTCGGCGACCAGCAGGCCGCCCTGTTCGGCCAGACGTGCTTTTCCCCGGGAGAGGTGAAGTGCACCTACGGTACGGGCAGTTTCCTGCTGCTCAACACCGGTACCGATGTCGTGCGATCCCGGAACGGGCTCCTCACGACCGTCGGCTACAAGATCGGGGACCAGGCCCCCGTCTACGCCCTGGAAGGCTCGATCGCCGTCACCGGCTCACTGGTCCAGTGGTTCCGTGACCGCCTGGGCCTGATCAGCAGCGCGCCGGAGATCGAGACCCTCGCACGGACGGTCGAGGACAACGGCGGCTGCTACATAGTCCCCGCGTTCTCCGGTCTGTTCGCACCTCACTGGCGCAGCGACGCCCGCGGTGTCATCGTCGGCCTCACCTCGTACATCACCAAGGGACACCTGGCCCGGGCCGTGCTGGAGGCCACCGGCTGGCAGACCCGCGAGGTCGTCGACGCCATGAACGCCGACTTCTCGGTCCCCCTCAAGCAGCTCAAGGTGGACGGCGGCATGACGGCGGACAACCTGCTCATGCAGTTCGTCGCCGACGTGCTCGACGTGCCCGTGGTACGGCCCATGGTCGCCGAAACGGTCTCCCTCGGCGCCGCTTACGCCGCCGGGCTCGCCGCCGGTTACTGGTCGGACCTGGAGGTCCTGCGCCGCCACTGGCACCGGGCCGCCCAGTGGCTGCCGGACATGGACCCCGCGCGCAGGGAGTTGGAGTACGCGGACTGGCAGCGGGCCGTCGAGCGCTCGCTGGGCTGGGTCAGATCGCCGAGGTCGCCTTGATACGCCGAGGCTCGGTGTCAGTGCTGGGTGTGGATGAAGCCGACCTTGTCGAGCTCGTCGCCCGCACGTCCGTGGAACCCGGCGATCTGCCGGCCCGGCGGTGCCGTACGGGTCACGCACTCCGAGGTGGCCGTACCGCCCGCGATGTTACGGCCCAGGTTGGTAGTGAACTTGGCGTAGAAGATCCGGGTGCGGCTGTCCTTCACGCGCGGGCGCCGGCGGGGACCTTGCCGATGTCCTGGTAGAGCGTCACTGCCCTTGGCCGGCGGCGTGCCGCCGCGGATCAGTTGCACCCAGGCGTCGGTCAGCCCGCGGTGAACTCGGCGATGGTGTCGCCGGTGCGGGTGCAGCGGGTGTGGTGTCCCCCATGACCACGAAGGGGCTTGTAGAAGCAGCCCGTTACCGGCTCTGCCGGCGCTTCGGGAGAGCCGTCCGCCCCACCGTCGCCGCCAGTTTGCGCAGCCTCCGCCACTCCAGGGGCGGTTTGACCGCCGGGACGCCGGGCCGGCTGCGGGGGACTCGGACCCGCAGGGTGCCGGGCTGGACGCGGCAGTGCACGGGTGCGGGCAGCACCAGGGCCTCGCCGTCCACGCCGACCTCGACGTTCCGTTGGCCGCAGTCGACGACGACCTGCCGGGCGGTGACCGCGGTGAGCCCGTCGGCGTGCCGTCCGCGCAGCAGCCCGGCAGCCTGGGCAGCGCTCTCCACCTTGACGCCGAGCACCCCGAGCACGCCCAGGTCCATCCGCTCCCGATAGCCGAGGCCTGCCACGTCGTCCATGCGGTAGGGGTTGTTGCTGACCAGGACGGCCTGGGGCGTGTCGATGACGATGTCGGGGCCGCCGGTGCCCGCGACACGCGCGGTGAGCCGCGGCCCGCGCTCGTGGGTGAGCAGTTCGGGCAGCAGATCCAGGGTCGTGCGCACCTTGTCGCTCCGGTACTCGGGGCTCTGCACGACCGCGGCGTACGCCCCGAAGGACGCGTTGTTCACGAAGGGGTGGTCGCCCGCGAAGCCGAGGTCGACCCGGAGCTCGACCCCGTCGCTGAGCGCGTCCAGACATGCCGAGGGGTCGTTGCGATCGAGCCCGAGGTCCATGGCGAAGTGATTGCGGGTCCCGGCGGAGATCACCAGGAACGGTACGTCGTGCTCCGCCGCGACCGCCGCGACCAGCGCCTGCGTTCCGTCCCCACCGGCGACTCCGAGCAGATCGGCGCCCTGCGCCAGGGCGGCACGGGCCAGCGCGACGACGTCTTCGGGCCCTTCCGCACGGCCGGTGCCGAGCAGATGCACCCGGGCTCCGAGCCCCTCGGCCTTCGCCTTCAGCCCGAACCGCTCGACCTTCCCGCCCCCGGACCGAGGGTTCATGATCAGATACGGCCGTGCGGGAGGCGGCGTCTCGTACTCGACGACCTGTACGACGTGCGACCGGGTGCCGCTGAGCGCGACCTTCCCGGTCCATACCGCCAGTCCCCACAGGGCCACCAGCAGGACGGGCAACCACAGCAGCTCCGCCACGACGAAGAGCGCGATCGCGGCGGCGGGCGCGGCGACCGCGAGCACTCCTGCGGCGGCCCTGAGCCAGCCCCGCCGGGTGAGCGTCCACCACAGCGCCGCCAGACTCACCACGATCGACAGGCCCCCGACCAGGACGAGTACCACCCCGCCCGAGGACGCGGTGCCGAGCGGTACGAGCACGGCCAGCCCGGCGAACGTCAGCGACGCCCGCGCCGCCCACCGTTGCCGCGCGTGCGCCCGCTCGTCCAGCCCCGAGCCCGTACTCGGACCGCTTCCAGGCCCCGCGCCCTTGTCCTCCAAGTCCTGCTCCGCCTTTCCGCCCTCGGTCCGCCGACGATCACGTGCGTGGCAGCAGCATGGTAGGACGCGGAGCAGGGGCCGACCCCGCTGCCGGCGGGTGCTGTCGGAGTGAGCTCAGGAGCCGACGTCCTCGTCGCGCTCGCGTCGTGCCGCGCGTTCGAAGTCCTCCCGGGCCTGCCGCTGGATCTGCTCGCTGTCCGCGAGCGGATCCTCCGGGGGCTCCGTCTTGCCGGTCGGCGGAGCGAGTGCCCGCGTGACTCGGTGGCGCATCGCCGTATGACACCGTCCTCGAAGCGCTCGCGACCACCGCGGCGGCGCAGAGCTGTCCGAGGAAACCGAGGGCCGATCGGTCTCCGATTCCCTCCTGCACAACGGAACGGTGGCGATGTTCGAACGGCGCGGCTTCGAGCGAAGCCGTCGGCTCGGCAAGCACCACTGGGTGGTGACGAATGTCGTGGAGCCGTGATCGACCGCAGGGCCGAAGGGTGGCCTTCGGCCCTGCGGTCGATCAGTCGGGGCTCAGTCCTCCAGCCAGTTGCCGTGGAAGCCGAACGGCACCCGCACCGGTAGGTGGACGGTGGCGACGGGGTCGGCACGGAGGTCGTCGGCATCGAGGACGACCAGGTCGCTGCGGTCGGTGGTGGCGTCGTGGACGTAGGTGACGAGCCAGCCGGGGCCGCCGGGCGTGTCGTCGGCGGGGGCGAAGGCGGCCTCGCCGGGCGTGCGGTGCGGGCCGAAGTCGTGCGCGGTGACCGCTCCGGTGGCGAGGTCGTACCGCACGAGTGAGTTGTCGCTGGTCATGTGCCCGTGTGCGGAGGTGAGACCGGTGAGCCGGTCGTCGACGCGGGGGAACTCGCCGGGCCGGTCGTCGCGTTGCTCCTCGCGGACCGTGCCGGTGGCCGGGTCGATGGTCCAGGTCCACAGGACGGCGTCCTGGGGCGGGGTGATGCCCTGGTCGGTACGCCGCCAGATCTCGGCGTAGCGCATGACGTGCACCACGATGGTGCCGTCCGGGGCGTCATAGGCGTTGAGCGTGTGGAAGACGTAGCAGGGGTCGATGTCGAACCAGCGCACGGCGCCGTGCGGATCGTCGCGGCGCAGCACGCCCAGCCGGGCGCCGTACTGGTCGTCCCAGCAGTAGGGCATGGTGGTGCCGGCCACGGCGAGTTCGAGGTCGAAGACGACGGGCAGGTCCATGAAGACGACGTGCTCGGCGGTCAGGGCGAAGTCGTGCAGCATGGTCGGCCCGGGCACCTCGACGGTCCTGCTGACGACCAGTTCGCCGGAGGCGTCGGCCCGGTGGTAGGTGAGGTGCTCGGGCTCCAGGATCCCGTAGCCGAAGAAGTGCAGCTCTCCGGTGGTGGGGCAGGTCTTGGGGTGCGCGGTCATGGCGGTACGCAGCCTGCCGCCGAAGTCGTAGGGGCCCTTGGTGTCCAGGTCGCAGCCGAGCTCGTACGGCAGGGCCGTTTCGACCAGGGCGAGTGTGCGGCCCGCGTGCCTGACCACGTGAGTGTTGGCCTGGCCGGCGGTCAGGTCGCGCCGCCCCTGCGCGTCGTACATCCGCGCCCCGTCGGTGAAGCTGCTGGTACGGACCCAGCGGTTGCGGTACGAGACGGCGCGCCCGCCCTCGAGCCGTAAGCCGTGGATCATTCCGTCACCGAAGAACCAGTGCCCGGAGGCGGCGTCGGCCGGGTTGGGCCCGTTGCGCAGGTACCAGCCGGACAGCTCCGGCGGGATGGCGCCGGTCACCGGCAGGTCGTGCGCGGTGAGTTCCTCGGTGACCGGGGCGTAGTTGCCGGCGAGATGGCGCGGGGTCGTCACCGGGCCACCTGCCCGGCCTTGGCCTGGACGTAGGCGACGTAGCGGATGGTGAAGACCATCGGGACGGCGAAGCCGGCGATCTGGACGACTGTCGCGGTGGTGGAGTGGGCATCTCCCGCATGTGCCACCAGGGCGAGGACGACGGCGGTCAGGACGAAGGCCGCGGTCCATACGGCGGTGATGACGACGTTGGTGCGGATGAACGGCTTGAGCTGCCAGACCTCCGGCGGGGTGGTGCGCTTGGCGATGCCCAGGGTGAACGGCCTGCCGATGGCCAGCGAGACGCCTGCGATCACCGCGAGGGTGCCCGAGGACAGAGCCGCCGAGTAGTCGTGCACACCCGAGTGAGGATCCGCGAAGGCGATGACGGCCAGTACGGCGAAGAAGACCGCCGAGCCCAACTCGATGATCAGCGCGTCGAATCCGGTGCCTGCCCTGACCTGCTGGGCGATGAGCGCCACGGCGACCACCAGTGCGGCCAGTGCTGCCCACTGCCAGTCCCCCGAGGGGAGTACGGCGAAGACGATCCACGGCAGGAACGTACGCAGGTAGGACATGATCTCTCCGTTTCGGGGTCCCGCTCTTGACATGTCAAAAATAGAAGGTCCATTAGTGACATGTCAATACTGGAATATGAGGGGTACAGTGGAGGCATGAGCCTCAGACATGCACTGCTCGGTCTCCTGTCGGAGCGCCCCGCCAGCGGGTACGACCTGCTGAAGCGGTTCGAGACCTCGCTGGCCAACGTCTGGCCGGCCACGCAGAGCCAGATCTACACGGAGCTGACCAAGCTGGCCGGCGCCGGATTGATCACGGTGGCGGCCGAGGGGCCGCGCGGCCGCAAGGAATACGCCCTCACCGAGGACGGTCTGGCCGAACTGCGGCACTGGCTGACCGAGACGAAACCCCAGCGGAACACCCGTAGTGATCTGCTGCTGCGGGTCTTCTTCCTCGGGGTGCTCAAGCCGGAACAGGCGCGCGCGTATCTCGCCGAGCTCACCGAGATGTCCGAGCAGAGTTACGCGGAACTCGACCAGTTGGCTGGGGCCGTCGACTGGGACGACGACAACCTCTCCGTCTACGGCCGGATCGCCCTGGAGTACGGCCTGCGCTTCAACGCCATGCGCCAGGAGTGGGCCCGGTGGGCCGCTGACCAGATCGCATAGGGATCGGCAGGCACCGGCGGCCCCTTGCCGGTTCACCCGGACGGGTTAATCGGAGGAGATTGGCCACAGGTCGCGCAAGTCGCCGCGGGACGGGGGTATTCGGGTTGGGAGACAGACCGAACGAACAGACAGTTGCCGTTTGACAACTATGGTTATGGGGCAACAAAGTAGCCGTGTCAGATGTGCACGGGGAAGGGGCTGGAATGCTCGGCTCGGCAAAGGCCGCTCCGTGTGCTGTTCACCGACACCGACAGGTGCCGGGCAGCGCGGTGCCGCGAAGCGCGGCTCAGGCGGTTCGGCTGCCGGGGCCTTCGGCGTCGTCGTTTATCCGTGTCGCCGCCGCGTCGCAGAACGCCTCCAGCCCTTCCAGCAGTGCGGCCCGCTTGGCGGCGGGCATCAGGGTGAGTACCGCCTGCAGCGCGCTCTCCCTGCGCAGGCGCAGATCGGCGAGGAAGGCACGCCCCCGGTCGCTCAGGCGCAGGCGCACCTCGCGCCGGTCCGCCGGACTCACCACGCGCTCGACGAAGCCTGCGGCTTGCAGCCTGTCGCACAGGCGGCTGGTCGAGGGCGGTGTGGAGGCGAGGGAGTCGGCGAGGGTGCGCAGATTGATGCCCTCGTGGTGTTCGAGGATGAGGAGCACGCGCAGCTGGGACGCCGACGCCGGCGCGGTCGACGCCCGGCCCCACAGGACTTCCAGCAGCTCCGCGGCCGTCGAGGTCACACGAGCGACCTCGTCGGGTTCCGGGCGGTGGCGGAAGGCAGTCACTGTCACACTCTCGCAGGCGCTGGGACGAACAGCGTACTAGTCGCGGCAGCGGTCCGGACAAGGCATGGCCGCCGCGCGGCTGAACCGCGCGGCTTCGTGACATCAGCCGAGCCCGTAGGTGTTCGGCGAAGGATGGGTGTACTTACCGTCGTGAAGAGATTTGTGACCGCTGAGCGCGCTCTGCGGAAGGCGGCGCCCCACGCTCTGCTCGATGCCGTCCGCCATGTGCTGGTGGACGAGTACGCGGCGGACTCGGTGGAGCTGTTCATGGCCGACTACGGCATGACCGTGCTGCAGCCGGTGTCCGTACAGCCGCACACGCTCGAGCCGCTGTCACTGCACAACAGTGCGGCAGGCCGGGCCTTCGGCGCCCAGGAGCCGTTCGTCGAGGCCCTCCGCGATGGCCCGCTGCGGGTGCATCTGCCCGTCAGTGTGCGGGGTGACCGGCTGGGTGTGCTGTCGGTGACTCTGCCCGCGGGGGAGTCGTTCGGCGAGTGTCTGGGCGAGTTGGAGGACATCGCGGAAGTGCTCGCGCACGAGGTGCTCGCGGCCGAACGGGACACCGACCTGTATCTGCAGGCCCGGCGCAAGGACCGGCTGACCCTGGCCGCCGAGATGCAGTGGCAGCTGCTGCCCGGCTGTTCCTGCACGCGTCCGGAGTACGAGCTGGGAGCCCAACTGGAGCCCGCGTACGCCATCTTCGGTGACAACTTCGACTGGTCCGCGACGGACGAGCGCCTCACGCTGTACGTCACCAACGGCATGGGCGAGGGCATAGAGGCCGCGTTGTTGACCAACCTGGCCATCAACGCCCTGCGCAATGCGCGGCGGGCCGGCATCCCGATCGCCGACCAGGCCGCCCTGGCGGACCAGGCGTTGTACGCCCACTACCGGGGCCGCTGCTATCTGTCCGTGCTCATGTTCGACTTCGACCTGGCCACGGGGCTCGTTCGGGTGGTGGATGCCGGCTCCCCCCGGCTGCTGCGGCTGCGGAGCGGTAGCGTGGAGCGCATCACCTTTGACGCGCAGCTACCGCTGGGGATGTTCGAGGAGACCGACTACGTGGAGCAGGAGTTCCGGGTCGAGTCCGGCGACCGTCTGGTCTTCGTGAGCGACGGCGTCTATGCGGTCGCGTCCCCCGGTGGAGAGGCGTACGGAGACGGCGCTCTGGCACGGGCGATCATGTCGACCCGGCTGCTGCCCGCTGCCGAGGTCCCCAGAGCCGTCCTGCGCGAACTGCCGGGCCACCGCGGCCAGAACGCGCCCCAGGACGACGCCATGGTGGTCTGCCTGGACTGGCGCGGACGCTGACCGGTCCGGCGTGGTCGACGGTCTGCTCGTGGATTGCGATCACGTGTTGTTCGCGTCGGACGCTCTTCGCTAATGTTTGTCATGCGGCAACTATCGGCCGTCGAGGGGCCGACGACGACCGGCAGGCACTCAGCCTGCGCAGAGGGAGACGATGCTGGTGTCGGAACAGGACGCGGCGCACGCGTCGGCAGCGCGGCAGATGAGTGACTTCCTCGTACGGCGCCGGGAGCAGATCGCCCAGCGCTGGGCGGACGCTCCCCTGTTCCGTACGGTCTTCACCGTCTCCCGGGACGAGGCGGTCGAGGCCTGCAAGGCGGTCGTGGACGCCCTGTCCCTGGTGGCGGGTGCCGGGAGACTGGAGGACGTTGCGGCGCCCGGCTTCGACGCGGTGCGCGACCAGCTCGGGCGCATGGCCGCGGCCCGGGCCCGTGCGGGCTCCGGGCCGGCCGCGGTCGCCAACGAGGTCGCCGGACTGCGCCCGTCGGCCGACGAGCTGCTGCGGGCCGAGTTCGCGGACCTGACCGACCCACGGGCCATGGAGAGCCTGACGGCACTGACCGTATTGATGGGCACCCTGCGCCTGGTCGTGATGGAGACCGCGTTGAGCGCCGGCGAAGAGCTGATCTCACGTCAGCGGGAGCAACTCCTCGAAGTGGTCACCCCGGTGATCAAGCTGTGGGAGGGCACGGTCGCGGTGCCGCTCATCGGCACCCTGGACAGCGCCCGCAGCCAGGTGGTGATGGAGAGCCTGCTGGAGGCGATCGTCGAACAGCGCGCCAGTTTCGCCATCCTGGACATCACCGGCGTCGCCACCGTCGACTCGCTCGTCGCCCAGCATCTGATGAAGACGGTGGCCGCGGCTCGGCTGATGGGCGCCGAGTGCATCGTTTCCGGCATCAGGCCCGCGATCGCGCAGACCATCGTGCACCTCGGCATCGACCTGGGCTCGGTACTCACCCGCGCCTCGCTCGCCGACGCCTTGGCCTACGCGCTCGGCCGGCAGGGCGTCGAGGTCTCGCCGCGCGCGGACGCCAGTGCGAGCCCGCGGTGAGCGGCCTGTCCTCGGGTCCCGCCGTCCCTGTCCTGACGCTGGGAGACGTTCTCCTCGTCAGCCTCCAGGGCGAGTTGCACGACGAAATGGCCGAGCAGCTCCAGCTGGACATCACGGATCGCATCGCGCACAGCAAGGTGACCGGCGTGGTGATCGACGTCTCCGGCGTCGACATCGTCGACTCGTTCCTCGGCCGGATCCTCGCCGAGATCGCCTCCAGCGCCCGGCTGCTGGCCGCCCGCACGGTACTCGCCGGCATGCGGCCCGCCGTGGCGATCACTCTGGTCGAACTGGGGCTGACCCTCCCGGGGCTGACCACCGCACTCGATGTGGGACGCGCGATGGATCTGCTCTTGCAGCCGACCGGCCCGGCTCCCACGAGCGGGCGGAGGGGAGAGATGTGACCCCTGCCTCCCACCCCAACGCGCCGACGAGGCTGCCGATCCGCTCCGACGGGGACCTCGCCCGGGCACGTCAGCAGGTGCGGCAGACCGCGGCCCGGCTCGGCTTCGGGCTGGTGCAGCAGACGAAACTGGTCACCGCGGCCAGTGAACTCGCCCGCAACACCCTCGTGCACGGCGGTGGGGGAGTGACCGAGATCTGCCCGCTCGACAACGGACGGACCCGTGGCCTGCAGCTGTCCTTCACCGACACCGGCCCCGGCATCCGGGACCTCGAACTGGCCATGACGGACGGCTACACCACCGGCGGCGGCCTGGGCCTCGGCCTGAGCGGTGCCAGACGACTCGTCCACGAGTTCAGCGTCGACACCGAACCCGGCCGGGGCACCACCGTCACCGTCATCGCCTGGGTCGCCCCCGTGCCCGCCTCCCGCAGGGGGTCCGGATGAGCAGGGTGTGGGACATCCCCGTACACGACTCCACCCGCGTCCGGGACGTCCGCGTGGCGGCCGAGGAAGCCGGCTCCCACGCCGCCCTCGGCGCGCACCGCACCGCGATCACGGCCCTGGCGGCCACGGAGCTGGCCACCAACCTGCTCAAGCACGCTGGCGGCGGTCATGTGGTGATCAACATCGTGGAGCACACACCCGCCGCCGACGGCACCCGCGGACCGTCCGTGCACCTCTTCTCCCTCGACCACGGTCCCGGCATCGCCGACGTGGTGGCGGCCATGCGCGACGGCTACAGCACCGCCGCCACCTCCCTCGGCGCGGGACTGGGCACCTGCCTGCGCATATCCAGCGCCTTCGACCTGCACAGCGCGCCGGGCAAAGGCGCGGTCGCGATGGCACGCATCGACCAGGAACCCGGCCCGTGGCAGGAGCGGCCCGAGCCCGGCCCCCGTGCGGGAGGCATCAACGTGCCGCTCGCCCACGCCGAGCACTCCGGTGACGCCTGGACCTTCGTGCGCTCCGGCCCGCGCTTGACCCTGATGCTGGCCGACGGCCTCGGTCACGGCCCCAAGGCGGCGGAGGCATCCACCTCCGCGGTCGGGGAGCTGCGCCGCACGGCGCAGTTGCCGCCCGCCGATATGCTGCGGCGCCTGGACTCGGCGCTGCGGCCCACCCGCGGCGCGGCCGTCGCCGTGGCACAGCTGGACGAGGACGCCGGCGAACTCCACTTCGCCGGGGTCGGCAACATCGGCGCCCGGCTGCGCACCGGCGACGCCTGGGAGCCGCTGCTCTCCCACCCCGGCATCGTCGGCGGCCACTTCCCGGCCGGTGTCCCCGTACGACGAGTGCCGTGGACCCCGGACAGTCTCCTCGTGCTGCACAGCGACGGACTGCCCAGCCGTTGGTCGCCTCCCGACGACCCGCAACTGCTCGCCCATGACCCGGCGGTGGTCGCCGCGGTCATCCTGCGCGACGCCAGCAGCCCCGCCCGACCCGTACGCGACGACACGAGCGTGGCCGTACTCGCCCCCGACCGCCGGACCCGCACGCATGATCACAGCACCTGACCCCTGGAAGATCGGCTCGGCCGCCGATGCCGCCCGCGCCCGCGCCTTCGCGGCACGGCTCGCGTCGGCGGCCGGCGCACCCGCGCGCGAACGTGCCCGCTTCCTGACCGCACTCACCGCCCAGCTGCGGCAGTGCCTCGACCAGGGAGGCGCGGAACTGGTGTTCGCCACCGAGCAGCCCGACGCTGACGCGGGCCGGCGTATCCGAGCGGACATACGGCAGCCCGGCCGCCCGTCTCGGCAACTCACCCTGACCTGCCCCGCCCCGGTGCGGCACACCGGCCCCGACGAACCTGACCCGGACGGCACGGGGTTGGGCGAGGCCCTGCTGAACGCGGACGAGGACACCGCGGCGGTCCTGACCAGGCTCGACGAGATGGAGGAGCTGGTCCGCCTCCACCGCGAGGAACTGCACCAGACCAATCAGGGGGTCCTCGCCCTCCACGCCGAACTCGACGCCGCCTCCCACTCCCAGCGCCAACTCCTCGACGCCGAACGGGCCGCCCGGGCCGAGGCCGAGAGCGCGCGGCGACTGCTGACCTTCCTCGCCACCGCAAGCGCCGTCGTGACCGCGTCGCTCGACCACGACGACATCCTGCGCCGGCTGCCACGGCTCCTCGTCCCCGAATACGCCCACCACGTCGACATCTGGCTCTTCGACGACGACCGCACACCCCGCCCCGGCAAGCACCCGGCCGCCGCGGTCGCCGCGGCCCGCAGCGGGCGCCCCCAGCACGCCGCGGCCCACCTCGGAGGCCTGCCCGGCGTCGAGGACCTGCCCGCCTCGGTGCTGTCCCCGGTCCGGCCCCTGCTGTGCATCCCGCTCAGCGCCCGCGGAGTCCTGGGCGTACTGACCCTCACGGCGCCCGGTCCGCGCTTCGATCCCGACACCTGCGTCATGCTCATCGAACTGGCGCGACGACTGGCCATCGCCCTGGACAACGCCCGCCGCTACGAACAGCATCGCGACACCGCGGAGGCCCTGCAGCGCGCCCAGCTGACCGAACTGCCCACGTCCGAAGGGCTGTTCCTGGCCGCCCGCTATCTGCCCGCCACCTACGGCCTCAACATCGGCGGTGACTGGTACGACGCCTTCCCCCAGCCCGACGGCAGCGTCCTCGCCGTCATAGGGGACGTCACCGGGCACGGACTCCACGCGGCCGTGATGATGGGGCAGTTGCGCACGGCGCTGCGGGCCTACGCCGTCGAGGGGGACAGTCCGGCGCGGATCCTCACCCGGCTGCACCGCATGCTCCGCCACCAGCAGCCCGAGCTGTACGCGACCGCGGTCATCGCCCGCTTCAGGCCCGGTGATCCCCAAGTCGTGTGGTCGGCCGCGGGGCACCCGCCCGGCGTGGTGCGCCTGCCCGACGCCACGGTACGGGTCCTGGACGCCAAACCCGGCATCATGCTCGGGGTCCCCGTTTCCCACGAGTTCGAGAACCACACCGCACACCTTTCGCCCGGCTCGACGCTCGCCCTCTACACCGATGGCCTGGTCGAGCGCCGGGCGCAGGGCATCGACCCGGGCATCAACCGCCTCGCGCAGTCGCTCGCCGCACTGAGCACGGCGGAACTGGAGGATCTCGACGGGTGCGCCGACTCGTTGCTCAAGCCGATGCTGTACGACTCCGAGCGCGACGACGACGTGTGCCTCCTGCTGTGCCGCACCACGCCGTGAGCCTCGTCGTCAGCGAGCGTCGGGCCCCCCGGGCCGGCGCGGCGGCGTCTGCTGCGCCGCGAGGAAGGCATACATGCCGCGGCGCAGCGCCGACCGTTGGGCGGGCTCCATCGCGGCCAGCGCCGCCGCCAGGGCCCGTCTGCGGCGGGCCGCCACATCGGCCAGCACACGCCGTCCCTGCGGGGTGAGGCCCAGCTGCACCTCGCGACGCTTGTGCGGATGCAGGGCGCGCTGGAGCAGTCCGGCCGCCTCCAGCCGGTCGCAGAGCCGACTGGCCGCAGGGAGGGCTACGTCCAACCGGTCCGCCAGAGCGGTCAGATTGACTCCGGGGGCGCTCTCCACGGCGTGCAGCGCCCGCAGTTGGTGGAGCGACAAGCGCAGAGCCGCCTCCTGCGCCGCCTGCGCCCACAGGGCCGTCAGGCTCTCCACGGCCGCGGTGATGTCCGATGCGACAGCCTCCGGCCCGTCACCCGGTCCCTCCGCTGCACCGTCGCCGCCGACATGGGTCACGAGCACATCACTTGTCATCAGCTCCGCGCCGTACGGGAGTCCCCCCTCCTCCCATCGCTCTACCCGAGTAGCCGAGGAGCAAGCCCCCGATCTGCGACGGGCGAGCGTGCCTGCCACCCGTGGACAATACGTGTTCCAGTGACAGCAGTTCGGTGTGTGCCCGCTCGATGGGCGGTCGCGCGGCAGAGACGTGCAGCTCACTGCCGAATGTGGCCACCACTCGCACCCCGAATCGGTCCTCCCGGCTCCGCACCGGGGCGCACAGAGGCAGGGGCGCGTCGCATCGGGGCGCACAGAGGCAAGGGCGCGTCCGCGGAACAGCCGAGCAATGCCGTGGCACCGCTGCC
Source organism: Streptomyces herbicida (assembly GCF_032656585.1). NCBI lineage: Bacteria > Bacillati > Actinomycetota > Actinomycetes > Kitasatosporales > Streptomycetaceae > Streptomyces > Streptomyces herbicida. The sequence goes on from NZ_JAUYWJ010000010.1 coordinate 270,289, forward strand.
TCCAGGCCACTGCTCGAAGGGCGGCCCCGGATCGTGCGGCACAGGAGCGGAAGCGGACAGGGCAAAGGGCATGGCCACACCGTGGACCGAGCCGTCGATCAGTCGCCATGGGCCGCTGTCAAGGTAGACTATGACGGTCGTCATATCCAGCGGTCGCGAGGAGAATCCGCAGGTGAACCAGACCAGTCCGCAGACGCGCGAGCGGATCGTGGCCGGTGCGGCCGACATGATCAGTCGACGTGGCCTGAATGCGACCAGCATCCGCGAGATGGCCAAGCATGCCAAGGCTCCGCTCGGTTCGACCTACCACTACTTCCCGGACGGCAAGCAGCAACTCGCCACGGAAGCCGTCCGCTACGCCGGTGAGACCGTCGCCCGCAGTCTGCGCAAGGAGCTGCGGGCAGGCCCGGCCGCCGGCCTGCGCGCCTTCCTCGACCTGTGGCGCAAGGTCGTCGTCGACACCGAATTCCGTGCCGGATGCCCCGTCCTGGCGGTCTCCATCGAGGAACCGCCCGCCGACGAGGTCCCCGCGGCCGTGGTGGCGGCCGCCGAGATCTTCGACGAGTGGGAGGGACTGCTGGCCGCCTCCCTGCAAGAGCACGGCGCCGACTCCGACCAGGCCGCGCAGCTCGCCACCCTCGTCGTGGCGGCCGTTGAGGGGACGGTCGCCATGTGCCGAGCCAAGCGCAGCACCCAGCCGCTCGACCACACCGCCGAGCAACTGCAGAAGCTGGTCCTCGCGGCGATCAAGGGCTGAGGCGGCGCGCTAGCTGTGGAGGGCGTCCTCGCCGACCGCCGCGCGGACGGCCTTGGCCTTCTCCTCGGTGAACACGCCGCTGTCCAGGAGCGACAGAATCGACAGGACACCGCCGCGGGAGCCCCAGCTGCCCTCCTCGATCACTCGGAGGTTGACCCACCAGGTCGGCGACGGCTCCTCGAGGCCGCAGGCCCGTGCCATCGCGGCCAGGATGCGCTCGATGACCTCGGCCCGGACCTCCTGACGCCAGTCCCCGGCCATGACGGCCACATCGATCACCATGACGTCGAGGTGGTCCGCGGTGTCCGCCAGCAGTCGGCCGCCCATGGCCATCATGCCGGGCTTGCGCTCCACGAAATGCACCTGGAACCCGCCCCGCGCGGCCGGGGCGAACTGGCCGACCTCCGGTACCAGCACGGCATCCGTCAGTGTCTCGGCCAGCGTGCGCCGCTGCTCGAGATTCAGGCGCCCCTCGCGAGCGACCACGGTGATCACGGTCACGACATCCTCCTATGACAGTCGTTATAGAGGGAGCGTACACCGGGCTATGACGAGTGTTATAAGGGGTCTCCTGTGCGTACCTCACCGCTGTCGTGGGATCCGACGTGGTGAGCTTTTCGTAGAACGCCCACATGAAGCCGACCGCGAGGCCGCAGATGAGCATGGCGAGGCTCGTCGGTGGCGAAGTGGTCGAAGGGTTGGTCAGCCCCCATGACCAGGCTTTCTCCGTCCCTCAGAGCGGTGCAGGTGGGACAAACGGGTAGGCGTCGGTTGGGGGGAGTGGTGTGCCCCGGACGATCCGGATGACATGCTTCCCGCGCACTTCAATCCAGTCCTGGACAGGAGCACCCGTGAGCTACGACGTCACCGGCGTCCGCGCCCAGTTCCCCGCCCTCGCCGCCGGCATCGCCCACTTCGACGGCCCCGGAGGCACGCAGACCCCCCAGCCGGTCATCCAGGCCATCTCCGACGCCCTCGCCAACCCCCTGTCGAACCGCGGCCACGAGGTGGTGGGAGAGGCCAACGCCGAGGTGATCGTCGTCGAGAGCCGACGTGCCATGGCGGACCTGCTGGCCGCCGACCCCGCAGGAATCGTCTTCGGACGCAGCGCCACCCAGCTCACCTACGATTTCTCCCGTACCCTCGCCAAGAACTGGGCCGTCGGCGACGAGGTGGTCGTCACCCGACTCGACCACGACTCCAACATCCGCCCCTGGATCCAGGCCGCGGAGCAGGCCGGTGCCACTGTCCGCTGGGCGGAGTTCGACCCCGCGACGGGTGAGCTGACCGCCGACGACATCCGTGCCGTGCTCTCCGGGCGCACCCGGCTGGTCGCCGTCACCGCCGCGTCCAACCTGATCGGCACCCGGCCCCCGATCGCCGAGATCTCCCGTTCGGTGCACGAGGCCGGCGCGCTGCTCTACGTCGACGGGGTTCACCACGCCGCCCACTCCCTGGTCGACGTCGACCAGCTCGGCGCGGACTTCTACACCTGCTCGCCGTACAAGTTCCTCGGCCCGCATCACGGGGTCCTCGCCGCCCGTCCCGAACTGCTGGAAACCCTGCACCCGGACAAGCTGCTCCCGTCGACCGATGCGGTCCCGGAGCGCTTCGAACTCGGCACCCTGCCCTACGAGTTCCTCGCCGGTACACGCGCGGCGGTCGACTTCCTCGCCCGCCTCGACACCACCGCGACGGGCACGCGCCGAGAGCGACTGGCCGCCGCGGCCGTCGCCCTCGAAGGGCACGAGGACGCGCTGCGGACGCGGATCGACAAGGGCATGTCGGAACTGGAGGGGATCACGATCCACTCCCGCGCGGCCGATCGCACCCCGACCCTGCTCCTCACCTTCGAGGGCCGCGACGCGACGGACGCCTACCGCTTCCTGGCGGCCCGCGGCGTGCACGCGCCGGCCGGCTCCTTCTACGCGCTCGAAGCCTCCCGGCGCCTCGGCCTGGGCGACACCGGCGGCCTGCGGGTCGGTCTCGCACCGTACAACAACGCGGCGGACGTGGACCGGCTCCTGGAGGGCCTGGCCGACTTCCTGCGGTCCTGAAGCACGTCAGGCTGTCCCGAGCCGGCTCCCCAGCCCCACGTTCCAACGCCCCGCGCGACCGCTGAACTCGGTTGCGGTCAGGGGCGGTACGTCGAGACGCCAGAAAGCGGACTCGGGCGCCCCGAGCACGCGCACGGTCGCGGCGCGGACGATCTCCGGTTCCACCACCGCCACGGTACGGCCGGAGAACTGTGCCGCCTCGTCCAGCCAGTGCGCAATGCGCAGGCACAGCTCGTGCACCGACTCCCCGCCGTGCGGGGCCGCCTGAGGGTCCGTCAGCCAGCGAGCCATCCCGTCCGGCTCGGCGGCGCTGACTTCGTCCAGTGTGCGGCCTCGCCAGCGGCCCATGTCCAAGCCGTTCAGCGGAGACGAGTCGGTGGCGTCGAGGCCGAGCGCCGAGGCCGTCTCCCGGCAGCGGACGGTGGGGGAGGCGAGGGTGCGGTCGGCAGCCGGGAGAGCATCGGCGGCCGACCGGGCGCGGGCCGTGCCGGCCGTGTCGAGCGGGGATCCGTCGTCGAAGCGGGCCTGGCGCAGGGCCGCGTTCATCGCCGGCGAGATCAGCATCACCCGACTGGTCATCCATTCACTCCGTTCCTTGAACCCCGCTGCTCAGGTGCGCTTCCGGGCGACCCGTGCGCGCTTGGTCGTACCCATCATCGCGTCACCGTCCGACTTCCGCGTCGCCCAGGGCCTCGCTGCCGTCGACCTGACCTCGGCCCGGCCGGACCGCTTGCGTGGAACCGCCCCTTGTCACCACGCCGAGGGGCGGTTCCACGCTCCTGCTCTTGAGCGCAGCCGGCCAATGGGGTCCGGGCAGGACCTCGGTGCCTCAGATGTGCCGGTGTACGAGGTGTCCCCCGGTGACGGTCAACAGAACGGGTGCGTCGGTCAGTTCGTCGACGGGTGCGTGGACCGGGTCCACGGACAGGGCGGTGAGGTCGGCACGGCAGCCCGGGGCGATGCGGCCCGCGGTGTCGGACCCGCCGGCGGCGCGGGCCGCGTGGGTGGTGCAGCCCTCCAGGGCCTCCAGGCCGGTGAGTCCGGACCGCGCCGCGGCGGCGCCCTGGGGACTGCGGGCCGTGGCCAGGACACCGCGCAGGGCGGCGCCGATGCCGATCGGGCGGAGCAGTCCGCGCGTGATGAAGGCGTAGAAGGCGCCGCCGCTCCTGACGTGCCGGCTCATGGCGGTGAAGCCGACGGCGAAGACGGCGAGGGTGATGCCGACGAGGAGACAGCCGACGGGGGCGCCGCTGCCGCCGAGCAGGATCGCCAGGGGAGCGACGCCGGCCATGACGGTCAGGGGAGCGGCGGCGGAGACGACGAAGGCGATGTCGGCGGTGCCGAGGGAGCCGGAGCGGAGGGTGGCCGTGGCCGACGTCATGCCGCTGCTGATCGCCATGGAGAACCTTGTGCTCGGCTCCGCCCTGGACCTCGCCGCGCCGGAGACGATGTGGGAGCTGACGGACCGGATCCCCACGCCCCATCTGGCGAAGGCTCTTGCCGCGGTCGGCGAAGGCCGGGCAGACCGGGCCTTCGAGGTCGGCCTGCGCGCCTTCATGAGTCACGCGCGTGCCCTGCCGGCGGGGGAGGGGCGGTCGTCGGCCCGGGGCCAGGGGTTGGGGACTTTGGGCTCAGCGCTCAGGGTCCAGGGCCTGGAACTGAGGCGACTCCGCGCGAGGGTCACCACTCCTTGTGATCGCGTCGTCGCGGAGTGTGAGGGTGTTTCTCCGTCGCGTGCCACGGGCGCGGGTCCTTCATGAATGGCCCACGGTGAGGGCTGATTCACCGCGGACCCCACCTGGCCGCCTGCTATTGCCGGGCCTGGCCGCCGCCGGCCCGTCCGCCGTGGCTGTCACTTCCAGGCCGTCTCCATGCAGGGCCCGGCCTCCGGCAGGTGCCTCTTCGCCCATTCACCGAGCTCCTTCAGTGCGGGCTCCAGTGCGGCCCCGGACTCGGTCAGTCGGTAGGAGACCCGCAGTGGCGGCCCTTCGTCGACCTCGCGCACCACGAGTCCGGCGGCGCCGAGCTCGGCCAGCCGGTCGGAGAGCATGCGCTCGCTGATGCCGGGGACGGCCCTGCGCAGATCTGCGAAATGTGCAGGTTGTTCCACCAGTACGGACACGATCGGGCCGCTCCAGCGCTTACCGAGCAACTGGAAGACGCGAGTGATGCCGTCGTCCACTCGCTTACATGCCGCCACGTCGTGGTTCTGATCCGCCGCCATGGGGTCAGGGTACTGCCCTGTCATGTGGGGGTGAAGAAAAGTAAGTACCTGTGTTAGATATAGCTGAGTACGAAAACTCAGCCCGGGTGCTTCGCCTCGGGCTCGCTCTCCTGGAGACACGCATGGCCACCTTGCTGCACATCGACTCGTCCGTCTTCCCGAGCGGGGGGTCCGCCTCCCGTGCTGTCACGGACGTCTTCCGTAAGACCTGGCAGGAGCAGCACCCCGACGGCACGGTGATCTACCGCGACCTGGCCTCGAACCCGGTCCCGCACATCACCGCCGACGCCCACACCGCCGGTTTCGCCGAGCCCGCCGCGCACACCCCGGAACAGGCGGCGGCCTTCGCGGAGCGGGTGAAGCTGATCGAGGAGCTGGAGCAGGCGGACGCGGTGCTGATCGGCGCGCCGATGTACAACTTCACGATCCCGTCGACCCTCAAGGCGTGGCTGGACAACGTGATCCTGTTCGGCCGTACCGCTGGGGAGGCCCCCTCCGCGAAGGGCATCCCCGTCACCGTCGTGGCCAGCCGCGGCGGCTCCTACGCGCCGGGCACCCCGCGTGAGCCCTTCGAGTACGTCCAGAACTACCTGAAGGCGATCCTCGCCGACACCCTCGCCCTGGACCTGGACTTCATCATCCCCGAACTCACCCTGGCACCGCACAACCCGGCCATGGCCGAGCTCGTGCCGCTCTTCGAGTCGTCCCGGGAGCGGGCCCTGCAGGACGCGGCCGCCAAGGCGAAGGCTGTTGCCGAGCGTCTTGCCGCGTAACAGCGACTGGTTCGGCGTCCGCATGGCCGCCGGTTGCTCGAACGGGGGAGCAGCCGAGCTCGAGGAACGCTCCGTTCTTCGCGCGCGTCTGCTCCCCGTTCCGCCGCAGTCTACTTACGCCGACGGGCGCTGATGAGTACCCGCAACGCAGCCACCGGTGACGGGCTCGCCGAGCCGTGCAGCAGTCGTGGCCCCCGCGCGAGTACCGCCTTCGCGGTCAGCAGTTCGATGTCGACCAGGGCGGTCAACAGCACCCGGCCGGGAGCCGTGGTCAAGGCGGGCAACTCCCGGGCGGCCTCCAAGGACGCCCGGGCCGCGGCGACTTGGTGGTTCACCAGCTCGCCGAGACCCGCCGGCTCCCGGCCCTTGGCGAGGTCCTCGAGCGTGACGGCGTGGCGCTCCAGTGCCTGGGCGGAGATGCCGATCCGCCCCTCTCGCAGGTCCTCGGCGAGATCGTTGACGAAGTCCAGCCGCTGACTTCCGTCGATGAGCGTCCGGCAGGCTGCCCGGAACGGAGCACTGTCGGTCTCCGGCCCCAGCAGCACGGCGACCAGCATGAAAGCCGGCAGCGAATAGGCGTCCAGGTAGGCCTGGTAGTCGGCTTCCGTGGCGAAGCCGTTGAAATCCAAATCCGCGGTGGCGGTGCACAGATACGACTCCACCGCCTCACGCAGCCGCGGATGAGCGGCGGCAGAGTGCACGAGCGTGCGGACCAGCGGATCGTCGCTCGCCCCCGCGTCCAGCCCCTTGCGAACTTGCTGTTCCCACGATGCCCAGGCCGCGAACCGCTGCGCTTCGGGACCGGAGTCCAGCAGGTTGTCACCGTGATGCATCACGGCCGTTGCCGCGACCACGTGCGGCAGCGACGGCCGCGGCAACAGCAACCGGGCCGCCAGATAAGCGGTGCGGCGGCCGCGCGACACCAGCCTCCGCTGAGCGTCGTAGTCGCTTCGCAACTGCGGGTCCAGGATCCCCGCCGCATCAAGACTCTCGTTCCACGCGCTCATGGGGATGATCGTAGGCCTGCTTCCGGAGGGCTCATCCAGCACCCGGCACGCTCGAGTGCGGTGCACCCGGCACGCCCGCTTTCCTCTGGGCCGCCGGGTGCGTGGCGTGGTCCGCGGTCCGGGGTCGTCAGCCGCGCGGGCGCTCGAAGGTCAGGAGGAGGCCCTCGACGGCTCCGGGGCCTATGCGGCCCTTGACGTCGGCGGAGGTGATGGCCTTGAGGGCCCAGCCGTCCTCGGCGTGCTTGTTGAGGACCTTCTCCAGCTTGTCGCTGTCCAGGGCGTCGCCGATCAGCGACTCCCGGAAGGTGACGACCTTGTACTCGTATGTGTAGGGGTTGCTCATGGTGCGGAGTCCTCCTGCGGGTCGGCCCGGTGGGGCCGGGGTGCGATGGCCGGGGCCAGCCAATCATCCCCGGGTGACGAGGGGTAGCTCGGGGCGGCTGTCGTGTCACCCGGGCCGCCTGGGTATCAAGGACGTAGCGTGGTCCGCGGCGAGGGCGGAGGCGCACGACGACGGACCTCATGGTGGCGTGATGTGCTGGAGTGCGACGGCCGATCTCGTGGCCGGCACCGGTGTGGCGGCCGTAGGGGTGGCCTGTGTGGCACGCGTGCGCAGGAGCCGGGATCTTCCGCTCGCCGCCCTGCCGTTGCTGCTCGGGGCCCATCAGATCGTCGAGTCGATGGTCTGGGAAGCGGGCGGGGGCAGCGGACCCGCCACCGTGGTCTGGGCGGTCATCGCGCTACCGCTGTTGGCCGTCTACGTGCCGGTGGCTGTGGTGTGTGCCGCCCCACGGCAGGCCCGGCCCCGGCTGATCCTTCCCCTCACCGTCGGAGTGCTGACGGGCGCGGTGCTCTTGTACGCCGTTGCCACCGGCCCGGTGACGGCCGAGATCCGCGGCCGCACAGTCGGCTACGCGGTCCACCTTTCCCATCCGCAGTTGCTCGTCGCGGGCTACCTGCTGGCCACGGTGGGCTCGTTGCTCCTGGCCGGTGACCGGCGGCTGGTGGTGCTGGGGATCGTGGTGGCCGTCGGCGCGCTCGTCTGCTGGACCCTGTGGCGTCTGGAGTTCGTCTCGACCTGGTGTGCGCTCGCGGCAGTGTGCTCGGTGGTCCTGCTCGCTTGGGCGGGTGCGCCCCAGGTCTCCTCGCAGGTGCGTACCTGAAGCGGATCGCCGGCCGCGCGGTGCGGTTCATCCGCTCCACTGCCACACACGCACCAGGTTCTGGCTCCCCGCGGCAGCGAGGAGACCGCCGTCGGGGTGGACGGCGAAGTCGTCGTAGCGGCCCGCCTGTTCGAGATGACGGATCTCTGGACTGTCGGTGACCTGGCAGAGCCGTCCACGCCGCAGCCACAGCACGCCGCCGGCGTCCGTGCACAGCAGACGCATCCCCTTGGCACCCAGGCCGTCACGGCTCTCCTGTCCGCTGAAGTCGCGGCGCAGGACGACGGATCCGTCAGCGATCCGCCGGACGACGAGTTCACGGAACGTGGCGCAGGCGACGTACGCGCCCGACGGGGAGACGGCCACGCAGCAGCCCGGGCGCAGGAATTCCAGGCGGTTGCGAATCGGCCACTCGGTCGCGGGCATCCCCGGGCGATGGACGTGGACCGAGTTGGTCGTCGCCAGCGCCACCACGGAGCCGTCCGTGCTGATGGACGAGGCGGCCAGACCGGAGGGGCACGGAACCTCCCGGAGAATCCTGCCGTCGTCGAAACCGCGCAGCGCGACCCGATGCCGGTCGTGCGTGGCGAGGACGTCCCCGCCCCCGGCCACCAGGAACTCCTCCCCACCGAGCGGTACCGAGCAGTGGCGGTGCTCTCCCGACCTCCCGGCGAAATGCAGCAGGTCGAGACTCTGCCGACGGGCCACGGCGACGCTGTGCCGGAAAGGAGAGACGACCGCTTGATGACCGAAGCGCAGATCCCCTCCGCCGGGGGCTCCGGGCAACGGCTCACCCGAGTCCAGGTCCCAGCGTTCCACGGATCCGTTTCCGGAGACCACGACCACCGTGTGGTCGGGGCCGAACCCGATCGTCGACTGGCCCTCGGCCGCACGGGAGACCGCTCGCATGTCCGTCACCGGCCGGCCCAGGCCGTGTCCCCGGGGCTCCGGCGGCTGCAGTCGGCTGAGGACGTCGAAGGTGAACGCGGCGGCGTGCCGGGACGCGGCCGGCTGCCAGACACGGTCGTTGTGCTCCCCCTTGTCGGACAGCCGGTCGGAGATGCCCCGCACGACCAAAGCCTCCAGGCCCGCGTTGAAGTAGGCGGCCTGCAGAAAGCCCTGGCCCTCCATCTCCACCGCCACCGCGTCACCGCAGTGCTCGGCCAGCAGACGTGCGGTGGCGGACCGTTCATGTCCGACGACCTTGGAGCCCGCCGCGATCGGCTTGACGAACACCCTCGGCTCGCCCCCGGGCGGCGGGGCCGTGATCCGCTTGCGCCAGTCCGGGGTACGGGCCACGGCCTGAGCCCGCTGCACGAGGGCGAATGTCGACAGATGGGTGGTGATACGAGCGCGGAACCCGTCCTCCGTGTCCTTGCCGCGCTCGTAGTCGTAGACGTACCGGGCCACGACGACGTCGCCCGGTACGACGTCCTTCAGACCGCCCGCGATGCCGACGAAGAACACATGGCGAGGCCGGAACTCCGCCACCGCCCGCTGGAAGAGGGCCGCGGCCGCGACGTTGCCCTCACCAGTCTCCAGACAGGCCACCCGCCACTCGGCGTGCAGACCGGTGAAGGTTCCCACCTCGAACAGGGCACCGCCGGCCTCGTGCTCGACCAGGGGGCCTGTCAAGTGTTCCCGGACCGCAAGAGACTCCACGCCGAGCGCGGTGAAGACGACGACGTCGGCACGAGGAGGCATGAACTCCCCTTCCTGGGTTGCGAGGCCTGCGGCGCTCAGGACAGGGTCGCGTCGCCGAGACCGCTGAAGAAGTACGTGCTGGACTCGTCACCCGACTTCGTCATGACACAGGTGATCCGGACCTGGTCCTGGCCGGAGATGTCGAGCGAGAGGTCGTCCACCTCACTGGACTTCACGGTCACCTCGTTCCCGATCGGATTGCCGGCCGCGTTCGCGACCTTGATCGTCCCGATGGAACCGATCGCGTTGTGCGAGTCGGCCAGGATGCCGACCTTGGCCTGCAGCCTGCTGTACCCGCTGGTGCTGTAGACGACGCTGTTTCCGGTGGCGTCGCAGCCGAGCCGGATGCTCTTGGCGTAGTGGTGCCCGCGGATCGTGATGGGCTGCGCACTCACGTCACCCACGCTGTCCACGGAATCGAGGTCGGCGAGGTAGACCCGCGAAGCCGTGTCGGTCGCCGTCGTCTCGTCCGAGGTCGGTGTGCTGCTGTCGGTGGCGGTGCCGGAGCCGCCGCCCGCCTGGCTCACCTCCGGCTGCGGACTCGCCGTGACCGTGGCCGTGGCGGTCACGGTGACCGCCGGTCGTGGATCGCCCGTCAGGACCACCGTCTGCCGGCCACCGAAGAAGCCCGCGGCCATCGTGGCGGCGCACACCGCGAGGACCTCCAGCCACTTCGGGACGACGCCCCACCGTCGCCTCGCGCGCCGCTCTTGCTTGTTCAGATCCATTGCCCGTCCCTCTTACCTGTCGTGCTGCAGCCGCACCGCGTCACACGACGTCGCGCACGGGTGGTTCGGACCGCGCGCGGTAACTCCGCGTTGACGCATGGCTCATGGCTGCGGTTTCCGGCGGGCATGCGCAATTGGGCGCTACGACGGCCCTGCTGACCTGCTACGACGGCCCCGCGACCTGATCCCGTGTGCTGTCCCCCTGTGATGGCCAGGTCTCTCCCCAGGCACTGGCTGCCCGCCCCCTATGGGCCGCGACCACATTAAGCACTTCGGTACCAGGCCCACATCGGAGTTCGTGCCACAGACGCCACGCGCGGAAGCACACTGAGCCAAGGAGCGCACATCAAGGCGTGCGCCCGGCCGCACGCGCCCCTGGCGCACGCCCAGAGGAGCCGGAAGGGCCGGAAGAAGCCGAACCGCACTCGCGCGCAAGCGAAGCCGAGCGAAAGCAAAGGAAAAAGAGAAAACATGGTCTGTCATTGGGTACGCATGCCGGGCCGACCTTGGAACCATCCCGTCCATGCGCTGCCGTCACGCCTTGACCATGGCCGTACTCCCTGTCGTCACCGCGATGGCGCTCTGCGCCTGTTCGGGCCCTGCCGCCGAGCCCTCCGGGCCGACCGGCGGGGCACAGGCGACCGTGACCTTCGAGGGGACGTCCCAGCTGAAAGCCGACACCCTGCGCCGGACCGCCGACCGGCTGCGCCGACGGGCCACGGCGCAGGGGCTCACCGGCGTGCGGGTCGAGATGCGCGACGACTCGGTCGTCGTCACGGGTCCCGCCTCCAGCACGGACCGACTACGGGAGTTGGGCAGTACCGGACGACTCCGCTTCCGGCCCGTGGTGGCCACGGAGGTGCCGGGCCAACCGCAGCCGTCGAGCAGCCCTCATCCGGAGCAGGGACGTCCCGTGACGGACGGGGTGCGTTTGCGCACCGCCGAGTCGGCCAGTGCCAGTGCCAGTGCCTATCCCAGTGCCAGTGCCAGTGCGGCGCCGACTACGGGATCGCCCGGGCAGCCCGACGCGGCGCTCCAGCAGAAGTACGCCGCGCTGGACTGTGCCAAACCGGAGCAGCGGGCAGGCGCCTCGGGGGACGACCGACCGCAGGACCTGATCGTCGCCTGCGGCGCCGACGGCAACACCTCCGGCCGCAACACCAAATACCTGCTGGGCCCGACGGCGCTGGACGGTTCAGACGTAGCCTCGGCCAAGGCGGTGTACGACTCGCAGGCAGGCGGTTGGCGGGTACGGCTCGACTTCGATGCGAAGGGTGCCCGGGCGTTGGCCGCACTCACCGGGCAGTTGGCCCGACAAGTAGCGCCGCAGAACGAGTTCGCCATCGTCCTGGACGGCGCGGTGGTGTCCGCACCGTACGTCAGCCAGAGCCTGACTGGTGGTAGAGCGGACATCTCAGGCAGCTTCGACAAGCAGGAGGCCGAGCGACTCGCCACGATCCTGGAGTCCGGCGCGCTGCCGGTTCCGTTGAAGGTAACCGAGGTCAGCACCCGTTCCTCGGGATAGCCGCGCGGCTCGCGGGCGATGATGGGACCCACGGTCATGGCCGAGGAGCGACAAGGGGGAGGGGCAGGGCAGCCCTTGCGGCTCGTGCTGGTCGCACGCGAGATCGGGGATTCCGACCAGCGCGGAGAGCGGGGTCGGTGTACCGGATGGACCACCTCGTCGAGCGCATCATGCGCGACACGGGCCTGGCCGACCTTCCTGCCTTGGGGTACTGAACGCACCCGATGGGCTCGCCCGAGCGTGCGACTGGCCGGTGAGGTCGCGGCACGGTCTGTGACCGTGCCGGAGCGGGCCGGAGCCGGCCGACCGGCAGGGGCGGTGCCGCCGCGGCCGGGGAGGGAATGGTTGCGGGGCTGGTCCGGTTGTACGGGCCGTGATCGTGGAGGGGACGGCGTCCCCGGCCCGTGTACGTACAGCTCCTCACCTCCCACCCGGAACCCGGGAATGCGGCGACGAGAGCAGCTGTTACATCGGTAGCTGACATGCCCGGGTCAAGATCGGGATGTGAGTGAAGGAGGAACTCATGGCACGCACCAACACGCGCCCCGTGGTCAGGCTGAAGTCGACGGCGGGGACCGGAGTCACCTATGTGACGCGCAAGAGCCGTCTCAACAACCCTGACCGGCTCGAACTGCGCAAGTACGACCGAGTGGCGGGGGCGCACGTCCTGTTCCGCGAAGAGCGCTGAACCCGGCCGCTGCCGCAACCGCTGCCGCCGCGCACGCACGAGGAGGAAAGCCCATGAGGCCCGGCATTCACCCCGAGTCCCGCCCGGTCGTCTTCCGCGACCGCGCCGCCGATGTCACGTTCCTGACCCGTTCGACGGCGAACTCGACCCGGACGGTCGAGTGGGAGGACGGCAACACCTACCCGCTGATCGACGTCGAGATCTCGTCGGCCAGCCACCCGTTCTACACCGGAAACACCCGCGTCGTGGACACCGCCGGCCGGGTGGAGCGGTTCGAGCGGCGATACGGCCGTACCGCATCGGCCGGCCGCTGAGCCCGGCCGCGGTCCGGCTCCCCATGGAGAGGAGAAGTCAGCCATGAAGGTGCGCAAGTCTCTGCGCTCGCTGAAGTCCAAGCCCGGCGCGCAGGTGGTACGCCGCCGGGGCGTGACCTTCGTCGTGAACAAGAAGAATCCGCGCTTCAAGGCGCGCCAAGGCTGACGCCAGGCGCGCCATGGCTGACGGGCCAGGGCTGAGCGGCCCCCGACCCGTCCACTCCGATGGCCTCGGATCGCGAGAGCGGTCCGAGGCCATCGGCATGCCCGGCGTGACGTCCATCGGCATGCCCGGGGTCTGACGTGACGCGGATCACGCCCGCCGGATGCAGCGCCGCGGGCGGGCCAGTGCCTTTTCCCTGATGTAGGCAGCCGGCAAGAACGGGGACCGCAGGGATGGAGCAGACACGGGCCGGTGAGTACGACGAATTCGTGGCGGCCCGTTGGTCGGGGTTGTTCCATCTGGCCCGTCTGCTCACCGGAGGTGATCGGCATCGGGCCGAGGATCTGTTGCAGGAGTCATTGGTCAAGCTGTGGTTCGTCTGGCCGAAGATCGCCGACGAGGCGCCGGAGGCGTACGTACGCAAGGTGCTGGCCCGCGCCGCCGGACGCTCTGCCCGGCGTCGGTGGTGGGGCGAGCGTCCCGTGGAGGAACTGCCCGAGGTGGCGGCGACGGGTGACATGTCGGCGACCGTGGTCGAGCGTTCGCGGCTGGAGGCAGCACTCGCCCAGCTGAGTCCGCGGCAGCGGGCGGCCGTGGTCCTGCGCTACTACCAGGACCTGCCCGACCGGCAGGTCGCTGAGGTCCTGGGCTGCCCGGTGGGCACCGCGCGGTCCCACGCCTCCCGTGGAGTGGCCCGGCTGCGTCAGCTCCTGGCCGACGTCATCGAGCCGGTGAGGTGAGGAAGGAGCCATGGATCACTTCGAGCGGCAGCTGGCGCAGCTGATGCACAGCGCCCAGGAACACACTCCCTTCGAACCCGTGCAGCGCGAGCGGCTGCGAGCCGGTGTGCGGTCCCGCAGGCGTGTCCGAGCGGTACAGCGGGCGGCCGGTTCCGCCCTGGCGGTCGCGGGACTCGGCATCGGAATCCTCCTGTGGCCCCACACCCCGGTCAGGGACGAACCCAGCGGGCCCCACCCGCGACCCGCGGCCAGCCCGTCGGACCCCGCCACCACGTCACCCACGCCCGACGCCACCGAGAGCGAGACCCCCTCCTCGTCGGCGACGACGACCCCTCCGTCCACCGACGGCCCGCCGACGACCACCGCACCGCCTGCCACGGACGGAAGTTCGGACCCAGGCAATCCACCCGCGACCGCGCCGACGGGCACGGCCACCTCCAGGAGCACGCGCACCCCACCCCCGCCCTCGGCGTCCTCGACGGAACAGGTCGAGACGTCGAGCGACCCCTCGTCGGTGGTCAGTCCGAGCGGATAGCAGGCGCGGCACGCGCCCGGACCCTACCCGGCACCTGCGCCGCCCGGCCGTGCACCGCCCTCCCTCATCCACCCAGCACCCCGGTGTGCCTTCGGCATGCCCTGCGAACGATCACAAACAAGGAAGAACGTGACGAATCCAAGGTCGGCCTCAGCGCTGGACATCGCCCCTCTGCCGCCACGGTCACCACTGCCGACGCACCACGACGAGCCCGTCCTGGACGTGGCGGTGCCGGTGTTCAACGAGGAGACGGACCTTGAGCCGAACGTGCGGCGGCTCCACGCGCACCTGCGGGAGACGTTCCCCTACCCGTTCCGGATCACCGTCGCCGACAACGCCAGTACCGACGCGACTCCGCGGATCGCCGCGCGCCTCGCCGGGGAACTGCCCGAGGTGGAGTGGATACGACTGCCCGAGAAGGGACGCGGCCGAGCGCTGCACGCGGCCTGGTCCGGTTCGAGGGCTCCTGTCGTCGCCTATGTCGACGTGGATCTGTCCACCGGACTGGCGGCGCTGCTGCCCCTCGTCGCCCCACTGATCTCGGGCCACTCCGACCTCGCCATCGGCACACGTCTGGCCCCCGGCTCGCGAGTGGTCCGCGGACCCAAGCGGGAGGTGATCTCGCGCGGCTACAACGCCCTGTTGCGCTGCACGCTCGCCGTGGGCTTCTCGGATGCCCAGTGCGGATTCAAGGCGATACGGCGCGACGTCGCCGAGCGGCTGCTGCCCCTCGTACGCGACTCCGGCTGGTTCTTCGACACCGAGCTGCTGGTGATCGCCGAACGTGCCGGGCTGCGTATCCATGAAGTGCCGGTCGACTGGATCGACGACCCGGACAGCCGGGTCGACATCCGCGCCACCGTGCTCGCCGATCTGCGCGGTATCGCCCGGGTCGCCAGGGCGTTGACCCGTGGCACGCTCCCATGGGCCGCGCTGGCTCGGGGCAGAGCCGGTGAGCCACCTGGCGGACGGGCCCGGCAACTGGCGTGGTTCGCGGTCATAGGAGCGGCGAGCACGCTCGCGCATCTGCTGCTGTTCACGGCGCTGCGCCCGGCCGCCGGGCAGCAGGCCGCCAACGCCCTTGCGCTGTTGGTCTGTTCGATGGTCAACACGGCCGCCAACCGACGACTCACCTTCCGGCTGCGTGGCCGGGACGGCGCGCTGCGCCATCAGGCCAGAGGACTGGTGACCTTCGTCGTGGGCCTGACGCTGACCGCGGGCTCGCTCGCCGCCCTGCACCTCGCGGCGCCCACGGCCGGCCACGGCGCCGAACTCGCCGTACTGGCCGCCGCCCATCTCGCCGCGGCACTGCTGCGGTTCCTGCTCATGCGGGCCTGGGTGTTCCGCGCCCGGCCCCGCCGACACCTGACGGGACCCGCCGCTTCATGAACACCCGCGCCGACACGACGCTGACCTTCACCCCGGCCGCCCTGCCCGGCCAGGAACCCCCGTCGCCTCCAACTCCCGGCCCCGGCCACCGAATACGCGAGACGACCCGACACTACGCACCCGCCCTGGCCCTGTACGGCGCCCTGAAGCTCACCGGCTTCTGCGCCTTCATGTACCTGCTGAACTCGGCCGGGGACTACCGGAGGAAGCACCCGCGGTTCGGCGGCGGAGCGCATGCCTGGGACGTCCTGGGCACCTGGGACGGCTGGTGGTACCAGCAGATCGCGGTGCACGGATACCACCCCGAGCTCGTACCGGTCCCCGGCGCCACCGGACTGATCACCCTCCAAGGCAATTCGGCGGCGTTCTTCCCGCTCTACCCCGCGTTGATGCGGCTCACCTCCGAGATCACCGGACTCGGCCCGTACGGCGCGGGCCTCGTGGTCTCGGTCGTCGCTTCGTTCGTCGCGGCCATGGGGATCTTCGCGGTGGCCGCGCTGCTCGGTGGCCCGCGGGCCGGGCTGGCCGCCGCCGGCCTGTGGGCCGTGTGGCCCGGTTCCGGCGTGGAGTGGGCGGTCTACTCCGACTCCCTCTACGTGGCTCTCGCCGCCTGGGCCTGCTACGCCGTACTCACCCGCCGCTGGCTCACCGCGGGCCTTCTCACCTGCGCCGCGGGACTCAATCGCCCGACGTCCGCCGCTCTGATCGCGGCGCTCGCCGTCGCCGCGGTCATCGCGCTGCGCCACCGCCGGGACGGCGTCCTGCGTCCGCTGACCGCGATGGCCCTGGCACCGCTCGGCCTGCTCGGATATCTGGCTTGGGTCGGCCACCGAATGGGCGACTACGGCGGCTACTTCAAGCTCCAGGCCGGTGCCTGGGGGCACGAGTTCGACTACGGCCGGCAGACCCTGGATGTGCTGACATCCGTCCCGGTGGGCCACTTCGACTACCTCTTCGCGTTCCCCTTCGAGGACGTCATCGGCGTCTCAACGGTACTGCTGGCCCTCGTGCTCATCCCCCTGCTCATCCGGCTGCGGCCCCCGGCGGTGCTGGTGGTCCACACCGTCCTCACCATCGTCCTGGTCCTGAGCAGCCAGCAGATCTTCGGCAACGTCTCCCGCTATCTGCTCCCCGCCTTCCCGCTGTTCATCCCCCTCGCCATGGCCCTGCGCCGCCTCAGCCTGCCCCTCCAGTGCACGCTGCTCGGCATCGCCGCTCTGGCCTCCGGCTCCTACGCGGGCTACGCCCTCTTCGAACTCGGGGTGCCGTAGTCAGCCGACGGTCCAGCCCGGCACCGTCGGCAGCACCCGCTCGGCGACGCGGAACAACGCCGCGTCGTCGGGCGGCACGTCGTCCTGGCGCCAGATGGTCACCTCGAAGGAGCCGCCGCCGTCCTTGGGGTTGCGGGCGACCATCAGGCAGCGGGCGATGCCTCCGGGGCCGGTATCGGCCTTGCTGCCGTTGAACGTGATGGCGATGGTCCGGTCGGAGTAGAGGACCGCCGGATGCCCCAGGACCGTTTGCTTCTGCGCGTTCCGGCCCATGAGGTCGGTCATCTCGGTGACCGACAGATCGTCGTAGGAAGCCGAAAGCTTCACGGAGTAGCTGGGCAGCGTCACGTCCGCCTCGGGAGTGGCGATCTTGGTGCCGCCGGCGAACTTGATCTCGCTTTCGCCGCCCGATGCGCTCTCCGCGTGCTCCGTCGGCGTTCCCAGCAGCGTGGGCAGGTCCGGACGGTTCAGCGCCGTGCACAGCTGCGCTCCGGACACACGCTTCGACGACTGCTTCTTCGTATGAGTGCTCGAGCAGACGGCGGGCTCGCTGTCACTGTCATTGTGCCCGGTGACTTCCCCCAGCCCCCACATACCACCTATCAGGCCTCCCACGAGCACCACTGCCGCGGTTGCCTGGACGCCCGCACTCGGGCCCCTCTCGGATTCGGCGAAATCGTCGGCCATGTCCGCCCCCCCCACCTTGCTGTTCGCGCCCGCCGTGCGCGCTGCGGAGCCTAATCGGTGATCGTCCCGTGGGGAAACAGAGTTATGACTGTGAAGATCCGGCTTGCGGCGCAGCCGAGTTGGGCGCGTGCGATGCCGGGGGCCGTGCCGTCGCACCGGCCGTCTCACGGGCCACGGCGCACCCCACGAACAACGCATGACTGTGGCTGGATTAGTCGTCTGACGGGTGTTCGAAGCCGGTGATACTCAGGGCTGGGCAATCCGCCCGATTTCCTACGTCCGGAGGCCGCTGATGCCCCAGACCAGTGTTCACACCGCCGCCGTGCTCGACGCCTGGCTGTCGGGTGCCGAGAGCGCGTACGGCCAGATCAACCCCGCCGGGCCGCTCTACGTCGGCGGCGCCGCCGCCGAGGCTGCGCTCACCGACCCGAGCGACTCCCTCTACGGCTTCTGTTCCAGCCCGAGCGGGTCGCGCGGCAGTTGGTGCTGCTGATCGCCCGGGGCGTCACCAGACCCTGGGGCGCCACCACGAAGTGAGGTCCGAAGACAGGAGCGTGGGGAACTGCGTGCCGAGCACGGCCGGTCGCGCGGTTCCCCGCGTTGGTTCGGGGCGCCCGGCAGGGCGCGGACGCGCGGCGGAATGGGGACGGTGGACGGGTGAGCGGATCGGCGCCGGAACAGACGGAACAGGCGGACGAGACGGGAGGGGGAAGAAAGAGCGACGAGACGGAGTGGTTCACCCGTCCCGTGCGCAGCATCGCCCGTCCCTGGCGGGAGGAGCTGGCCCGGCGGCTGGCTGCCGTCGACGCGTTGGGCCCGGCGGAGCGGGACGTGGTGCTGGAGGCCGGCCACACCGCCCTGCTCAGGTCCCTGCACGCGAAGCTGTCCCGGCTGTTCCTGATCGAACTGCACGCACTGCGTATGGCGGCGGGCGCCCGGCCCGACGGCGAGGGCGCGGCCGGGGCCGGTTCCGACACGGAAACGTGGGCCTCGTTCATCGAACAGGCCTGCGAGGAGGACTATCTCGACCGGTTGGCCGGCCGATACCCCACCGTAGGCTCGCGGATCGCGGCCGTGGCACGGCTGTCGGTGGCGGCGACGGCGGGGTTCGCCGAACGGCTCGCCGCGGACCGCGAGGTGCTGCGGCCGCTGTTGGGGGCGCCGGCGGAGGAGTTGCGAGGGGTCGCGTTCGGGGCGGGCGACAGTCATCGGGGCGGACTGACCGTCAGCCGCGTGGACTTCGCCGGCGGAAGCGTCATGTACAAGCCCCGGCCCTCCGCAGCGGATGTGGCACTGGGCGCGCTGCTGGACGAGCTGTTCGACGGCTTTCCCGGTGCCCCGGCGCCGCACGAGCGCATACGGGTGCCGCACACGCTGGCGCGCGAGGGCTACGGCTGGGCCGAGTTCGTCCGCCACCGCTACTGCGCGGACGACGCCGAACTCGCCGCGTTCTACCGCAACGTCGGTCACTGGCTGGCCGTCCTCCGCTTCACCGGCGGCACCGACATGCACGCCGAGAACATGATCGCCGCGGGCCCTGTGCCGGTGATCGTGGACGCCGAAACACTCTTCGACGCCCCCGCGCCCTTCCCGCCCAGTGGCCGCGGCGACGCAGTGGACGTGGCCGCCGCGGCCATCCGCCGTACGGTGCTGCGAACCGGACTGCTGCCCGTACGCGGCACCGGCTTTGCGCTCGGAGGGGTGGACATCTCCGGGGTCGGGGCGTTGCCCGGCCAGCAGCCGCTGATCCCGAATCCCGTGATCGCGGAGGGCGGCACCGCTGCGGCCCGCTTCGAGGTGGACCTGGTGGCCATGCCCGGCGCGGGCAACCACCCCAGCCCCACCCCGGTGCTGAGCGCGTACTGGGACCGGATCCTGGCCGGCTTCCGCGAGATGACCGCGTATCTGCACCGGCCCGGAACCGACCCGCATCTGCTGCTGCGCCGCTTCGAGGGCGCCCGGGCGCGGCGGATCCTGCGGCCCACGCAGGCGTACGTCGACATCGGCCGGATGCTGTGGCACCCCGCCTCCCTGCACGACGAGGCGGCGGCCGTAGAGCGCGCCCGGGACATCCTGCTGCGCAACGCCGAGGTGCTGCCCGGTGCACCGACGGACCGCGCCACCATCGACGGCGAGATCGCGGAACTCCTGGCGGGCGACGTGCCGATGTTCACCTTCACCGTGGACACGGCGGCCGTACGGACCACGGTCGAGGACTGGCGCACCGCGGACCTGGCCCTGGAGGAGTCGGTGATCCAGGACGCGCTGGTCGGCGCCTACCTCAATGAGCGTTCCCTGCCCGCGCGGGTGCAGGAGACCGCCCATGACCCGCACGCCCGCGACCGGGAGCGGCGCCGTCGCAAGCTGGCCGCGCAGATGGTACGGCGGCTGTGTGACGGGGCGGTACGCGGCGAGGACGGCACGGTCACCTGGATCAGCCCCGTCTTCACCCCGGCCGGGTGGTCCATCAGGGTGCTCCCCGCCGACCTCTACACCGGGCAGGGCGGGGTTGCCCTGACCCTCGGCGAGTACGTGACCGAGGTGCGCGCAGGCAGGGCGGACGAGGTGCCGGGCGTCGCCGAGACGTACGAGGGGGCACTACGGGTGCTGCTCAGCACCGAGGACAAGACGCCGACGCCGTCACCGGGGGCGTTCAGCGGTGCCGCCTCCCAGGTGTGGACGTGGCTCGCGCTGCACCGGGTGCTCGGTGAGGACCGGCTGCTGGAGCGGGCCGCCGAGAGAGCGCTGTTGCTCGCCGAGGGGCGACTGGTCGAGGACGACATCGAGGTGGACCTCCTCAACGGGGCGGCCGGCGGAATCGTCCCCCTGCTCAACCTGGCCGCGGCGACCGGGCAGGACCGCTGGCTCGGCGCCGCCGCGCACATCGGCCGCCGGCTGGCCGGACTGGCGGCCGTCGATGTGAGCGGCGCCCGCTGGACGACCCGGCTCAACCCCGAGGGCATCGGCGGATTCGCCCACGGCGCCACCGGCATCGGCTGGGCACTGACCCGGCTCGCCCTGAGCGACGCGGGTTCCGCGGCGGAACGGCGCGGCTGGACCCACCTCGCCGAGCGGGCCTTCGCCTACCAGGAGTCCCTCTACCAGCCCGAGCACGGCAACTGGCTCGACGTACGCATCGGAGCCGAGGAGGACTTCTTCACCAGCTGGTGCCACGGCAGCGCGGGCGTCGGCATCGGCATGCTCGACCTCCACCGGCGCACGGGCGATCCCGCCCACCTCGACATGGCCCGGCGCGCGGCACGCGCCTGCGCCGCCGAGGGCTTCGGCTGGAGCCACACCCTGTGCCACGGCGACCTCGGCCTCTGGGAGTTCCTGACGTCGATGAACTTCGGCGACCCGGCAGACCTCGACGGCGAGATCCTCACGGGCCTCGAACAACGCGGCCCGGTCGGCGGCCTGGCCCGCGAAGCGTTCTCGCCCAGCCTCATGTCCGGACTCTCAGGAGTCCTCCACACCCTCCTCCGCATGCACCCCGCGGCCGCGCTGCCCAACCCTCTGCTCCTCGACTGACACCGACCGGTGTGCCGGACGCGCCGACCCGACGCCCGACCGGCGAAGGACGCCTGGCGGGGCATCAGCCCTGACAGGCGTCCTTCGTGATGGCTGGGCACGGGTAGGACGGTCGGATTCGAACGGACGCCCTCCCAAACAGCGCCCCGGCGCATTTACGCGCCTGTGTCGGCGTCCCGCCCGTGCCTCTCGAGCTGTTGAGCACGGACCGCCGCCTCCTCGGCCTGCAGCCTGGCCTCCCGCACCGCGCGGTCGCACTCACCGGCCCGCTCCTTCGCCCTGTGCCGAGTCGTCCGGGCCCGCCGCAGCTCGTCCTCGGCGCGTTTCAGTTCCTCGGTCAGGTCGCGGACGTGCCGCTGGGCTTCATCCAGTCGCCGCTGTGCCTCGTCCGCCTCTCGGATGGCGGTCGCCGCCTCGTCCCGCCGGGCTCGCAGCTGTCGTTCGGCATCCTTCGCGCCCTTGCGGGCCTGAGTCAGGCGTTCCCGGGCTTCCCTGTCCGCGGCGCGGTCCTTGCGGGTCTCGGGCGCGGGCGGCGGGGAGGTTGCCACGGAGCCCGCACGGGAGGAGCGCAACGCGGCGCTGCCGACGGCGGGGAAGCCGGCCGCGGCGCTCAAGGGCTTCACCAGCCGACCGGCGGCCCATTGCCGGGCGGCGTCGGGGTCGGCGAGGACGGCGTGGAGGGTGGCTTCCACCTCGCGCCGGGCGTCCTCGCCGATCGGGTGACCGTTCTGGGCGGCCAACTGCCGGGCCTGCCGTGACAGCGCGTTGACCACTGTCCGCTGCTGGAGGACGAGGTCGCGCAACTGCGCGCGGTCCAGGTCGTGATGAGCCCGTCGCAGCCCTTCGCCGAGCCTGATGACGGCCTCGACCTCATCGGGCCGGTGGCGTACGAGGAGGTTGCTTGCCCAGGCCGACAGGCTGGGCCGCCGTAGCTCGCCGATCTTCTTCGCCAGACCGCGATCCCCGTCCGCGCGGGCCCGCGCCGAGCGCTGGTCGCGGGCGGCGGTGAAGTCCTCGGGCCGCAGCCCGTAGAGCTCGTCGGCGACAGCGTCCAGATCCACTTGCGCCCCTCTCGACACCCTGGCGACTTGCATCCCAAGCGTCTCACTCCCGGTCCCTTATGTGCTGAGCATGTCGGTATGGCCGGCAAGGATGGCGGAAGCTGTGTCAGTGGCGGCACTCACGGGCGCCCTGTGCTTCTCGCTCGGAGGCGTACTCCAGCTCTTCGAACACCCCTAGGGCAGCCGGATGCAGAGCGAGGACAGCGAGGAGCACCCCGCAGTCCTCGCCGCGTGGAACGGTGGCCGCCGCTCAGGCCGTCATAGCAGTGGTGGGGCGGGGGGAAGCGCGGGGTGCGACGGCATGGCCGGTCTTGCAACGGGCGTGCCGGTCTCGAAGGAACCGATGGAGTGCCCCGTCTGCATCACTGCCTCGAGGTCGCGCCGTATGCTCGCGGCAGCGTCGCGGACCCGCGCGGGCACGTCACCGCGCTCGGCAATGAGCTGGTGATAGATGGGGGCGTCCTGAAACATGGGCAACGTGGCCTTCCGATCGGCGGTTTCAACCGCTTTGCAGCGGCTGCCGAGTGTACGGCCCGCCATCACCACCCGTGCCCACGGGATCGCCCGCTGAGACGCTGACGCCGACAACTCCGCTTCCAGTGATCAGAGAGGGGATGCCCATGTCCGGTGAACGATCAGGAGTTGACTTGTCCTCGGTGGGTTTCGACGCCGTATGGTGCGCCACGGTCTGCCGCCCCTCGACTCCACCCGGTCCACGGGGCGACGCCGTGACAGAAGCCCTCGCGGCCCATGCCCTGACAATGCCACGGGACTTCATGACCTTTCAGACAGCTCCAACCTCTACCTGTCGCTGGACGAGGGTTCGGTGACCGACTGCTGGTCCGACGTCTCGGAGCCGCTGCGCCCCATGGCAACTGTGCCCGCGTGTCGGCGTCGACGCGAGGGACTGAGAAGGTTCTCGCGTCGGCCGTCGGTCGGCGACGGCCTGCCCTTCAGGACAGCGCCGAGCGCCTGGGCTGTGGGGGCATGGATCAGGTCTCCGTACGTGCAACTCCGCGCCCACGCACGGTAGTTGGTGTGCGAAACTGTTGGTACCCGGTGGTGGGCGAGGGGCCGTGGTGACGGTCCGCCGAGAGGAGCGCAGCGTGACCCAGGACGGTTTGCGTGCCGAGACGATAGACACCAGCAGGCCGCATCCTGCCCGGATCTACGACTACCTGCTGGGCGGCAAGGACAACTACGAGGTGGACCGCGAGGCCGGCGACGAGCTCGCCGCCGCGGCGCCCGAGGTCCGGATCGGAGTGCGGGCCAACCGCGCCTTCATGCAGCGGGCCGTCCGGTACGTCGTCGGCAGCGGTGTCCGCCGGCTCCTCGACGTCGGTACCGGGCTGCCCACCTCGCCGAACGTGCACGAGATCGCTCAGGAGGTGGCACCGGACGTGCGCGTCGCCTACGTCGACAACGATCCGATCGTGAGCGCGCACGGCAACGCGCTGTTGAGCCGGTCCGGCACGACCAGCATCGTGCTCGGCGACCTGCGTGACCCGCGGGCCATCGTGGAACACCCCGACGTCCGCCAGGTCATCGACTTCGACGAGCCGGTCGCCCTGCTCCTCGTCGCCGTCCTGCACTTCCTCACCGACGCGGAGCAGCCCGCGGAGGTGGTCGCCACCCTGCGCGACGCACTGCCCGCCGGCAGCTTCCTGGTGCTCTCGCACGCCACGGGCGACTTCGCCGATCGCACTGGAGCGCAGGCCGTCTACAACAGGGCCACAGCCACGCTGAATCTGCGGTCCCGCGCCGAGGTGGAGCGATTCTTCGACGGCTTCGACCTGGTCGAGCCGGGCCTGGCCCAGGTTCCGTTCTGGCGCCCGGACGCCCCGCCGCCGGCCAGATCCGCCGAGATCGGCTTCTACGGGGGCGTGGCGCGCAAGGCCGACTGAATCGCCGTGTGCAGAGCGAGGTCGGCACCCTCTCCCCTCACGTTCGGCCAGCGCCTCGTGCTCCCGGATCCGCGCCCGGGTGGGCGGGCGGAACAGGTATGTCGGATGCCGGCTGCCCGGGCCAGGGGAACGGTGCCGACGGACCGGGCAGGGGCCCGTACGGCCCGGCGAAGGGGACCGGTTGCGCGGGCGGGAGTGGTGCGGGGGCCGTACGGACCGGCGGACGGCGGCGCGTCAGCCACACCACGGCAGCCGTGTACAGGGCGATACTCGCGACGTCGAGCGCCACGAGCTGCCAGCCGGCGTCGGCGGCGGTGTCGTCGCTCTTGAGTCCGTCGACGACGGCGGCCGAGATCGCGAAGGCGAGGAGGTTGTTGACCGTGTGCAGCGCCATGGCCGCCTCCAGACCGCCGGTGCGCCAGGTCAGCCAGCCCGCCGCCATCCCGAACAGGGCCAGGTCGGCGAAGCCCCAGGGCGTGCCCCAGCCGTGCGCGGCGGCGAACAGGAGGGCCTGGGGCGGCAACGCCCACCAGGGCGAACGCAGGAACGCGCCCACGGTCTGCGTCAGCCAGCCACGGAAGACATACTCCTCGGCGGCCGCCTGCAACGGCACCAGTACGACGAGCATGGCCAACGCGGGCGCGAACACGTCCCAACCGGCCCACCGGGCCTCCGGTCCCTCGGCACGGGGAACAGGAGCACGCCGCCCATCGCCAGGCCGAAGATGGGCACGGCCAGCGCCGCGCACAGGGCGAGCCAACGCCATCTCACCCTGCCGGTGACCGAGGAGAGCGTGCCCGCCGGGCGTCGGCCGATCCAGCGCACGGCCAGCAGGACGACAGGTATCCCCGCGGCGATGAGCAGCAGGTCGACAGCGGTGTCCGGCACGGGGCCGAACTCCACTGTTCCATCAGGTGCTTCGGGGTATCCCTGGCTGGAGCCCCAGCCGGAGATGACGGCGTCGAGTACCCCCACCGTGATCACGTAGGCAACGGCCACGAACAGGGTCCCCACCAGCGGGCGCCACCATCGGTACCGCACCGAGAGCCGGGCCAGCCGGTGGTAGGGGAGGGGTTGCGGGAGCAGCGGATGTGTCATAGCGGCAGCTTGCCCGCCGACTTCGCATTCCGGCATCGCCCTGCGGCACGACCGGTGCCTCTATCGCTGGGTAGGGACCGGTCTCGCCCCGAGGGCAGACGTCCTGCGCCGGAATCCGCTGACGCTCGTGGCGACATGGAGACGATACGCAACTGGCTTCTGCCTACCGTGCTGGCGGCCGTACAAATGACCTGGCTGTGCCGGGGGTGGGGCCGGCCGATCCGCCCGGCGCCCCGGGCATGATCGGCGTCGTGTACGCGCTGTCCGTGGAGACCGTCGCGCTGGGCCGGCGACGGCGGGCCCCCGCGCGCCGCGGTACCCGGGCTGCTGGTGGTCGTCCTGCTGCTTGCGGTCCATGTGTCCAAACTCGGGCTGCGCGACCGGGTCCAGGCCACGATCCTCGCCTACGAGAGGGGACTGGTCGTCCCCGCGGTATCGGGACGCCCTGAAAAGCCTGGGCGGTCATACTGTTCGTATGCATCTCGGGGTGGTCACGGCGATCCTCTACTGCCTGCAGTTCAGCCGGGAGTTGAGTGACAAAGAAGTCGAGCGCATCGCCCGCATGGTCATGGAGCAGCCGATCTACGACCTCACCATCGAGGAGCAGTACGCGGGCATCGAGGCGGTCCTGGCCGTGGACGCCTGGGAGCAGGACCTGTCCTGGCAGCCGCATGACGAGCCGGCCGTACGGGACTTCCTGCGGCGCCTGCTGGAGCGTCTGAACGCGCTGCGGCCGTGGCAGGAGCCGCCGTCCCGCAGCCTTGGCTTCGGCCGCTGGCAGGAGTACAAACGCGGGGCGCTGCTGGCTCACGTACGGCTGTACTCGCCGGCGCAGGACCCTGTGCACGCCAGGTTGCGCACCGTACCCGAGGACGAGGACCGGCTGCGGGCGGTGGTGCTGCGGCTGCGCTCCGGGGACGAAGTCGCCGTGGTGGCACCGCCGCTGCCGGACGGATACGAGGCGGCGCTGATGGCCGTGCCACCGCATCGGCCCGCCGCGCAGGTGATCGACGCGTTCGTGACCCACACGGGATATGAGCGTGAGCGGGTGTCCGAGGCGGTGCGACGGCGCTGGGGACGGGGCAGGCAACGGGAGGGAAAGGTGCCTCCCGGTGTGCAGCCACTGCGGGACTGAACGGGGCGCCCCTAACGGACGTCGAAGCCCCCGCTGCGGGAAATGACCTGGTCGTGCACTGCGGCATACAGCTTGGACATGGCATCCCGGACCCGTTCGAGATCCTCGTCGTCCAGCGCGGCGAGAGCATTGGCCGCGGCCTCACGGACCGGATGGGGCACTTCGTCCTCGGCCGCGAGCCGATAGGCGACGGTGCGGCGCGCGGCGCGCTCGTCGTCCGTGACGCCACCGACGTTCATCGGGAAGACGGCCGCCTGGTAGTTGGCCACGCCGACGAGGACGCCGTGCGCGATGCCGTCGGCGTAGCCGCGCGTCGTCGCCTCCTGCCGGGCGGCACTGAAACCGGCCATGGCCCGCCGCCGCACGACCAAGGCGCCGACGACGGAACCAGCCCCGGCGAACACCCCTACGACAAGTGCCACGATCCAGCCGCCGAGGAGAGCGCCGAGAAGTCCGCCCAATGCGGTCACCAGGCAGGCTATGCCCGCGGTCACCAGCACGAGGGCGCGTTCGGGTGTCAGGGTCTTCACACCGTGCAGTCTGCCAGGCCCGAAAGCGCCCCATCGGATGCCTCGTGCTCCCCTCCCGCGGAAATCCCCTCGGCCGATGCGGGTCTCGTACTGGAGCATGGGGCTGTGCCACTGCCCTGCGTCTACCGCGTCACCAAGTACGGCCCCACCGAGCGTGACGAACACGGCCACTACACCGGCGCCGAGGACGTCGTCAGCGATCACGGCGAGGTCGAGTCGGCGTGTCTTGAGGCCGTTGAGGCATGTGCTTTTCGGTGCGGAGCCCCCCATGAGGGGCTTCGGCCTGGACGGACTCTTCCTGGCCGGTCTGGCAGGCTTCCACGACGGAGCGGAGACACCGCTCGCCATGGGGCTGGAGCCGGTGCGGGTCATGCTGCGCGACGGCGGAGCCTGGTGCCGGCTGGAAGTGGACGGCGCATTCACGGTGCACATCGGATGGGACCAGTACCTCTGCATCGGCAGCAACCGGCCCTGCGAGGAAGCGCCGGCGCGGACCCGCGCGCTCGGGCTCTTCACGGAACGCCTGCCCGCTTCCCCGTACAGCCTGGGATCCTGGAAGAAACCTACGTCGAAGGCGCCTCACGAGGGCACCGCCTCGCCTCCGACACGATCGACTCGGTACGGGCCGGGATCGCTCCCCGCGCCCGGCTGGCCGTGTGGCCGGACCTGTCCTCCGACATCGACGCGGTCCTCGGGGCCTTCCCCGCCGACGGCCTCGTGGAAGGTGTCCGGCAGGACAAGGACGGCCGGATCCACAGCATCGTCGCCGACGAGAGCGGACATCCGGAGTCGGCCGACCGGATCTCGGGTGTCGCGGCCGCTGCACTCCTGTCCGTGTATGCGGACGAGCGTGTGCTTCCGTTCACCGCCGTCGTGCCCGACGCGGGCGGAGTGGTACGCGCCCGGTGGCGGACCGAACCGACGCCGGCCGACCGGAGCTGGGCCTTCCGTAAGACCCTTCGGCGAGGTGAGATCGTCGGTCAGGAGATCAACGCCAGGATTCTCGACATCGACGAGGTCCGCGAACGCGTCGCCCTCAAGGCCTTGCACGAAGAACGGACAATCCCGTGAACCATGTGCTGTGCGGGCTCGCCGTCAACCCGTCCCTGCCGACCGAACTGGTCGACAGGCTGATCGAGATCGCGGACACCGAACTCGCCGAGGCTCTGGCGTACCGCCACGACCTCAGCCGTGCCCAGGCGGTCGCACTGGCCGGGCGAGTCGAGGAGGCGGCGGTGCATCTTGCCTACGAGGGCAGGCTGACCGCCGCCGACATAGATCCGGTGGCACACCCGCGGGCTGCGCTCGCCCTGCTCGAAGAGAACGCGGGCACCCCGCAGTGGGCCCGTCGGCTCGCCACGGACCCGGTCGTGGAGCACCGGGAGAGACTTGCTGCCTGTCCCGGCCTTCCGTCCGACGTCCTGGAGACACTCGCCGCCGACCCGGACGTACGCGTCGTCGCGGAACTCGCGCTGTGGACGACGCCGGACATGGCGGCCCGGCTCGCCCGGCACCCGCACGCCGAAGTCCGCAGCGCGGTGGCGGCCAACGAGTCGACGCCGCCCGATGTCCTCGCGATGCTGGTTGCGGGTGAGGGAATACCGCCGGCCCAGCGGTGCCTGGTCTGCGACCGCGAGGCGACGCCCTTCGTGCACGATGCGAACTGCCCTCGGCCCGACTGCGATCTGTCGCCGGGCGCCGCGTGCGACGGTTCCCACCAGTCCAGCCTGTACGCGCTGCAGGAGCGGGCGCTGCGCAACCCGGCCACGCCCATCGACGTCCTCATCGGCTTTGCCGACCACGCCTCACCGGTGCTGCGCTGGGAGTTGGCCGCGCGCCCGGATCTGCCGCCGCCGCACTGCGCACGGCTTGCCGATGATCCCGCTCCCGGTGTCCGAGCCGACCTGGCGAAGAATCCCGTGCTCAGTGAGGCAGTGATGCGCGCGCTGGCCACCGACCCCAGTCCGGACGTGCGGCGCAGCGTCGCGCTCAACCCGAACGTGCCCCTCGACCTGCTCACCGGCCTGGTCGGCACCGCGAAGATCGGCTCGACCCTTCTGCCCCGGATCGCCGCCGCTTCTCCGGCCGAGGTCACGGACCTGGCCAAGTCCCAGCATCCGGGCGTGCGGATGCTCGTGGCCGAACGACGTGATCTGCCGGACGAGATCCGCGACGCGCTGGCCGTCGACCCCGACGCGAAGGTGCTCAAGTCCATCGCGGGACACCCGGGACTGTCCGAAGCCCAGCTGCGCTCCATGATCGACCGGCACGGCGTGCGGGTCGCCGCCAAGGTGGCGGCCAACCCGGACACGCCACCCGCGCTGCTGGAGGAGCTGACACGGCATGAACCGCCGGTGCAGAAGGCGTTCCGAGTGGTGGCCCGGCACCGCAACGCCACGCCGTCGGCGCTGCTGGCCTGCCTCGCGGACCGGCAGGCCCGGCCCATAGCCGCCCGGCATCCGGCCCTGCCGCCCGACGTCATGATCGACCTGCTCGCCGACGACGACTGGCGGGTGGTCGAAGCGGCGGCCGCGAACCCGGCGCTGCCGCTCGCCGTGATGTCCGAGCTGGTGCCCTGACGCTCAGACGACGCCCTCTTCCTCCGGCACGACCACCTGGTCGACCATGTGCTGGATCTGTTCCGTCGGCAGGGCGACCGCCATGGCCCAGTAGTAGATGCCGAGGCTGAAGGCTGCCGTGACGGCGATGTCCCACCACAGCGGGAACCACGGGTGCTTGAGGGGCCCGAAGTCACTGAGGTAGACGATCAGTCCCATGCCGATGAGGTAGGCGGGCAGCCACTGGGCCGCGTGCAGGTCGAGCTGGGGCGTGATGGGGTTCATCCTGAACACCCGGTTGGCGATCAGGATGACGTAGCCGATCAGGATCGCGACGCCGAGCTTCCAGTCGGTGGTCCAACCGGACCACAGGATCAGCAGGTTGGCGACGATGAAGGCCAGCGGCGACATCCAGCTGCCGCCCGGCAGCCGGTAGGGACGGTGCGCGTCGGGCAGCCGCCTGCGGAACACACCGAAGGACAGCGGAGCGCCGGCGTACATGAGCACGCTGGCGCTGGTGATCAGTCCGACGAGGGAGCGCCAGCTGGGGAAGGGCAGGAAGCAGATGCACCCGATGACGAACGCGGTGATCAGGCCGACCCAGGGCACTCCGCGCCGGTTGGTGGCCTCGAACACAGTGGGCACATAGCCGTTGCGGCTGAGACCGTAGGAGACCCGGGAGGATCCGGTGATGTAGATCAGGCCGGTCCCGGCGGGGGAGACGACGGCGTCGAGGTAGAGGATCGTGGCGAGCCAGCCCAGGCCGATGAGCGTGGCGACCTGGGCGAACGGACCGCTCAGGGCGGTGAATGCGGAGGTGGCCCAGTGGCTGCCGATCTGGGAGGCGGGCAGCGCGGCGAGGAAGGCGATCTGGAGGAGGATGTAGATCACGATGCCGATGACGATCGATCCGATCACCGCCCGCGGGATGTCCCGCTTGGGGTGGGCGCTCTCGCCGGCGAGCTGGTCCGCCTGCTCGAAGCCCAGCAGGGCGAAGATGATGCCGCTGGTGGAGACGGCGGACAGGATGCCCTTGGCCCCGTAGGGGTCGAATCCGTCGGCCGCGGTGAAGTTGCTCGTGTGGAACTGGGCAAGGGCCAACACGAAGATCGTCAGCAGCGGGACGCCGACCTTCCACCAGGTTGCCGCGCTGTTGGTCCGGGCCAGCAGACGGATGCTGAGGAAGTTGATGGCCGTGATGATCGCCATCAGTCCCACCGCGACGGCGATGCCGAGCGGGGTCAGGACGTGCTCGCCGCCCTTGATCTTCTCCCAGCCGCTCGCCCAGGAGTAGTGCTGGGCGTAGGTGATCATCGCCAGCACCTCGATGGGTGCCACCGTGGCCGCCTGCAGCCAGGAGAACCAGCCGAAGGAGGCGCCGGCGGCGCCGCCGTAGGCGTAGTGGGGGAAGCGTGCGGTCCCGCCGGAGACCGGGTACATCCCGCCGAGTTCGGCGTGCACCAGTGCCAGGATCAGGATCGCGAGGCCGCCGATGGCCCAGGAGATGATCGCCGCGGGCCCGGCCGCCGCCAGGGCTCCCTGTGCGCCGAACAGCCACCCGGATCCGATGATCGACCCCTCCGAGGCCCAGATGAGCCCGATGAAGCCGATTTCGCGCCTCAGCCCCGGCCGATGGGTTCCCGCGGCTGGTGGCTTTTCCGATACGGCCATGTGCCACACCCCCTCAAAAGGGTGATGCCCTCCTCTATCGTGCCACCGCGAGAGGCACTCGGCCGTGGCCGTGAGCAGGAAAATCGACCGGAGCGGGCACCGTCCCGCCGAGCGGATTCAAGATCCCGGGGGATCGGTTCACCTCGGGAGAGACGCGCCGGCTCTGCTATTTCGGGCCGTCAGCCCGAGAGCCGGCCCCTCGTCGGCCCCGATCGGCGTGGCCGCGGAGGATCCGCGTCGGGGCAGCCCGTCGGCCGGCTTGACGACCATTGGAGGTGCAGGAGCTTGTAGGCGCGGCGGAAGATGTAGGCCGCCGTGGGCAGTTCGACGAAGACGGCCAGCCCGGCGGACGCCCAGACGTCGGGGGTGCCGACGGCGAGTGACGCATCGAACCACGCGTCGCACACGAGCAGCACCGCGGTCGCCAGTGCCGGGATCACCACGGCGCGGTGCCGGCGGATACCGAGGACGGCCGTGGCCGTGAAGGCGGCGAGCAGCAGCAGGTCGAAGCCGACCCAGGTCACCCGCCAGGAGTGGACCTGGTAGTCGGAGGGGAGCGTCAGGCCGAGAAGCACCGTCCAGGGAATCAGCCCCAGCGCGGACGCGGCCAGCAACTTTATGGTGTGCCGACGGCGCCGCTCGAACTGATCGTTCCGGCCGGGGCGGCGTGCAGGGGCGGAGCGTATCGGCGGGGCGGTCTCCAGAAGCGGCGCGGCCGTCGCCGGATTGCTGGTTGCCTGGCTCATCGCCGGACCGGTTCCTCGCCCGGCCCGCGCGTCCGTGCGGGGTACCGGGTCGCCGTGCGCCCGGCGGTCAGCCAGCCGAGGGTGGCCAGGAGCACTCCGGCCAGAGCGTTGGGGAGCTGCCGGCTCAGCAGCATCACCACGGCCGCCGCGTCCAGGCCCACCACCAGGAGAACCAGTACGACACGGCGCCGAGCCGCCCGTGTGTCCCTGGTCGCCCTTCGACGGCCGGGACGGGCATGCAGTATGCCCGGTGTGAGGACACTCATCGCCGTCACCTCTCCCGGCGCTCTGGGGTGTGGTCCATGTCCGCCTCCAGCGAAAATCGCGGATGCACACGACAACCGAGGAAGCCCGCGCCGGTATTTCCGGATCCTGACCGGAGAGCTGCCGTCGGCGCGTGACGTGGGACACACACTCCCCGAGCCCGTCTGCGCGGCCCTGAGTTCACCCTCTTATGATCAACGAAGCAGATCGAGGCCGACTCGGCCGTCGCTTGATTCAGAGCGGCGGTCCGCTCCACCCACAGCCGGGGGCCGGGCCGCCACGGTCGTGGCCCGGCCCCCGGCGCCGGGGAGCGCTGAAGTGGATCAGGGCGCGTCGACGAGCCCGTAGGCGGGCACGGTCACGGTGCGGGCGCCGGGTGTGCCGCCCAGGATGACCTTGCGGAGCGAGACGTTGTTGGTCAGGCTCGTCTCCTTCAGCTTGCGGTCGGGGTTGGCGACGACCTGGATGTAGTAGGTGCCGTTGGGCAGGCCGGTGACGTCGAACGACTGGCCGGGACGGAACTGGCTGTAGGTGTCGCCGTTGCCGACGTCCAGCGCTTCGCGCACGGACACCGAGTTCTGCTCACCGCAGGCGGTCGACAGGTCGGTGTTCTCCGGGTGCCAGTTGGCGTTCTTCACCGTGTAGTCGATGGCGTCGGTGTCGGCCAGGCAGAATGCTTCCTTGCCGCTGCGGACGATCTCCTTCTTGTCCGCACCGAGCAGCCGGTAGCTGGCGAAGTCGCTGAAGTGCCAGTGCTGGTGGCCCTCCCGAGGGTCCCACTCCATGGTGCCGGTGGGGGTGTATCCGACCTGCTTCCCCTGGGCGTCGAAGAAGTACTGATAGGCGTCCATCTTGTCCTGGCCGGGGCTGCGGAAGCCGTCCACGACCAGCGGCGCGGGGCCCGCGTTCCACACCGTCGCGCTGAAGGCCAGGTACTCCTTGCCCGCGTCCCTCACGCCGTGCCCGTCGGCACCGTCCGTGAGAGCGATGCCCCAGGCCGGTACGGCCCGCAGGTCGGGCCTGGGCATGACGGCCGCGTTCCCCCGGCGGCCGGTCGGACGGTGCGGGTTCGGCTTGAGCGCTGAGGACCCGGACGCGTGGCCCGTGCCGGTGGTGCGTCCGTCGGCGGCCGGCTGGGATGCGTGCGCCGAGTGCTCGGACCCCTCACCGCCACCGTCGGTCTCACGGACGGTCACCTTGATGCTCTGGGGCTGGTCTGTCATGCCGAACAGGTCCCGGTACTTCTTGGCGACGGAGACCTTGGCCGTGTACTCACCGGCCGGCACATCGACCGGGGCGCTGTCGAAGTCGGGGGCGAGCCTGGCCGCCCACCCCTTCTCCGTTCCCCACACCTGGCCGAGCGTGAAGGGGTTGCCGGAGCAACCGTCGGGCCAGTTCGAGGTGGCCGGGGCGTCCGGACGGACACGTCCCGCGGTGTTGTTCGGGCAGAACGACTGGCTCGTGCTGAGTACCTTGGTGCCCGCGGTGTTGGTGAGGGTCACCTCAAGGAATCCGGGTAGTCCGCTGAAGTCCTTGAGCAGTCCGGCAGGCAGTGTTCTGGCCTGCCTGGTGCCGCCCTGCCGGAGGATCTGCTGAGCCACCACGGGGTCGTTGTAGGACTTCCGGGTCACCCGGAACTCCAGGGGTGCCTTGTCAACGGTGACGTACGCGCCGAGGTCCAGATACACCCCCGGTTCGTCCTTCCACCGGTCGATGGTGACGGAACCGGACGCGGCTATCAGCTTGAGCTGGGGTGCGGTCGGCTGGGGTGCCGCGGAGGCCGGCAGGGCGCCCGCCGCGGCCACGGTGAGCGCCGCGGTGACGCCGAGCGCCGAGCGTCGTAACCGGTTGCTGTGATGTTTCGTCATCAACTCGTCCTCGTTCGGGAGTGCCGGATCGGCAACGGGCAATCGAGTGGTGCGAAGGTGACCTGTGTGCTGGCCGGCGCAGGGGATGCCTGAGTGATCCGTGCGATTGCGTGGAATCTATGCGCCACCTGTGAAGAAGTGGTTAGGACGTGCGAGGTTGCCTCGGGAACGCGGAGGGTTTCATTCAGGTGATGCCTGCGGGACGATCACCGCGCTTCGTCCTGCTCGGCCGCGTACTGGGCGAGACGCCGTGCCAGATCGGCCACCAGTGCCCGCAGTTCGGGCGGCTGCTCGACGGCGAACGGCCGGTTCAGCGCGGCGAGCAGGGGCGGGATCCACTCCAGTCGCTCGGCGCGCAGTCGTACACGGTGCCAACTCTCCTGCTGGGTCGGCTCGTTGTCCTCCTCCCCTGGCACTGACGTCTCCGACACCGGCCCGCTCTCCTCGATGACGGCGATCCCTTCCGGGAAGAGTGAGCGAATGTGATCAC
This sequence comes from Streptomyces herbicida, assembly GCF_032656585.1. NCBI lineage: Bacteria > Bacillati > Actinomycetota > Actinomycetes > Kitasatosporales > Streptomycetaceae > Streptomyces > Streptomyces herbicida. Next base: position 304,870 of record NZ_JAUYWJ010000010.1, read on the forward strand.
GGGTTGCGTGGACCCGCACCCTGACATCGTGCGTCCACGGCGCCTCGGCGAGACCGGCGAGTACATGCGTTCGGGCATCGAAGTCCTGTGGCCGGTCGAACGAGTCGGTCAGCACCCGCAGGTGTTCGATCCGGTCCACCCGGAAGGTACGGATCTGCCGACTGACCGAATCCGCGCCGGTGACGTACCACCTGCCGGAATGCGCGACGAGGCCGTAGGGGTGAAGCGTCCGTCGGCTGTGTCTGCCGTCGTGGGCGATGTACCGGATCTCGGTGGGGTGTTGGTCCCAGGCGGCCTCGGCGAGGTTCAGCAGGACGCGCCCGCCGGGTGCGGGCGCGCTGTCGTCGGTCGGCGCGGTGAACCGGGTCATGTCGAGGAGCGCATCCAGGCGGCGGCCGAGTGGCCGGGGCAGGACGCGACGGAGTTTGGCGATGGCCGTGTCGGCCGCCGCTGACGCCGTGGCGTGTCCGGCGCGTTGCACGGTCGTCAGGCCCAGCAGCGTGGCCAGTGCCTCGTCGTCGGTCAGCATCAGCGGGGGGAGCCGGTACCCGCGGGCGAGCCGATAGCCCCCGTAGCGTCCCCGCACCGACTCGACGGGCACGTCCAGGTCGGCCAGGTGATCGACGTACCGCCGGACTGTTCGCTCGTCCACGCTCAGTCGGGCGGCGAGTTCGGGGACGGGATGGACGCCGCCGGCCTGGAGGATTTCGAGAAGCGCGAGCACTCGGGCGGTGGGACGACTCATGCCGACAGCTTCTCCTGGATACCGGGCGGATTCTGTCCGGTATCGATCGTACGGTCTGTCTCACGGCACATCAGATCCCAAGGGAGCCTGTCATGGACTTTGCGTCGATCCGCATCATCACCGGGGACGTCGACCGGATCGTCTCGTTCTACGAGCGGGCCACGGGCCTGACGGCGAAGCGGTACACGGACGACTTCGCCGAGATCGTCACTCCGAGCGGAACCCTCGCCCTGGCCGGCACGCGCACGGTGCGGGGCCTCGGGGAACAGGCGCCCCGGCCGGCCGCCAACCAGAGTGTGATCGTCGAGTTCCGCGTCGCCGACGTCGACCGCGAGTACGACCGGATCAGGGAGTTCGGGATCGAGATCGTGAACGAGCCCACGACCATGCCCTGGGGAAACCGTTCCCTGCTGCTGAGGGACCCGGACGGCAACCTGCTCAACTTCTTCGCGCCCGTCACCCCGGAGGCGAAGAGGCGATACGGACAGGCAGGAGTATGATATTCACCGAGTGATGAATTACTGCTCTCCGGAAAGGCGGGGCCCTGATGGAGCGGACCACGTGTTGTGTAGTGGGAGGTGGTCCCGCCGGCATGGTGCTCGCGCTGCTGCTGGCGCGGGCCGGGGTCGAGGTGACGGTGCTGGAGAAGCACGGCGACTTCCTGCGTGACTTTCGCGGCGACACCGTGCACCCCTCGACGCTGGCGTTGCTGGACGACCTGGGTCTGGCCGAGCGCTTCGCGCGGCTGCCGCAGCGCAGGGTGCGCACCGTCCAACTGCCCATCGGGACCGACCGGTCGACGGTCACGGTCGCCGACCTCGCGGTACTGCGCGGCCCGTACAACTACATCGCGATGGTGCCCCAGTGGGACCTGCTGGACCTCCTCGCGGACGAGGCCGGGCGCGAGCCGTCCTTCGAGCTGCGGATGAACACCGAGGCGACCTCCTTCCTGGTCGAGGGCGGACGGGTGACCGGAGTGCGCTACCGCACCTCCGACGGCGGCACCGGCGAGCTGCGTGCGGTCCTCACGGTCGCCTGCGACGGCCGTGGGTCGCTGGCCCGCTCCCGGCCGGAGCTGGGGCTGCGTCGCTTCGGCTGCCCGATGGACGCGTGGTGGTTCAGGCTGCCGCGGCACGAGGGCGATCCGACTGGGCTCGTCGGTGGCGCCGGCGACCGCTTCCTGACCGCGATGATCGACCGCGGGGACTACTGGCAGTGCGCCGCGCTCATTCCCAAGGGCACCGACGCGCAGCGCCGGGCCGCCGGTCTCGACCGGTTCCTGGCCGACTTCGCCACCGCCGTCCCCTGGGTCGCGGGCCGTACGGACCATCTGCGCTCCTGGGACGAGGTCAAGCTCCTCGACGTACGTCTGGACCGGCTGCGCCGCTGGCATCGCCCCGGACTGCTGTGCATCGGTGACGCCGCGCACGCGATGTCCCCGGTCTTCGGCATCGGGATCAACCTGGCCGTGGAGGACGCGGTGGCTGCCGCCCGGTACCTCGCCGAGCCGCTGCGCCGCGGGAGCGTGGGCCTGCACGACGTGCGCGGTCTGCAGCGCCGCCGCCGGCTCACCACCGTCGCCACGCAGGCGCTCCAGCGGATCGCCCATGCCCGTGTCATCGCTCCCGTCCTGCAGGGGCGGCCACCCCTCGGCAGCGTGGAGCGGGCCCAGCGCATGGCAGGTCTGCTCACCGGGTCACGGTTCGTACGCCGTCTCCCCGCGTACTTCATCGGGTACGGCGCGCTGCGAGAGCGTCCACCGGCCGTGGCCGTCCGCCGGCGGAGGAGCATGCGTTCTCATGCATGAACATCACTCATGTGGGTGTACACCTTCAGGGTTGCTGTGCAAGGCTCGGGCCAATGTCCTTGCACCGCTGCCGCGTTGAGGGAAGGCGCCCATGAGTGGTTCCCGGCGTACTGTGCCGGCCTCGGCCGCCGGAGCAGCGGCCGCCGGAGCAGCGGCCGCCGGAGCAGCGGCCGCCGGAGCCGCGGCCGCTTGTGCCGCTGCCGAGCAGACCGCGCAGACGGCCGGTCATCCGGCATCGGTGAATGCCGCGCGCGCCCTGCGGGACGCGGCCGACTATGCGGTCGGGAAGCTCGCGGCTGTCGCGGCCGGAGTGACTGCCTTCCCCCTCGGGACGAAGCTCGAGAAATGGGTGTACTCCCAGAACGGGGACTGGGTCGGCGGCTTCTGGCCGGGGACGCTCCGGATGGCCTATCTCCACAGCGGGGACGACAGATTCCGCACGCTGGCCCTCGATTCCGCACGACGGCTCGCACCCCGCCGGTACGACACCACCACCCACGACCTCGGCTTCCTCTTCTGTCCCTCCTGGGTTACGGCCTGGCGCCTCACGGGTGGCGACAAGTGGCGGACGGGTGCCGTGGAGGCGGCCGACTCCCTGATGCAGCGGTACAACCCGCGCGGGCGTTTCATCCGGGCGTGGGGCGCGGTGAACGATCCGCACAACGCCGGCCGGTTCATCATCGACACGATGATGAACCTCGACCTGCCGGCCTTCGCGAGCCGGCAGACCGGCGACGAGAAGTACCTTCGGGCCGCGACGGAACACGCGATGACCGCCCAGCGGGTGTTCCCCGGCGCGGACGGGTCGACCCCGCACGCCTTCGACCTCGATCCGGACACGGGTGCACCCGTCGGCCCGCCGCCGTGCAGGGCTACAACTCCTCGTCCTGCTGGTCACGCGGACAGGCATGGGGGACCTACGGGTTCACGACGATCTACCGCCGGACCGGTGACCGGCAGTTCCTGGTCACCGCCGGCCGGCTGGCGGACTTCGCACTGGGAGCGTTGGGCAGTGACCGGGTTCCGGTCTGGACTACCGGGCGCCCCAGCAGCCCCATGACAGCAAGGACGCGTCGGCCGGCGCGATCATGGCATGCGGGCTGCTCGACCTGTCCGCCGCGACCGGCAGGCGCACTACCGCGAGGCGGCACTGCGCCTGCTCGTCGCGCTCTCGCAGACCTGTCTGACCAGGAAGTCGTCCCGCGCCGAAGCGGTCGTGGCCCGCTGCACGCGCAACCGGCCGGACGAGGACGGGATCGAGATCTCGCTCCCCTACACCGACTACTACCTGCTCGAGGGCATCCTCCGCGTCCTCAAGCCGCACGACGTCGACCGGGTAATCGACCTGTCGGCGGTACCCGCGTGAGCCGACCTGCGGCGAAGCCGTCGAGGGCGCCGCGTGTAAATCGCATGATTCCGGATGAATGGCAAGTTTTCCATAGGCCCGGCTAGGGTCGGAACACCGGCTGTGGTCCGTCTCCGCGTGACCGGGTCGGGTGAGCCGAGCCTTCGGGAGTCCTTGTGTACTACTACGAGCTGGGCAGTCACCGCCGACGCGTGACGACGTCGTCCCCCGAGGCCCAGACCTGGTTCGACCGCGGACTGGTGTGGACGTACGCCTTCAACCACGAGGAGGCCGTCCGCTGCTTCGAACTGGCCGCCGAGGCGGATCCCGACTGCGCCATGGCCCACTGGGGCGTGGCCTACGCCCTGGGTCCCAACTACAACAAACCCTGGGAGTTCTTCGACGAGCACGACCTGGCGCGGACCGTCGAACGCACCCACACCGCCGTGGAGCGCGCGCACGCCACGGCGGCGTCCGCCACCCCGGTGGAGCGCGCCCTGATCGAGGCGCTGCGCGCCCGCTACCCGCGGGCGGAGGCCGAGGACCTCGAGGGTCTGTCCGTGTGGAGCGCGGCCTACGCCGAGAGCATGCAGGCCGTCCACCGGCTGGCGCCCGACGACCTCGACGTGGCGACCCTGTACGCGGACGCCCTGATGAACCTCACCCCCTGGCAGCTGTGGGACATCCGCACCGGCCTCCCGGCCGCCGAGGCGCGCACCCCGGAGGCCAAGGGCGTGCTCGAGCGGGCGATGGCGACGGAGGCGGGCACCCGGCATCCCGGCCTGCTGCACATGTACATCCACCTGATGGAGATGTCCCCGACGCCCGAGGCGGCGCTGCCGGTCGCCGATCGGCTGCGGGGCCTGGTGCCCGACGCCGGACACCTGCAGCACATGCCGTCCCATCTGGAAGTGCTGTGCGGCGACTACCGGAGGGTGGTTTCCGACAACGCCGCGGCGATCACCGCCGACGAGAAGTTCCATGCGCGGGAAGGCGCCTTGAACTTCTACACCCTGTATCGATGCCACAACTATCACTTCCGGATCTACGGCGCGATGTTCCTGGGCCGCCTCCGGGACGCGCTCGAGACGGCGGAGCGGCTCGAGGCCGCCGTGCCGGAGGAGCTGCTGCGCGTGGAGAGCCCGCCCATGGCCGACTGGCTGGAGGGATTCCTCGCGATGCGGGTGCACGTCCTGATCCGCTTCGGCAGCTGGAACGACCTGCTGCGCCTGCCCATGCCCGCCGACCCGCAGCTGTACTGCGTCAGCACCGCGATGCTGCACTACGCGCGCGGCGTCGCGCTCTCCGCCACCGGCAGGATCGCCGAAGCGGAGGCGGAGCGTGCGCTCTTCCGGGAGGCGGTGACCCGGGTCCCGGAGACGCGCATGCTGTTCAACAACACCTGTGTGGACATCCTGGCCATCGCTTCGGAGATGCTCGACGGCGAACTGGACTACCGCAAGGGCGACTACGACGCCGCCTTCGCCGCGCTGCGCCGCTCGATCGAGCTGGACGACAACCTTCCCTACGACGAACCGTGGGGGTGGATGCAGCCCACGCGTCACGCCTATGGCGCGCTGCTGCTGGAGCGCGGTCTGATCGCGGAGGCCGAGGCGGTCTACCGCGCCGACCTGGGCCTCGACGACACGCTTCCCCGACCGCAGCAACACCCCAACAACGTCTGGTCGTTGCACGGGTACCACGAATGCCTCCAGCGGCTCGGCAGGACCGGTGAGGCACGGATCGTGGCCCAGCAGCTGAAGCTCGCCGGCGCGACGGCCGACGTACCGATCACGGCGTCCTGCTTCTGCCGTCTGGACGCAGGGCCGCAGGACGCCTCGGGCGACGGCTGCTGCACACCGCAGACGTGAGGTGAGTTCCCGCGCTGGCCGGCGCCGCCGCCGTACCCCGGAACCTCAGTGCAGCCGCTCGGCCTCGTCGTACTCGGCTGCCTTGAACGTGGGCCAGTACGTGATCTGCGGCTTGGACCGCTCGATCATCGCCAGCAGCGCCTCTCCGTGCAGGACGCGCACCGCGACCGCCGCGCCGTCGAGGCCCGCGAGGTTGTCGACCACGTAGAGGTAGTAGTGCTCGGGGGCGGCCTTCGCGGCTGTCACCTGCCGCTGTTCCAGCGGCAGCGCCTCACTGCGCGCCGAGCGGCTGAAGGCCTTCACCTCGATCATCCGGGGCGGACTGTCCACGTCGTACGGGAGGCCCGAGGTGCGGACGTCCTTCGGGTCGCGTCCGGCAGCCCGCTCCAAGGCCATCACACGCGTGATGGCAGCCTGTTCCGTCTCCCTGTTGCCCACGACACCCCCTCGGCTCCCCATGGTGCCGCGAAGTTCCTCCGCTCGGGAAGCGATTCGACTCTGCACTGGCATGGACCTGACGGCCGGAGGTGGATAGGCTCTGCTGCGCCACGAATGAGAGCGCTCTCGGGAATCGGCTGTTCCATCCCCCACTTCTGGAACGACGAAGGGCAACTCCCATGAGACGCACAAGAATCGCGCACGTCGGCCTGGCTGCTTTGCTGATGCTCGGCGGCCTGGGCGCGGCAGGCACGTTCCCCGCATCGGCGAGCGGCTCGGAGGCCGCGTCCGCCGAGCCTGCCGCACCCGCTTCCGGCGGCGTGCTGTTCGCCATGCAGCGTGCTTTCGGCCTGTCCCGCGATCAGGCCGAGGCGCGGCTCGCTGCCGAGCACTCCGCCGCGGCGCTCGCTCCGAAGGCACGCCGTGCGGCCGGGGCCGCCTATGCGGGTTCCTGGTTCGACGACGAAGGGGGCCGTCTGACGGTGGCGATCACACCGGACGCGCCGGCCGCCACCCGCCGCGCGATTCGGGCCGCAGGGGCCGGCATCCGCACGGTCGAGCACAGCCTGCGGCAGCTGAACGCGGCGAAGGCGCGCATCGACCGGCTGTCCGCCCCTTCCGGGGTGAGCAGCTGGCACGTGGATCCGGTGGCCAACACCGTCGTCGTCGACGTCGTCCGCGACCGCCGTGCTGACAACGATGTCCAGCACTTCGTGTCCCGGGTTCGCGAGGCGGGTCCCGTGACCGTCCATACCGTCTCCGCGGCGCCCCAGACCTTCGCCGCGGGCACGGTCGGCGGCGACCCCTACTACACGGGCAACGTCCGCTGCTCCATAGGGTTCTCGGTGTACGGCGGCTTCGTCACCGCCGGTCACTGCGGACAGCCGGGCGCCGGGGTCAGCGGCTGGGACGGCTCGTACATCGGTACCTTCCAGGGCTCCTCGTTCCCGGGCAACGACTACGCCTGGGTCAGCGTGGGCAGCGGGTGGTGGACGGTGCCGGTGGTGCTGGGCTGGGGCACCGTGCCCGACCAGCTCGTGCGCGGCTCGGCCGAAGCTCCCGTCGGCTCCTCGATCTGCCGTTCCGGATCGACCTCGCACTGGCACTGCGGGACGGTGCTGGCCACGAACGAGACCGTCAACTACAGCCAGGGCACGGTGTATCAGCTGACGAAGACGAGCGTCTGCGCCGAACCCGGCGACTCCGGAGGCTCGTTCATCAGCGGAGACCAGGCACAGGGCGTCACCTCCGGCGGCTGGGGCAACTGCACCGGCGGCGGTGAGACCTGGTTCCAGCCGGTCAACGAGATCCTCAACCGCTACGGGCTGACCCTGCACACGTACTGACCTCCGCCCGCGGTCGCACCCCCGGGGTTCCGCGCGAGGTCCGGCGGAACCCCACCGCGCCGCCGTGCCGTACAGACCCTGGAGCAGACATCATGCCGAGACTCCTGTCCCCCCGATCGTCCTCGGCCCCCGGGCCGCGCCGCGCCTGGAGGCAACTACTGTCCGCCGCCGTGGTGTTGATGCTGACCGTCACCACCCTGCTGGCCTCCGGCGCTCACCCCTCCCGTGCCGCCGAGGCCGCCTGGACCCCCAAACCGGCACCGATGACCACCCCATGGACGGACCAGGTCTCCGTGGACCACCCCCTGCCGGACTATCCGCGCCCGCAGCTCACCCGCCCCGACTGGGCCAACCTCAACGGTATTTGGGACTTCGCGGTCACTTCCCGCGACGCCGCTCGGCCCGCGGCGTTCGGCGAGCGGATCCGTGTGCCGTTCGTGCCGGAGTCCGCGCTCTCCGGCATCCAGCGCAAGATCACCGGGAACGACAAGCTGTGGTACAAACGCACCTTCACCGTGCCCGCCGACTGGCGCGGGCGTCGCCTCCAGCTGAACTTCGGTGCCTCCGACTGGGAGACGACCGTCTGGATCAACGGCCGGCAGGCGGGCGCCGTACACCGCGGCGGCTACGACTCCTTCTCGTACGACATCACGCCCCTGCTGAACAACGGCACCAACACCGTCGTCGTGTCCGTGTACGACCCGACGGAGACCGGCGGCCAGGCCATCGGCAAGCAGCGCATCCAGGACGTCACCCCGCACCCCGGCCACAGCATCGTCTACACCGCCTCGTCGGGCATCTGGCAGACGGTCTGGCTGGAACCGACCGCCTCGGCGCACATCACCCGGCTCGACATGGTGCCGCACCTTGAGGACGACACACTGCACGTGACGGTGCGCGGCACCGCGGCCCAGGGCACGCCCGTCAAGGTCACGGTCTCCGGTGGGGGCACTCCGGTCGGCAGCGCCACGGGCACGGTCGGCACCGAATTCTCCGTGCCGGTTCCGGGCGCCCACCTGTGGACGCCCGAGGATCCCTTCCTCTACGACATCACCGCCCGGCTGACCGGGAGCGCCGGTGCCGACAAGGTCGGCGGTTACGCCGGTATGCGCTCGATCGCGGTGCAGGACGTGAACGGGGTGCGCCGGCCCGTACTCAACGGCAGGTTCGTCTTCCAGACGGGCACCTTGGACCAGGGCTACTGGCCGGACGGCATCTACACCGCGCCCACCGACGAGGCCCTCAAGTTCGACCTCCAGAAGCACAAGGACCTCGGATTCAACATGGTGCGCAAACACATCAAGGTGGAGCCGCAGCGCTGGTTCTACTGGGCGGACCGGCTCGGGCTGCTGGTGTGGCAGGACATGCCGTCCATGGACAGCGCCAGGACTCCGGACGGCGCTGCCCGCACCCAGTGGGAGAGCGAGTACCGGGCCGTCATCGACCAGCACCGCAGCTCGCCCGCGCTGATCCAGTGGGTCGACCAGAACGAGGGCTGGGGCCAGTACGACCAGGCGCGCATCGCGGACATGGTCAAGGCGTACGACCCCTCCCGCCTCGTCGACAACATGAGCGGGGTCAACTGCTGTGCCGCCCAGGACGGCGGCAACGGCGACGTGGTCGACAACCACAACTACGTCGGACCCGGCAACACCCCGACGGAGCCGGTACGTGCCGCGGTGCTGGGCGAGTACGGCGGCCTCGGCTACCGGGTCCCCGGCCACGAGTGGTACCCGGGTGGCGGCTTCAGCTATGAGGACCAGCCCAGCCAGGCCGCTCTCGACGACCGGCTCGTCGGGCTGCTCGACGGCATCCGGGAGAACTCCATGCCCGCGGGCGGTCTGTCGGCCTCCGTCTACACACAGATCACCGATGTGGAGAACGAGGCGAACGGGCTGATGACCTACGACCGCCGGCTCCTCAAGGTCGACGAGGCCCGCGTCCGAGCGGCCAACCAGGCGCTCGTCGCCGCGTCCCGTACGCTCGGGCCGACGGTGAAGCTGCCGCTGGAGCACTATGTGTCGATCCGTGTCACCACACCCGGCTACACCGACCGCTACCTCCGTCACTACGACGGGCTGGGCTACACCGAAGTGGTGAGCGCGGCAAGCAGCGTCCTGCTGAAGCAGGACGCCACCTGGAAGGTGAAGCGGGGCCTCGCGAACAAGCTCTGCTACTCCTTCGAGTCCCGCAACTACCCGGGTGAATACCTGCGCCACCGCGACTTCCGCGTCCGGCGCGAGGCGGGCGACGACTCCGCGCTCTTCAAGGCCGATGCGACCTGGTGCCCCGTCCAGGGCAGCGGAGGCATCCGGCTGTCGGCGTCGAACTACCCGGGCCAGTACCTGCGACACATGAACGCCGAGCTGTGGCTGGCACAGAGGGGCGGTTCGCATGCCTGGGACAACCCGGGCACCTTCACCGAGGACACCACCTGGGCCATCGAGGGCCCCTGGGCACCCTGAACACAGGAACTCCTCGGCGAGGTGCGTTTCGCCGCCGAGCTCCGGCGCCGGATGCTCGGTGTGTCACAGGAGATGCTCTCCGTGACTACCAATAATGGCGCCGGCCGGCCACCGCGTGCCCCATGGAGCCCAGGATCCAGAAAATGGCACCGAGCACCACGAGAATGACTCCGATGGTCCACAGAATCGAAATGCCGGTGACAAGGCCGACAACGAGTAGGACAAGACCGAGGATGAGCATGACCGCCTCCTGCGCTGACTACTGAGGTGTCTCCGGCTCCGGGTACCCCCAGGAACGATTGCCTATCTGCTCGGCACTCGAATTTCCAAGCCTGAACGACTTACGGCAGTCCCTGGCCAACGGTGCTCGTCAGCCCTGGGCGACGAGCCCTTGGTCGGCCGACTCGCCGGCGGCTCCCCGTGCCACCAGCAGAAGGGCGTCGACCAGGTCGTCCGCCGGGCTGCCGGTGGCCAGGCGGCGGAGCTGCAGGCCCATCACCACGGCGACGGTGGTGGCCGCAAGGCGTTCCGCGTCCGGCACGCCCAGCGCGGTGAGGATCTGGGCGGCGAGCCGGTCGTAGGCCCTGAACGCCTCCGAGGCCGCCTCGCGCAGCCGCTCGTCGCGCCCGGCGTGTATGTACAGCTCGAAGGGCGCGAGATGCGCGGTGTCCAGAGCCGTACCGCAGGCCACCTGGCCGGCCAGGGACGCCGCGTCGTCTATGTCGAGGTTCTCGGTCTGGCACTGGTCGGCCAGCTCGGTGAAGTGCCGGGCCTCCTCGCGCACGAAGTACAGCAGGCTCTCGCGCAGCAGATCGTGCTGCGTCTCGAAGTGATACGTGACGGAACCGAGCGAGACGCCGGCCTCCTTGGCGATCCTTCTGTTGGTGACCGCCGCGACCCCACCCTCGCCGATGATCTGCAGGACGGCTGTGATGATGCGCTGACGTGTCGGGGCGGTGAGGGCGGTCTTGGGCATGCCGCCCATTGTTCCACCAGCGGCGTGTGCCTGATGACGCACGAGGTCACGGCGCCTCGGGCGGAGTGACGTCACCTCAGCTCCGCCACGGCTGCGGGGTGTTGGCGGGGGCGCAGGTGGACAGGAACCCTCGCCCTCCCTATTGTTCGTTCGAACGAACAGGACCGGAGGGTAGTCGTGCACATCGCTGGGACAACCGTTCTGCTTACCGGAGTCACAGGTGGCATCGGAGGCGCGCTGGCCGCCGAACTGTCGGCCCGGGGCGCGGATCTCATTCTCACCGGCCGCCGCCGCGAGGCGCTGGACCCACTGGCCGAGCGCTTCGGTGCCCGGACGATCCTCGCCGATCTCGCCGATCCGGACGATGTGCAACGCCTCGCTGCGGAGGCGGCCGGCACGCAGATCCTCATCGCCAACGCGGCTCTGCCCTCCAGCGGCGACGTACTGGACTACACACCGGCGCAGATCGACCGGTCGATCGCCGTCAACCTGCGCGCGCCGGCGATACTCGCGCGCCTGCTCGCCGAGGACATGGTGGCGGCGGGTCGTGGGCACATCTGCTTCGTCGGATCGTTGTCAGGAATGGCAGCCACCAAGTCGTCGTCGATGTACACCGCGACGAAGTTCGGGCTGCGCGGCTTCTCCCTGTCCTTCCGCCAGGACCTGCACGGCACGGGCGTGGGTGTCTCGATCGTCCAGCCCGGCTTCGTACGCGAACTGGGCATGTTCGCGAACACGGGCTCCTCGACGCCGGGCCGTGTGCGCACGGTTTCGCCGGCGCGGGTCGTGAAGGGGGTGATGCGGGCGATCGAGCGTGATGTCGCCGAGATCAATGTCGCCCCGCTGGAGCTGAAGCTCCTCACCAAGATCGCGTCGCAGTTCCCGGGGTTCGCGGAGCGGGTGCAGCGGCTGGCGGCGCCGGACCAGACCATGAAGGTGATCGTGGAGGCGCAACGGGCGAGCCGCTGAGCCGCACGCCAACCGCCTGGCACCCCGTATCCGGCGCGGGAGCACCTGTGCCCGAACCGTGCCCGGCCTCAGAGGTGTGCCGGGCACGACTTCGCTCCGCCGCCGCACCGAGGACCGCCCTCGTCGCACCGCCCTCACGCGTGGTCGGCGCAGCACGGGGTGGGGTTGGGTACCTCGAAGGGGGCCAGTGTGCCGCCTGCTGCCGGGACGAGGGCGAGGGTCAGCTGGCCGTCTCGCCACTCGGGGCGTACGTGGTCGCGAGTGAGTACGGGCGTGGCGGGCTCGGGCCCGTCCGCCGTAGGTGCGCCGACCACGGTCAGGCGGCCGATGGCGGTCAGGGCGAGCAGGTCGGCCACGGTGACCGTGCCGGTGAGGTGATCGACGCCGGGATAGAGCACCCCTCGCCCGCCCCGGCGGTGAGCGTGTTCCTCCGCCGCCAGCATCGCCGCGTGTGCGGCGGGCTCGGTGCCGTACGAGCGTCCGGCCACGGCCGCGCCCATGACGAGGTCTTCCAGCTCGACGACACGCGACCACATGCTGTCGGCGGTCGGGGCGTCCGGGAGCGCGAAGGAGACGGCCGTACCCCGACGCTCGTCGGTGCGGATCAAGTGCGTGCAGGCGATCGTGCCCTGCGGGAGGCCGAGCCGTGCCACCAGATCATGGATCAGGTGGTCGGCCTCCCGCAGGCTCGCCGTCCCGGCGTCCACCCCGATGACGGAGTGGACGCCGGGCGCGCCGTGTGGTGCGCTCATGCGGGCAGGACCCACATGGGGTTGGAGTAGAACCACAGGTCCTTCCACGGGTCGGCATCCCCGACCACGTCCATGGCCGGTCCCGCCGGGTCCACGGAGGCTCCGCGCAGGCCGACGGCCGAACGCTTGCCGTCGGTGCCGCGCAGACGGACGTAGCACGGCTTGTCGACCTGACCGAGGGAGTAGGTCAGCCGGACGCAGCCGGTGGCCTTGTTGACCTCGAACGACTTCACGACCCTGGTGTCCGGCGTCGCCAAGGCGTCCTGGTCGGAGACCGGACCCGTGACGTCACCCTGGATGACGTCGACACGGGCCAGGGTCGGCACGAACTGCGCCCAGTTGGGTCCGTTGGCGAGGCTGATCTCGACGATCAGGTCGACCCGGCTGCCCCGGCGCACGGTCAGCGCGCCGCCGAGGGTGACCCCGCGGGCGCCGGAGCGCAGCTGGGCGTCCAGGCCGCTGATGAGGCCGCCGTGGTCGACCCAGACACGGCCGGCGCGGATGCCGTCCATGACCGCCTTGTACGAGAAGGACGCGGCGCCGACGTGGGTGCGGGAGTACTGGCCCGGCCAGAAGTCCGTGTCGCCGAGGTTGAGACCGCCGCCGTAGACCGGGTCGTTGTAGCGGCCGTTGCCGGCGAAGTCGCTGTTCGGCCCGCGCACGGCGCTGTCGGCGTACACATTGTGGGAGTCCGAGTTGGCGGTGATCCACCACGGCTTGCCCTCGGCCAGCAGGCTGTCCCACAGACCGCCGACGGTGGCGGTCATCCAGTCGAAGCCGCCCCAGGTGCGGTAGCTCTCCAGCGGGTAGCCGGCGAAGGAGTCGGCGCTGGGGCTGTTGTCGTAGATGCCGCGCGCGGAACCCGGGCCGTTGGGGGCGGGAAAGCCGCCGGCCTGGTGGCCGGGGGCGCCCTCCATGCCGACGGCGATGGTCGGCTGGGCGTCGCGCCAGGCGCGGATCTCGTGCGGGGAGTCGATGCCCTTGCGGGCGGGGTGGTTGGCGAGGAACAGGACGTCCTTCACCCGGCGGCGCTGCACCTGCTCGGCGAGGAAGTTGACGCCCGCGATGGCGAGCGCCTCGTTGGCCGGGGTGCTGGCGCCGGCCTTCTTCACCGAGCCGTCGAAGGAGTTCTCGAACTCCTTCAGCACCGCCACCTCGTTCTCGCCGGGGTGGACGAAGACCGTGCCGTGCTCGGCGGCCGGGATGTTCCACTCCAGCCCCTGGAAGACCAGCGTGTCGTCGATCCGGTCGCGGGCCTCGACGATGTCCGGGTTGACCTTCTCCACACCGATCTTGGCGTGCGTCTCGCTGCCGTGGTCGGTGATCACCATCCAGTCCAGGCCGTGCGCGTTCGCCTGCCGCACGTGGTCGATGACCCGGTACTTGGCGTCGGAGCTGTACTGGGTGTGGATGTGGTGGTCACCGGCCAGCCACAGGTACCCACCGGAGCGCTCGTCGTGGTGCGTCGCGGACGCGGGCACCGCTGCCGCGGCCTGACCCGCGCCACCGAGGACGCTGCCCGCGGCGAGGCCCGCGCCCAGCAGCCCGGTGCGGCGCAGCATCGAGCGCCGCGAGAGCTGGCTCGGGGTCAGCTCCTCGTCCGGGACCGACATGTCGAGGGCGGGCGGAAGAGAGGAAGCGTCGCCGCCTCCGTGGTGGTGATGGTGGTGACCGTCGTCGTGTCTGTGGCCGTGGCTCATGCTCAACTCCCGCGGGCGGCAGGGACGTACACGCTTGGGACGTGCAGATTCTGAGAAGGCCGCGTGAACGACGGAGAACCGGGTGATGGTGTGATGCCGAACGGTTGATGTGCGGCGAGGGCACGTCCGATACCGATGGAGGTCTGGCTGCTGAGTCGTCTCAGCACGACGGCACTCACGGTACTGATCGTGGGGGGTACCACGTTCTTCGCGGTGGCGGGCAGCTTTGCCGTACGGCGGAGGTTTCCCCAGGTCGGCCGGGGCGAGCAGAATGACATGGTCGGTGTGCTGCTGGGGATGTACGGGGCGATCTACGGAATCATCCTGGCCTTCGGGGCGGTCGCCGAGTGGGAGAACATGAACGCGGCACGGGGCGTGGTCGTCGCCGAGGCCACCTATTGAGCCGAAGTGATCCGCAACTCCGTGGCGTTCCCGGAGGCACAGCAGAAGCGTGTCACCGACGCGATGCACGACTATGTCCACGCGGTCGTCGACCGGCAGTGGCCGCTCATGCGCCAGGGCACCCCGGACCCCGATGTCACCAACCGGCAACTGGTCGCCCTCGACCGCGCCTTCCAGGACTTCGAGCCCACGACCGAGCCCGAGAAGGCGTACTACGCCCAGTCCATCGCCGATCTGGACGAGGTGGCGGGCCAGCGCCGGCAGCGGCTGTCCATGGCCGAGTCCGAACTCCCCGTTCTCATGAAGATCCTGGTCTTCGGCGGCGCGCTGGTGATGATTCCACTCAAGGAAGGCGTCCTCGCCCAGTTCTGGCGGCGAGAAGGCAAATGGCGGTCCCGACAGGTGAATTCATTCCCATCATGACAGCTCAGCGGCCGTTTTCGTAGGAGCAATGGCACAGCTCGTCGGCATGGCCACGCCCATTGTCCGGCTCTCAGAATCATCGTCATGGATCACTCAAAAGACGTTGATCAGGACGCGGTCATGAGGGCGCGGACGATGCTGCTCGGCTCCGGCAGGCTGAGCCCGGCCCGGCAGGTCGAGGCGTACCGGGTGCTGGCCGAGGTGAGTCCGCTGACGTATCTGCCGAAGCTGGCGGAGGCACTGGTCTCGTACGGATACGCGCCGGAGTTCCGGGACCGGCCGGATGTCCGACTGGCTCTGCGAGCCGAGGCTGCGGCTACGGCCCGGCGTATCGACGCGAGCGATCCGAACCGGACCGAGCTGCTTGTTCGTGTGCTGGACGCCTGTCAGGGCGAGTTGTACGAGGCCGGTCGGCGGGCGGAGGGCTTCGCATTGTGCGAGGAGATGGCGGAGACCGGGCGGTGGGGTTTCGAGCGGGGGCAGGTGTCGAGCCCCGCGTACGGGCACGGGCGTCTGGCCGTCGTACTGGCCGAGGACGGACGTCACTGGGAGGCCGCGGAGGTCTGCGGAACAATCGCCCGCGCACAGCGGTCGGGAGGCCCGAAGGAAGTCTCCTTCTGGGACATGGCCGAGTGGGCGGCCGCTCTGGAGGCTGCCGGACGTGACGACGCGGCGCTCGAGGTCTTCGCGGAACTCGTGGACGCGACGCGCGAGGAACTCGATGCCGGTAGTACGTCCATGGCCATCCTGACGTGGACTCTCGTCCACCACGCGCGCATGCTGGACGCCGCCTGCCGCCGGGCCGAGGCCCGAGGGGCCCGGAAAGAAGTCCTCGCCCTCCTCACCGAGTTGGCGGAGACCGGGGAGCGCAAGAGCTGGAGCAACATTCTCTCGTGGTGGGTCACTCTGTTCGCCATGTCGGGACGGTCGGCCGAGCCCGCGGCTTCCCCGGCCCGACCCGCACCTGCGTTCGGCTCGGCCTTTCTCCACTGGTCGCCCGACATCAAGGAGGCCTACTTCGACGGTCTGGCCACTCTCGCACAGGAGGCCGCAACGCTGAGCGAGGCGGCCGACGCCGCCCCGCACCAGTACATCGCCGAACAGATCGCCGTGCACGGCAGGCTATCCGTCCGTTCGGCGGTGTACTGGGAGAACCGCACCTGTCGCAGGCTGGAGCCGCTACGCTCGATCTTCGACGAAGGCGTGGCACTGGCCCGGCGCCTGGCCGATCTCGCCGGCCCGGAACGGGGTCGGGAGGCGCTGGTCGGGGCCCTGACCGACCGCTCCATGTTCCTGGTCGCCGCCAAGCAGTACGGCGAGGCGTACGACGACTACGTACAGGTCATCGCCTTGCTGGGCTGATCGGCCGGATATCCGCCCGTGTCAGGTGGACCCGCGCTACGTCGACGCCGTCGCCGGGGCCCCTCGACCGGCCCGGGCGAGGGCACCTGGGGCGGGTTGCTGACGACCAGGTCATAGGAGCGGCCCACGACCGCATCGGTGAGGTCGCCTCGGCGAGCGCGGATGCGTCGCCCCGCCAGCAGGGCATTGACCCGTGCCGTCAGCACGGCCAGCCAGGAGATGTCCACGGCCGTCACCGCCCCACCCAGACGCGCGGCCAGCACCTGTGCAAGTGAAAGGCCGGCTCCACGCCTTGGGCGTCGAGCCGGCCTCTCCTGCGTGCCGGGCGTGCTGCTCGGCGGGGCCGGTCAGTCCGTGCCCGACTCCATCGCGGCGCGGTCCAGCAGTTCGTCGTCGTCGGCCTCGCCGCGGGAGGCGATGGCCTCGGCGCCGCCCTCCGGCATGCTGCCGATCAGCCCGGTCGCGGCCGCCTGGGCCGCACCGATGGCGGGATTGGCGGTGCCGATCAGTCCGAGCCCGGCGTACTGCTCCAGCTTGGCGCGCGAGTCGGCGATGTCGAGGTTGCGCATGGTGAGCTGGCCGATGCGGTCCACGGGGCCGAACGCCGAGTCCTCGGTGCGCTCCATGGACAGCTTGTCCGGGTGGTAGCTGAACGCCGGGCCCGTGGTGTCGAGGATCGAGTAGTCCTCGCCGCGCCGCAGCCGCAGCGTCACCTCACCGGTGACGGCCGCGCCGACCCAGCGCTGCAGCGACTCACGGATCATGAGCGCCTGCGGGTCCAGCCAGCGGCCCTCGTACATCAGCCGGCCGAGACGCCGCCCCTCGCTGTGGTACTGGGCGAGGGTGTCCTCGTTGTGGATCGCGTTGACCAGTCGCTCGTACGCGGCGTGCAGCAGGGCCATGCCGGGCGCCTCGTAGATGCCGCGACTCTTGGCCTCGATGATCCGGTTCTCGATCTGGTCCGACATGCCCAGGCCGTGGCGGCCGCCGATGGCGTTCGCCTCCATCACCAGGTCGACGGGGGAGCCGAACTCCTTGCCGTTGATCGTCACCGGGCGGCCCTGTTCGAAGCCGATCGTCACGTCCTCGGGGAGGATGTCGACCGAGGGGTCCCAGAACCGTACGCCCATGATCGGCTCCACGGTCTCCACGCCGTTGTCCAGGTGCTCCAGGGTCTTGGCCTCGTGCGTGGCGCCCCAGATGTTGGCGTCGGTGGAGTACGCCTTCTCCGTGCTGTCGCGGTAGGGCAGGCCGTGGGCGAGCAGCCACTCCGACATTTCCTTGCGGCCGCCGAGCTCGGTCACGAAGGCCGCGTCCAGCCAGGGCTTGTAGATCCGCAGATGCGGGTTGGCGAGCAGACCGTAACGGTAGAACCGCTCGATGTCGTTGCCCTTGAAGGTCGACCCGTCGCCCCAGATCTGTACGTCGTCCTCGAGCATCGCCCGGACCAGGAGCGTGCCCGTGACGGCACGGCCGAGCGGGGTGGTGTTGAAGTAGGCGCGTCCGCCCGAGCGGATGTGAAACGCCCCGCAGGTGAGCGCGGCCAGGCCCTCCTCGACCAGCGCGGCGCGGCAGTCGACCAGGCGTGCGATCTCGGCGCCGTAGGTCTTCGCGCGGCCGGGCACCGAGGCGATGTCGGGCTCGTCGTACTGGCCGATGTCGGCGGTGTAGGTGCACGGGACGGCGCCCTTGTCGCGCATCCACGCGACGGCGACCGAGGTGTCGAGGCCGCCCGAGAAGGCGATGCCGACGCGCTCGCCGACGGGAAGGGAGGTGAGGACCTTGGACATGGGAAGAGTATGCATGGAAACGCATGAACATGCAAAGGGGGGTGAGTGACGCCTCGGGTGTGGCGCCGCGGGGGGCCGGGTGACGTGGGGGCCTGGTGGCGTGGAGCCGGGTGGCGTGGGGGCCGCCGCGCTCGGCGGCGGCGGCCGCCCGGTATCGGCCCTACTTCCATACGGTCGAACTCATGAACCCAGGTACCCAGGTGACTCGTTGAGCGCTTCCTGCCGCTCGCCTCCGGTCTCAGCCCTGCCCGGCCAGGGCTTCGCCGAGGATCTCCTCGGCGGTCTCCAGTGCCGCGGCGCGGTCCTCGGTGACCAGGCCGATCCGTGTGCGTCGATCGAGCAGGTCGGCGGCGTCGAGCGCGCCTTCGTGCCGTACGGCCCAGAGCAACTCGGCGCGGGTGACGGGGTGGTTGGACAGGACGGGGTCCTGCGCGTGCGGGGTCTGTGCGGCCAGGGCCTGGACGGCCGCCGCCTCGGTGCCGTAACGCCGGACCAGGCGACGGGGTGCGGGCAGGGCGGCGAGCCGGGCCGGAGCGGCGGCGCCGACGAGTGGGAGCGTGGCGGTCGGGGAGGGGCCGGCGGGCAGGCGGCGGGCGGAGACAGCTGCGTCGACGGCGTCCTCGGCCATGCGCCGGTAGGTGGTGAGTTTGCCGCCGACCACGGTGACGACGCCGTCCGGCGACGTCAGGACGGCGTGCCGCCGGGAGATGTCGGCGGTTCGGGACGCCTCGCCCGAGCCTGCCGGCGTGGTGTCCAGCAGGGGCCGTAGTCCGGCGAAGGCGCCCACGACGTCGTCACGGTGGACCGGCATGTCCAGGACGGAACCGAGGACGTCGAGCAGGAAGCCGATGTCGGTCTCCGGGACCTCCGGCACGTCGGGGACGGGGCCGTCGACGGGTTCGTCGGTGAGGCCGACGTACACCCGGCCGTCGCCCTGCGGCAGGACGAGGACGAAGCGGTTGGTCTCGCCGGGGATCGGTATGTGCATCCCGGCCGGCATCGAGCCCAGGCGCTCGGCGCGCAGCACCAGGTGGGTGCCCCGCGAGGGCCGGATCCGGATGCCGTCGATCAGTTCGCCCGCCCACACGCCGGATGCGTTGATCACGGCGCGGGCGCGGATCTCGCCCTCCTCGCCGGTGAGTTCGTCGCGGACGCGGGCCCCCGTTCCGGTCAGCTCCAGTGCCCTGACCCGGGTGAGGATCCGGGCGCCCTTGGCGGCCGCGGTGCGGGCGAGGGCGGTCACCAGGCGGGCGTCGTCGGTGAGCCTGCCGTCCCAGGACAACAGGCCTCCGCGCAGGCCGTCGGTGCGCAGGGCGGGGGCCAGGTTGCGGGTCTCCACCGCGGACAGCCGGCGCGGGCCGGGCAGGGTGGCGCGGGCCGTGCGGGCCGCCAGACGCAGTGTGTCGCCGGCCCGGAACCCGGCCCAGGCCAGAGTTGCCTGGCCGCGTGAGACCAGAGGGGTCAGGGGGAGGACGAACGGCTGGGCGGAGACCAGGTGCGGTGCGGTCCGCGCCATCAGCACGCCCCGCTCGACGGCGCTCTCGTGGGCCACGTCGAGCTGTCCCGAGGCCAGGTAGCGCAGGCCTCCATGGATCAGCTTCGAGCTCCAGCGCGAGGTGCCGAAGGCCAGGTCGTGGGCGTCGACGGCGGCGACCGTCAGTCCGCGGGCCGCGGCGTCGAGGGCGGCTCCGGCACCGGTGGCGCCGAGTCCGACGACCAGGACGTCCACTGCCGGACCGCCGACGGTCCGGGCCAGGTCGCGGGTGCGGCGTGCGGCGGACAGCGACGAACCGGGGACGGGCGTGGTGACGTGGGCCGGGCTGCCGGTGGGGCTCATGGGGTGAGGGTCCTCTCCAGGATGGTCCGCAGCTCCGTGAGGAAAGCGGCGGTGGTCAGGTCCGGGTCGTCCTCGTCGGTCATGGTCCGCAGCGACAGGGTGAAGGACTGGACGATCAGAAGCAGCGACCGTGCCTGTCTCCCGGGGTGGCAGGCACGCACCGATCCGTCGGCGTGTCCGTCGCGCAGGCCGGTGGCCAGGAGTTCCAGGAGGGCGTCCTGGCTGGCGCCGCGGCGGTCCAGTACGTAGGGCAGGAGCAGCTCGGGGTCGACGTCGACGATCTTGCGGAAGAGCGGGTGGATACGGAACGCCCGTACCCCGCCCACGAGCCCCTCGACGATCAGATCGCGCGCCGAGCGGTCCGGGCTGGGCTCGGGCATGGCGCTGGTGGCCACGTCGACCCACTCGCGCGTCATCAGGTCGCCGACGAGCGTGCGCACGTCCGGCCAGCGCCGGTACAGCGTCATGCGCGAGACGCCCGCGCGGCGGGCCACGTCGGTCAGGGTCGTACGGCGTACGCCGACGGCCAGGACGCAGTCGCGCACCGCGTCGAGCACCGGATCGCTGTCCTGATGGTTGTGACGAATAGGCGTCATGTGTAACAGTGTAACGCCCTTGCGACGGCGCCCGGCAAACGGGCACGGCGCGCAAACGACCGATGAGGACAAACCGCCATGGACATGCTGTGGAGTGGCTGGGGTGACCCGGCCAAGGCGGCACCGCTGCCCGAGACGGTGATCGGGCTGCTGCGCGATCTGCTGGGCGTCAAACCCCGTAGCGCACCCCCGCTGCGACTGGAGGAGATCGCCGTTCCCGGCACCCCCCTCGACTCCGCGGTGCTCGAAGAACTGTCCGTGGCCGTCGGCGGCGAGGCCCGCATCCGTACGGACGCGGAGACGCGCATCCGGCACACGCGCGGCAAGTCCACGCCCGACCTCCTGCGGATCCGCGTCGGAGACCTCACCGACACCCCCGCGGCCGTAGTCCTCCCGGCCGAGCACGACGAGGTCCTGGCCGTCCTGCGGGTGTGCGCCCGGTTCGGCCTCGGCGCCGTGCCGTTCGGCGGCGGCACGTCCGTCGTCGGCGGCCTGGCCCCCGAGCGGCGAGGCCCCTTCATCGCCCTCGACCTGCGCCGCATGGACCGGCTGGTCGAGGTCGACCCGGTGTCCCGCACCGCCACCCTGCAGCCCGGCCTGCGCGCCCCCGAGGCCGAGCGCCTGCTGGCCGAGCACGGCTTCACGCTCGGTCACTTCCCGCAGTCCTACGAGTGGGCCACCATCGGCGGCTTCGCCGCGGCCCGCTCCAGCGGTCAGGCCTCCGCGGGATACGGGCGGTTCGACGAGATGGTGCTCGGTCTGACCCTCGCCACCCCCGAAGGCAGCCTCGAGGTCGGCCGCGCTCCGCGCTCCGCCGCGGGCCCCGACCTGCGCCAGCTGATCCTCGGCTCCGAGGGCGCGTTCGGCGTGATCACCTCGGTCACCCTGCGCGTACGGCCGCAGCCGCGCGCCCGCCACTACGAGGGCTGGCGCTTCGCCTCCTTCGAGGAGGGCGGCGCCGCACTGCGCCGGCTCGCCCAGGACGGACCGCGCCCCACGGTGCTGCGTCTGTCCGACGAGACGGAGACGCTGATCGGTCTCGCCCAGCCCGACGCGATCGGTGCGGACGGTCTGCGGCAGAGCGCCGGATGCCTCGCGATCGTCGGGTTCGAGGGCACCGAGGAGGACACCGCCCACCGCGGGGAGTC
Organism: Streptomyces herbicida; assembly: GCF_032656585.1. Classification (NCBI taxonomy): domain Bacteria; kingdom Bacillati; phylum Actinomycetota; class Actinomycetes; order Kitasatosporales; family Streptomycetaceae; genus Streptomyces; species Streptomyces herbicida. The sequence goes on from NZ_JAUYWJ010000010.1 coordinate 326,842, forward strand.
GGCCGCCGCCGTGCTGCGCGAGTGCGGCGGCACGTACGTGGGAACGGAGCCGGGAGAGCGCTGGGCCCACGGCCGATACTCGGCGCCCTACCTGCGGGACGCGCTGCTGGACGCGGGCGCGTTCGCCGAGACGCTGGAGACGGCCGCCTTCTGGTCGCGGATTCCCGAGCTGTACAACGCGGTCCGCACGGCACTGACCACCGCCCTCACCGAGGCCGGCACACCGCCCCTGGTCATGTGCCACATCTCCCACGTCTACGAGAACGGCGCCTCGCTGTACTTCACCGTCGTCAGCGCCCAGGGCGACGACCCGGTCGCCCACTGGGCCCCGGCCAAGGAGGCGGCCAACGAGGCGATCCTCGCCGCCGGCGGCACGATCAGCCACCACCACGGCGTGGGCACCGACCACCGCGACTGGTACGTCCGGGAGGTCGGCACCCTGGGCATCGAAGCCCTGCAGGCCGTCAAGCGCAGACTGGACCCCGACCAGCTCCTCAACCCGGGCGTCCTCCTGCCCACCGACTGATCCGCCCCGCCGATCGCCCCAGCCCATCGTCCGTACAGCCCCTGCACACCGGCTCCCGTATCACCGCCCCGGAGGCTCATCCATGCGACAGTTCACCGCCGTCGTCAACCCCACCGCGGGCGGATCCAGCGCGGCGGCCGCGCTGATCCAGGTGGCACGCGTGCTGCGCGAGGCCGGGGCGGAACTGGAGACGGAGTACAGCCGCAGCCTGACCCACGCCCAGGACATCGCCCGCGGCGCGGGGGAGCGGGGCCGGGTGGTGCTCGCCGTCGGCGGTGACGGCGTCACCGGCGGCATCGGCGGCGCGCTGAGCGGCACCGACACCGTGTTCGGCATCGTCCCGGCCGGACGGGGCAACGACTTCGCCCGGGCGCTGGAGCTGCCCTCCGACCCCGATGCCCTGGCCCGGATCCTGCTCGACGGGGAGCCGCGCCCCGTCGACACCATCGAGGTGCACTCGGCCGTCCACGACGGGACGGTCGTCCTCGGCAGCGTGTACGCGGGCGTCGACGCGCTGGCCAACCGCCACGCCAACCACGCCCGACTGCTCAAGGGCGCCGCCTCCTACTACGCGGGAGGACTGCGTGCCGTGACCACGTGGCGCGCGGCGGACTACCGGATCACCGTGGACGGCGAGGAACATGCCATGCGTGGCTACACCGTCGTGGCCGCCAACTCCGCCTACTACGGCTCCGGCCGGATGATCGCCCCGGGAGCCCGCGTGGACGACGGCCTGCTGGAGGTCGTGATGATCAGCGAGGCCCCGCGCCACCTCTTCTTCGCCATGATGAACGAGCTCAAGTCGGGCGCACACGTCGCCCGACCGGAGGTCCGCATCCTGCGCGGCCGCGAGATCCGCATCGAGGCCGACCGACCGGTGCCGTACGGCGCCGACGGCGAGGTGGAGGCGGTTCTCCCCGTCACCGTGAAGGTGCTGCCCGGTGCGCTGAAGGTGCTGTACTGACGACTGGGTGAGGGCGCTGCGCCGACGACCGGCTGAGGGCGCTGCCGACGACCGGGCGGCGCGTCACACACGTCGGCTCGTCGCTGCGCCGCATCCGCCGCCCGGCGTGCCGCGAAGTCGGCGAACCCGGCAGCGCCGACCACACGCGGACGGTGACATCGGGACGTGCCGGCTCGTCCAGAGACGTGCCGGGGAACAGGTGGCCGATGAGCAGCAGGTGATGGACCGTCGGCACAACGTCCAGCAGCTCGGCGACCGTGGTCCGTCTGTCGTGGTCCTTGCCCCCGTAGCGGTATCCGTTCGCGGCGATGAGGACGGTCGGCCGGTACACCGAGTTCGCGCTGCCGGGCGCGCACCCGGTCGATGTCGGCCGCGGTGACGCTCCCGGAGCCCTCCGCGGTGGGTTGAGCGTGGTTCGGACCGCCGTAGTACGGAGTCCCCGGCTCCTTTCTCACGAACAGCCGTAGCGGGCCGAACTCTTCGGCGTCCGCGAACAGCAGGGGCACGGTGGCGTAGTACTGCTCGATACGGGCACGCAGCGAGTCACTCATGCGAGGCATCCCGCCTCACGTCTCCCGCAGCGGCGCATACGCCTCCGCGGACACCCCGAACGTCCAGGCGACACCCTCCCGCGCCGTCCGGGTCCTCGGCGGGACGCGCAGCCAGTAGGTGCGCCGTGTTCCGTCCGGCTCCGGAGTGGAGTTGATGACCTCCACCATCACGGCCGGCTCGTCGCCGTCCAGGTCGATCCGCCAGAGTGTCCCCGTCTCGTCCTGGTGCACGGGGCGTGCTCCGGAGTCCTCGAGGTAGCGGTCGTAGCCGTAGTACTCCAGCATCACCCGGCGCAGCTCGGCGTTCGCCTCGGCGCGGATCCGCTCCGGTGTCAGGGTACGAAGCTCCGCGAGGAAGACGGCCGGAACCGGCATACCGCGCCAGGCGTACAGGGCGAAACCGTCGGGATAGGCGAGGGCCGGGCCGTCCCCATGGTCCAGGCGGCCCGCTTCGTCGCGGTGCAGGGCGACGGGACGCTCGCATACGACCGCCACCTTGGCGAACGGCCACCACCAGCCGGCGCTCCGGCACACTTCGCCCAGCCCGTCCAGCGGAGCCCGGTCGGTGGGGAAGGCGGCCAGCCAGGGCGCGTCGTGCTGGCCCAGTACGGCGTCCAGCAGGAGAAGCCGGATCGCCGCCTCCTCACGGGAGCGGGCCGCCCGGTCCGGCGTGCCGGCTTCCTCGGAAGTGCCGGGACCCGCAGCCCTGCCGGAGCCGGCCGGGGCTGTGCCGATGAGTTCCTCCAGCACACCTTGGCGGATGCGCTCCACGAGCGCCTGCGTGTTCTCCCACAGCAGTCCGCCGGTGGCCGCCCAGTGCGCCGACCAGCCCACCGCCCCCAACTCCGCGTGGATTCGGCCGCGTTCGACCGCCCAGGGAGCCGTGCGCACCGCCTCCCGGACGCTGGGACCGGTGTCCTCCATACCCCGTATCAGGGTGAGTGCCTCGAGGGGCGAGCCGGCCCACACCACGTGCTCCGGCTCCATGAGCCCGGCCCGTCGATAGGCCAGGCGGACGCCCCGCTCGGCGCGCTCCCGTTCGGCGGGACCGGTCGCCGCGGCACATGCGCGCCACGACGCGGTCTCCTCGAACACCCCGGCCCGCGTGCCGAGTCCGGCCGCACTGTCCACGCTGCTCATCGTCCGCTCCGTCACCTTCCGCCGCACCTTGCTCAGTCCGCCACGATCCGCACGGACCCCGGCACGTACTCCCGCTGGCGGATCACCCGGTACCACCCCTTGGGCAGGGCGATCGCCGCGTGCTCCTCGTGGACCACCCGCCCGCCCTGGGGCAGGTGCAGCAGCATCGGTCCGAACGGCCCCGGCTCCCGCACCAGTTCACCCGGCCCGACGACCGCGTGCGCATGACCGGTGACCTCGCCGAGCGCCAGCACGAGCCGGCCCCGCCCGTCGCGGCTCTCTCTCGGTGCCGCGGCGACGTGCGACGGCACCGTCTCCTTTGCCACGGGCACGATCAGCACGTCTCCCTGCCGGTACACGGCGTCCCTCCCTCCGGCCGGGGCACCGCGCACCGGCCTCATGCCCCAGACAGTAGAAGCCGCCACTGACAACGGGCCGTCCCAAGGCCCCCGCCGCTCCTCGTTGTCAGTTCCTCTTGGTAGAACTGCGGCAGCACGGAACGGACGACCCACCTTCTCCACAGGAGCAGTCGCATGACCATCGGTGACCACCTCGACGCGCTGTACCGGCTGCCCGCCCACACCTTCCCCGGCCCCGACGCCCGCACGGTTGACCTGCCCGAGGCGGAGTCCGTCGCCTGGCGCATCACCAGTGACGTGTACGACGCGGACGAGGACTGGACGGAGGCCTTCGCCCGCTTCTGCGCCGCCGTGGACACCACTCGCGTGCGGGCCCTGATAGTCGGTGCCTGGCAGGAGGCGTACGACACCGACCCGTCCGGCGTGATCGAGGCGCTGCTGGCCGCGCGGGACCGATTTCCCGCCCTGCGGGCGCTGTTCCTGGGCGACATGGTCATGGAGGAGTGCGAGATCTCCTGGATCAACCAGACCGACGTCACCCCGCTCCTCGCCGGCTTCCCGGACCTGGAGGAGTTCGGTGTGCGCGGCGGATCCGGTCTGCGCTTCCCCGCCCTGCGCCACACCGGGCTGCGCCGGCTCACCATGGAGAGCGGCGGGCTGCCCGCCGAGGTCGTCCGTGGCGTGGGCGCCGGCGACCTGCCCGCGCTGGAGCACCTCGACCTGTGGCTGGGCACCCCCGACTACGGCGGTGACAGTGAGGCCGCCGATCTGGAGCCGATCCTGTCCGGCGCCCGGCTGCCGCGCCTGCGCCATCTGGCGCTGCGCAACAGCGAGATGCAGGACGCCGTCGCCGCCGCGGTCGCCGCCGCACCGGTGGTCGCCCGGCTGGAGGTGCTGGACCTGTCCATGGGCGTCCTGTCGGACGAGGGCGGCGCCGCCCTGCTCGCCGGTCAGCCGCTCACCCACCTCAAGCGGCTCGACCTGCACCACCACTACCTCAGCGAGCCGCTTCTGGAGCGGATACGTCAGACCCTGGAGCCCGCGGGCGTCGAGGTGGACCTCGACCGTGACGACGCCGACGAGGACCAGGACGACGACGGCACGGTGTGGCGGTACGTGGCCGTGGGCGAGTGAGCCCGAGCCCCATGAGCTACTACCCCTCCTACCTCAAGCACTTCCACGGTCTGCCGGTTCACCTCTTCGACGCGGACGGTGGCGGCCATGGCCGGCCCCGTCCCGAACCCGCCTCGGTCGCGTGGAAGCTGAGCGCCGACCGTCAGCACGCCTTCGAACCGCTGTGGCAGCGGTTCCAGGACGAGGTCCGCGCCGAGGAGGTCACCGCGCTCGTCATCGGCGCCTGGTGGCAGTCGTGGGACGAACACGGCATCGACCCCGCCCTCGACCTGCTCACGGCCGAGGCACATCGGTTCCCGCGGCTGCGCGCCCTTTTCCTCGCGGACGTCGAGTCCGAGGAGACGGAGATCTCCTGGATCCGTCAGGATCACCTCTCCCGCGTCCTGCGCGCCTGGCCCGAACTGGAGGAGATCGGGGTGCGCGGGGCGGAGGGGCTGGTGATCGAGCCCGTGCGCCACGACCGGCTGCGCACCCTGCGCATCGAGTCCGGAGTGCTGCCCGCGGAAGCCGTTCGCGCCCTGGCCGCCTGCACGTTCCCGGCCCTGCGTCACCTGGAGCTGTGGCTGGGCAGCCCCGACTTCGGCGGCAACTGCGAGGCCGAGGACGTCACCGCGCTCCTCACCGCGCTGGGCCACTGCCCCGAACTGCGCCACCTGGGGGTGAAGAACAGCGACATCCAGGACGCCGTGGCCGCCGCGGTGGCCCAGGCACCGGTCGTCGCGGGTCTCACCTCTCTCGACCTCAGCATGGGCACCCTCGGGGACGAGGGCGCAGACGCGCTCCTGTCGGGCCGGCCCTTGAGCCATCTGCGCGCTTTCGACCTGCGGTACAACTTCCTGAGCGACGAACTGGCCGAGCGCCTGCGCGAGACGCTGGAGCCGCACGGAGTCGATCTTGTCCTCACTCCGGCGCCCCGAAGCTCGTACCACCCCGAGGCACGCTATGTCGCCGTCGGCGAGTGACCCGGGACCGCGCTTCGCGGTCGTGGGTAATCCCGAGAACCGACGCGTCACCCTCTTCGGGGACGCGGTGCGCGCGGCCGGACTCGCCGCCCCGCGCATCGTCGCCTGGACGGACGTGCTGCGCGCGGGCGGAGCCGAGTTCGGGGCCGAGGAGATCGTCCGGATCGACTCGCCCGGTGAGAACGCCGAGGTCGACCGGCTGCTGCGCGGCGCCCAGGACCCCACCCGGGTCGAGGGTTCGGCCCGCTGGTACGCCGGGTTCATGGCCGCGCTGCGCGGGCTGGGCGGGGGCGTCCGACTGGACGACCCGGACGACCTCCCCGTGTTCTTCGACAAACGGCGCTGCCACGCCGTGCTCGACGCGGCCGGCGTGCCGGTGCCCGACTCACCCACCTCGGGGCCGGAAGCCGCCCCGGTGCGCGGCTGGGACGACGTACGGGCGCTGATGCGGGAACACCGCATGCCCCGGCTGTTCATCAAACCCGCGCACGGCTCGTCCGCTTCGGGCGTGCTCGCCGTGGAGTCGGGCGGCGGCGGCCGGATCAGGGCGACCACGTCCGTGGAACGCGCGGCGGACGGCCGCCTCTACAACTCCCTCAAGGTGCGCCGCTACGAAGGCGAGGCGGACATCGCGGCCGTCGTCGACGCGTTGGCCCCGGACGGATTGCATCTGGAGCGCTGGCTGCCGAAGGCTTCCCAGGAGGGGCGCGCGGCCGACTTGCGGGTCGTCGTCGTGGCCGGTCGCGCCACGCACGCCGTCGTCCGTACGAGCCGCTCACCCCTGACCAATCTCCACCTCGGGGGCCGCCGGGGCGATCTCGACGCGGCCAGGCAGGCCGTCGAAGCGGCGGGTGCGCACTGGACCGATCTGCTCGGCGTGTGCGAGCGGGCCGCGGCCTGCTTCCCCCGCACCCTCTGCGTCGGCGTCGATCTGCTGCCCGCCGTGGGCTGGCGCCGAGCCGCGGTCGGCGAGGTGAACGCGTTCGGCGACCTGCTGCCGCGCCTCACCGGCCTGCCCGGCAGCGGCGCCGAGGGTCTCGACACCTATGCCACCCAGGTGGCCGCCGCGCTGCGCCGCTTCGCCCCGGGCCGGCCGACGGCCGCTTCGCACCACCAGTACAGAGAAGGAAACCCGCATGCCCTCGCCCGCCCCGACGCCTGAGCCGCTCCCGCCCGGGAGCGCCCCCACCGCGCCTCCAGCGCCGGGTGAGCCCCACGAGCCGCATGTTCCACTTGCGCCGGATGGGCCGCACGAGCCGCATGCGCCGGACATGAACGAGATCATCGGCAGCCACGACATCCTCCTCGTCACCCTCGACACCCTCCGCCACGACGTCGCCAGCGAACTCGCCGCGGCGGGCCGCCTACCGAACCTGGCCCGCCACCTCCCCGGCGGCCGCTGGGAGAAGCGCCACGCCCCGGGCAGCTTCACCTACGCCTCCCACCAGGCGATCTTCGCGGGCTTCCTGCCCACCCCGGCCGCCCCCGGCCCGCATCCGCGCCTGTTCGCCGCAAGCTTCGCGGGCAGCGAGACCACCGCCAAGGGCACCTTCGTCTACGACACCCCGGATCTCGTCTCCGGCCTGGCCAAGGTGGGCTATCACACCGTGTGCATCGGAGGGGTGGGCTTCTTCAACAAGCTGGGCCCGCTGGGCTCGGTGCTGCCGGGCCTGTTCCACGAGTCCCACTGGACACCGGAGTTCGGCGTCACCGACCCCGCCTCCTTCGAGAACCAGGTGGCCTGCGCCGAACGCGTCGTACGCGAACTCCCCGCGGAACAACGGCTGTTCCTCTTCGTCAACGTGTCCGCCCTGCACCAGCCGAACTGGTTCCACCTGCCCGGCGCGACCCGTGAGGCCGGCGACACCCGCGCCACGCACGCCGCCGCCCTGGAGTACGTGGACCGGCACATCGGACGGCTCTTCGCCGCCGCGAGCAGCAGACGCCGCTGCTTCGCCGTCGTCTGTTCCGACCACGGCACCGCCTACGGCGACGACGGATACACCGGCCACCGACTCGGCCACGAGTCCGTCTGGACCGTGCCCTACGCCCACTTCTTCCTGGAAACCGCGTCCCGCCCGACGGAGGCCGCCCGATGACCACCGCCGAGCGGACGACGTTGACCAGCCCCTACCAGAGCTACGTCTACGCCTACCCCCACAAGACCGCCTACCGCCGGCTCCACGACCGCCCCCTGCTGAACACTCTCTGGGCGGCCGAACCCAAAAGCACCCTCTCCCTCTACCTCCACATCCCCTTCTGCGAAGTCCGCTGCGGTTTCTGCAACCTGTTCACCCGCATCGGCGCCCCCGCCGGCCTGACCGGCGCCTACCTGGACGCGCTGGAGCGCCAGGCGGGGGCCGTACGGGAAGCGCTCGGGGACACGGACGAGGTCCGGTTCGCCACGGCGGCCTTCGGCGGCGGCACCCCGACCTTCCTCACCGCCCCCGAGCTCGAGCGTCTGTGCGACATCGCCGAACACCGCATGGGCGCCGATCTGCGCGCCGTCCCGCTGTCGGTCGAGGCCTCCCCGGCCACCGCCACCGCCGACCGGCTCACGGTCCTCGCCGACCGCGGCACCACCCGGCTGAGCCTGGGCGTGCAGAGCTTCGTCGACTCCGAGGCCCGCGCCGCCGTACGCCCGCAGCGCCGCGCCGACGTGGAGTCGGCCCTCGCCCGCGTCCGCGACGCCGGCATCCCCGTCCTCAACATCGACCTCATCTACGGCATCGACGGCCAGACGGAACGGAGCTGGCTGGACTCCCTCGACGCGGCCCTCGCCTGGCGTCCCGAGGAGCTCTACCTCTACCCCCTCTACGTCCGCCCCCTGACCGGCCTGGGCCGACGCGATACCGGCCCCGACCCCGCCTGGGACGAACAGCGGCTGCGCCTGTACCGCGTCGGCCGCGACCACCTCCTCGCGCACGGCTACACCCAGCAGTCCATGCGCATGTTCCGCCGCACCGACGCCCCGCCCCAGGGGGCCGACGACTACGCCTGCCAGACCGACGGGATGATCGGCCTCGGCTGCGGTGCCCGCTCCTACACGGCCGGTCTGCACTACTCCTTCGACTACGCCGTGGACATGCACGAGATCCGCGCGATCATCGACGACTACGTCTCCCGCCCGGCCACCGACTTCGCCCACGCCGAGTACGGCCGCCTCATCGACACCGACGAGGCACGTCGCCGGCACCTCCTGCAGTCCCTCCTCCAGGCCGAGGGCCTGCGCCTCGACGACTACCGCGCCCGATTCGGAGCGACCCCCGCCGACCACTTCGGCCCCGAGCTCGCCGGCTTCGCCGAGCGCGGCTGGCTGACCGACGACCGCACCACCCTCAGGCTCACCCCCGAGGGAATCGCCCACTCCGACGCGATCGGCCCCGACCTCTTCTCCCCGGCGGTCCGGGCCGCCATGGCCGCCTACGAGAGGAAGTGACCGGCCCGCCATGGACCTCACCCTCCTCTACCGGGGCCCCCTCGCCTCCTGCGACTACGACTGCCCCTACTGCCCCTTCGCCAAGCGACGCGACACCGGCGCCCAACTGCGCGCGGACCGCGCGTCCCTCGAGGGCTTCGCCGCCTGGGCCCGGCAGCAGACCGGCGACCGCCTGTCCATCCTGTTCACCCCCTGGGGAGAGGGCCTGGTCCGCTCCTGGTACCGGCGCACCCTCGCGGACCTGTCCCATCTGCCGCACATCCGGCGCGTGGCGATCCAGACCAACCTCAGCTGCCGTACCGACTGGCTCGCCGAGGCCGACCGCGACACGCTGGCCCTGTGGTGCACCTACCACCCGGGGCAGACCCCCTACGACCGCTTCCTCACCAAGTGCCGCGATCTGACCGAGCGCGGCATCCGCTTCAGCGTCGGCATCGTCGGCCTGCCCGACCATCTCGACGCGGCCCGGCACCTGCGCGCCGACCTGCCCGAGCACGTCTACCTGTGGGTCAACGCCGCCGAGGGACACCCGTACACCGACGCTGAGGCCGACCGGTGGACGGTCCTGGACCCGCTCTTCCCCTACAGCCGGCACCCGCACACCAGCGCGGGGCTGCCCTGCCGCACCGGCGACTCCGTGATCTCCGTCGACGGCGAAGGCACCGTCCGCCGCTGCCACTTCGTGCCTACCCCGCTCGGCAACCTCTACGACGGCTCGTACCGCACCGCCCTGCGCCCCCGCCCCTGCCCACTCGCCGTCTGCGACTGCCACATCGGGTACGTGCACCTGGAGACGCTGCCCCTGTACGACGTCTTCGCGGGCGGCGTCCTGGAGCGCGTCCCGGCCACGGTCCCCGCGACCCCGATCCGCCACCTGTCACGCCTGACGGGGAGTTGACCCGCGCCGTGCTCCGCCGGGCCGCCCGGCGGGAGAGGAAGATCACGCCTGGTGGATGCGGTCTTGGCCATGTCCCCGACTCGCGGTACCGTCGGTTCGATATCGACGACGGCGAGACGGAAGCCGGTGGGAGTCCGGCACGGTCGCGCCACTGTATGCGAGAGGCCCTGGGGCGTTTCGTGAGTCAGACCCGTGGCCGTCGTCCAGTGCACCACCGAGATGGGACGCGAACTCCCAGAGGAGGCCCTGCCATGGCGCAGACCGTCGCCCAGCCGACAGCCACCACCCCCGTCGTTCCCGCCACGCTGCCGCTGAAGGCGATAGCACCCTGGGCGGTCTTCTTCGGCATCCTGATGCTGGTCCTGCTGTACTTCGTCGGCGCCGAGCAGGGCGCCACCTCCGTGTTCAACGGCACGGACGTCCACGAGTGGGTGCACGACGCCCGCCACCTGCTCGGCTTCCCCTGCCACTGACGAGGGGCGCCGCACACCCATGAACTCCGCAACAGTGAGAAACCTCCTCGTGCGGGGCATGCTCGCCGGCCTGGCCGCCGGCGTGCTCGCCCTCGTCGTCGCCTACTTCCTCGGTGAGCCGAGTGTCGACAACGCGATCAGCTTCGAGGAGGCGCACTCCCACGAGCACGAGATGGAGGTCGTCTCCCGCTCCCTGCAGTCGACCGCCGGACTCGCCACCGGCGTCCTGGTCTACGGGGTCGCCTTCGGCGGCATCGCGGCACTCGCGTTTTCCTTCGCGCTCGGCCGCGTCGGCCGGTTCGGCCCCCGGGCGACCGCGCTACTGCTGTCCGGGTGCGCACTGCTGGCCGTGTACGTCGTGCCCTTCCTCAAGTACCCGGCCAACCCGCCCTCCGTGGGTGATCCCGACACCATCGGCAAGCGGACGACGCTGTACTTCCTGATGATGGCGCTCAGCGTGCTCCTCGCGATCGCCGTCACCATCCTGGGCAAGCGGCTCGCGCCCCGGCTGGGCACCTGGTACGCGACCGTCGTCGCGGTGGCGGCCTTCGCCGTCGCCATCGGGCTCGCGTACGCGTTCCTGCCCGTCGTCAACGAGGTGCCCAAGGACTTCCCGGCCACCCTGCTGTGGCGGTTCCGGCTCTCCGCGCTGGCCATCCAGACGGTGCTGTGGGGCGGATTCGGCCTCGTCTTCGGCGAGTTGGCCGAGCGGATGCTCAATCCCAAGCCCGCGACAGCCTCGTCCGCGCGGGCAGTTCCAGCCGCGCGCTGATCCCTTCAGGACACAAGAGGGCCCTTCGGAACCATCGGGGGGCCCTCTCGCGTTCTCGGGACACCGACCGGCGGAGGCGACGAGCGGAGAAGCCCCTTGGCCAGACATCCCCAGCCGCGCCACATCACCCTGGGCGGACGTGAGGCGGTGGCCCTGACCCTGGAGGAGTACGAGCAACTGATCGCCAGCCGACGGCAGATCGGCGGTCAGAGCGCCCGTGTCCGAGTTCTCGCCCAGCAGGCGAAGCGCACGGAGCAACTGCTGCGGGAACTGGAGACATTGATCGCGGCCGCCGAGCACGGTTCGGTGGACGGTTGCACGTGTCCCGCGCCGGGCCCCGCCGTCGAGGAAACGGCGGCGGAAGCGGATCCCACGTGCCTGCGCTGCGCGCTAGCGGCCCTGCTGCGTCGCCACCGGGAACCGTCCGCCTGACAGCCCGTCCCGGGGACGCGTGTCCGCTCCGGCTCGAGCGGGCCGGAGCGGACACGCCTGTCAGACGACTGTCACGACAGCTCGTCGCGGACCGCGCGGGCGGCCGCGACCAGGTTCTCCAGTGAGGCGCGGGTCTCCGGCCAGCCGCGGGTCTTCAGGCCGCAGTCGGGGTTGACCCACAGGCGTTCGGCGGGGATGGCCTTCAGGCCGGTGCGCAGCAGTTCGGCCGCCTCCTGAGCGGTGGGCACGCGCGGGGAGTGGATGTCGTACACGCCGGGTCCGGCCTCGCGCGGGTAGCGGTGGGCGGCGAGTTCGCGGGCGACCTGCATACGGGAGCGGGCCGCCTCCAGGCTGATGACGTCGGCGTCGAGGTCGTCGATGGCCCGGACGATGTCGCCGAACTCGGCGTAGCACATATGGGTGTGGATCTGTGTGTCCGGCCGGACGCCACTGGTGGTGAGCCGGAACGCCTCCGTCGCCCACGTCAGATAGGCCGACCGGTCGGCGGCGCGCAGCGGCAGCGTCTCGCGCAGGGCGGGTTCGTCGACCTGGACGATTGAAGTCCCGGCCGCCTCCAGGTCGTTGACCTCGTCGCGCAGGGCGAGGGCGACCTGGCGGGCGGTGTCGGCGAGCGGCTGGTCGTCGCGCACGAAGGACCAGGCGAGCATGGTGACCGGGCCGGTCAGCATGCCCTTGACCGGACGGTCCGTGAGCGACTGGGCGTACGTCGTCCAGCGCACCGTCATCGGCTCGGGGCGGGAGATGTCGCCGGCCAGGATCGGCGGCCGGACGTACCGGGTTCCGTAGGACTGGACCCAGCCGTGCCGGGTGGCCAGGTAGCCGGTGAGCCGCTCGGCGAAGTACTGGACCATGTCGTTGCGTTCGGGCTCGCCGTGCACGAGGACGTCCAGGCCGGCCTTCTCCTGGAAGGCGATCACCTCCCGGATCTCCGCCCTGATCCGCTCCTCGTACCCGGCTGCACCGATCCGGCCCGCGCGCAGGTCGGCGCGGGCGGTGCGCAGCTCGCCGGTCTGTGGGAAGGAGCCGATGGTGGTGGTCGGCAGCAGCGGCAGGCCGAGGTGGGCGCGCTGGGCCGCGGCCCGCTCGGCGTACGGCGGGACGCGGCGGGCGTCGGCGTCGCCGACCGCGTCAGCACGGCCGCGGACGACCGGATCGCGCGTGATGAGCGAAGACGCTCGGGAGACCAGATCGGCCCGGTTCACGGCGAGTTCGGCGGCGATGGCATCGGTGCCGCGGGCCAGGCCCCTGGCCAGGGTGACGATCTCGGCCGTCTTCTGTCGGGCGAAGGCGAGCCAGCGCAGGAGTTGGGGTTCGATGTCCCGCTCGGCGGCCGCGTCGAGGGGGACGTGCAGCAGGGAGCAGGACGCGGCCACGTCCACCCGGCCCGCCAGGCCGAGCAGAGTGCCAAGTGTGGCGAGAGACTTCTCCAGGTCGTTCACCCAGACGTTGCGGCCGTTGACGACCCCGGCGACCAGGCGCCTGCCGGGCAGCCCGCCGACGGCCGCGAGCGCGTCCAGGTTGGCGGCGGCGGCCGCGGTGAAGTCCAGCGCCAGTCCGTCGACCGGCGCCTTGGCGAGGATGGGCAGGGCCTCGCCCAGACGGTCGAAGTAGGAGGCGACCAGCAGCCTGGGGCGGTCGACGAGGGCGCCGAGGTCGCGGTAGGCACGGGCCGCGGCGTTCAGCTCTCCCGGGGTCCGGTCCTGGACCAGGCCGGGTTCGTCGAGCTGTACCCACTCGGCGCCGGCCGCGCGCAGGTCGGCGAGGACCTCGGCGTACACCGGGAGCAGACGATCGAGGAGCGTGAGCGGGTCGAAGCCGGCGGCCACGCCGGGGGCGGGCTTGGCGAGGAGCAGATAGGTGACGGGACCGACCAGCACGGGCCGGGCCGTCAAGCCTAGGGCCAGGGCCTCCCGGAGTTCGGTGACCTGCTTGGCGGAGTCGGCCGCGAACACCGTGTCCGGGCCCAACTCCGGGACGAGATAGTGGTAGTTGGTGTCGAACCACTTGGTCATCTCCAGGGGCGCCACGTCCTGGGTGCCGCGTGCCATGGCGAAGTACCCGTCGAGCGGGTCCGCGGTGACGGCGTCGCGGTGGCGCGCGGGGATCGCGCCGACCATGACGGTGGTGTCCAGGACGTGGTCGTAGTACGAGAAGTCGCCGGTCGGCACTTCGTCGATGCCGGCCTCTGCGAGCTGCCGCCAGTTGGTCCGGCGCAGTTCGACGGCGGTGGCGCGGAGGGCGTCGGCGCTGACCCGGCCCTTCCAGTAGCCCTCGATCGCCTTCTTGAGTTCTCGGCCCAGCCCCTGGCGGGGGTAGCCGTACACGGTGGCCCGTGCTGCCGCGGCTGCGGGCTTGGTGGTCACGGAGATCTCCTTCGCGAGATGAATCCCTGAGATCCCGGTGACGGGAGGAGAGCGCGAAGGGATGACGGACCGGACGGCAGCGGCCCACGGCCGTCCGCTCGGTCTGTACGCGACCCGCCCTCGAGGTCACCGGGATGTCCGCGTACGAGTGCTTCGCACGCGGGCAGTGGCAGGTCTTCGGACTCGCGGGCACGTCCTCACCGAGGAGGACACCTACTGGCCGTCGCTTCCCAAGCCCTCCTGGGCCCAGTGCGTATGACGGCGGTCGTTCCCGCTCACCGCTGCGGGGCAGTCCCGGATTCCCACCGGGTTCCCTCTTACGACGCTTCCCGCCTGGCGGACGGGGCGAACCAGCTGCACGGGCCAGCCTAGAGGGTCACGCAGGCCGCCGGAGCGTCACTCCACCATTCGGACCGCCGTCGCAGCAGGGCCCGTTCAGACCTCGCCGTACACATGGACCCCCTGCCCGCTCCAGCCGCACCGTGGAGAGCGCCGCCTCGTGTGCGGCCGGGTCCCTTCCCGGCACCTGCGCGGCAGATCGCGTGCACGACGAGGCCGCCGAGCGGGCTGAAGTGCTGTTCGTCCGAGGCCCGGGCGCCGCCGGCGTGCGGGCTGGGGTTGTAGCGGTGGTCGTTCCATCCGCTCGTAGTAGCTGCCGGGCTTCAACGGATGGTCGGGGCGATCACAGGGCGTGGACCATAACGACGTAGACGGCGGTGCCCATGCCCACGCTGAGGATCGTGCGGCGTCCGAAGGCCAGGTGCACGCCGATGGTGACGGCGACCGCGAGCGGGGCGTACCAGGCGCCGTGCGGGCCCTTGGCCATCGTGCCGCGCAGGGCCGTCACGGCGAGGATCATGAGGATGCCGACCGGCATCCACACCGACAGTTGCCGGACCAGCGTCGCGTCGCGCAGCCTGCCGAGGACCGCGAAGGGCAGGGCACGCAGGGCGAGCGTGATCGTGAAGACGATCGCCAGGACGGCTGTCAGGTACGGGGTGCTAGGCATGGGCGGCCTTCCGGGACATCAGGGCGTGGCGGCCCAGGAGCAGGCCGGCGAACAGCAGCCAACGGGTCATGACCACCCCGCGCATCAAGAACGTCACGTCGCACTTCACGATGAAGACCGTCAAGCCGGTGCCGTAGAGCCCGCCTGATTGCCCTCCTGGCAAGATAGGGGCATGGAACGTGTGCTTGGAATCGGTGGTTACTTCATGCGGGCCGCCGACCCGCAGGCCCTGAGTGCCTGGTATCGCGATTGCCTGGGCCTGGACGCCGATGAGCACGGCCTGTGGCGTCAGGAAGCCGGGCCGACGGTGTTCGCGCCGTTCGAGTCCGAGACCGACTACTTCGGCTCCCGCGCCCAGCAGACCATGCTCAACTTCAGGGTCCGTGACCTGGATGCGATGCTCGCGCAATTGCGCGCCAAGGGCGCTGACGTGGCTGAAGAGACGCAGGACATGGAGGGTATCGGTCGATTCGGCTGGGTCACCGATCCCGAGGGCAACCGGATCGAGCTGTGGCAGCCGGCCTGACCGCGTTTTCACACAAAGAATGACCTGGGCGGTCTTGCCACCCGGGGCCACCTGCGCGCCCCGGACGGGCCGCCTTCGTCTCCGGCAAGCGCGAGCAGGACGTGATCAGGACCATCAGAGCGGCCAGTCCTCCCAGCGGATCGCCGTCGAACACGCAAACGCCGAACTGCGCCGATGGCGCCCCTTGCCGCGCTGGAGTACGCCCGTCACAGTGACCCCGGGGTGGCGCCTTCGGTGGCGCTCGAGGTCATCGCGCCCGAATATCCTGGGCGGCCGGCGGTCGTTGCGACAGCGAGGATGACCATGACCCGCAGCACACCGCCCCGCCCCCTGGACATCGAGTGGGAGTTCCCCGAGCCGGGCCGCCACCGGACCGTCTGCACCCGGTTGCACCCGTGCCCCGGAGCGCCCGAGCCCGGTGAGAGTTCCGTGGGCGGCCCCCTCCTGTGGCCCGCGGACGAGTCGTGGCCGGTCTGCCGGAAGCCGCATCCGCGGAACAGAGGCCGGCGGATCGAGGAGGTTCACGAGAAGCGCCGTGTGCTCGCAGGCCTCGCTTCGGGCCGACGCGGGTCCCACGGACGAGGAACGGGAAGTCCTGGCGTCACTCGGCCACGAGCACCGCGTGTCCGGGCTCGGTGACACCGATCCCATTCCCCTCGTGCCGCTGGCGCAGCTGTTCGCAAGGGATGTTCCGGGGCTCGTGGTGCCCGAGGGGCGCGATCTTCTTCAGGTGCTGTGGTTCCCGTTCGACGCACACGGCTCACCGCCCGCACCGGATGTGCACCTGGTCTGGCGCGGTGCGGCCGAGATCGGCGACCTCTTGGCCGGGCCGCCGCTCCCCGCGGTGGTCGGCCACGAGGGGTACGTACCGGAACCCTGCACGCTCCACCCGGAACAGGTGACGGAGCACGAGTGGGCCGAACTGTTGCCCAAAGACCTTCAACTGCGCCTCGCCTCCGCCGAGTGGGGAGGCGTCCGCAGCAGTTGGACCCCGCTCGAAGACCTCCTGGTGCTGGGCACGTACGGCCTGAACGTTCCCACCCGGGTGAGCGTCGGCAGAGGCGGCCACGTCGATGTCTTCGTCTGCTCGGCCGACCCCGCTCATGACCACAGGTCCAGTCTCCAGTAGGGAGTTGGGGGCCTCGTTCGGCAGGTCGATCGTTCACGGCTATTGACTCCGCGTGCAACAGTGGCGATCCTCGTCGGCATATCTTGCGCGGGTCATGTCAAGTCGGGTGGGTCTGCTGGCCACGGCCCGGCTCGTCGGCCGCGCTTCCCCCGACCGAGGGACGTGGTGTGTGACCGTGACCGGACGCCCGTACCGCAGACGCAAAGACGTCGCCGTTGTCTCGCTGCTCCTCCTCGTACTGGCCGCAGTCCTCGGCCCCACCCCGAGTTCGGCGGCCGGCAACGACTGGTGGGTTCCGACCGCACGACCCACGCCGGACTCCCAGATCAATGTCACCGGCGAGCCGTTCACCGGCACCAACGCCAAGGGCGAGGTACGCGGGTTCGTCGACGCCCACGATCACCTCTTCGCCAACGAGGCTTTCGGCGGGCGGCTCATCTGCGGCAAGACGTTCTCCGAGGCCGGGGTCGCCGACGCGCTCAAGGACTGTCCCGAGCACTACCCGGACGGCTCGCTCGCGATCTTCGACTTCATCACCAAGGGCGGGGACGGCAGACACGACCCGGTCGGCTGGCCCACGTTCAAGGACTGGCCGGCCCATGACTCGCTGACCCACCAGCAGAACTACTACGCCTGGGTGGAACGGGCCTGGCGCGGCGGCCAGCGGGTGCTCGTCAACGACCTCGTCACCAACGGTGTCATCTGCTCGGTCTACTTCTTCAAGGACCGCAGCTGCGACGAGATGACGTCGATCCGACTGCAGGCGAGGATGACCTACGACCTGCAGGCCTACATCGACAAGATGTACGGCGGCCCGGGAAGGGGCTGGTTCAGGATCGTCACCGACAGCGCGCAGGCCCGCGACGTCATCAAACAGGGCAAGCTGGCGGTCATCCTGGGAGTGGAGACCTCCGAACCCTTCGGCTGCAAGCAGATCCTGGACATCGCGCAGTGCAGCAAGGCGGACATCGACGCCGGCCTGGACGAGCTGTACTCGCTGGGCGTGCGGAGCATGTTCCTGTGCCACAAGTTCGACAACGCGCTGTGCGGTGTGCGCTTCGACTCCGGCAGCCTCGGAACGGCCATCAACGTCGGGCAGTTCCTGTCCACCGGCACCTTCTGGAAGACCGAGAAGTGCACGGGCCCCCAGCACGACAACCCCATCGGCTCGGCCGCGGCACCCGGGGCCGAGGCGAAACTACCGGCGGGCGTGAGTGTCCCCTCGTACGCCTCGGACGCGCAGTGCAACGTCCGCGGTCTCACCGATCTCGGTGAGTACGCCGTGCGCGGCATGATGAAACGCAAGATGATGCTGGAGATAGACCACATGAGCGTCAAGGCCGTCGGCCGCGCGCTGGACATCTTCGAGTCGGAGTCGTACCCCGGCGTCATCTCCTCGCACAGCTGGATGGACCTGAACTGGACCGAGCGGGTCTACGGTCTCGGCGGATTCATCGCCCAGTACATGCACGGCTCGGAGGGATTCGTGGCCGAGGCGAACCGTACGAAGGCGCTGCGGGACAAGTACGACGTCGGCTACGGCTACGGCACGGACATGAACGGTGTCGGCGGCTGGCCGGGACCCCGCGGTGCGAACGCCCCCAACAAGGTCGAGTACCCCTTCCGCAGTGTCGACGGCGGATCCGTCATCGACCGGCAGACCACCGGCGAGCGCACCTGGGACCTGAACGTCGACGGAGCCGCGCACTACGGCCTCGTCCCGGACTGGATCGAGGACATCCGGCTCGTCGGCGGCCAGGACGTGGTGAAGGACCTCTTCCGCGGTGCCGAGTCCTACCTCGACACCTGGGGAGCCACCGAGCGGCACCAGGCCGGAGTCAACCTGGCCAAGGGCGGCGAGGCCACGGCCAGTTCAACGGAGTGGAACCCGTTCACGAGCTATGCGCCGAGCCGGGCCGTGGACGGATCCCGGGACACCCGCTGGGCCAGCGGCTGGAGCAACGACCAGTGGCTGCGCATCGACCTGGGCTCCACCAACCGGGTCGGTCGTGTCACGCTCGACTGGGAGCGCGCGTACGGGAAGTCGTACCGCGTCGAGCTCTCCACCGACGGCGAGCACTGGCAGACCGCCTGGTCCACCACCTCCGGCGACGGCGGCCTGGACACTGCCTCGTTCGCCGGCACGCCTGCTCGCTACGTCCGCATCCAGGGCGTGGAACGCGGGACCGGCTGGGGTTACTCGCTCCATGAGGTCGGCGTCTACAGCTCCTGAGCAGAGGGTGCCCGGCCTGCCCACCGCGGGCGGGCCGGGCACGTCCGTGACGGCCGGGCAAGGTCCGACGTACTGAGACGGATCGCGGTCGGCTGCCGGTAGCCGTGTCCGATCTGCGTGGAAAACGCTTGGACTGTGCGGGCCGCGTTGCGGGACACTGCGATTCCTGGCCTGCCCGTACTGGCACTTCGGCGTTTCCACACCTTGCGTGGGGGCGCCGTCGTTGTGCCCACAAGTCGGCGGACGACCGACCGAGGGCACTCCCCGAACCACAGCTCCGCCCGGCTGCCCAGGCAAAGGCAGCTTCCGGAAGCAGCACGTGGCAGGCCTCCCTACGACACCTACAGGGTTGGGATGGGATCGCCCGAATCACGTGAGGCTCCGCCGCGCAGGGGCTCGGTGCTGCTCGCGCTGCGTTACTACGGACGGGAGTTGGCCCGGCTCCGGCGGTGGACGGTGCCCGCCATGCTGCTGCCCGCGCTCGGCAACATCGGGATCAACTACCTGGCGCCCTTGGCCGTTGCCAAGCTGGTCGGCCGAATCGCCGACGACAGCGACATCGCGATGAGTGCGACGCTGACCTACGTCCTCGTCTTCGCCGGCGTACTGCTGCTCGCGGAGATGCTGTGGCGCATCGGCCTGCACTGCCTCAACCGCTGCGACGCGCTTGGCATCGAGCACCTGTACGTCATCGGTATGGACGAGCTGTTCGCCAAGGACGCCGCGTTCTTCCACGACAACTTCGCCGGCTCGCTGACCAAGCGGGTCCTGAGCTTCGCCTCCCGCTTCGAGGAGTTCGTCGACACTCTGACGTTCCAGCTCGTGGGCAGCCTGGTGCCACTGCTGTTCGGATCGGTGGTGCTGTGGCGTTATGAGCCGATGCTGGTCGTCGGGCTCCTGGTGATGATCGCGCTGACCGGGGCGTGCGTCGTGCCCCTGATCCGGCGCCGCCAGAGGCTCGTCGACCAGCGCGAGGAGGCGATCGCCCGGGTGTCGGGCCATGTCGCCGACAGCTTGATGAACATGGACACGGTCCGGGCCTTCGCCGCGGAGGAACGCGAGGCCGCCGAGCACCGCTCCCGTGTCGCGGAGTCGAGGCGGCTCACACTGCGGTCATGGGACTACGGCAACCTGCGTATCGACACCCTGGTCGCGCCGATGTCCGTGCTGACCAATGCGCTGGGCCTGCTGCTGGCGATCGTGCTGGGCGGCGGCAGCCACGGGGTGGAGGCGGTCGTCGTCGCCTTCACGTACTACACCAACGCGACACGCATCATGTTCGAGTTCAACCAGATCTACCGTCGGCTGGAGAGCTCGATGACGGAGGCCGCGCAGTTCACCGAACTGCTGCTGGAGCCGCCGACCGTGCTCGACTCGGCGACGCCGGAGCCGCTGCTGCGCGGTGCCGCCGACGTCCGCTTCGAGAAG
This sequence comes from Streptomyces herbicida, assembly GCF_032656585.1. Lineage (NCBI taxonomy): Bacteria > Bacillati > Actinomycetota > Actinomycetes > Kitasatosporales > Streptomycetaceae > Streptomyces > Streptomyces herbicida. Next base: position 347,201 of record NZ_JAUYWJ010000010.1, read on the forward strand.
GTGACCTTCGCCCATGGAGGCGCGAAGCCGCTCTTCGAGGGACTCGACCTGGACGTGCCGAGCGGGGCGAAGATCGGGCTCGTCGGCCGGTCGGGCGGGGGCAAGACCACGCTCACCCGGCTGTTGCTGCGGATGACCGACATCGACGGCGGCCGCATCCTGATCGGAGGACAGGACATCGGCAGACTCCGTCAGGCCGACCTGCGCAGTCTGATCGCCTATGTGCCGCAGGATCCGGCGATGTTCCACCGGACCCTGCGGGACAACATCGCGTTCGCCCGGCCGGACGCCACCGACGCAGAGATCCGAAGCGCGGCGGAGGCGGCACACGTCACGGAGTTCGCCGATGCGCTCCCCGACGGCTTCGAGACCATGGTGGGGGAGCGCGGCGTCAAACTGTCCGGCGGGCAGCGCCAACGGGTGGCCCTTGCCAGGGCGATCCTGCGGGACGCGCCGATCCTGCTGCTCGACGAGGCGACCAGCGCGCTGGACTCCGAGAGCGAGATCCTGATCCAGGAGGCGCTGTGGCGGCTCATGGACGGGCGGACGGCGCTCGTGGTGGCGCACCGCCTGAGTACGGTCGCCACCATGGACCGACTGATCGTCCTGGACCGCGGACGGATCGTCGAGCAGGGCACGCACCAGGAACTGCTCGCGACGGACGGCACCTACGCGAAGCTGTGGCAGCACCAGTCGGGGGGCTTCCTCGACGACCGTCCGGCGCAGGCCGACGTGCATTGAACGCCTTGGAGGAAGCGGACCGGCCAACTCGCCGACGAGCTACCGGAGTCAACGGGTCAGCTGCACCCGTTTCCGACGGCGGGGCTGACACAGAGGTTGTTGCCGGTGCCGCCGTCGTTGGTGTTGGTGCCGGGGCCGCCGGCCAGGATGTCGTCGCCCGCCTCGCCGAAGAGAGCGTCATCGCCGTTGTCACCGCTGACGAAGTCGTTGCCGTTGCCGCCCTCGACGCGGTCGTCGCCGTCGTTGCCGATCAGAGCGTCGTCGCCGTCGCCACCGCAGATGAGGTCGTTGCCACCGCGGCCGTCGACCACGTCCGAGCCACCGAGAGCGAAGATGACGTCGTTGCCGGGGGTGCCGATCAGAACTTCGCTGTCATTGGTGCCGTTGATCGTAGGTGTGGCGGTCGCACAGGTGACGGTGGGTGGCACCGCCGCGGCGGGCATGGCAGTGGGTACCACCAGCGCCGCCGCCGACAGCATCGGCGTGGCGAGCAGGAGGCCGACGTGCCTGGCACTTCGCCGCCCACCTCCGGCACCGCGCTGTCGATGTACCACGCGCTCCAGGGGCAGTCTCATGATCACGACTCCTCAGCGATGGCCGCGGCACTCGTCTACGGCGTGCCACGAACGTCGGACGATGCAACGGGCCCCATGCCGGGACCGCTCGACCATGAGGCCACACCTGCCGGGTGCGGCGTCCGAGACACACCGCCACACCAAGCCCTGATCCGCCTACCAGCCGCAGCGTGCCCCCATCCGGCGGAACGCACGGATGAGGGTGTCGAGTTCGGTGAAGCCGCTGCTGGAGGCGACGCGTTCAAGGGTGTCGTGCGTGGTCTCGAGCCGGTTCCGGGCGACTTCGAGGCGAGCCGATTCGAGGTGGGCGGCCGGGGGTCATCCCGAGTCCCGACCTGAAGATCCGGGTGAGTTGACGCTCACTCACATGGGCAAGCGATCGGCACACTGAACTGGCTTTGTCCGCCCGGTCGCTTCGGCTTCCCCTCGGCTTCCTCCCGATCGTCCCGGAGGAGACGCACGTCACCGACGCTCCTGTCACATCGTGACGAGTAGCTCCGTCAAGGAGGTGTACCCACCAGCAACGGCATAGGAGATCACGATGGACGCTCGCCTGAACATGTTCGGCAACCCGGTCGCGGGCAAGTTCCTCAGGTACATCAACTCGGCCGGAAAGGTCGTCGACGACTCCACACTGCCGGCCGCGACTCGGGAGCTGGTGAAGATCCGCGCCAGCCAGATCAACGGCTGCGGCTTCTGCACCGACATGCACACCAAGGACGCCGCCCACGCCGGGGAGACCTCGACGCGCCTCAACCTGATCGCCGCCTGGCGCGAGGCGAAGGTGTTCACCGAGCCGGAGCGTGCTGCCCTGGAGCTGACGGAGCAGGGCACCCGCATCGCCGACGCGGCCGGTGGCGTCACGGCCGAGGCCTGGGCAAATGCCGCCAAGCACTACGACGAGGACCAGCTCGCCGCCCTGGTGGCCCTGATCGCCGTCATCAACGCCTACAACCGGGTGAACGTCATCGTCCAGCAGCCCGCCGGCGACTACCAGCCCGGCCAGTTCGGATAACCGGGAGTACGGGCCTTCGACCGCCGGTGCCCGTCTCGGCCGGCAGCAGTACCCGCCCCGGGCGCCTCTCGTCGACCCGGGGCGCCCCTCTGCCTGCGGTTCGCCGGTGGGGTTGGGGAGCCCGGACCGGCTGCTGCCGGACGGCGCCTTCCGGAGGCCGGCCGTGAACGACTCCTCGCGTTGGCACGTGGCCGGTGCGAGTCGTGCGCGGCCGAGGAACTGTGGCGCAGGAGGGGCCTGCCCGGTCCCGCCTCACGGGACGGTGCGCCGGCCGTCGCCGATGCCTTGGCGGCATTGAGCCACGAGGACAGCCAATTCGTGCGCCTGGAGGCCGCCTACGGCCTCGCCCTGCGCGACGATCCGCGCATCGCCGGGGCGATCGAGCGGCTCGGGCCGCTCGGCCCCGGCTTCGAGCACGCCCACCGCGCCGACGCGATCTGGCGGTGGCGATGGCGTCAGGAGGACGGCGCCGCTACGACGCCGCCGGCATCGTGAGGTGCCGCTTGACCAGTTCGTAGGACTTCAAGCGGTCGGCCAAGGCATGGATGGGCGTCACCAGCATGAGTTCGTCCGCCCGGGTCAGGTCCAGCAGGTCCGTCAGGCGCTTCGCAACGGTCTCGGGCGAGCCGTGTGCCTGATGAGCACGGAAGTGCGCCAGGCCTTGGGCCTCTTCTGCGGTGAACGTGTGGGTGGCCGCCTCTTCGGGCGTCGGGAAGGGGATGTCGCCCTGTCCCTTGAGGAGTCCGGCCTTGACGACATCCATCGGGCCGGCGAGCCAGGCCGCCTCCTTCTCCGTCTCGGCGCACACGGTCTCGACGCAGATCAGCACGCGAGGGTGCTCGCACCAGCGGGAGGGGGAGAAGTGCTCGCGGTAGTGCTGGAGCGCAGCGAGGGTGTTCTCCGGACGAATGTGATGGGCGAGGGCGATCGGCAGTCCGAGTTCCGCGGCGAGCGCGGCTCCGGCCGTGCTCGAGGCCAGCAGCCATGGCTCCGGGAGCGGTTCCAGCGCGACCTCGTCCACCAGGAAGCGCAGAATGGCTGACACATCGTCACGGTACTCGTCGTCCGTGGCGGGACCGGCACCCCGCCGCAGCGCCCGCGCCGTCGACTCGTCGAAGGTGCCCGGACCGCGGCCGATGCCCAGGTCGATCCGGCTCATGTGCAGTGCGGCCAGCGTGCCGAACTGCTCCGCGACCGTGATGGGGGCGTGGTTCGGAGCGAGAACGCCTCCGGATCCAAGCCGTATGGATGACGTCGACGCGGCCGCGTGGGCGGTCAGGACGACGGGCGGGAAGGCTCCGATGGCCGGGGAATGATGATGCTCGGCGTACCAGATCCGCTGGTAACCGAGGTCTTCCAGACGTCGGGCGAACGCGGTGGTGTCTCGTAATGTGTCCATGGCTCGGGAACCCGCTTGGACCATGGCTACTTCGAGCGCACTGAGCGGAACGGTGATCATTCGGTCAGTATAGGAATCGTCCGAATGACGCCAACTACCGTGCGTGGACCGACCGTTCGCGGCGCGACCTAGGGTCGAGCGGTTCGCTCTGGGGTGCCCATCTCGCGCAGGATGTCGAGGGCGCGCAGCAGTGGTGCCGGGCCCGAGTCCTCGATGCCCGACGCGCGGCGTGCCCGGCGGGTCCGCAGCACCGCCCGCACCGCCGACAGGGCCCCGCAGGCGATCACGGCTGCCCTGAGGTCGGCGTCGGGCGTGTCCGGCGGCAGGCGGCGCAGCACCAGAGCGGTCAGGCGCTCTTCGAAGTCCGAGAAAGCCTGTACGAGCCGTGCCGTGACGACGTTCTCGATGTCCTCCAGCGGGTGGCTGAGGGCGGTCAGCGTGGACGCGGCGAACGGCTTCGCGGCCGCCAGCAGGGCGTTGCACACCGCGTCCAGTGGATCCTCGTCGGCGGGCCGCTCGGCCAAGGCGTTCTCGACGTAGGCGAACAGTTCGACGCCGTCCGGCAGCAGCAGCGCTTCCTTGCTGTCGAAGTAGCGGAAGAACGTCCGCACGGAGACGTTCGCGTATGCGGCAATGTCGGCGACGGTGGTGGCTTCGAAGCCGCGCTCCTTGAACAGGCGCGCACCGCCTTCGAGCAGCAGGCGCCGCGTCTCCTCCTTCTTGCGTTCGCGCAGTCCCGCGGGGGCGATCTCACTCGGCATGTCAGGAAGCCTCCGACATGGTGTCCCGGCTGTCAATTGACACTCATGTCATGAACGGCCCGGTGGAGCGCGTGCCGGGTGGCCGACGCAGATGTGTCCTTGATGCCAATTGTCATCCGTGCCACTTTGTCTCTAGAGTTCGTGTCACTCGTGACACTTTCTTTGGGAGATCACCGTGCCCCGACCCCAGCAACCGTCCCTGGAAGCGGCTGAACCGGACACCGACCGGAACCGGCAGACCACCGCGGTTCCCGCTGCCCGTTCCGGGCTCGGTCGCCTCGGGGCTCTCTGCGCCCGGCGCCCGGTGACGGTGATCGCCCTTTGGCTGCTCGTCCTGGCCGCCGCCCTCGCCGGACGCCACCTCGCCTCACCCACCTTCAGCGACCAGGTCAGCCTGCCCGGCACCGCCTCCCACACCGGAGCCGGCCTGCTCGCCACCTCGATGCCCGGAGCCGGCCGGCCCAACGGCAAGGTGGTCTTCCACGCCGACTCCGGCACCGTGGCCGGGCAGCAGCCCGCACTGGACCGGACGCTGGCAGACCTGCGCGACCTCCCGCACGTCACTGCGGTCTCCACGCCGGTGACCAGCAGCGACGGGCGCACCACCTACACCACTGTCTCCTTCGACCAGCAGTTGAAGGACCTCGGCCACGCCTACACCGCCCAACTGGACACCGCCACCGAGCCGGCCCGGGCGGCGGGCCTCGGTGTCGCATACGGCGGCGACCTCGAACAGGTCGTCCGCACCCCCGCCAACGACAAGCTCAGCGAGATCGTCGGCATGGTCACCGCCCTCGCGATCCTGCTGCTCGCCTTCGGCAGCGTCCTCGCCGCCCTGCTGCCCCTCGTGACCGCGCTGATCAGCGTCGGTGTGGGTCTGGGCATCGTCGGCATCGTCGCCGCCACCATGTCCTTCGCGACGTCCGCCACCACACTGGCCACCATGATCGGACTGGGCGTGGGCATCGACTACGCCCTGTTCCTGACCACGCGTTTCCGACAGGACCTCATCGACGGCCACGGCCCGGTCGAAGCCGCTGCCCGCACCGCACGCACCAGCGGACGTGCCGTCCTCGTGGCGGCCGTGACCGTCGCCGTCGCGATGCTCAGTCTCTACGCGTGCGGACTGAGCTTCATCGGCAAGCTCGGTCTGGCGGCCACCGTAGCCGTGCTCGTCACCGCTGCCGCCGCCCTCACCCTGGTGCCTGCGGCACTGGGCCTGGTCGGCCGGCGCATCGACCGGGTGCGCCTGCGCCGCCGCCCGGTAGCGGAGAGCGCGGGCGAACGCGACGGCTGGCACCGCTACGCGGAACTGGTCGCCCGACGGCCCTGGACGTTTCTCGCCGTCGGCCTCGCCGTACTCACCGTCTGCGCTGCGCCACTGATGTCGATGCGCCTCGGACATGTCGACGCCGGCGCGGACCGGCCGGGCAGCAGCACCCGTACCGCGTACGACTGGATCGCGCACGCGCCCGGTCGAGGCTTCGGACCGGGTGCGAACGGCCAGGTCGTCACCGTCGTCGATCTCCGCCACGCGGGAACATCGGCCGACCGTATCGCCGACGACGTCACACGGGCCTTGAAGGACACGCAGGGAGTGGCGTCGTTCACCGCCCTCCGGCCGAGCAGCGACGGCAGGATCCTCGTCACCACCCTGACGCCGACCACGGGTCCGCAGGACGCCGCCACCGGCTCCCTGCTCGAGACCCTCTCCGGACAGACGCTGCCGAACGCCCTCCACGGTACCGGCGCCCAGGCCTACCTCACCGGCACCGTGGCGGGCCAGGCCGACTTCCGCAGCACCGTCAGCGAGCGGCTGCCCATCGTCATCGGCATCGTCCTGGTCCTCGCCTTCCTTCTGCTCATGGCGGTCTTCCGCAGCGTGGTGATCCCGCTCAAGGCCGTCGTCCTGAACCTGTTCACGACCGCCGCGTCCTACGGCGTCCTGGTCGCCGTCTTCCAGTGGGGCTGGGGCGCCTCCCTGCTGGGCCTGTCCGAGTCGGTGCCCATCGAGTCGTACGTACCGATGATGATGTTCGCGATCGTCTTCGGGCTCTCCATGGACTACGAGATCTTCCTGCTCTCCCGGATCGCCGAGACCTGGCAGCGCACGGCGAACAACCGGCTCGCGGTAGGCGAGGGGCTGTCCGCGACGGCGCGCGTGATCTCCAGCGCGGCCTTCATCATGACGGCCGTGTTCCTGTCCTTCACCACCTCGCCGACCGTGGTGGTGAAGATGCTCGCCCTGGGGCTGGCGATCAGCGTCATCCTCGATGCCACCGTGGTCCGCCTGATCCTGGTGCCGTCCGCCATGTTCCTGATGGGACGGGCCAATTGGTGGATGCCCCGCCGCCTCGACCGCGTGCTCCCGCGCCTGCACGCCTGACCTTGCGGCTGTCGTCGCGTCATTGCCCGACCGCCGTCCCGACCCGACCGATCCGGAGTACGTGACCTTGAATCGTCGTAGGAAGACCATCACCGCCGTCGCGGGCGCCGCGGCCCTCGCCGTCGCCGTCTGCGCCACCGATCTAGTGGTCGAGCGCCGGGCCGAACAGCGGGTCGCCGAGGTGGCATCCTGCCGTCTGAAGCCGCGGGGGCCGGTGCACGCCGACCTCACGACGCCCCTTGCCGGGCTTCGCGCCCTCGGCGGCGACGTCGGTGACGTCGACGTCCGTGCCGAAGGGGTCCGGCGCCAGAATGTCGTGATGAACGTCGACGTCTCCCTGAAGGGCGTGACGACCGACGGCGCCAACGATGGCGGCACCGCCAACGCCACCATCGGCTACGACCAGCTCGGCCGGCACATGGGCTCGCTGGGTGACGGGCTGACACCGGGCGGCCGGGACGGCGACCTCACCCTCAGTGGAAGCGTCGGCAGCCTGGGCCTGCCCGTCACCGTCGTGGCGAAGCTGTCGACACGGGCGAACGCGGTCACCATCACCCCGACGACCGTGACGGTCCTCGGGCGCAGCGTCCCGGTCGCCGATCTGACCGCCCTGCCTGCCGCCGCCCGCCTGAAGGAAGAGCTGAAGCCACGCACCGTCGCGGTCACCGGACTGCCCCGGGGCGTCGCCCTGACGTCGGCACACGCCGGGGACGACGGCCTGGCCCTGAACTTCTCGATAGCGCGCCAGGCTTCCCTGGGCACGGGCAGCCGTTCCGGGAGCGGTTGCCCGGCGGCGTGACCCACCTGGCCGGGCGCCGGCCCGCCGGCTGGGCGCCGTGCCTCTACAGGGCCTACGCCAGGACGGCAGGCCTGAGTACGGCCTCGCACCACTGGCGGAAACCGGTGGGCGCGTGCTCGGGAGTGGTCGGCTCGACGGCGCCGTAGAAGCCCTGGTCGTTCAGGGCATCGGTCATGTCGGCCAGGCCCTGGGCCCAGGCCTCGCTCGCCCCGAGGCGCAGCGACGTCGCCCGGTAGTCCGCGCTGGTGGTGGGCTGGAGGCGTACCGGGCGGTCCAGCACCTCGGAGACGACACGCGCCATGCCCTCGGGGGACAGGTCGTCGGGTCCGACCAGGGGGACGTCGTCCTGCCCGGTCCAGGAGCCGTCGAGCAGCAGCCGGGCTGCCGTGGCGGCTACGTCGCGGGTGGCGCAGGTCCGCAGCACGCGGTCCTCCGCCAGCGCCAGGAAGAAGACACCCGCGTCCCGGATCGACTCCGCCTGGCCCAGCAGGTTCTCCATCAGGAACGGCGCGCACAGTGCCCGGTAGTGCACACCCGTGGCGGTGATCGCATCGTCCATGGCGAGCGACGCCGATATCTGCCCGGCGTTCTTCGCCACGCCGCGGCCCAGGGTCGAGACACTGACGACCCGCTCGACGCCCTGCCGCCCGATCACCTCGCGCAGTGGCTCGGTGAACTGCCGGAAGTGGCCCTCGACGCTGTCCGCCGACGGCGTCGGCGGAACCAGCCAGAACAGACGGTCGGCGTCCGCGCATGCCGCCTTCAGGACGGCCGGATCGGAATGCGATCCCTGTACGACCTCGACGCGTTCGCGCACCCGAGCGGACAGCCGCGCGGGGTCGCGTGCGATCACCCGGATCCCCGCCGTGCCGCCAGGGGCGTCGAGGAGGCGGTCGAGGACCTGCCGTCCGATCTGGCCGGTGGGGGTTGTGACGACGATCATGAACAACTCCAAGAGGGGTTCAAGGAATTCAAGGCGCTCAAGGCGCTCAAGGGAGTCACAGGGATGCTCGCTCGATGTCGTCGAGCCTGCTGCGTTCGGCGCTCGAACTGAAGGATCGATCGGCTCCTGCTTGTTACCCTCAGAGCAATACCGGGCGAAGCGAACAGAGGGGGAGCGCATGGAATCCGGCCCCTTGCGCTATTTCGTCGCCGTCGCCGAGGAACTCAACTTCACCCGCGCCGCCGAACGGCTCGGCATCTCCCCGCCGCCCCTCTCCCGCGCGATCCGTCGGCTGGAGAAGGAGTTGGGCGTTACCCTTTTCGAGCGGACCACCCACAGCGTGACGCTGACTCCGGCCGGAACGGTGCTTCTCGCCGAGGCGAGGATCGCCCTTGATGCCCTGCAGGCGGCCTGTCGGCGGGCCCAGCGCGCGGCCGCCCCGGAACCGAAGCTGGTCCTGGCCGTCAAGGCCGACGGTGACGCGGGACTGCTGGAGCCGATGCTGGCCCGCTACCGGTCCGAGCCGCAGGCCGTGCCGGTCGCTGTCCGGCTGTGCGGCTGGCACGAACTGCCGCGACTGCTGCGCCTGGGGGAAGCCGACGCGGCCCTGGTCCATGAGCCCTTCGACCGCACCGGCCTCGACACCGAGACCCTGACGGCCGAACCGCGCGTCGCGGCCTTCGCCGCCACCCACCCACTCGCCGCCCGTGACCACCTGTCACTCGCCGACCTCGGCCTGCGCCCCGGCGATGTGCACCGGTACCTCGACGAGATCCGCAGTGAGAGCCGCGACCTCGCCCAGCTGCTCACGCTCGTGGGACTGGGCGGAGCATCCACCCCCCTGCTGCCCGCCTCCGTCGCCGCGCGCTATCCGCGTCCGGGCGTCGTCTACCGTCCCGTCCCCGATGCCCCGCCCGCGGTCCTTGCCATCGCCTGGCCCCAGCAGTCCCGCTCGACGGCCACGGCAGCACTTGTCCGAGCTGCCATGGCCGTGGCCGACGCGGCGCGGGGCGGGCAGGCGGCTTAGCCGGGAGCCTCCCTGCGACGTCAGTGTGCCTGTTGCTCGATGCCTTGTTGATGCCCGGACGTGCCCGTTTCCAGCGAATCTGCGTTGATTCATATTGCTGGAACAGATCGGGATTAATGATGTTATCCATACTCTTGACCGATTCCAGAAAAGAGATACGTTTTAGGCCGTGATTACATCCGTTTCTCGAAGGCGCTCCTCATGTACCGCGTAGCTTCCCCCGACCCCCTGGCGGCGACGGGGGTGGAATCGTTCGTGGCCGGACCGTGGGCGCTGCCCTGGTCTCCGACGGCCTGCGCACGGGCGCGGGCGGCCATACGTGAGGTGCTCCCTCGATGGGACCTCGCCGGACTCGTCCCGACCACCGAACTGCTCGTCAGCGAGCTGGTGTGCAATGCGCTCCGCCATGCCGTCGGCCCGCTGAGCCTCACTCTCGAGCGCGTGTCCGCGGTGCGCTGCGTGGTCACCGACGGCTCTTCCGAGCTTCCCCGCCCGACCGACTCCGACGTCGAGGACGAGAGCGGCCGCGGACTCGCGCTCGTGGACATGCTCGCCGCGCGCTGGGGCTGCGAGCCGGGGCCCGTGGGCAAGAGCGTGTGGTTCGAGCTCTCCGCGGACGTGGACCCACCTCGGGTGGGCTGCGGTGACGCCCCGGAGTACCCGCAGGCGGCAGGGACCGGAAGGGCGGGGTGACATGACGGCCGCGGCGGAGGCGGAGGAACCGATGGCGCTGGCCGCGGCACGATTGCGGTCGGCGGGGATGCGGGTGACCGCTCCGCGCATGGCGATGCTGATGGCCGTCCACGAGTCGTCCGGCCACCTCGACGCGGACACCCTGCGCAAGCGCGCCCAGCGGGTCACGGGCCGACTGTCCGTGCAGGCCACCTACAACGTGCTGCGCGCCCTCACGGACGCCGGCCTGGTCCGCTGCACTCAGATCGCCGGTCACCCCGCGCGTTACGAGACCGAACGCCACGACAATCACCACCACTTCGTGTGCCGCCGTTGCGGCCGCATCCGCGACGTGGAGTGCGCCAAAGGCGCTGCCCCGTGCATGGACCCGCAGTTGCCGGTGGGGTACGACACACAAGAGGCCGCGGTGACGTTCTGGGGCCTGTGCCCGGGCTGCCGCGACTAGGTCGTCGCTATCGGATCTTGCCGGTTGAGCCCGCGTCGTCCGGTGACATTTGTCTCCAGGCCCGCAGGGCCGAAGGGAAGCGTCGGCGTGTTGGCGGGGCGCCTGCGTACTGGACGTACTTGGTGCTCCGCCGACGCGGCGAGGTGCGGTGCCGGGCGGCGCGGGTCAGGCAAGATCCGGAAGAGACGGCCTGGGTCCTGCGTTGTCGGTGGCCCGTGGCACAGTGCACCGCATGAACAAGGACATGCACGGCGCCGCGCTGATCGACCGGGTGATCGAACGGGTCCGGGAACAGGGCTGGCCCACCTGCGACGCCCCGGACCTCGATGAACCGGTGCCGCTGGCGCCCGAGGTGCTCGACCGGCTGAGGCTGCCCGGCGGCCGGCCGCTGCCGCCCAGCCTGCGCCGCTGGCTGGCCTTCGACGGCTCCTGGCTCGCCGACGTCGGCTGGTACGAGGATCCGGCCGAGCCCGTCCTCGGCGACCGGGGGCTGGGGGCGACGGCGGAGTGGATGTACGGCTCCTGCGGCGGCATGGCCGCGATGTTCGGCGACTTCGAGAAACTGCTGCCCGCCGTGTGCCTGCCGCTTGTCGGCGGCAGCGACTCGCGCCGCCTGCTCTACCTGGGATCGCCGGACTCCACGGGCGAGTACCCGGTGCTGGTGACCGATATCGACGACCTGCCGTACGTGGCCGTGATGTACCCCGGTCTCGACGTGTACCTCGCGGACCTCGCCGAAGTCCTGGACCTGGACTTCGACACGTACACCTCGCTCGCCGCGGATCCCGAGTACGCCGCGCGGATGGCCGAGCACGCGGAGAACACCGGACTCGGCCCGGACGGACTGGAGTTCCACGAACTCGACCTCTTCGACTAGGTCCTCTCTTTCGGATCTTGGCGGTTCACGGGATGGCACTCCCAGCTCCTGGGGCGGGGGCCGATGGCGCTGGGAGAGCCGCATCCTCGGCGGCGCATACGATCATGCCGCCGCACACGAACGGCCTGTCTATGGCGCTTTGAACCACCGGAACCCATCGGTCGGCGGAACCCTCGGCCTTCGGTGGCGCGGACAACTGCGCCCTCGTTGGCCTGGCTGAGGCCGACGGACGCCCGCCTCGTCACGATGCGCAGGCGCTCAAGAAGGTCTGGCACTGCCTGGCCCGGTTCGGAGCCCCGTGGTTCGCCGACGGGGCGGACCCGAACGAGACCGCCACCCATTGCTTCGCGGAAGCGGCACGCCGGTGACCCAGTCAGTTGCCTCGTCGCTGTGAGTCCGCCCGCCCCCCTTCCAGATGTGCCTCCGTGATCGCCAGGGCTGCCGCCATGATGCTGAGTTGTGGGTTCACCTCGGGGCAGCCGGGGAGTACGGCCGCGTCCGCGATCAACACCCCCAGGACGCCTCGTAGTTGCCCGGTCGAGTCCGCCGGGAAGCGCTGGGGGTCCGCGCCCGCGGCCACCGTGCCGGTGGGGTGGTAGGCCGAGAGATGGAGCCGGCGTGCGCTCGTGTCGGCGAGGACGGTGTCCAGTTCCGTGAGGGTGCGTACCCGCGGTGTCCTGGGGATGCCGGTGAGTACCTCCTCGGCGCCCGCCGCGAACAAGAGCTCGCCCATGGCGCGTACCGCCCGCAGCAGACGGCCGGCGTCGCGGCGGTCGAGGTCGTAGCGGAGCAGAGTGCGGTCGCGCCCGAGGACGCGGCCTGAAGGCCGGTCGGCGATCATCGCGCCGAGGGTGGCGAGCCGATCGGCGCTCTCCAGTTCGCGGCGCAGCTCGGCGCCCAGCCCGGGCAACACGAACGAGCCCATGCCGGGCGGGGTCGCGGTGGCCTCGATGAGGACCCCCGCGCCGTGATGCTCCTCCACGCCGACGCTCTGCAGCACCCCCTCCCAGGCGGTGACCGGCTCTGCGAAGCGCCCGGCGACGCTCGTGGCCGGGTGCACACTGAGGTTGCGGCCGAGTCGGGGGTGTCCGCCGAGACCCGAACGGCGCAGGAGGGGCGGCGACTGCAGCGCGCCGGCAGCGACGACGACCAAGGGGGCGAGGACCTCGAATGCGCCGTCGTCACGGCGTACGCGCACGCCTGCCGCACGCGGCCCCCCGGGCCGATCCCGGTCGACGAGGATGCGTTCCACCCGCGCTCCGGTGACGATACGGGCACCGGCGGTGCAGGCGTCGGGCAGCACGGACAACTGCACGCTCTGCTTGGCGCCGGTCGGACAGCCAACGACACACTGGCAAGACCCCTTGCACCCGGACGCGTTGCGGCGCAGGGGCGCGGCACGCCAGCCGAGTGTGTGCGCCCCGGTGAGTGCGATGCGGCCGTTGTTGCCGAGGACGTCGACGGGTTGAGTGGCCACGCGCAGGGAACGCTCGACCTCGTCGAGATGGCCGCCGAAGTCGTCGGCGAGGGCGAAGCCGTAGTCCTTGCTCCAGCGGGCGAGGACATGGTCCGGAGTGCGGTAGCAGGTACCGGAGTTGACGACCGTCGTACCGCCGACGGCCCGGCCGACCGGCAGCAGCAGCGGAGGGCGGCCGACAGCGATGGTCGCTCCGCCGTCCCGGTAGAGTTCCGTGAACCGCTCCAGGGGCGTGCGCCGTCCGAACCATTCGGTGGAGTAGTGCTCTCCCTCTTCCAGGACGACGACGTCGAGCCCGGCCCGGGCCAGGGTTCGCGCGGCCATGGCTCCGCCCGCGCCCGAACCGACGACGACGGCGTCGGCAGTGGAACGCGTGGGCCATGCGTATGCGGACGTGCAGTCCAGCGGGGGGTCCTGGCGGGTGAGACCGGGGGCGGTGAGCCGGGCGCCGTGGAGCATTCTCTCGGTCCCGGCCGCGAGGAGGACGGGCACCTTGAGCACATCCAGGAGCGGGCGGAGCGAGGGCCGTGCGTCGAGTCCCCGGAGTACGGACTCGCGCTCATGAGGCGTGAGCCCGGCCAGTGCGCGTCCGGTCCGTGCCAGCGCGTAGACGTCCAGGCCGTGCACAGCTGCCCGTAGTCCGGTCCGGGCAGGCAGCGGCATCGAGGCGAGGACCGTCTCCAGCCTCGCGGGGACGCGTGCGGTCCAGTCCGTGGTGCCTTCGTCGGCGATCAGGGCGGCCACCAGGCCGTCGAGGCTCATCGGGTGCCCACCTCCGCGTGGGCCGTGCCGTCGAGCGTCCACTCGGCCTCGGTGCGCCAGCCGCCGGGCCACCACCGCTCCAGCAGGACGTGTGCGTCGGCGCGCTCGCTGTTGCGGCAGATCGCGTGGGTGCCGTCCGGGTCGGTGTAGTCCAAGGTGAGGGTGCGGTCCGCGGGCTGGGTGACGTCGACGCGGATCCGGCGCAGGCCGGCGCGGCCGGTGGTCGTCCAGGTGGGCAGGCCTATGGCGGTACGGAAACGTCCCAGGCCCGCCCAGCCGAGCGCGGGGCGCTCCGGGCGGCGCGGCCAGGTGCGGTCGCCTCGGCGCAGGCGGAGGAAGACCAAGGGCGGAAGCCTGCGCAGGCCGGGGCGCATGGAGACGGCGGCGACGATCTCCAGGACGTCCCCGTCACCGAGGTCCGCGTGCAGCCAGGCCCAGTGGCGGGCATTGCCATGACCGTAGATTCGAGCGGAGGCGCCCGGGGCCGAGGACAGCTTCAGAGTCGTGTCGTCATGGGTGAACGTTCCGTCGTAGGAGGCCCGGGCGGCGGGGAGGATCTGGGCGGCGGGCAGCAGCTGCCGGCGCCAGGACCATTGAGGGAAGGTGAACAGCGGCTCGTCCACGGGGTGTTCGGTGAGGTCCCAGCTCAGGGCGCCGTCCTCGGCCGAGCCGGTCAGACGTCCGGGTGTCGCCGTGACCCCGTCGGCGCTGAATCCGGCATCGTGGGCGGTCCACCGGGCGGGGCCGAAGCGGGCGTGCCGCACGGGTCCGTCCTTGGGGAACACCGCGGCCCAGCCGTGCGCGTACGGCTCGGACCCGTCGGCGGGCGCGGTGAGCTCGTGATGGAGCCAGAGCCCGCTGCCGGTCGAGGGGTCGGTGACGGTCGTGTACCAGACCTCGGTACGGCCGGGCTCGCCCTTCCAGCGGGGCGTCAGGAGCGCGCCGTGGTCCTCCCGCCGTGGGAAGCGGAAACTCGCGAGGAACGGAACCAGCTGCGTGGCCAAGGGAAAACGGAGCGTCCCGGTGCCGACGCGCGCGCCGTCCTCGTACAGCGTGTACGGCAATACGGTCATCGAGGCCACGGGCCTGCGCGGCGTCACGGACTTCCAGCCGTCGAGTGTCAGTCGGCGGCCTTCGGCGGTGAATGCGATGCGGTAGCGGATACGGCGCCGTGCCAGCGGTGAGATCTCCAACTCACCCTCGGCGCCCGCGTCGTCGGCCCAGCCGGCGATCCGTACGCGGCCGGTGGCGCGGGCCTCGGTCGTCCCCGTCAGCCGCATGACACGGCCCGCCGAGACCTTCAGGTCCAGGCGCACGCGGCGGGTGCGGTCCTCGTCGTCGAGCCGCAGCGTGCCGAGCATCGTCTCGGTGAAGACGGTGCCGCGCGTAGGGGCGTTGTCGCTCGTGCCCGTGTCCGAGGGGGCGTCCGTGCTCATTAGAGGACCATCCCTTCTGCAGCCCTCACGAGTAGGGTTGTGACCTCTCGGTCCCGGTGGGTGCATGGCCATGGGTGCGAGCCGCTTGACGGCCTGCATGAGTTCCGCCAGCCCCGCCG
>NZ_JAUYWJ010000011.1:0-354287 GCF_032656585.1 Streptomyces herbicida
CTTGATGGGGTAAGGCTCCCAGTAGACGACTGGGTTGATAGGCCGGATATGGAAGCCAGGTAACTGGTGGAGTTGACCGGTACTAATAGGCCGAGGGCTTGTCCTCAGTTGCTCGCGTCCACTGTGTATGTTCTGAGGCAACGAACTGTTGCCGGCTTCAGAGCTGAACAGACAAGTAAAAAGTGTGCTTGTTCGCTCGAAACCATTAGGGTTTCGGTGGTCATAGCGTGAGGGAAACGCCCGGTTACATTCCGAACCCGGAAGCTAAGCCTCACAGCGCCGATGGTACTGCAGGGGGGACCCTGTGGGAGAGTAGGACGCCGCCGAACAATCTTTGGAGGACCCCTGGTCCCAGCGTTCAGCTGGGACCAGGGGTCCTTTTGTTTTTAGAATGACTTGCGGTACCGAAGACAGGAGTCATCATGTCCACCAACTCTCCCGACGACCGACCGGAGCGCGACCAGCGGCGACGGGACAGTGGTGACCGCGGTGACCGTGGCGGGTACCGAGGCGACCGCAGTGACCGTGGTGACCGCGGTGGCTTCCGCCGGGACAACGACCGCGGTGGCTACGGCCGTCGCGACGACCGGCGTGGTGACGACCGCCGGGACGACCGGCGTGGTGACGACCGCGGTGGCTTCCGTCGCGACGACAGCCGCGGCGGTGGGTACGGCCGCCGTGACGACCGCCGTGACGACCGGCGGGAAGGCGACCGTGGACCTCGTCCCGCCCACCGCCGAGACGACCGTACCGGTGGGCCGCGTCGGGACGACCGTGGTGACCGCGGTGGCTTCCGCCGGGACAACGACCGCGGTGACCGTCCCTCCTACCGTCGCGATGACCGTGGCGAGCGCCGTGACGACGACCGTGGTGGCCACCGCCGTGACGACCATCGCGACCATCGCGGTGGTTACGGTCGCCGTGACGACCGTGATGACCGCCGTGACGGCGACCGGGGCGGTTACCGCCGTGACGACCGTGGCGAGCGTCGTGACGGCGACCGGGGCGGTTACCGCCGTGACGACCGTGGCGAGCGTCGTGACGGCGACCGGGGCGGTTACCGTCGCGACGACCGTGATGACCGTCGTGACGGCGACCGGGGCGGTTACCGTCGCGACGACCGTGGCGAGCGTCGTGACGGCGACCGGGGCGGTTACCGCCGCGACGACCGCGGTGACCGTGGCTTCCGTCGTGACGACCGCGGCGATCGCGGGGACCGCGGTGGCTACGGCCGTCGCGATGACCGTCGGGACGACCGGCGCGGTGAGGACCGTGGCGACCGCGCCGGATTCCGGCGTGACGACAGCCGCGGTGGTGGCTACGGCCGCCGTGACGACCGGGGTGAGCGCAGTGGCTTCCGCCGTGACGACCGCGGCGGCGATCGCGGCGACCGCGGTGGATACGGCGGCGGCCGTCGTGACGACCGGGGCGGTCGCCCCGGTGGCTTCCGTGGCCGGCCCGGTGACGACCGGCGCGGTGGTGGCCGCTTCCGCGAGGAGCGCGAGCGGGACCGCGACCGTGAGCCGATCAAGCGGCTGCCGATCCACGAGGACGTCACGGGCGACGAGATCGACAAGGACGTACGGCAGGAGCTGCAGAGCCTCCCGAAGACGCTCGCGGAGGACGTCGCCAAGAACCTGGTGATGGTCGCGCGGCTCATCGACGAGGACCCCGAGCGCGCGTACGGGTACTCCAAGGTGGCCCTGCGCCTGGCGTCGCGTGTCGCCGCCGTCCGCGAGGCGGCCGGGTTCGCGGCCTACGCGAACCAGAAGTACAGCGAGGCGCTCGCCGAGTTCCGGGCCGCGCGGCGTATGACCGGCAACATGGACCTGTGGCCGGTCATGGCCGACTGCGAGCGCGGGCTCGGGCGGCCGGAGAAGGCGCTGGACATGGCGGGCGCCCCCGAGGTGCACAAGCTGGACAAGGCCGGCCAGGTCGAGATGCGGCTCGTCGCCGCCGGCGCCCGGCGTGACATGGGGCAGCTGGACGCGGCGATCGTGACGCTGCAGAGCCCCGAGCTGGCCTCCAACTCCGTGCAGCCCTGGACCGCCCGTCTGCGGTACGCCTACGCTGACGCGCTGCTGGCCGCCGGGCGTGAGAGCGAGGCCCGTGAGTGGTTCGCGAAGGCCGTCGAGGCCGACCGCGACGGCAGCACGGACGCCTCCGACCGGCTGGCCGAGCTGGACGGTGTGGAGTTCGTCGACGCCTTGGACGAGGGCGAGAACGACGGCGAGCACGACAGCGACGGCGACAGCGACAGCGACAGCGACAGCGACGAGTCGCAGGACGCCGCCGATGAGGACGGCGACAAGGACTGACGTCCGTCAGTGAGAGAGGGCGGGATCCCGGGCAACCGGGATCCCGCCCTTTTCGTGTCACGGGTCGTCGTTCGACCGTCGTCGTGTCAGAGGTCCAGCGCGCGCAGCACCAGCCCCGAAGCCGGCTTCGGGCCGAACGACGTCGACTTGCGGGGCATCGTCACGCCCTCGCGGGCCAGATCGAGTACGACCTCCTCGTGGACCGGGTGGAGCAGGACCGCCGTACCGCCGTTGCGCTCCGCCTTCTCGACCGTGGCGGCCGCGTCGTGGATGTAGGCGATGTGTGCGGAGGAGTCCTCGGGGATGTGCCAGACGTGCTCGAGGAGCGCGGCGTGCAGGACCGTGGCGTCCAGGGTGCGCCAGGCGACGGGACGGTCCGCCGGGACCGTGCGGTCCAGGAGGTCCGGGTCCGGACGGTCGATCAGATGGAAGGCGCCGTCGCCGGCCAGCAGGAAGGCGTTGTCGGCGCAGGCCGCGTCCGCCAGGACCTCCAGGGCCTCGGGCAACGGCACGTCGAGGTGCCGTACCCGGAACAGGCCGTCCAGGGACGCGAGCGCGTCCGTGACCGGCAGGCCGTGCAGCAGACGGTGGATGGCCCGGACCCGGAGCGGGTAGCGGACCGTGTCCACCAGGAGGACCAGGCCGTAGTCCCAGGGGCTGGGGGAGGGATGCTCCGCGCGTAGACGCAGATAGGTGGCCCAGCGGTGGTGTCCGTCGGCGATCAGGGCCTGACGCTGGGACAGGTCCGACTGGACGAGGGCCACTTCGGCGGGGTCGGTGACCGACCACAGACGGTGGTGGAAGCCGTCCTCGGTGGTCGTCGAGAGCAGCGGGGGTCGTTCGGCGGTGCGTTCGACGACGTCGGACGCGGAGCCGTTGCCGCGGTAGGTCAGGAGCAGGGGCTCCAGATTCGCGCAGGTGGCGCGCATCAGGGCGGCGCGGTCGGCGACGATGGGCGGCATGACGTCCTCGTGCGGCAGGACCACACCTTCCGAGGGCTCCGAGACGCGCAGGGCACCGATGATGCCGCGCTGCAGCATGCCGTCGCCGTCGCTCTGCTCGTAGATGTACAGACCCGGCTCGGGGTCGGTGGTCAGGACGCCCTCGTCGAGCCAGCGGCGCAGGGTGTCGGCCGCCTGTTCGTTGCCTGCGCTGGGGGTGCCGGCCTGCGGAAGGATCAGCCGGACGATGTTGTGCGGATCGGCCGATTGGAGGTGGTGCAGGCCGTCGGGGCGGACGACGACGTCGTAGGGCGGGGATGTCACGGCGGCCAGGCTGCCGACCCGGTCGGGGTCGTAGCGAAGGCCTCGGAACGGGGTCAGTTCCAGGCCTCGGCGCGCCGTTGCTTCCGAGTGACCTGCAGTGTTCATCCCGGCATCGTACGTGTGCCGGTGGCGTGCGGGATGATCGGTGGGTAAGCGAGCGAACGAGGAGCGATGTGGAATGAGCCAGGGCGTCAGGACGAGGCCCGAGGGCAGTGGCCAGCCCCTGAGCGAGGCGTACGACACGGCGCTGCTCGATCTCGACGGGGTGGTGTACGCGGGCGGGAACGCGATCGTGCACGCGGTCGAGTCGCTGGCCGTGGCGCGTGCGGGCGGTATGCATCTGGCCTACGTCACCAACAACGCGCTGCGGACTCCCGACGCGGTGGCCGAGCACCTGAGCGAGCTGGGGATACCGACGGGTGCCGGAGATGTCATCACCTCCGCGCAGGCGGTGGCGCGGCTGATCAGCGAGCAGGTGCCGGCGGGGGCGCGGGTGCTGGTGATCGGCGGTGAGGGCCTGCGGGTGGCGCTGCGCGAGCGCGGTCTTGAGCCGGTGGAGTCGGCGGAGGACGATCCGGCGGCGGTGGTGCAGGGCTATGGCGGGCCCGACCTGACCTGGGGACGGTTCGCCGAGGCCTCGTACGCGGTCGCGCGCGGGGTGCCGTGGTTCGCCTCCAACACCGACCTGACCATCCCGAGCGGGCGCGGGATCGCGCCGGGCAACGGCGCGGCGGTGGAGGTCGTACGGATCGCCACGGGAGCCGAGCCGCAGGTGGCGGGCAAGCCGTTGCCGCCCATGCACCGGGAGACGATCCTGCGGACGGGTGCGGAGCGGCCGCTGGTGGTCGGGGACCGGTTGGACACGGACATCGAGGGCGCGTTCAACGGCGAGGTCGACTCGCTGCTCGTGCTGACCGGCGTCACCGACGGCGCCCAGCTGCTCGCCGCGCCGCCGCAGCACCGGCCGACGTACGTCGACGCCGATCTGCGCGGCCTGCTCACCGGCCAGCCGGAGATCACCCGGGAGGGTGAGGGTTTCCGGTGCGGCGGATGGACGGCCACCGCGGGGAGCACGGGGGTCCCCCCTGCTCGAGCGAAGTCGAGAGCTTGGGGGCGGCTGGAGCTGGAGGGCGACGGCGAAACCCTCGACGGTCTGCGGGCCCTGTGCGCGGCGGCCTGGACGGCGGCCGGGGAGGGCTCGTGCGAGCTGGACGGCGGGAAGGCGCTGGCGCGGCTCGGCCTGTGAGTGCCACGGGCCGGTGCGGGCGGCGGGCGCGTGAACCCGTGCGCCCGCGCCTCGGCATCGAGATCGTATGCGAGGGTAGGCTAACCTAACCACGTGTTGGTCGACAGTCCTCCCGAACAGCGCGCGGAGACCGCCCCCGCGCCCCCAACCCGTCGGGCGATACGGGCCGTTGGGCTCGTCGCCTCCGTGGCGATCCTGGTGCTCGTCGCCCTGGCGAGCATCGCGATCGGCGCGAAGGCGCTCCCGCTGGACCAGGTCTGGCACGGCCTGTTCCACGACTCGGGGACATACGGCGACGTCGTCGTCGACGAGCGGCTTTCGCGCACCGTCCTCGGGCTGCTCGCCGGTGCCGCGCTCGGCCTTTCGGGCGCGGTGCTGCAGGCGCTCACGCGCAATCCGCTGGCCGACCCCGGGCTGCTCGGCATCAACGCGGGCGCCTCGGCCGCGGTCGTCACCGCCATCACCTACTTCGGCGTCACGAGCCTGAGCGGGTACGTGTGGTTCGCGTTCGCCGGCGCGGCGGCGGTCGGTGCGCTGGTCTGGTTCCTCGGCGGCAGCCGGGGCGCCACACCGGTGCGCCTCGCGCTCGCCGGTACGGCGATCAGTGCCGCGCTGTACGGCTATCTCCAGGCCGTGATGATCATGGACGACTCGGCGCTGGGCAAGATGCGCTTCTGGACGGTCGGTTCACTGGCCTCGGCGACGGACTCGACCATCCTGCAGGTGCTGCCGTTCCTCGCGGTCGGCACCCTCCTCGCCCTCGGGCTCGCCCGGCCGCTGAACGCCGTGGCGATGGGCGACGACACCGCCCGCGCCCTCGGCGCCAACCTCAACCGCACCCGGGCCCTGGCCATGCTCGCCGCCACCGTACTGTGCGGCGCCGCGACCGCGGCCTGTGGGCCCATCGTGTTCGTCGGCCTGATGGTCCCGCACGTCGTGCGCTCCTTCACCGGCCCCGACCTGCGCTGGATCCTGCCCTACGCGGCCGTCCTGTCGCCGGTGCTGCTGCTCGGCGCCGACGTCGTCGGCCGGATCGTCGCCCGGCCCTCGGAACTCCAGGTCGGCATCGTCACCGCGATCATCGGCGGTCCGGTCTTCATCTTTCTCGTACGACGGCGGAGGACGGCGCAGCTGTGAAGACCCACCAGACGAGCCGCGCGGGCCGCGCCCTGCGCACGCCCGGCGGGCTCTCCGTCCGGCTGGACGTCCGCGCGCTGATCGTCGTCGTCCTGCTGCTGGTGGCCGCGCTCACCGCGAGCGTGCTGCTGATCGGCACCGGCGACGCCGAGATCCCGGCCGTCGACGTCCTCAGGACACTGGCCGGGAACGGTACGGCGTTCCAGGACTTCATCGTCAACGAGCTGCGGCTGCCGCGCGTCCTGGTCGGCCTCCTGGCCGGCGCCTCGCTCGGCCTCGGCGGCGCCCTGTTCCAGTCCGTCTCGCGCAACCCGCTGGGCAGCCCCGACGTGCTCGGTCTCTCCCAGGGCTCGACGGCCGGCGCGCTCGTCGTGATCGTGCTGACGTCCGGGTCCGCCGACGAGGTCACCATCGGCGCGCTGATCGGGGGCCTGGTCACCGGGCTCGCCATCCATCTGCTCGCCTGGAAGCAGGGCGTGCACGGATACCGGCTGGTCCTGGTCGGCATCGGTGTCTCCGCCGTCGTCACCGCCGTCAACGGCTATCTGCTCACCAAGGCCGACCTCGTCGACGCGGCCCGCGCGGTCGTGTGGATGACGGGGTCCCTCAACGGCCGCGACTGGAGCCAGGTCTGGCCGCTCCTCGCGCTGTGCGCCGTTCTCGTACCGCTCGTCCTCGCGAACGCGCGCGGCCTCAGGATGCTGGAGATGGGCGACGACGTCTCGTACGCCCTCGGGGTGCGCGTGGAGCGCGTACGGCTGCTGATGATGGTCTCGGCCGTCCTGCTCACCGCGGCCGCCACCGCCGCCGCGGGCCCCGTCAGCTTCGTGGCGCTCACCGCGCCGCAGCTCGCCCGGCGCATGACCCGCTCGCCGGGCCCGAACCTGGTGCCCTCCCTGTGCATGGGGGCCGCCCTGCTGGTGACCGCCGACTGGGTCTCGCAGCGAGCCTTCGGCGCCGACCAGCTGCCCGTGGGCGTGGTCACCGGTGTCCTGGGCGGTGTCTATCTGCTGTGGCTCCTTGTCACCGAGCGCAAGGCAGGCCGGATATGACCGCCACCGGCGAGACGAACAACCGAAGGAGCACTGTGAACCGCCTGTCCGCCGAGAGGGTCACCCTCGCCTATGACCAGCGCGTCATCGCCGAGCAGCTGTCGGTGGAGATCCCCGACAACTCGTTCACGGTGATCGTCGGCCCGAACGCGTGCGGCAAGTCGACGCTCCTGCGGGCGCTGTCCCGGATGCTCAAGCCCAGCCGGGGCCGGGTGCTGCTCGACGGCCAGGTCATCCAGTCGATGCCCGCGAAGAAGGTCGCGCGGACGCTCGGTCTGCTGCCGCAGTCGTCCATCGCGCCCGACGGAATCACCGTCGGCGACCTGGTCGGCCGCGGCCGCTACCCGCACCAGGGCATCCTGCGCCAGTGGTCCGCCGAGGACGAGCGCGTCGTGCAGGAGTCCATGGCGCAGACCGGCGTCGCCGAACTCGCCGAGCGGTACGTCGACGAGCTGTCCGGCGGTCAGCGCCAGCGCGTGTGGATCGCCATGGCGCTCGCCCAGCAGACCCCGCTGCTGCTGCTCGACGAGCCGACCACCTATCTGGACATCCAGCACCAGATCGACGTCCTCGACCTGTGCGCCGAGCTGCACGAGGACCAGGGCCGCACCCTGGTCGCCGTGCTGCACGACCTCAACCACGCCGCCCGGTACGCCACCCACCTCATCGCCCTGCGCGGCGGCACGGTGATCGCCGAGGGCGCGCCGAACGACATCGTCACCGCGGAGCTGGTCGAGGAGGTCTTCGGACTGCGCTGCCAGGTCATCGACGACCCGGAGACGGGAACGCCCCTGGTGGTGCCGTCGGCGCGCAGGGCCCGCACGGAAGTGAAGGTCGCCGCCGCAAAGGTCGCCGCTACAGAAGCTTCCTGAGGCGGAACAGGTCGAGCAGGCTCGCCTCCAGCTTCACCCGGCCCGAGCCCCAGGCCTTGGCGAAGTTCAGTCCGCCGTCGACCAGGGCCACCATGTCGTCGCCGGCCATGGTGAGCCGGATCTGGGCCTTCCTGGGGGGCGGTCCCGGAAGGGTCTCGTCGACCACGATCCGGCCGTCGGTCATCCGACCGACGAAGGTGACGTCCAGGTCGGTGACGTAGCAGCTCACAGAGCGGTCCAGGGCGGCGGCCTCGCGGGCGCCGCCCTCGGCGTCCTGCATGTTGTCCGAAAGCTTTTCGAGTGCGTCGCGGCACTCCTCGATCGTGGCCATCGCGATCGACGTTACCTCAGCGGTTCGAGGTAGCGTCTGGGCATGAACGACACAGTGCCGGAGACCGAGGGCCCGCAGGAAGCGGGGGTCGAACCCGAGTACGACTCCGAGTACGACCCCGCCGCGCCCGCCCCGCTGGAGGTCCCGTGCACCCCCACCGGCAACGCCGAGGTCGACGCCCAACTGGAGCGGCTGGCCGACGCCGACCACCTCGCCACCGACGGTCACATCGAGGTGTACGAGGATGTACATCGGGGGCTGCGCGACGCGCTCACCGCGCTCGACGCCCGCCCGGGACCTCCGGCGCCCCCGTCGTCGTTCCAGAGCAGGAGCTGAACCGAACGTGGCAGGAGTCGCACGCCGTCGTCTGGACGCGGAGCTGGTCCGCCGGAAGCTCGCGCGCTCGCGCGAGCACGCCAGCCAGCTGATCGCCGCCGGACGGGTCACCGTCGGCAAGACCGTCGCGACGAAGCCGGCCACACAGGTGGAGACCGCGGCCGCGATCGTGGTCCAGAACGACGACAGCGACCCGGAGTACGTGTCCCGGGGCGGCCACAAGCTGGCCGGCGCGCTGGCGGCATTCGTGCCCCGGGGGCTTGTCGTCCAGGGGCGGAGGGCGCTCGACGCCGGCGCGTCCACCGGCGGCTTCACCGACGTCCTGCTGCGGGCGGGCGCCGCGCACGTCGTCGCCGTCGACGTCGGCTACGGCCAACTCGCCTGGTCTCTGCAGAATGATGAACGCGTCACCGTCAAGGACCGTACGAACGTACGCGAGTTGACGCTTGAAGCGATCGATGGGGAACCTGTGGATCTTGTCGTGGGTGATCTGTCCTTCATCCCGCTCGGCCTGGTGCTGCCCGCCCTGAAGCGGTGCGTGCAGCCGGACGCCGACCTGGTGATGATGGTCAAGCCGCAGTTCGAGGTGGGGAGGGAACGACTGGGGAGCGGGGGAGTCGTACGGAGTCCGCAGCTGCGGGCGGAGGCCGTACGGGGCGTGGCCGAGAAGGCGTGGGAACTGGGGCTCGGTGTGCGGGGGGTCACCGCCAGCCCGCTGCCCGGACCGTCCGGCAATGTCGAATACTTTCTGTGGCTGCGGGCCGGAGCACCGGAACTGGACCCGGCCGATGTTGACCGTGCAGTGGCGGAGGGGCCGCGTTGACACAGAATCGAGCTCGTACTGTTTTCCTGCTCGCCCACACCGGGCGGCCCGCGGCCATCCGCAGCGCCGAGCTCGTGGTCAAGGGGCTGCTGCGGTCCGGCGTCGGCGTACGGGTCCTGGAGTACGAGGCGCGCGATCTGCCGCTGCCGGACGAGGTGGAGCTCGTCGAGGAGGCGACCCCGCAGAGCCTCGACGGCTGCGAGCTGCTGATCGTGCTCGGCGGTGACGGCACGCTGCTGCGCGGCGCCGAGTTCGCCCGCGCGTCCGGCGTGCCGATGCTCGGCGTCAACCTCGGCAGCGTCGGGTTCCTCGCGGAGGCCGAGCGCGACGACCTCGACAAGGTCGTCGACCGGGTGGTCAGCAGGGCCTACGAGGTCGAGGAGCGGATGACCGTCGATGTCGTCGTGCACCGCAACGGCGACATCGTGCACACCGACTGGGCGCTGAACGAGGCCGCGGTGCAGAAGGCGGGCGCCGAGAAGCTCCTCGAGGTCGTGCTGGAGATCGACGGGCGGCCGGTGACCGGCTTCGGGTGCGACGGGATCGTGCTGTCGACGCCGACCGGGTCGACGGCCTACGCCTTCTCCGCGGGCGGGCCCGTGGTGTGGCCCGAGGTCGAAGCCCTGCTGATGGTGCCGATCTCGGCCCACGCGCTGTTCGCGAAGCCGCTCGTCACCTCGCCGGAGTCGGTGCTCGCCGTGGAGGTGCTGCCGCACATTCCGCCGGGCGTGCTGTGGTGCGACGGCCGGCGCACCGTCGAGCTGCCGCCGGGGGCACGGGTCGAGGTGCGGCGGGGCGCGGTGCCGGTGCGGCTGGCCCGACTGCACCACGCCTCGTTCACGGACCGGTTGGTGGCGAAGTTCGCACTGCCGGTCTCCGGGTGGCGGGGCGCGCCTCACTAGCGCCTGTCCGGCGGATCAGGCCGCAGGGCACGAGCGGTGACTCATAGGCGCCGGTGGCGTGCCAAGCCCCGCGTCTGTGGCAGGATCCGCCGGACAGGCCCTAGCTCGCGCGGGTGACACCGCCTGCTCGATGCGCAATCGTCACCTGCACCTTCACACGATGGAGGCGGGGGCCGTCGCACTTCCCCGCCCCGACCTCGTAAGGTCTTGTCCGTGCTGGAAGAGATGCGGATACGGTCGCTCGGAGTCATCGACGATGCCGTCGTCGAGCTGTCGCCCGGGTTCACTGCCGTCACCGGTGAGACGGGTGCGGGCAAGACCATGGTGGTCACCAGCCTGGGGCTGCTGCTGGGCGGGCGCGCGGACCCGGCGCTCGTACGGATCGGCGCCGGCAAGGCGGTCGTCGAGGGACGGATCACCGTGCCCTCGGGTGCCGCCGTCGTCGTACGGGCGGAGGAGGCCGGCGCCGAGCTGGACGACGGGGCCCTGCTGATCAGCCGTACCGTTTCCGCCGAGGGGCGGTCGCGGGCCCATGTGGGCGGGCGCAGTGTGCCCGTGGGGGTGCTCGCCGAACTGGCCGACGAACTGGTCGCCGTGCACGGGCAGACCGACCAGCAGGGCCTGCTCAAGCTGTCCCGGCAGCGGCAGGCCCTCGACCGGTACGCGGGCGAGGCGGTCGCCGGGCCGCTGGCCAAGTACACGGAGGCCTACCGGCGCCTGCGCGCCGTCTCCGCCGAGCTGGAGGAGATCGTCACGCGCGCGCGTGAGCGCGCGCAGGAAGCCGACATGCTGCGGTACGGGCTCGACGAGGTCGCGGGCGTCGAGCCGCGGGCCGGCGAGGACGCGGAGCTGGCGGAGGAGGCGGAGCGGCTCGGTCACGCGGAGGCGCTGTCGTCCGCCGCGACCGCCGCGCACGCCGCTCTCGCGGGCAATCCCGAGGACCCCGAGGGCATCGACGCGGCGACCCTCGTGGCGGGTGCGCACCGGGCCCTGGAGGCCGTGCGCTCCCACGACCCGGCGCTGGCCTCGCTCGCCGACCGCATCGGCGAGATCGGGATCCTGCTGGGCGACGTCGCGGGCGAGCTCGCCGGGTACGCCGACGACCTGGACGCCGACCCGCTGCGGCTGGCGGCCGTGGAGGAGCGGCGGGCCGCGCTCACCGCGCTCACCCGCAAGTACGGCGAGGACATCAACTCCGTGCTGGCCTGGGCCGAGCAGGGCGCCGCGCGGCTGACCGAACTCGACGGCGACGACGAACGGATCGGCGAGCTGACCGCCGAACGGGACGCGCTCCGTACCGAGCTGGGCGGTCTCGCCCAGGCGCTGACGGACGCGCGCACGGAGGCGGCGGAGCGGTTCGCCGCCGCCGTGACCGCCGAGCTGGCCTCCCTCGCGATGCCGCACGCGCGCGTGTCCTTCGACATCCGGCAGGCCGAGGACCCCGAGGGCGTCGAGGTCGGCGGGCGCGCGGTCGCGTACGGCCCGTCGGGCGCCGACGAGGTCGAGCTGCTGCTCGCGCCGCATCCGGGCGCGCCGCCGCGGCCCATCGCCAAGGGCGCCTCCGGCGGTGAGCTCTCGCGCGTGATGCTCGCCGTGGAGGTCGTGTTCGCGGGGACCGACCCGGTGCCGACGTATCTCTTCGACGAGGTCGACGCCGGCGTCGGCGGCAAGGCCGCGGTCGAGATCGGCCGACGGCTGGCGCGGCTGGCGAAGACCGCTCAGGTCGTCGTGGTCACCCACCTTCCCCAGGTCGCCGCCTTCGCGGACCGGCAGCTGCTCGTGGAGAAGACCAACGACGGGTCGGTCACCCGGTCCGGCGTGAAGGTCCTCGAGGGCGAGGAGCGGGTCCGTGAACTGTCCCGGATGCTCGCCGGGCAGGAGGACTCGCAGACGGCCCGGGCACACGCCGAGGAACTGCTGGCCGCGGCCCGCGCGGACGGCTAGCGGGGCCGCCTTTTAGGCTGGCCGGATGCTCACCCGTACTCGAAGGACCGGCTCGTTCCTACTCGCCGCCGCGCTCACCGGCGCCGCGACCGCCGCCCTGCGCGCCAAAGCGCCGGGCGGACGGGAGCGTTGGGAGCGGAAGAACCATGCCGGGCGGACCGTCGGGCTGTACGCAGGCGCCGCGTCCGCCGGTGCCACCGCCCTGGCGGCCGGACGCACCCACCCCGCCGCCGGGTTCGCGGTGCTGGCCGCCGGGGCGTGCGGGGCCTACGACGACGTGGCCGGGGCCGGCGACCCGCGGAGCGGTTTCCGGGCGCATCTGGCCGCGCTGCGCGAGGGGGAAGTCACCAGCGGCGCGGTCAAGTTGGTCGGTGTCTCGGCCGCCGGGCTGGTGGCGGGGGCGGTGCTGAAGGAGCGGTTCCTCGACAAGTTGCTCGCGGGGGTCGTGATCGCCGGGGCCGCGCACTTCGTCAACCTCGTGGACGTACGGCCGGGTCGGGCCGCCGGCGCGGTGCTCGCGCTCGGGGCGCCGGGCCTGCTGCGGAAGGGGCCGGGGGCCGAGCTGGCCGCGGTCGCGATGGGGGCCGCGGCGGCCGTGCTGCCCGAGGATCTCGGTGAGCGCGTGATGATCGGTGACACGGGGGCGCACGCCCTGGGCGCGACTCTCGGCGCTGCCGTCGTCGCGGGCAACGGGCGCGTCGGACTGCTCGCGCACGCCGTCGCGGTGGTGGCCGCGGCCGTGTGCGGCGACCGGGTGAGCGAGCCGGCCCGCTCGCTGTGACGGATCACGGGGTCTGACCTTCGTACAGACACTCCGGGGTGTTCGGCCGGCCCGGGATGTTCGACACTCGTGTGGGTGACGCGATCCCCGCGCAGCGCGGCGGGCCCGAGCACCGTGCGCCTCCGCACGGTTCCCGGAACACCGGTCGGTCCTGGCATCCTTGGCAGGGAACGCGGTACGCGTAGGAGGCGCGCGCGGTCGTCCCCTCCGCCCGATACCTTCTGTACGTTTCTTCGTGACCGCCCGACGCCGAACCAGGAGCCCCGGCCACGTGAGCCACGTGAGCAGCAACTCGCCGCACGGTCAGTCGCCGCTGCGCACCGTGCAGGTGCTGGGCGGAGGCAACGCCGGCAGCAGCGCGCACGTGCGCTCCCTGGCCGCCGGGCTCGTCGCGCGGGGCGTGCGCGTCACGGTGTGCGCCCCCGTCGAGGCCGACCGCGCCTATGACTTCACCGGTGTCGGCGCCGAGCACGTCCACATTCCGCGCAGCAGCGACCCGGGTTCCGTCGCCGCGCTGCGGGCGGTCTGCGCGGACGCCGACCTGGTGCATGCGCACGGGCTGCACGCCTCCTTCCGTACCGTGCTCGCGCTCAGTGGCCGGGACACCCCGCTGGTCGTCACCTGGCACAACCGGGCGCACGCCGAGGGGGCGCGCGGGCATCTGCTGCGGCTGCTGGAGCGGCGGGTCGTGCGGACGGCGGCCGTGGTGCTCGGCACCACCTCGGACCTCGTGGGCCGGGCACGCCGCACCGGCGCCCGGGACGCCCGGCTGGCCGCCGTCGCGCTGCCCGGCTCGCGCCCGCCCGCCGAGCCGGACGACCCCGACCGGCATCGCCCCAAGGTGCGGGCCGAACTCGGTGCCATCGGACGCCCGTTGCTCATCGCCGTCGGCTCCCTCGACCGGCACCGCGGCTATGACGTCCTGCTCGACGCGGCCCGCGCATGGCGCCGCCTCGATCCTCCGCCGCTGCTCGTGATCGCGGGGGAGGGGCCGTTGCGCGCGGAGCTGCAGCGGCGGATCGAGGACGAGGAGCTGCCGGTCCGGCTCATCGGGCGGCGGGAGGACGCGCGCGAGCTGCTCGACGCCGCCGATCTGGCGCTGCTGACCAGCAGTTGGGAGTCCCGCTCCGTCCTCGCCCAGGAAGCCCTGCACGCGCGCGTGCCGCTCGTCGCGACCGCCGTCGGCGGCATCCCGGACCTCGTCGGCGACGCGGCCGAACTCGTCCCGTACGGCGACCCGGAGGCGCTCGCCGATGCCGTCGTACGGCTGCTCGGCGACCCCGCACGCTGCGAACTGCTCAGGGAGAAGGGCGTACGGCAGGCGGCCGGCTGGCCCACCGAGGACGAGACTGTGGCCCAAGTCCTCAGCGTGTACGACGAGTTGACCCAGCCGCGCACCTTCGCCTAGGGCACGTGCCGGCGGGCGCGCAGGGCCAGGCTCAATGCCATTACCGTCTGCGGGTCGTCGAGGTCGGTGCCCAGCAACTCCCCGATGCGGGCAAGGCGGTTGTAGAGCGTCTGCCGATTGAGGTGCAGCTCGCGGGCCGTCTCGGCCTTACGGCCCGCGTGTGCCAGATAGGTCTCCAGCGTGGGCAGCAGCGGCGGCTTGGAGCGGTTGTCGTGGTCCCGCAGCGGGCCGATGGCGCGGTCCACGAAGGCCGCCAGGTCCGGGTGGTCGCGCAACCGCCACAGCAGGAGGTCGATGTCGAGGCGGCGGGCGTCGTACCAGGGGCGGTCCGACAGACCCTGCGCCGCCGTCGCGGTCTCCGCCGCGTGCCGCAGCCCGGCCGACGCCGCCGCCCAGCCGCCGGCCACCCCGACGACCACGACGGGCGGCTGCGCTCCCGGCCGCTGCATCCCGGCCCGCTCCACCCCGGCCCGCAGTGCCGCCGCGACCCGGTCGGCCACGGCCGACCGCTCCGACTCGGACCGCAGCCCGAGCAACAGCGGCACCCGCCCCTCCACGGGCCGCACGCCCAGCAGGACCGGCACACCCACCGAGGCCAGCTCCTCCGCGACGGCACGCGCCAGGACTGCCCAGCCGCCGCCGGGGGAGAGGGCGTCGCCCAGCCGCATCACCACCGGCAGCAGCGGGCTGTTGGCCGGCTTGAAGCCCAGCACCCGGGCCTGCGCGGGCGCGTCCTCGGCCGCGATGCGCCCCTCGGCGAGGTCGGTCAGGAAGTCGCCGCGACCGCGTGCCGCGAGCTCCTCCTCCTGGCGGGCCTGCATCAGCACGACGGCCAGGATGCCGGCGGCCCGCTCGGCGGCGATCCGGTGCACGGGAGCCAACGGATTCCGCACCGGCAGCAGCACCAGCCGGGCGCGCACCGAACCCGTGCCCGGCCCGCCGCCCGGCACGTCCACCAGCACCGACCCGGCCGACGGCGGCGCGTCCTTGTGCTGGCCGCGCAGCCCCTCCCACACCTGCAGCGGATCCGCCCCCTCGGGCCCGGACCCGGCGGCGTACAGGAGCTGACCGTCCGTCGTCTCCAGGAACACCGGGTTGCCGCTGAAGTCCGCCAGGATGCCCAGGACCTGCGGCACCCCGCCGCCGCCCAGCAGGGCCTCGGTGCAGCGGCGGTGCACCTCCTCGGCCCGCTGGAGCAGGGCGTAGTGGCCGTTGACGATCTCGGTGTGGATCTCCTCGGTGACCGTCACGAACGGCACCTCGCGGTGCAGCTGGACAAGGGGCAGACCGGCCGCCCTGGCCGTGTCGACGAGGGCGGCGGGGAGCCGGGTGAAGCGCGGGCCGAGCTCCACGACCAGGGCCGCGATGCCGCGCTCCGCGAGGGTGCGCACGAACGCCCGCTGGTCGGCCGGGCGGGTGCCCAGGCCATAGCCGGTGGTGAGCAGCAGCTCGCCGCCCTTCAGCAGCGATGCGATGTTCGGCACCTCGCCCGCGTGCACCCAGCGCACGGTGCGCCCCAGCCGGTCGGCGCCCGCAATGATCTCCGGGAGCCCGCTGCGCAGCCCGGGCAGCTCCAGCGCCCGCTGAACGGTGATCCCCGCGCCCTGCGTATCGAATCCGCTGCCCGCTCTGCTGTCCGTACCGCTGTCCATGCAGCGGACGCTACCTGCGGGAACGCCATGGCGTCAGCTCCGGCGGCAGGCTAGACGGGCCGGATGTTGTGGTTGCAGCGGAAGACGTTGTCGGGGTCGTACGTCCGCTTCACCTTTTCCAGCCGCAACACGTTCCCGGCGCCCAGCCCCGCCCTGACCCGCTCGGGGCCCTCGTCACCGACGAGGCCGAGGCAGACGGCACCGGTGGCCCAGGGGCGGA
This sequence comes from Streptomyces herbicida, assembly GCF_032656585.1. NCBI lineage: Bacteria > Bacillati > Actinomycetota > Actinomycetes > Kitasatosporales > Streptomycetaceae > Streptomyces > Streptomyces herbicida. The sequence continues at coordinate 16,288 of NZ_JAUYWJ010000011.1, forward strand.
CGTCGGTGCGGGCGTCCCGTATCCAGGCGCGGGCCCGCTCGTCATCGGCCGGGTCGGCCCAGCGGGCGAAGGGATGCGCCAGCCAGGACGCGTCCCGGTACGGAACCGGGTACCGGGCCGGTCCGGTGGCGACGGCGCCGCCGAGCGGGAAGAGCGTGTACCGGGATCCGCTGGGCACCGGCACGGGAACGGCCTCCGCGCGGGCGCAGAAGGCGTCCACCACTTCGTCGGGCAGATCGGCCAGGCACTCCGCCGACCACTGGGCGCGCAGTCCGGGGAAACAGTCCAGCAGGCGCAGCGCCTCCGCGCCGGGCAGCTCCGCCTCGTACGGCAGCGCCAGCAGCGGCTCGGCGACCTTGCGCAGGTCCGCCTCGCCGCCCGCGTACGTCAGCAGCGCGCCGTACACCGGCCTGCCCGAGGCCGGATACGTCACGGCTCCGCTCACCTGGTCGGGCCCCGTTCGGATGATCTCGCGGAAGGTACGGACCACCTCCCGGCCGAATTGTGGGAGGTACAGCAGCAGCGCTACGGAGAACTCCGGCAGCTCGTGCAGCTCCAGGGTCAGCGCGGTGGCGATGCCGAAGTTGCCGCCTCCGCCGTGCAGCGCCCAGAACAGCTCCGGGTTCTCGTCGGGGCTGGCATGGATGCGTTCGGCGTCGGCGGTGACCAGCTCGACCGCGATCAGGCTGTCGACCGCGAGCCCGAAGGCCCGGTCCAGCAGGCCGGTGCCACCGCCCAGGACGAACCCGCCGACGCCGACGGCCGCGGCCGCGACACCGTTGGCGGCCAGGCCGTACGGCCGCGTGGCCCGGTGCAGATGCCCCATCGTGGCGCCGCCTTCGACCCGAGCGGCCTCCCCGGCCGGGTCGACGGCCACCTCGTGCATCCGGCGCAGGTCCACCAGGAGCGCGCCCTCGGTCGGGGCCGTGCCCGCCAACCCGCGGCCGCCGCCGCGTACGGCGATGTGCAGGTCCAGGTCCCTCGCGAAGCGCACGGCCCGGACGACGTCGCCCACGTCCGCGCACTGCGCGATCACGGCCGGGCGCAGGTCGATCATCCCGCTGAACACGGTCCGGGCCTCGTCGTAGCCCGGATCCCCGGGGGCGAACACCTCGCCGGCCAGATCCTCGCGCAGCGCGACAAGGGCCGCGCCCGCCTTGGAGAGGGAAGCCATGGCCGCCCCCTTCGGAGAGGGCCAGTCCGTCCATTTCCAGCCTAGGCGGGCAGGACCACGCGGTCGCGCCCGACGCCGGCCGTACTCCTGGCCGGCCCGAGCCCAGTGCGAGCGTCCAGGCAGTCGGCCACGCTGGGGCAGTGTCGCGCAGCCGTCCCACCCAATCGACCACGCCGAGCCGGCCGGGCCCGGCCGCCCGTGTTTTCGCGGCGCGGTGCCGTGTCGGCCCACTGGGTCGGTGGGGGCCCGGCCGGCCGTGCTCTTCCGGCGGCGGTGCCGTGTCGCGCCGCTCACCCGACCGCGCCCAGGCCACAGCCGTGCTCACCCCACGGCCGCACACTGCCGGCTACGGGTCACCCGAGCACGCCCTGCCGGCCGTGCCGCACCGACGACCGTGCCCTGCCGGCCGTGCTCTCGGTGCCGTGTAGACCGTACTCAGCCGTCCGTGCCCAGTCGGCCGCACTCACCGGACGACCGCGCCCAGCCCGCCGCACTCACCCGAGCCCGCCCGGCCGACCCGCCGAATCGGCCACGCCCCCGGAGGGCTCAGCCGACCACGGCCCCGGGAGGGCTCAGCCGACCATGTCCAGTCGGCCGGGCCCCCGGGCCGCGCCCAGCCGGCCCCACTCACTCGACCGCGCCCCCGGAACGCTCAGCCAACCCCGCTCACTCGGCCGAACCCCCGCAGGGCTCAGCCGCCGTACGCGCCAGAAGCCGTCAGGCGCAGTGCCGTGTCGATCAGTGGCACGTGGCTGAAGGCCTGCGGGAAGTTGCCGACCTGGCGTTGGCGGCCCGGGTCCCACTCCTCCGCGAGCAGGCCCAGGTCGTTGCGCAGAGACAGCAGCTTCTCGAAGAGCTTGCGGGCCTCGTCCACGCGGCCGATCATCGCGAGGTCGTCCGCCATCCAGAACGAGCAGGCCAGGAAGGCGCCCTCGTCGCCGGGGAGACCGTCGACGCCCTCGTGCTCGCCTTCCGTCGGGTAGCGCAGGATGAAGCCGTCCGGGGTGGACAGCTCGCGCTGGATCGCCTCGATGGTGCCGATCACGCGCTTGTCGTCCGGCGGCAGGAAGCCCATCTGCGGGATCAGCAGCAGCGAGGCGTCCAGCTCCTTGGAGCCGTAGGACTGCGTGAAGGTGTTGCGCTCCTTGTCGTAGCCCTTCTCGCACACGTCCCGGTGGATGTCGTCGCGCAGCTCGCGCCACCGCTCCAGCGGGCCGTCCGCGTCACCGGACTCGATCAGCTTGATGGTGCGGTCCACCGCGACCCAGGCCATGACCTTGGAGTGCACGAAGTGCCGGCGCGGCCCGCGCACCTCCCAGATGCCCTCGTCCGGCTCGTCCCAGTGGTCCTCCAGGTAGCGGATCAGCTTCAGCTGGAGCAGCGAGGCGTAGTCGTTGCGGGCCAGACCCGTCATATGGGCCAGGTGCAGGGCCTCGGTGACCTCGCCGTACACATCCAGCTGGAGCTGGTGCGCGGCGCCGTTGCCGACCCGGACCGGGGCCGAGTTCTCGTAGCCGGGCAGCCAGTCCAGCTCGGCCTCGCCCAGCTCGCGCTCGCCCGCGATGCCGTACATGATCTGCAGGTTCTCCGGGTCGCCGGCGACCGCCCGCAGCAGCCACTCACGCCAGGCGCGGGCCTCCTCGCGGTAGCCGGTGCGCAGCAGCGAGGTCAGGGTGATCGCCGCGTCGCGCAGCCACGTGTAGCGGTAGTCCCAGTTGCGGACGCCGCCGATGTCCTCGGGCAGGGAGGTGGTGGGCGCGGCGACGATGCCGCCGGTCGGGGCGTACGTCAGCGCCTTGAGGGTGATCAGGGAGCGGACCACGGCCTCGCGGTACGGACCGTGGTACGTACAGTGCTCGACCCACTCGCGCCAGAACTCCTCGGTCGCCGCCAGCGAGGTCTCCGGCTCCGGCAGCGGCGGCGGCTCCTTGTGCGAGGGCTGCCACGAGATCGTGAATGCGATCCGGTCACCGGGGGCGACGGTGAAGTCGGCGTAGGTGGTCAGCGACTTGCCGTAGGTCTCGGCCTCGGTGTCGAACCACACCGAGTCGGGACCGGCGACCGCCACGGTCCGGCCCTCGTGCTTGTGCACCCAGGGCACGACCCGGCCGTACGAGAACCGCATCCGCAGTGCCGAGCGCATCGGCACCCGTCCGGTGACGCCCTCGACGATCCGGATCAGCTGCGGGGCACCGTCACGGGGCGGCATGAAGTCGGTCACGCGGACCGTGCCGCGCGGGGTGTCCCACTCCGACTCCAGGATCAGCGAGTCGCCCCGGTAGGTGCGCCGCGCCGCCGTGGGCGGCTCCGAGTCGGCTGCGTGGGCGGGTCCGAGCCGCCAGAATCCGTGCTCCTCGGTGCCCAGCAGACCGGCGAAGATGGCGTGCGAGTCGAAGCGGGGCAGGCACAGCCAGTCGACTGTGCCGTCCCGGCAGACCAGCGCTGCGGTCTGCATGTCTCCGATGAGTGCGTAGTCTTCGATGCGCCCGGCCACGTGCAACTCCAGTCGAACGGCCACGTCGCCCCCCAGGGAAAGGGGGGCTTTCGCTAGTGCGGTCAAGGGGTTGTTGTTGTGCGTCGTTGAGCGGTGAAGCAAAGCAGCCGCCCCGCCCTGAGGCAAAACGACAGTCATAGCTCAACGAACTGACGAGCTCTCGTTGTTCCGGTTGGTACGAGCGGGGGTGTGCCGTGTTCTTCCGGCCGGGCTCGGCAGCGAGTGTCCGAGCAGGATACGACGCACGTAGATGATCTGCGTGCCGCTCCGGGCAACCCGTGTGGGCCGAACGAGTGAGCACAGGGTGAGAACACCGTAAGGTGCGCGCGCCCGTGTCGGCCCGTGCGCGGAGCGTGGCCGGAAGCCATCTCCTCGCGGCGCTGATACCCTGGTAGCCCGTGGACCGGTGGGCACGAAACCCCCGAACCGCAGCGACGGCACCCCCGGAAACCTCCGGGCCGGGAGCCGTACCGCACCACAGACAGCGACCACGGGAGCCCCCTCTTGGCCATGCCGCCCAAATCCACGACGACCAAGCACATCTTCGTCACCGGGGGTGTCGCCTCCTCTCTCGGCAAGGGCCTCACGGCCTCCAGCCTCGGCATGCTGCTCAAGGCCCGGGGACTGCGCGTCGTGATGCAGAAGCTCGATCCGTACCTGAACGTCGACCCGGGCACGATGAACCCGTTCCAGCACGGTGAGGTTTTCGTCACCAACGACGGCGCCGAGACCGACCTGGACATCGGACACTACGAGCGCTTCCTTGACCGTGACTTGGACGGCTCCGCCAACGTCACTACAGGCCAGGTGTACTCGACCGTCATCGCCAAGGAGCGGCGCGGTGAGTACCTGGGCGACACGGTGCAGGTCATCCCGCACATCACCAACGAGATCAAGCACCGCATCCGCCGTATGGCCACCGACGAGGTGGACGTCGTGATCACCGAGGTCGGCGGCACGGTCGGCGACATCGAGTCGCTCCCCTTCCTTGAGACGGTACGCCAGGTCCGCCACGAGGTCGGCCGCGACAACGTCTTCGTCGTACACATCTCGCTGCTGCCCTACATCGGCCCCTCCGGCGAGCTGAAGACCAAGCCGACCCAGCACTCGGTCGCCGCCCTGCGGAACATCGGTATCCAGCCGGACGCGATCGTCCTGCGCTGCGACCGCGAGGTGCCCACCGCGATCAAGCGCAAGATCTCGCTGATGTGCGACGTCGACGAGGCCGCCGTGGTGGCCTGCCCCGACGCCCGCTCGATCTACGACATCCCGAAGACGGTGCACGGAGAGGGCCTGGACGCCTATGTCGTCCGCAAGCTCGACCTCCCGTTCCGTGACGTGGACTGGACGACCTGGGACGACCTGCTCGACCGCGTCCACAACCCCGACCACGAGATCACCCTCGCCCTGGTCGGCAAGTACATCGACCTGCCCGACGCCTACCTCTCGGTCACCGAGGCGCTGCGCGCCGGCGGCTTCGCCAACCGGGCCCGCGTCAAGATCAAGTGGGTCACCTCGGACGAATGCAAGACCCCGGCGGGCGCCAAGGCGCAGCTGGGCGACGTGGACGGCATCTGCATCCCGGGCGGCTTCGGCGACCGCGGTGTGCTCGGCAAGGTCGGCGCCATCCGCTACGCCCGCGAGAACAAGATCCCGCTGCTCGGTCTCTGCCTGGGCCTGCAGTGCATCGTGATCGAGGCCGCGCGCAACCTGGCCGACATCGCGGACGCCAACTCCACCGAGTTCGACGCCGCCACCGGCCACCCGGTCATCTCCACCATGGCCGAGCAGCTGGACATCGTCGCCGGCGAGGGTGACATGGGCGGAACGATGCGCCTGGGCATGTACCCGGCCAAGCTGGCCGAGGGCTCCATCGTGCGTGAGGTGTACGACGGCAAGGAGTACGTCGAGGAGCGGCACCGGCACCGCTACGAGGTGAACAACGCCTACCGCGCGGAGCTGGAGAAGAAGGCCGGCATCCTCTTCTCGGGCACCTCCCCGGACGGCAAGCTCGTCGAGTATGTCGAGTACCCGCGCGACGTCCACCCCTACCTGGTCGCCACGCAGGCGCACCCGGAGCTGCGCTCGCGTCCGACCCGTCCGCACCCGCTGTTCGCCGGGCTCGTGAAGGCGGCTGTCGAGCGTCAGCGGGCAGCGGGCGCGCAGGAGAATTCGAAGTAACACACCAGTTGTACGGTTGCCGGGGTGCATACCTTCAAAAGGTGAGCACCCCGGTTTCATCCGGCCGGTCTTTTGTGAAGCGTGTGGAAGGACAGGGCATGACGATCAAGGACACTCCCGAGGAGTGGGAGATCCGGGCCACGGAGACCCCCTTCGTGGGGAACAAGACCTCCGTCCGCACGGACGAGGTGGTCATGCCCGACGGTTCGGTGGTCCGCCGCGACTACCAGGTCCACCCCGGTTCGGTGGCGGTCGTCGCCCTCGACGAAGAGGACCGCGTTCATGTCATCCGCCAGTACCGCCACCCGGTCCGGCACAAGCTGTGGGAGATCCCGGCCGGTCTGCTCGACGTGCCCGGCGAGAACCCGTTGCACGCCGCCCAGCGCGAGCTGTACGAGGAGGCGCACGTCAAGGCGGAGGACTGGCGGGTCCTGACCGACGTGTACACCACCCCCGGTGGCTGCGACGAGTCCGTACGGATCTTCCTCGCCCGTGATCTGTCCGAGGCCGAGGGGCAGCGCTTCGAGGTCGAGGACGAGGAGGCCGACATGGAGCACGCGCGCGTGCCCGTGGCGGAACTCGTCCGGGGTGTGCTCGCCGGCGAGCTGCACAACAACTGCCTCGTCGTGGGGGTCCTTTCCCTGGTCGCCGCCCGCGACGGCGACGGCCTCGACGCCTTGCGCCCGGCCGAGGCACCCTGGCCCGCGCGTCCCTTCGAGTCCTGAAGCCGGCCACCTCGAGCCCTGAACCCGGCCGCCCCGCCGCCGGTGTGACGATCGCCTGATCCGATCGAGGGACCTGCCCGCCGTGCTCCGCACGGATCGTCGCAGAGCGTGAACTAGGCTCGACTCACGCCCGAACCGGAGTCCCGGCGGGCTTGCGCGTTCGGTGGGACGGGAGTGTGGCCCGTGACGGATCAGGCGGTGGACACGGACGGCGTGGGGCTGTCGGGCGACGCGGTGGAGAAGAGCCATTTCCTGGGCCGTACAAGGGAGTTGAAGGAACTCCGCGCCGACATCGAGCGAGCGGGCCTCGACACCCTCTCCGGCCGCAAGGCCCCACGCGCGCGCGTGCTCCTCATCGCGGGCCGGCCCGGCTCCGGCCGTACGGCGCTCGCCGAGGAGCTCGTAAGGCAGGTCGCCGAAGGGTACGCCGACGGAGTGCTGCGCGTCCGGCTCGGCGAGCCCGACGGCACCCCGGTGCCGGTCGAACGCGCCGCCCGCGAACTGCTCACCGCCCTGGACCTGCCCACCCCGCCCGGAGCTGCCGAGGACGAGCTCACCGAGGCGCTGCGCGCGGCCCTGGCCGAGCGGCGGATGCTGCTCCTGCTGGACGACGCGGCCGGTGCCGAGCAGGTCGACGCGCTGCTGCCGGACACCCCGGACTGCCTGGCCGTCGCCGTGTCCGAGGGCCCGCTCACCGGGATCGCGGACGTCCGGCCCTGCACCCTGGGCGGCCTCGACACCAAGTCGGCCCTGGAACTGCTGACCCGGTACACCGGCTCGGTCCGTATCACCGTGGACCCGCGCGCCGCCGAGAACCTCGTCGAGGTGTGCCAGGCGCAGCCGGCCGCGCTGGCCCTGGCCGGCGGCTGGCTCGCCGCACGGCCCCAGGCGGGCGTCTCCGACCTGGCCAAGCGTCTGCACGCCGAGGCCGACGAGGGGACGCCGCTCGGCCGGGTCCTCCGGCTCGTCCACGACCATCTGCCGGGCCCGGCCGCCCGGATACTGCGACTGCTCTCGCTGGCCCCCGCCGGCCTGGTCGACCCGCACACCGCCTCCGCCCTGGCCGGCTGCTCGGTGAGCACCGCCCGCACCACCCTGGACGACTTCGTCGCCTTCAACCTGCTGCGCGCCGTGGGCTCCCCGCTGCCGCAGTACGAGGTCCCCGCCTGCCTCTTCCCCCTGCTGCGTGCCCTCGCCGAGAGCCATGACCGCCCCGGCGAGCTCCAGCTGGCCCGCGCCCGCATGCTGGAGCGGACCGTACGGCTGCTGCAGTCCTGCCGGGCGATCACCGAGACGGACAACCCCGAGGCGCGCGAGAAGCTCCAGGGCCTGCCCCGCTCGCTGCGCTTCCCCAGCCCCAGGGCGGCCGCCGACTGGCTCGCCGTCCGCAGGCCCGCCCTGCTGGCCGCCGCCCGCCTCGCGGTCGCCGACGGGGAGCTGGACACGCTGGCCCGCCGGCTGATGTCCCAGCTGGTCAGGGCGATGGTGGCGCATGTCGGAACCCAGGCGGCCGCACCCGATCTGTACGGTATCCACCGCCTCGTCCTCGACGTGGCCGAGCGCCGCAGACTGCCCCGCGAGAAGGCCGCCGCCCTGCTGAACCTGGGCGACCTGGACGCCCGGACCGGCCGGACCGGCGAGGCGCTGATCCGCTACCGCGCCGCGCTGGACGCCGGACGCGAGGCGAACGACCCTTACGCCACCGGCCGCGCGATGGAATCCGTAGGCGGTGCGCATCAGGAGCTGGGGGACCACGACCGGGCCGCGGACTGGTTCGGGCGGGCCCTCGCCCAGCGCCTGGCCCGCGACGAGCGCGCGGACGCCGCCCGGCTGTACGGCCGTATCGGCACCGCCCACACCTATGCGGGCCGCTACGGCGAGGCGCTGCGGAACTGGCGGGCGGCGGTTGCCGGGCACCGCAAGAGCGGTGATGTCGCCGCTCAGGCACGGGCGTTGAGCGAACTGGCACGGGTCCAGGAGTACGCGGGGCGGCCCGAGGAGTCGCTGCACACCTGCCAGGAGGCGGTGGAGTGGGCGCGCCGTGCCGACGACGTCCGGCTGCAGGCCGCGCTGCAGCTGCGGCTCGCGGACACCCTGGAGCGGCTGGGCGACTCCGCCGCTGCTCGACTGCACCGCGGGGCTGCCGAGCGCATGCTGGGAGAGGAACTCCAGGAGAGCCACGAGAGCGATGCAGAAGCAGATCCCGGCTCTAACGCCTGCGAAATCCGCAGCGCATCCGTCGAAGATTGATGCAATGAAAGGCTAGACAGCCGGAACGCCTTCATTAAACTGGCTCTGCCGCACGTTCTCCTGCGGTGCATCCTGGTGTGCCCCCGCATGCCGGGTATGTCTTGCAATGCCCCCACACCCTCTGAGCCAAGGACCGTGATCGACGTGAAGGTCGGCATCCCCCGCGAGGTCAAGAACAACGAGTTCCGGGTGGCCATCACCCCCGCCGGCGTGCACGAGCTGGTGCGCAACGGCCACCAGGTCGTCGTCGAGCGGAACGCCGGCGTCGGCTCCTCGATCCCGGACGAGGAGTACGTGGCGGCCGGCGCCGAGATCCTGGAGACCGCGGACGACGTCTGGGCCACCGCCGACCTGCTGCTGAAGGTCAAGGAGCCCATCGCGGAGGAGTACCACCGCCTCCGCAAGGACCAGATCCTCTTCACGTACCTGCACCTGGCCGCCTCGAAGGAGTGCACGGACGCGCTCCTGGAGTCCGGCACCACGGCGATCGCCTACGAGACCGTCGAGCTGCCGAACCGCGCGCTCCCGCTGCTCGCCCCGATGTCCGAGGTCGCGGGCCGGCTCGCCCCGCAGGTCGGTGCCTACCACCTGATGGCCGCGGCCGGTGGCCGTGGTGTGCTGCCCGGCGGTGTTCCGGGCGTACCGGCCGGCAAGGCCGTCATCATCGGCGGTGGCGTCTCCGGCTGGAACGCCGCGCAGATCGCCATCGGCCTGGGCTTCCACGTCACCCTGCTCGACCGGGACATCAACAAGCTCAAGGAAGCCGACAAGATCTTCGGCACGAAGATCCAGACCGTCGTCTCCAACGCCTTCGAGCTGGAGAAGGCCTGCCTCGACGCAGACCTCGTCGTCGGTGCCGTCCTGATCCCGGGCGCCAAGGCCCCGAAGCTGGTCACCAACGAGCTGGTGTCCCGGATGAAGGCCGGAAGTGTCCTTGTCGACATCGCGATCGACCAGGGCGGTTGCTTCGAGGACTCCCACCCGACCACGCACGCCGAGCCGACCTTCAAGGTCCACAACTCGGTCTTCTACTGCGTGGCCAACATGCCCGGCGCGGTGCCCAACACCTCCACCTACGCGCTGACCAACGCCACGCTGCCGTACATCGTCTCGCTCGCCAACAACGGCTGGGTCGAGGCGCTGCGCCGCGACGCCGCGCTGGCCAAGGGGCTCAACACCCATGACGGCAAGGTCGTTTACAAGGAGGTCGCCGAGGCCCACGGCCTGGAGCACCTGGACCTGGAGACCCTGCTCGGCTGAGCCGACCGGCTGCGCCGCTCCGCTAAGTCACCATACGGTAAAGGCGATACGTCAACACGAGTCGTCAACCGCGCGTACCCGGCCGGACCTTGCCCGACAAGGTCCGGCCGGATGTGTGTATGGTCACTTTGCGACTCTCGGTCAACTCGCCTCGAACGTAACCCTTCGACCGATTCGCACACCGGTGAAACCTGCCGTGCGACGGCCGTACGCCCTTGACAGAGGGATGTTTCATTGCCGACACATCCTGCCGGGTCCGGCGGATTGTGTTGCTGCGGACCGCCGACACGCCATAGAGTCGCCAACCGTCGGCATGGTGCCACGCTGACCTGTCTAGAAGTTTCCTGGTCACCAAGGAGGTAAGACGACTTGTGAATGAGTCGACATTTTCTCCCGGGGGTGGTCAACCAGGAATGCCTGTACGGGGCCAGGGCCCCGAGGGGTTCGAGGCTGTCGGCTCCGTCGCGGTGCGTACCTTCGCCCAACAGAGTCACCGGACTGCAGGGGTGACTCACTCAGCACACCAGAGCATGGATGGCCATCACGTGAACGCCATGGCCGGCGACGGAAGTGGCGCGCCCCACAACCAACTCGCCGACTACGACGAATTGTCCCAGGGGCACTTCTACGACCCCGACGCCGAGTACGAGCCGGACCCGGAGTACGCGGCCACGCTCGCGCCCGACGCCGCACGCCAGCGTCGCGAGCGCGTCGGCCCGACCGGCCGCCCGCTGCCCTACTTCCCGATCCCGGGCCCGCTGACCGACCACGGCCCCGCGAAGATCATCGCGATGTGCAACCAGAAGGGCGGCGTCGGCAAGACGACGTCGACCATCAACCTGGGTGCCGCGCTCGCGGAGTACGGCCGGCGCGTGCTGCTCGTGGACTTCGACCCGCAGGGCGCGCTGTCGGTGGGCCTCGGTGTCAACCCGATGGAGCTCGACCTCACCGTCTACAACCTGCTCATGGAGCGGGGCATGTCCGCGGACGAGGTCCTCCTGAAGACGGCGGTCCCCAACATGGACCTGCTGCCCAGCAACATCGACCTGTCGGCCGCCGAGGTCCAGCTGGTCTCCGAGGTCGCGCGCGAGTCCACGCTCCAGCGTGCGCTCAAGCCGCTGATGGACGACTACGACTACATCGTGATCGACTGCCAGCCCTCGCTCGGCCTGCTGACCGTCAACGCCCTGACGGCCGCGCACAAGGTGATCGTGCCGCTGGAGTGCGAGTTCTTCGCCCTGCGTGGTGTCGCGCTGCTCACCGAGACCATCGAGAAGGTCCAGGAGCGGCTCAACCCGGAGCTGGAGCTCGACGGGATCCTCGCCACGATGTACGACTCGCGCACCGTGCACAGCCGTGAGGTGCTCGCGCGCGTCGTCGAGGCGTTCGACGACCACGTCTACCACACGGTCATCGGGCGCACGGTCCGCTTCCCGGAGACCACGGTCGCCGGTGAGCCGATCACCACGTACGCCTCCAACTCCGTCGGTGCCGCCGCCTATCGCCAGCTCGCCAGGGAGGTGCTCGCCCGGTGTCACGCCGAGTGAGTCTGCCGGGGGCCGACGAACTGTTCCGTACGACAGGGGGAATGGCGCTCCAGCCGTCCACTCCCCGGCGCCCGGCCAACGGCGAGGCCCGGGTGCCGGCTCCCGCGGGGGAGAGCGACGCGGCCGCCGCGACGGAGGACGTGCCGCCGTCGGTGCCCGTGCAGGGCGGCGACGGCGACGGCGCGGAACATGTGGCGGTGGAGGCGGAGCCGACCGACGCGGGCGAGTCCCGCAGCCGGGGCGCCTCGGCGGAGCGCCCGGCACGCCGTCAGGCGGCGCAGGAAGGTTCTGCCGCCTCTTCCGCCGGTGCGCAGCCCCGCAAGCGCGGGGGCCGGGCGGCGGCACGGCGCCCCAGCGGGCGCGAGCGGCACGACGAGAAGATCACCGTGTACGTGTCGGCCGAGGAACTGATGGACCTGGAGCACGCCCGGCTGGTGCTCCGGGGCGAGCACGGGCTGGCCGTCGACCGCGGACGCATCGTCCGCGAGGCGGTCGCGGTGGTGCTGGCCGACCTGGAGTCCCGGGGAGACGCGAGCATCCTGGTACGGCGGCTGCGCGGCCGGTAGTCGGCTCGGTGGGCGGTAAGCGATAGCCTGCGACGGCTATGACCTCGAACGACGTTCCCGCCCCCGGCCCCTCGGCCGGCCGCAGGCGTGCCCTGGGGCGGGGACCGGGCACGGCTCCACCGCCGCCGTCGGCGCCGGACGCGTCGCCGGCCGAAGCGCCCGCGGCTCCCACGAACGCCCCGGAACCGAAGCCCGAGCAGCCCACCCCGGCCACGGAACCCGACACCACCGCACCGCAGCCGGGCCCGGCGCCCGAGCCCGAGGTCGCCTTCGCTGAGCCTGAGCCGGAGGGCTCGCGGTCTGGTTCCGCCGGGTCGGAGCCAGGCATCGCGGAGTCCGAGGCCGTAGTCATGGGCAGCGATCCGGGGCTCGCCCAGTCCGAGGCCGTCCTGCCTGGGCCGGAGTCGCAGGGCTTGTCGGCGGCGCCGGGGGTCCCCGAGTCCGAGGCTGTGCTTCCGGGGTCCGAGCCTGCGGGCCTTCTTTCCGAGCCCGAGCTGCAGGGCTTGCGGTCCGGGTCCGCCGGGTCGGAGCCAGGGATCTCCGAGACCGTGGCGCTGGGGCGCGAGCCGGGCGCCTCCGAGCCTGCGGCTGTGCCTTCGGGAGCCGAGCCTGCGGGTGTCCTCCCCGGGACCGGGCCGGACCTCTTCCTTCCCGGGGCGGCGCCCGTGCGGTCCTCGGTTTCCTCCTCCGGTGACGGCGGTGCGGTCGTCGACGGTGTCTTCAAGGTGCGGCTTGCCAACTTTGAGGGGCCCTTCGATCTGCTTCTGCAGTTGATCTCGAAGCACAAGCTGGACGTCACCGAGGTCGCTCTGTCCAAGGTGACCGACGAGTTCATGGCGCACATCCGGGCGATGGGGCCGGACTGGGACCTGGATCAGACGACCGAGTTTCTCGTCGTCGCCGCCACGCTGCTCGACCTCAAGGCCGCCCGGCTGCTGCCCGCCGCCGAGGTCGAGGACGAGGCCGACCTGGCTCTGCTGGAGGCCCGCGACCTGCTGTTCGCGCGGCTGCTGCAGTACCGGGCGTACAAGCAGATCGCCGACATCTTCAACCACCGCCTCGACCAGGAGGCCCGCCGCTACCCCCGTACGGTCGGCCTCGAACCGCACCACGCCGAGCTGCTGCCCGAGGTCGTCATCAGCATCGGCCCCGAGGGCTTCGCCAAGCTCGCCGTCAAGGCGATGCAGCCCAGGGCCAAGCCCCAGGTGTACGTCGACCACATCCACGCCCCGCTGGTCAGCGTGCAGGAGCAGGCCGGGATCGTCGTCGCACGGCTCAGGGAGCTGGGAGAGGCCAGTTTCCGGGTCCTCGTCGAGGACACCGACGACACCCTGACCGTCGTGGCCCGCTTCCTCGCGCTGCTGGAGCTGTACCGCGAGAAGGCCGTCGCGCTGGACCAGGAGACCGCCCTCGGGGACCTGATCGTCCGCTGGACCGGCGGGGACGGCCACGAGACACCGCGGGTGACCGACGAGTTCGACCGGCCGCCCGAGGAGCCCAAGGAGGAGAAGAAGGCGTGAGCGAGGAGATCACCGACGTCCCGGCCGGACTGCGCACCGTCGCCGACCTCGACCTCAAGCCCGCCCTGGAGGCGGTCCTCATGGTCGTGGACGAACCCGCGACCGAAGAGCACCTCTCGAAGATCCTCCAGCGGCCGAGGCGCCAGATCGCGGACGCGCTGCGCGAGCTGGCCGACGAGTACACCGTCCAGGGGCGGGGATTCGAGCTGCGGCTCATCGCCGGCGGCTGGCGTTTCTACACCCGTCCCGAGTACGCGGCCGCCGTCGAGGGCTTCGTCCTGGACGGCCAGCAGGCCCGGCTCACCCAGGCCGCGCTGGAGACCCTGGCCGTCGTCGCCTACCGCCAGCCGGTGAGCCGCAGCCGCGTCTCGGCCGTACGCGGAGTCAACTGCGACGGTGTTATGCGCACCCTCCTGCAGCGCGGTCTGGTCGAGGAGGCGGGCACGGAACCCGAAACAGGTGCGATCCTGTACAGGACGACGAACTACTTCCTGGAGCGGATGGGCCTGCGCGGTCTGGACGAGCTCCCGGAGCTCGCGCCCTTCCTCCCGGAGGCGGAGGCGATCGAGGCCGAGACCCAGGAGGGCGTACCGTCGTTCGACCCGGACGCGCCCGACGCGTCCGGCGGTCAGGACGCAGACGACTAAGACGGAAACTTGATGCGAAGCAGCGGCAGCGGCAAGAGCGGCGGGCGCGGGAACTACCGCGGTGCCGGCAACAACAGGGACGAGCGGCAGGGGCAGGGCCGTCCCCGCAAGCCCCGCCCCGAGGAGCGCCGCTACGACGTCGGCCCCGGCGCCACCCAGGACGGCCCCAAGTCCGGGCGCGGCGGCGCCGCCCGCGGCGGTGCCAAGGGCGGGCCCAGGCAGTCCCAGCAGGGCGACGGGCGCGGCCGTAGTGCCCCCGGGCGCTCGCGCGAGTACGAGACCCGCGCGGAGGAGCGCAACCGCGAGCGGTACGCGGGCAAGAAGGACGTCAAGCTGCCCAAGACCTTCCCGGGCGCCGAGCAGGAGGGCGAGCGGCTGCAGAAGGTCCTCGCGCGCGCGGGCTACGGCTCCCGGCGTGCCTGCGAGGAGCTCATCGAGCAGGCGCGGGTCGAGGTCAACGGCGAGATCGTCCTGGAGCAGGGCCGCCGCGTCGACCCGGAGAAGGACGAGGTCAAGGTCGACGGCCTGACGGTCGCGACGCAGTCGTACCAGTTCTTCTCGCTGAACAAGCCCGCCGGTGTCGTCTCCACGATGGAGGACCCCGAAGGGCGGCAGTGCCTCGGCGACTACGTGACCAACCGCGAGACGCGGCTCTTCCACGTCGGCCGGCTCGACACCGAGACCGAGGGCGTCATCCTGCTCACCAACCACGGTGAGCTGGCGCACCGCCTGACCCACCCCAAGTACGGCGTGAAGAAGACCTATCTCGCCGCCATCGTGGGCCCGATCCCGCGGGACCTGGGCAAGCGTCTGAAGGACGGCATCCAGCTGGAGGACGGCTACGCGCGCGCGGACCACTTCCGGGTCGTCGAGCAGACCGGCAAGAACTATCTCGTCGAGGTGACCCTCCACGAGGGCCGCAAGCACATCGTGCGCCGCATGCTCGCCGAGGCCGGCTTCCCGGTCGAGAAGCTGGTGCGGACCGCCTTCGGCCCGATCACCCTGGGCGACCAGAAGTCGGGCTGGCTGCGGCGGCTGTCGAACACCGAGGTCGGCATGCTGATGAAGGAGGTCGACCTCTAGGAGGGCTCTCAGCGGCTCTGTGGCGGCCGGTACCGGGTTTCCCGGTGCCGGCCGCCTGCATGTGCGCGCAAGGCGCTCAGGGAGCCGCTGAGGGGTTGCGGTGCCGAGGTCGTGCTATTTATAGTCGCGGTGACTATTAGTCGCCCTGACCGCAAAGGAGGCGAGACCGTGGAGGGCTACGACAAGTACGCCTACGAACCCTTCGCCGTCACCGTCGACCTCGCCGTCCTCACCCTGCGCGCGAACGCGTTGCACGTGCTGCTCGTCGAGCGGGGCCAGGAGCCCTTCGCCGGCCACTGGGCGCTGCCCGGTGGCTTCGTACTGCCGGACGAGTCCGCCGAGACGGCCGCCCGGCGTGAACTGGCCGAGGAGACCGGCCTGTCGGACGTCTCCGGACTGCACCTGGAACAGCTGCGGACCTACAGCGAGCCCGGCCGCGACCCCCGGATGCGGGTCGTGTCGGTCGCGTTCGCCGCGCTGCTGCCCGACGCGCCCGAGCCGCACGGCGGCGGCGACGCGGCCCAGGCCCGCTGGCTGCCGTACGACGCCGCCCGGCCGCTCGCCTTCGACCACGACCGGATCCTGTCCGACGCCCACGAACGGGTCGGCGCCAAGCTCGAGTACACCTGCCTCGCCACCGCTTTCTGCCCGCCCGAGTTCACCCTCGGCGAGCTGCAGCAGGTCTACGAGACGGTGTGGGGGACGGCGCTCGACCGTCCCAACTTCCGCCGCAAGGTGCTGGCCACGCCGGGCTTCGTCGAGCCCGTGCCCGGGGCCGCGCGGCTGACCGGCGGCCGCGGCAAGCCGGCCGCCCTCTACCGCGCGGGCACCGCCACCGCCCTGCACCCACCCCTGCTCCGACCGTCCCGGGAAGGACGCCCCGCATGACCACCACCGTGACCAAGCGCGCCGCCACCGGATCCCTGCTGGGCCTCGCCCTCGGGGACGCGCTCGGCTTCCCCACCGAGTTCAACGACGTCCCGTCGATCCTCGCCAAGTGCGGACCCTGGCGGGAGATGGAGCTGCCGAAGCGCCCCTTCGTCTCCGACGACACCCAGATGACGCTGGCGCTGGGACGCGGGCTGCGCACGGCCATGGACCGCGGGGTGCTCGCGCCCAAGCGGCTGGAGCGGCCGGTGCGCGAGGAGTTCGTGGACTGGTACCAGTCGCCCGAGAACAACCGGGCTCCCGGGCGCACCTGCCTGACGGCGTGCAGCCTCCTCAAGGAGGAGGGGCGGCCCTGGCAGGACGCCAGCCAGATCGGCTCCAAGGGCTGCGGCGCCAACATGCGCGTCGCCCCGGTCGGACTCGCCCCCGGCCTCAGCGACGAGCAGCGCGCCGGCGCCGCCCAATTGCAGTCCGCACTGACCCACGGGCATCCGACGGCACTCGCCGCCTCCGACCTCACCGCCCGCGCCGTACGGCTGCTCGCCCAGGGCGCCGAGCCCACCGGCCTGGTCGGACTGCTGCGCTCGTACGCCCTCGACAACCGCACCCGCTATCACCACACCTGGCTCGGCGACCTGTGGACCCGCTCGCAGGACCCCTCGCCCGAGCACTTCATCGCGCGCGGCTGGGACGAGTGCCTGGAGATCCTGGGCCGCCTCCAGGACGCCGTGCGCACCGCCTCGCCCGAGGCCGACCCCTGCCTGGCCACGGGCGCGGGCTGGATCGCCGAAGAGGCCCTGGCGACCGGCCTGCTGTGCTTCCTGCTCTTCGTCGACGAACCGGTCACCGCCCTGCGCCGGGCCGCGTGCAGCTCCGGCGACTCGGACTCCATCGCCTGTCTGACCGGTGCCTTCGCGGGCGCCCACCTGGGCGAAGACGCCTGGCCGACCGCGTGGGCGGACCGGATCGAATACCGGGGAGACCTGCTCACCCTGGGGGCGCTCTGGGACGCTTAGCCCATGATCGACGTTCTCGACCTGGACCTGACGCCCGTCGTCGCCGAACAGCCGGACCCTCTGCTGTTCGCGACCGTCTCCGGCGCGCATCTGTACGGCTTCCCCTCGCAGGACTCCGACCTGGACCTGCGGGGCGTCCATCTGCTGCCCGCCGCCGACCTGGTGGGGCTGCGCGAGCCGGACGAGACGCGGTCACGGACCTGGGTGCGCCACGGCGTCGAGATGGACCTCGTCACCCACGATCTGCGCAAGTTCGTACGACTGATGCTGCGCCGCAACGGCTACGTCCTGGAGCAGTTGCTCTCACCCCTGGTCGTGCACACCACCGACGCGCACAGCGAGCTGGCCGAGCTCGCGGCGGGCGTCATCACCCGTCATCACGCCCACCACTACCGGGGGTTCGCGGTGACGCAGTGGCGGCTGTTCGAGAAGACCGGTGAACTCAAGCCGCTGCTCTACACGTTCCGGGTGCTGCTCACCGGCATCCATCTCATGCGCAGCGGGCAGGTGCAGGCCCATCTGCCCACGCTCGCCGGGGGACCGGACGCGCCCGCCTGTCTGCCGGAGCTGATGGCGGCGAAGGCGGAGCGCGAGCACGGGGCCGCCGAGGTCGACCACGCGCGTGTGGAGGCCGACGTGGAACGCCTGCACGCCGTGCTCGACGAAGCCCAGAGCGCCTCGGAGCTGCCCGACGCGCCCAGCGCCCACGACGCCCTGCACGACTTCGTGGTGCGCGTCCGGCTCGGGGTCACACCAGCAGGATCGTCTCCCCTTCGACCTTGATGTTCTTCGGTGGCAGCGGCTCGGTAGCCGGGCCGTGGGCCACCGCGCCGTCGGTGACGTCGAACTTGCTGCCGTGACAGGGGCAGTCGATCGTGCGGTCCGCGACCTGGGACACGGTGCAGCCGTGATGGGTGCAGATGGCCGAGAAGGCCTTGAACTCGTTCTGGTTCGGCTGGGTGACCACGACCTTCTGTGCCTTGAAGATCGCGCCGCCGCCGACCGGGATGTCGCCGGTCTTCGCGAGCGCCTGCCCGGTGGCGGCGCCCGAGGGCGAACCGGACTCCTTCTTTCCGGACTCCTTCGTCTGGCTGGAGCCCTGTTTCTCGCCGTAGTTGCTGCATCCCACGGATCCCGCCGCGAGCGCCGCCGCGCCTGTCGCCAGAACCGTGCGCCGCGTCGAGTCGTGCGTCATGTCGTCACTCCGAAGGTGCGGAAGAACCAGAAGGCCGACGTCAGCCAGATGACCGTAAGAGCGGCGAACACCAGTCCGCCGACGACCGGCAGCAGCCAGCCGGGAAGTCGCTCCGAGCGGAGCAGCAGCATCTTGGCACTGAAAGCACCGAAGAAGAAGCAACCCAGGAAGGAGTGCCACAAAACGCGTGTTTCATACGTCTGATAGCCCAATGCGTACAGACAGTGCACCGCCACCGGAACCGCCACCAGGAACGCCACCCGGCCCGACCAGCGGTGCAGCACCGGCGCCCAGCCCGGACCGGGCAGCTTTCCGTACATCATCAGCGCCGAGACCAGCTGGATCACCGCGAAGAAGACCGCGGTGGTCGCCAGCCACGACTTCACGGCGCCCGTGCTGCTGAACCCGGCGAGGTTGAAGGCGGTCCCCGCCGGGTGGTGGACCTTTCCGTACACGCCGAGGGCGACCGCGACGGCGGCGGCGACCAGCGCCGGGACGAGATAGCGGGCCGGGTGCGGGCGGGACTCGGGTGAGGGGAAGCTCTGGGTGGCGGCGTTCGGGTCGACGGTCATGGTCGGCTCCCTCCGGTTCACGGGGTCACGGGACGTGCCGTCAGCCGCTCGCCGTCGACCGTGACCGCGCCGGTCGCGGGGTCGATGCGGGGCGCGGCGTCTGCCTTGCCGGCGCGGCTGAGGATGCCGACCTGCCGGCCGTCGGACAGCACGATCCAGCCGCCGTCGATCTTCGCGCCGCGCACGGTGGCCGTCGCCCGGTAGAGCCCGGACGGCTTGACCGCCTTGTCGGCGGTGAAGGCGTAGTGGCCACCGTCGAGGTCCACCGTGCCGCGGATGCGCCGGCCCTCCTGGAGCCGGCCGTTCAGCTCGGCGCCGCGCTGTCCGGTCAGCCGCATGCTGCCGTCGTCCCCGACGTCACCCTTCAGCCACGACTCCTTGCGACGGCCGTCGCAGAAGTAGGCGATCGCCCTGCCGTCGCGGATCGACACGGCCACCGAGGAGGAGTCGTCGTCGGTGCGGCCCGCGTAGGAGGCGTCGGGGATCCGGGTGCGGGACGGGGTCGGAGTGGGGGTGGGTGACGCGACGGATCTGGCCGGCGTCGGTACGGGCGACCGCTCCTTGTACGTGGACGCCGTGTTCCTCGTCCCCGTCGTCGCGTTGAGCGTCAGCAGGAACAGGCCGAGCAGCAGACCCGCGAGCAGGGTCAGCAAAGGTCCGGGACGTTTCATGACGGCCTCCCCCGAGGCGGGCTTCCTGACATCAGAGCGGACCGGCGGCCCCGGCGTAAAGAGGCGCACGGAGGTGTTCTCACACCAAGTGGCGGGATAGGGCGATCTGAGTGACATTGGGACGGTTCGTCGCTCTCGGTGACCGTCTCAGCGGGCGGGCGCCGCCCACCGGACCGGTCCGCCCTGACTACGCTGGACGGACCAAGAGCCGATACGCATCTCAGCAAGGAGCAGCGCCGTGGCGGTACGAGCGGTCCGGGGGGCCGTCCAGCTGGAACGGGACGAGGCCGGCCACATGGACGAGCAGGTCGGAGCCCTGCTCACCGCCGTCCTGGAGCGGAACGGGCTGAGTGTGGACGACCTGATCAGCATCTGGTTCACGGCCACCCCCGATCTGCACAGCGACTTCCCGGCGGCCGCCGCCCGCAAGCTCGGCATCGTCGACGTGCCGTTGATCTGCGCCCAGGAGCTGGACATCGAGGGCGCCATGCCGCGCGTGGTCCGCGTCCTCGCCCACATCGAGTCGGAGCGGCCCCGCGCCGACATCGCCCATGTCTACCTCGGCGCCGCGGCCGCCCTGCGCAAGGACATCGCCCAGTGAGGACCGCGCTCGTCATCGGCACCGGCCTCATCGGTACCTCCGCCGCGCTCGCCCTGTCCCAGCGGGGCGTGACCGTCCATCTCGCCGACTACAACCCCGAGCAGGCCCGTACGGCGGCCGCGCTGGGCGCCGGCACGGACGAGGCTCCGGAGGGTCCCGTCGACCTCGCCGTCGTCGCCGCCCCGCCCGCACACGTGTCCGCCGTCCTCGCCGACGCCATGCGCCGGAACGTGGCCCGCGGCTACCTCGACGTGGCCAGTGTGAAGGGCGGTCCGCGCCGCGAGCTGGAGTCGCTGGGCCTGGACCTGTCGTCGTACATCGGCACGCACCCCATGTCGGGCCGCGAGAAGTCCGGCCCGCTGGCCGCGAGTGGAGACCTCTTCGAAGGCCGCCCCTGGGTGCTGACGCCCACCCGTGACACGGACACCGAGGTGCTGAACCTCGCCCTGGAGCTGGTCTCGCACTGCCGGGCGGTGCCGGTCGTCATGGACGCCGACGCCCACGACCGCGCCGTCGCCCTGGTCTCCCACATGCCCCACCTGGTCTCCAGCATGGTCGCCGCGCGCCTGGAGCACGCCGAGGAGGCGGCCGTACGGCTGTGCGGCCAGGGCATACGGGACGTGACCCGGATCGCCGCGTCCGACCCCGGGATGTGGATCGACATCCTCTCCGCCAACCCCGGTCCGGTCGCCGATCTGCTCGCCGACGTCTCCGCCGACCTCGACGAGACAGTGCGCGCCCTGCGCGCCCTGCAGTCGGCCGACGAGGCCAAGCGGCAGGAGGGCAGCTCCGGGATCGAGGACGTGCTGCGGCGGGGGAACGCGGGGCAGGTCCGGGTGCCCGGCAAGCACGGGTCCGCTCCGCGGATCTACGAGACGGTCGCCGTGCTCATCGACGACCAGCCCGGCCAGCTGGCCCGCATCTTCGCCGACGCGGGGCGGGCCGGGGTCAACATCGAGGACGTGCGCATCGAGCATGCGACGGGGCAGCAGGCCGGTCTGGTGCAGCTGATGGTCGAGCCGAAGGCCGCCGTGGCGCTGGCCGCCGCGCTGCGGGAGCGGGGCTGGGCGATCCGGCAGTAGGGCGCCCGGCGTCGCCGGTGCGGCCGTGGGGTGCGCCACGATGCTGCGAGGTCGCACACCTCTCGCGTCCGGACGAGTGACGCGCACCCAGTAACCTTGTGCGGGGCGCCCTCGCGCCCCGCACACCCACCACACCGCACCAGGAAGGTGTCCGCCCGTGGAAAACGGCGCCGCCCGGACCGCCCTGCCCGTGATCGTCGCGATCGACGGCCCCTCCGGCACGGGCAAGTCGAGCACGTCGAAGGCCGTGGCCTCGAAGCTCGGCCTGAGCTACCTGGACACCGGAGCCCAGTACCGGGCGATCACCTGGTGGATGGTGAACAACGGCATCGACCTCGAGGACCCCACCGCGATCGCCGCCGTGGCGGGCAAGCCGGAGATCGTCTCGGGCACCGACCCGGCCAGCCCCACGATCACGGTCGACGGCGTCGACGTGGCCGGCCCGATCCGTACCCAGGACGTCACCTCCAAGGTCAGCGCGGTCAGCGCGGTGCCCGAGGTGCGCGCCCGGATCACCGAGCTGCAGCGCACGCTGGCCCTCACCGCGCAGGTCGGCATAGTGGTCGAGGGCCGTGACATCGGCACCACCGTGCTCCCGGACGCCGACCTGAAGATCTTCCTGACCGCCTCCCCGGAGGCCCGCGCCGCGCGCCGCAGCGGTGAGCTCAAGGGCGCGGACGTCAACGCCACCCGCGAGGCACTGATCAAGCGTGACGCGGCCGACTCCAGCCGCAAGACCTCGCCGCTCGCGAAGGCGGGCGACGCGGTCGAGGTGGACACCACCGACCTCACGCTGCCGCAGGTCATCGAGTGCGTCGTCACCCTCGTCGAGGAGAAGCGGGCCGGAAAGTGACCGAAGCTGCTTCGGCGAGAGGCGCCGAGGTCGGGCGGCGCATCGGCGTCGGCCTGATGTACGGGCTGTGGAGGCCCCGCGTGCTCGGCGCCTGGAAGGTGCCCGCGATCGGCCCGGTGATCTTCGCCGTCAACCACTCCCACAACATCGACGGCCCGATGGTCATGGGCGTGGCGCCCCGGCCGACGCACTTCCTGATCAAGAAGGAGGCGTTCGTCGGCCCGCTCGGCCGGTTCCTGAGCGGCATCGGCCAGGTGAAGGTCGACCGCGAGAGCACCGACCGCACGGCGATCTCGCGGGCGCTGGGCGTATTGGAGGCCGGGGGAGTGCTCGGCATCTTCCCGGAGGGCACCCGGGGCGAGGGCGACTTCGCCTCGCTGCGCGCGGGACTCGCCTACTTCGCGGTCCGCAGCGGGGCGCCGATCGTGCCGGTGGCCGTGCTGGGAAGTTCCGAGAAGCGGAGCCGGTTGACCAAGGGGCTGCCCCCGCTGCGCTCCCGCGTCGACGTCGTCTTCGGTGACCCCTTCGAGGCGGGCGACGGCAGCGGACGACGCACGCGCAGGGCGCTGGACGAGGCAACCGAACGCATCCAGAAGCAGCTCACCGAGCACCTGGAAAACGCCAGGCGCCTGACCGGCCGCTAGGGCCTGTCCGGCGGATCAGGTCGGAGAAAGGCACCGGCGCCTATTACTCTCAGATGTGCGTGTCAGACCCCGCGTCTCCGGCAGGATCCGCCGGGCAGGCCCTAGGGCGACACCGAGTAGTGGATCACCTTGAACAGGTGCTCCACCGATCACCACGATGAACGAGGTACTGACTTCATGAACGACGACATCCACTCCGAGGGTTCGCTCGAAGAGCATGACCACGGAGCGCTTGGCGACGCCGAGTACGCGGAGTTCATGGAGCTCGCCGCGGAAGAGGGCTTCGACCTCGCGGACGTCGAGGGCGCCATCGAGGCGGCGGGCCACGGTCCACTGCCCGTGCTCGCCGTCGTCGGCCGGCCGAATGTCGGCAAGTCGACCCTGGTGAACCGGATCATCGGCCGCCGCGAGGCGGTCGTCGAGGACAAGCCCGGCGTCACCCGCGACCGCGTGACCTACGAGGCCGAGTGGGCGGGCCGCCGCTTCAAGGTCGTCGACACCGGCGGCTGGGAGCAGGACGTCCTCGGCATCGACGCCTCGGTGGCCGCCCAGGCCGAGTACGCGATCGAGGCGGCCGACGCGGTCGTCTTCGTCGTCGACGCCAAGGTCGGGGCGACCGACACCGACGAGGCCGTCGTCCGTCTGCTGCGCAAGGCCGGCAAGCCCGTGGTGCTGGCCGCCAACAAGGTCGACGGCCCGAGCGGCGAGGCAGACGCGGCGTACCTGTGGTCCCTCGGGCTCGGTGAGCCGCACCCGGTCTCCGCGCTGCACGGCCGCGGCACCGGCGACATGCTGGACGCCGTCCTCGAGGTGCTGCCGGACGCCCCCGAGCAGACCTTCGGCACCGCCGTCGGCGGCCCGCGCCGCATCGCGCTGATCGGCCGCCCGAACGTGGGCAAGTCCTCGCTGCTCAACAAGGTCGCGGGCGAGGAGCGCGTCGTCGTCGACGAACTGGCGGGCACCACCCGTGACCCG
Source organism: Streptomyces herbicida (assembly GCF_032656585.1). Lineage (NCBI taxonomy): Bacteria > Bacillati > Actinomycetota > Actinomycetes > Kitasatosporales > Streptomycetaceae > Streptomyces > Streptomyces herbicida. Next base: position 40,232 of record NZ_JAUYWJ010000011.1, read on the forward strand.
GTCGACGAGCTGATCGAACTGGGCGGCGTGACCTGGAAGTTCGTCGACACCGCCGGCATCCGCAAGCGCGTCCACCTCCAGCAGGGCGCCGACTACTACGCCTCGCTGCGCACCGCGGCGGCGGTGGAGAAGGCCGAGGTGGCGGTCGTCCTGATCGACGCCTCCGAGAACATCTCCGTGCAGGACCAGCGGATCATCACCATGGCCGTCGAGGCGGGCCGCGCGTTGGTCATCGCCTACAACAAGTGGGACACCCTCGACGAGGAGCGCCGCTACTACCTGGAGCGCGAGATCGAGACCGAGCTCGGCCAGGTCGCCTGGGCGCCGCGGGTCAACGTCTCCGCCTACACCGGCCGCCACATGGAGAAGCTGGTCCCGGCGATCGAGACCGCGCTCGCGGGCTGGGAGACGCGCGTGCCCACCGGCCGCCTCAACGCCTTCCTCGGCGAACTGGTCTCGGCCCACCCGCACCCGGTCCGGGGCGGTAAGCAGCCGCGCATCCTGTTCGGCACCCAGGCCGGCACCAAGCCCCCGCGGTTCGTGCTGTTCGCCTCCGGCTTCATCGAGGCGGGCTACCGCCGCTTCATCGAGCGCCGGCTGCGCGAGGAGTTCGGCTTCGAGGGCACGCCCATCCATATCTCGGTGCGGGTGCGCGAGAAGCGCGGTACGAAGAAGAAGTGACGGCACGCGAAAGGGCGGCCCTTGGCGAAGGGCCGCCCTTTCGTATGTCACATGCCCCGGCGCGGTCCCGGTGGCAGCGCCGCCGGAACATGGTGCATCCCGGTGTCGTGCCGCCCGATCGTCCCGACCCGCTGCCACTGCGCCTGCTGCTGCCCGGTGCCGTGGCGCGCGCTGTACGCACCCGCGCTGTACGCGCTGTACGAGTTCGAGCCGTGCGACCCCGTGCCGTACGTCCCCACGCCGTAGGCGCCGACGCTGTGCGGGGCGATCCCGAAGGCGACGAACCCCAGCTCCTCCTCGCCGCTGCGGTCGCCCGGCAGCGCCCGGAGCGTCTTGACCCACTCCGCGTAGAGCGTGTCGTAGATGGGGGTCGGCGATGACACGGCCGCGTTCTCCTGCGCCGCCCGTGCGGACGGGATCGGGGAGAAGGACGGACGGCGGGGAGGAACGTCGTATGCGTGCACGTATGTCCAAACGACCGTGTAGGGGAAGAGATGCGGTCGTGGGGCACCCCTTCGGGGGCGCGGGGCCGCTGCGCCGTCAGGTGCCCGCGAGTGGCAGCGCCGCCGCGACCAGCTTCCCGTTGGCCGCCGCCTTGTCGAGCGCGTCCCGCAGCAGGTCCTCGCGGGGCTGACGGCCGATGGAACCCACCGGAGCCGCGAACAGCAGCACCTGCTGGTGCTTGTTCGCCGCCGCCCGCCAGCCGTCCGTGACCTGCAGCGGTTGGTGCGCCTGCCACCACGCGACCGGCTGACCGCCGTGGGCGCCGGGCTGGAGCACCGCGTGCAGCTGACCCATCGCCAGCAGCACCGACCACCCGTGCAGCACCGGGGGCACCGCGCTGATCTGGGTCACGGGCATGTACCCCTGCTCGATGAGCAGCGGCAGGAAGTCGTCGCCGACGCCCGTGGTGCCGGGCCGCACGATCGGTGTGGTCGGCTCCACGACGAGCGCCGGGTGCAACTCCCCGGCGATCAGGACCAGTCCGCTGGTGACGCCGAGCACGGCCTGCTCGGGCACGGCCCGGTGCGCCTCGCCGCCGGGGGTGCTGTCTCCGTTGATGGAGCGGACCGCGCCCTGCAACTGCTCCTCGGTGACCTGGACGACCTGCGAGGGCAGGCAGGTGGCGTGGGCGAAGGCGAGGACGGCGGTCTCGTCCCCGATGAACAGGACGGTGCTGGTGCGCTCCTGCTCGGAGTCGCCCGGGGTGCGGCAGGACGTGCAGTCGTAACTGCCCGGGGCGTTCTCTCCGGCGAGCAGCCGGTCGGCTTCTTCGTCGCCGATCTCGGCGCGTACAGCGTCGCTGACGTCGAGCATGCGCGGCACGGTGGCTCCCTCGGGATGCGTGCGTGAAGGGCCGGGTGGCTCCCGGTCCATGAGCCCCGGGGGGATCCGGGCTCATGAAGGAGACAACGGGCGATCTGTGGCGGGGGTCACGCCCGGCGGGGAACGGAATCGAACCATCCACCGCACAGGGTCACGTTCGGTACGGAATCGCCCACTCAAAGTCAACTCTTCGGATGCCAAAGGACTTTGGGTCGGTGAAGTGGGTCACAGATCACCCGAGGAGCTGGTCGACAAATCAGGAAATCAGCGAATGAAGTGGGTGGCCGAAAATCGCCGATACCCGAGGTAACGGCGAACTGGCCTGGAATGACAAGGAGTTGGTTGATACCGGGTGGCCACGCTCCGTACATTCCTCCGCCGTGTGCAACGAGCACCGCTCGGGTACGTCCGCCGGCCGCGCACCAGGCAAGCAAGATCGCAGCACCGGCTCAGGCGGACGGGGCGAGCGCGAGCAACCGCGTCCATGCGCGGCGGCCGCGCCCCGCCTGTGGGGGACCCCGGGTCCGTGGAGAGGGAATTACATGTCCGAATGTGCCGATACCACTCGCAACAACGTCCGTGACGACAGCACCCGCGGCGAGACCGCCCGCAGGGCGCGCACGACGGCGGTCCTCGCCGGAGCGGCACTGCTCGCTCCGCTCGGGCTGCTGGCCGCGACCGGCAACGCCGCGGCGGCGGACGGCGGAGTGTGGGACCGCATCGCCCAGTGCGAGAGCGGCGGCAACTGGCACATCAACACCGGCAACGGCTACTACGGCGGACTCCAGTTCTCCGCCGGCACCTGGCGGGCCTACGGGGGCGGGGCCTATGCGCCGACCGCCGACCGGGCCGGCAGGACCCAGCAGATCGCCGTGGCCACCAAGGTCCAGCGCGCCCAGGGCTGGGGCGCCTGGCCGACCTGCTCGGCCCGGGCCGGAGCGTACGGCGCCGCACCCGCGGCGGCCTCGTCCGGTACGTCGGGCACCAAGAGCACGAACACCACGAACACCACGAAGGCAGCCCCGGCCAAACCGTCGAAGGCACCGAAGCGTTCGACCGGCCACACCAACCGCGGCTCGTCCCGTCACTCGTCCGGCGGCAACTACACCGTCCGCAAGGGCGACACGCTGAGCGGCATCGCCGCCCGGCACGGGACCACCTGGCAGCGGATCTACGCCGCCAACAAGTCCGTCATCGGCGGTGATCCCGATGTGATCGTGCCCGGGCAGCGCCTCTCGCTCTGAGCCGCTCCCCCTGTCCCGGGCACGACGCCCCACCTGGTTCACCGACCGGGTGGGGCGCTGTCCTGCGTCGACCGCGGCTTCAGGGGCGGACGGCCCGCTCGCCCGCCTCGCCGCCGAACACGACAGCCCCGCGGCGCAGTTCGTACACGAAGGCGGGTCCCCCGTGCAGCACGGGCGGCAGCCGCTGCTCGGCGACCACGACGCACGCGTCGAGCGCGCTCAGCAGCTCGTACGTGCGCGTCGCCACCGAAGGGGACATGCCCTGCGCGGGCTCGTCGACGAGCAGCACACGCGCGCGTGCCAGCAGGGCACGGGAGAGCGCGAGCATCCGCTGCTCACCGCCGGACAGGGTGCCGGCGCGACGGGGAAGCAGGGGACGCAGCTGCGGATAGACGTCGAGCGCCGAGTCGTACGCGGGCGCCACGAGTTCCAGGTTCTCCCGCACGGTCAGCGCCCCGAACACGGCCCGCCGCTCGGGGACCAGGAACAGCCCGCGCCGGGCCCGTTCGTACGCGGGCACACGGGTCACGTCGGCGCCGTCCCACAGCACCGCCCCGCCGGACAGCGGCACGATTCCGGCGAGCGCGCGCAGCACGGTGCTGCGACCGGAGCCGTTGCGGCCCAGCAGCACGGTCAACCCCGGGCCCGGCGCGGCGAGGGTGACACCGTGCAGGGCCTCCAGGGGGCCGTAGCGCACGCGCGCGTGACGCAGTGAGACGGTCACGGCCCGGCCGCCGTTCCGAGTGAGTCGAGCACCCGGCGGGGCGGGCCGGACGCGACGACACGGCCCGCCGTCATGACGTGCACGACGTCGGCGATCCCGGCGACCAGGTCGAGATCGTGCTCGACGACCAGCAGGGCGGTGCCGTCGGCGGCCAGCGCGTCCAGCACCCGGGCCAGCGCGGCCACTTCGACGGTGTCGAGCCCCGCGGCGGGCTCGTCGAGCAGCAGCACGCACGGGCCGCCGGCCAGCGCCCGGGCCAGCTCGACCCGGCGCAGCGTGCCGGTGGGCAGCCCCGCGGCGGGCAGTGCCCGCACCGGCCCGTCGAGCCCGGTCAGCCGCAGCGCCCGCGCCACGGCGCCGGGGTCGGCGCGCCGCCCGTGCTCGGCACCCACCCGGACGTTCTCGGCCACGGTCAGCGACGGGAACACGGCCAGCTGCTGGAAGGTTCGCGCGATCCCGAGCCGGGTGCGGGCGTGGGCCGGCAGCCGGGTGATGTCCCGCCCACCGAACACGACGTGCCCGCGCGCGGGCCGCAGCGTCCCGGCCAGACAGTGGAACAGTGTGCTCTTTCCGGCCCCGTTGGGCCCGACGACGGCGGTCACCCGCCCGGGCCGGACGTCCAGATCGACACCGTCGAGCGCGGTGAAGCCGTCGTAGCGGGCGTGGAGGCGACGGGCGGTGAGGAGCGGTACCGCGGGGGGCGGGAGCGCGGCCGCGTCGGCCGTCGGGCGCGGCACGGCGGTGGTGCGGGACGGCTGCCGGCCCAGGGGCGGGATGTGCGGCGCCGCTCGTGCGGCCGGGGGCCGCAGTCTCGCGCGCGCCCTCGCCCCCACCGCCGTGAGCCGCGCCCCGCGCATCGGACGGAGCCGCTGCCCGGCCGCACGCAACGCCTCGTACGGCCCACCGGGGAACCGTCCGACCAGCACCGCCAGCACCCCGACGAGCGCCGCCGCCACCCCGCCCCGGGCCCCCGCGTCCAGCCCCACCAGAAGGGCCGCGGCGGCCAGCGCGCCCAGGGTGCTGTCCGCGCCCAGGACCACGACCGCGGCGAACCACAGCAGTCCGCGCACGGGGTCGTACGCGCCGGGATCGAACGCGCGCACTCCCATGCCGAGCATGCCGCCGCCGAGGGCGGCGAGGGCGGCGCCCGAGACGAAGGCGAGGAGCTTCAGGGACGGGACCCCGACACCCGCCGCCGACGCGCCCGCCTCGTGGTCCCGCATGGCGGCGAGGGCACGTCCGGTGCGGCCCCGGCGCAGCGCGTGGGTCGCCAGCAGCGCGGCGGCCAGCAGGGCCAGTTCCAGGACGTAGTACGCGCGGTCCCCGTCGAAGCCCGCCGGGCGGTCGAGCGACAGCCCGGAGGTGGCGTACGGCTGCGCGAAGACGAAACGGCTCACCCCGACGCCCACCGCGAACGTGGCCAGCGCCAGGGCCAGGCCGTGGCGGCCGATGGCGGGCCAGCCGGTCAGCAGGCCGAGCGGCGCGACCAGGGCCACCGCCACCGCCAGCGCCCCCAGTTCGGGCAGCCGCGGCAGGCCCGGGAAGCGGCCCGCCGCGAGCAGCGCGGTGAACAGGGCGCCCAGCCCCGCGTACGCCGCCTGTCCCAGGGAGAGCTGTCCGCCGCGGCCGGTGACGACCACCAGGGACAGCAGGATCACGCCGAGCGCCGGTACCTGGACCGAGGTGTGCAGGTCCGAGCCCGCGAAGCCGAGCGGCAGCAGGAACAGCACCACGGCCACGATCCGGGCGCCGGGCGGGGTCGGCACGCGCGCGGTGGCCGAGCGCGGCAGGGCGTCACGCGTGCCGATGCCCGGCAGGACCAGGGCCGCGACCAGGAGCGCCACGACGAAGAGATTCGCCCCGACCGCCTGGAGCAGCTGCCCGCCCCAGCCCGGCGGGTGCAGCCGCGTCAACTGGCTCTGCCCGACCGCGATGCCGAGCGCCACCAGTACCGCGAGGGACAGGCTGCGCATCCGCGCGGCCACCGCGACCGCGACCACCTCCATGACGAGCAGCGGCAGACCGTACGGATCGAGACGCACGTACGGCGCGAGGAGCACGCCCGTCAGGCCCGCGGTGAACGATCCGAACGCCCAGCCCGCCGCGGCCACCCGGTCCGCGTCGATGCCGCCCAGCACCGCCAGCTGCCGGTCGTCCACCACCGCCCGCAACTCCCGCCCGAACCGGGTCCACCGGATGACGGCCCCGACGCCCACCGCGAGCAGCAGCGCCACCGCCAACTGCCCCCACGGATCCGCCGACACCAGCTCCGGCGCGTCGTCCCGGGCCCCCTGCCCCCACACCAGCGCCGCCCCGCCCACCAGCAGCACGAACACCCCGATGGACGCCACCAGGGTCTGCGCCGGATCGCCGCCCCGCACCGACAGCGGGCGGAAGACGAGACGTTCCAGCACCACACCGATCCCCGGCGCCAGCAGGAGCAGCGTCGCCAGCGCCCCGAGCCACAGCGGCCACCCCCACTCCACCACCGACTCCCGCAGCACGTACGCGCACACCATCGCGATCGCCCCGTGCGCGAAGTTGAGCACCCCGGTCGCGCGGTACGTCACGACCAGACCGATCCCGGTGAGCGCGGCGGCGCTGCCGACGGAGAGACCGGCGAGGGTGAGGTCGTACGTCAGCGAGGACACGGGTCCTCCGCGGAGTCCGGCTCACAGATCGGGCACGGACCGAGCGCACCGCTCGCCAGCAGCTTGCCGTCCACCGGGACCGCCCCCGGTTTCCCCGCGACCAACGGGCAGTCCGCGCGGTGGTACAGCGTGCCGCCCGGCACCATCAGCGTCTCCCCGCTGACCGCCACGGGCGCGGCCGCCGCCTGCTCCGCCCCCACGGCGGCGACGGGTTCGGCGGTCACCAAAAGCCCGTACAACTCGTCCACGCGCGCGGCGGCGAGTGCGCCCCTGCCGTGCGTGAGCAGCACCGATCCGGCGATGATCAGAGCCGCGCCGGGTATCGTGCAGGAGGCGAGATAGGGCAGTTGGCGTTCCGCGTACCGTTCGCCCGAGATGCCGTACCAGCCGATGACGCACAGTACGGCGCCCGCGGCCAGCGCGGCCCACCCGGCCCAGAGGACGGGGTGCACGGTCCGAGGTCGTACTGTCCGCATCGTCGGCTCCCACACGTCATGTATCTGTCCATGTCGGCCAATGGCCTGCACTATGCCCTCTGGAAGCTGACCCTGAAAGCTCCGGGTGCACATGGCCCGGACGGACACCCGGTGGTGAGCCACATGGTTCTCGGGAGCGACGTCAGGCGGGGACACGCGACGACACGGCGCGGCCCACGGGCGGCGGGACGGGCTACGGCACTGGCGGCCGCCCTGGTCCTCACGCTCGCCCCGGCCCTGACGGCATGCAGCGACGAGAGCGGCGGCAGCCAGAGCGCGCCCCCGACGCCCTCCGTGGAGAAGACGACCAGCACCCCGGCGACCGCGCCCGCCGATCCGGCGGCCGCCGAGAAGGAGATCAGGCAGAACTGGACGAAGTTCTTCGACCCGGCCACCGCCACGAAGGACAAGCAGACCGTCCTGGAGAACGGCGACCGGATGTCCGCCGTGCTGAAGAGCTTCAACGGCGACAAGCGCGGCGGACAGGTCGCGGCCCAGGTGACCAAGGTCGAGTTCACCGGGCCGGCCGAGGCGACCGTGACGTACAGCCTGACGCTGAACGGTGCCACCGCCCTGCCCGACGCCTCCGGGACGGCCGTCCTGCAGGACGGCGCCTGGAAGGTGTCCGACAACACGCTGTGCGCGCTGGTCCAGTTGAGCGGCGATGCCTCGCAGTCGGCGCACCCGGGCTGCTGAGACCGCTGCCGTGGTGCTGCTGCTCCTCGTGGGCACGGCCTGCGGCAGCCGGCTGCCCGAGAGCGACTTCGAGCACGACTCGCGGGTGCCCGCGCCCAGCGGCGGCGCACCCCTGCGCGTCGGCATCATCACCAGCGCCACCAGCCCCGTCGGCGGCAACGCGTTCACCGGTCCGCGCGACGGCGCCAAGGCGTACTTCGACCGTCTCGACGCGCGCGGGGGCATCGACGGCCGCCGGGTCGAGGTGCGCCTGTGCGACGACGGCGGCAGCGGCGTCGGCAACAACACGTGCGTGCACCGGCTGATCGACGAGGACAAGGTCGTCGCCCTGGTCGCCACCGCGTCCCTGGACTACGCGGGCGCCTCCCGTGTCTCCCGTGCGCGCGTACCCGACATCGGCGGCCAGCCCATCGGCGCCGCCTACGACACCTGGCCGCACCTGTACGGCATCTACGGCAGCCCGGCACCCCGCGACGGCACACCGGGCTGGGGCGGGCAGGTGTACGGCGGCACGGAGGTGTACCGCTACTTCAAGCGGGAGAAGGGCGCCCGCACGGCCGCGGTCGTCTCCTACAACCAGGCCGCGTCCGCCGCCTACGCGCGGCTCGTCGAGCGGGGGCTGACGGCCGAGGGCTACAAGGTGGTGCCCGAACAGGTCGACTTCGCGCTGCCCAACTTCCGTGCCGTCGCCGCCGATCTGAAGGAACAGGGCGCCGACCTGGTCTTCGACGCCATCGACACGCACGGCAACGCCCAGCTGTGCAAGGCGATGGACGACGTCGGCGCCGAGGTGGTGGCCAAGGTGACCAACGTCCAGAACTGGACGTCCGGCGTCCCCGAGGACTACAAGGACTCCCCGCGCTGCCGCAACGCCCTGTGGGCGACCGGGTCCAGCCGCAATTTCGAGGACACCGGCGACGCGGCCGTGAGGGAGTTCCGGGACGCGACCAAGGGGCTGAGCACGCACTCCCAGTGGCAACTGGAGGGGTGGGCGGCCGCGATGTGGTTCACCGACGCGGCCAGAGCCTGTGCGACGAACGGCATCACGCGCGCGTGCGTAGACGACTTCGTGAGCCGCGGGCGGGACTACACCGCGGACGGCCTGCTGATCCCGGTGTCGTTCGAGCGGCTTCCCGAGCCGCCGAAGACGCGCAGGGCATGCCTGTCGGTGGCCCGCTGGAAGGACGGCAGGGGGTGGGTGTCGCAGGGGGACATGAACAGCACCTGCTTCGAGGTTCCGCAACTGCCCTACACGCCCTGAATGCGGACAGCGGCTGTCCGCGTCGGCTGGCAGACTCGGCGCCATGTTGGAGACCTCGGCACGACTGCTGCGCCTGCTCTCGCTCCTCCAGGCCCACCGCGAATGGTCCGGCCCCGAGCTGGCCGAACGGCTCGGGGTCACCCCTCGCACGGTGCGCCGTGACGTGGACCGGCTGCGCGAGCTCGGCTACCCGGTCAACGCCAGCCCCGGCACCGGCGGCGGCTACCAGCTCGGCGCGGGGGCCGAACTGCCGCCGCTGCTCCTGGACGACGACGAAGCGGTCGCCGTCGCCGTGGGCCTGCGCACCGCCGCCGGGCAGGGTATCGAGGGCATCGGCGAGAGCTCCGTACGGGCCCTGGCGAAGCTGGAGCAGGTGCTGCCCGGCCGGCTGCGCCGCCGGGTGGGCGCCCTCAACGCCTTCACCGTGCCGATGCTGCGCGGACCGCAGCCCTCCACCGTCGACCCGGCCGTGCTCACGGAACTGGCCCACCTCTGCCGGGACGCGGAGCGCCTGCGCTTCGAGTACCGGGACCACGACGGCGCTTCCACCCGCCGTACGGTCGAACCGCACCGCCTGGTGTGCACCGAGCACCGCTGGTACCTGGTCGCCTGGGACCTCGACCGGGAGGACTGGCGCACGTTCCGCGCCGACCGCATCTCGCCGAAGCCACCGCACGGTCCACGCTTCACGCCGCGCGAGCCCCCTGCCGAGGACCTCGCCGCCTATGTCTCCCGGGGCGTCTCCACGCGCGTGTACGCCGCGCACGCCGCCGTCCGCCTGCTGGTGCCCCTGGAGGTCGCCGCCCAGCGGATCTCGCCCTCGGCGGGGATGCTGGAGGCCGACGGCGCCGAGGCCTGCATCCTGCGCGCAGGCGCCCCGAATCTCGACGTGATGGTCATTCACGTGATGATGACCGGCTTCGACTTCGAGGTGCTGGAGCCGGCCGGGCTCACCGAGTCGATCGGCGCGATCCGGGACCGGTTGTCGCGTGCTCTGGAGCGATCCGCGTGAGGGGCGCGTCGCCGTGTGCCGAGGCCGGCGCGGTACGGGGGATCTGTGTCGAAGCGGTGAAATTCCTATGCGGTGTCAGCTGTCGTGCAGCGTGTGGATTCGGAATGGAACGAGGTCCGGAAACCGTCCCCGACCCGCACTTCGGGTCCTTTCCATCCGGCTTTTCGAAGGGCTGCCCCGACACGCGGGAATTTCGCTCGAATGCGCCGGGAAGGTGTGCGCAACCGCTCGGACGTGTGACGTGGTCGAACCAAAACGCGTGTCGTGATCCTGTGACAGAAGTGTGACCGGAGAGGGACGGCCGCCTTCTCCGGGCTCGTGACTTCCGCGGTCGCCGGACCTGGCCTAGCGTGGCGGCATGGCACCGATTCCCACTCCGCCAGCGGAGCCCCAGGACAGTCCGGAAGGGTACGTCGGCCTCGACGCGCCGAGCGCCGAGCGGCTCGCGCGCGAGCGGGGGTGGTCGGCCGTGCGGTCGCTGCCGCCGGGCGCGATCATCACCATGGAGTACCGGGTCGGGCGGCTGAACTTCGAGGTGCGGGACGGCCGGGTGGCGCGAGCCTGGAAGGGCTGAACCGCCATGGCGAAGGCCCCTGTTCCCGGATCCGGGAACAGGGGCCTTCGCCATGGCGGGGGTTGGGCGTGCGTACCGGACCCCGCTGTGTGCCTGTGGTGGTCAGCCGCCCGTCACCGGGCGGGCCGCCGGGGCGGCGCCGCGCGGCACGCGGTCCGAGTGCGGCGGACGGCGGCTGCCGGCCGGGGTGACGGGAGTGCGCTCGGAGCGGGCCGTGTGCGGGCCCGGCGCCAGATGGATCGGCGCCCGGGGCGAGCGGACCGAGGCCGCCGGTTCGCGCTCCGGGGCCGGCTCCTCGGCAGACACGGTCCGCGGCTTGAGCACCACGGGAGCGACCGGAAGGGCCGGTGCGGGCACCGTACGGCCGGGACGGGCGCGCCAACGGTCGCGCTGGTCGAAGATCGCGATCTCGGCCTTGGCGATCAGCGGCTCGCACCACGGCAGGGCGAGCAGGATCAGCAGGCCCGCGGCCCAGCCCAGCAGCACGTCGCTCAGCCAGTGCGTACCGAGGTAGACGGTGGTGAGACCGACGCCGAGCGAGGTGACCGCCGACAGCGCGGACAGCCAGCGGCGCGCTCTCGGGGTGGAGGCCAGATACGCCAGGATTCCCCAGGTCACCACCGCGTTGGCGGTGTGGCCGCTGGGGAATATATCGCCGCCCAGACCCATCTCGCTCGAGCCGATCGTGGTGGCGTAGTGCGGGCCGAGACGGCCCATGCCGAGCTTGGCGGCGCCGACCGTGATGTTGAGCAGCAGCAGCGAGGCACCGAGGGTGAGCAGCGGGCGGAGTGTGTGCTGCCGCCAGGAGCGCCATCCGAGCCACGCGGCGACCATCACGGCGGTGGGGCCGCGCTGGCCGAGCACCACGTAGTAGTCGAGGAAGGCGTGGATCTCCGGCCACTGCTGGTACGGCCGGAAGAACATGACCTGCCAGTCGAGCCGGACCAGCCAGGACGTGATCACGACGGCCCACACGATCGCCAGATAGAAGGCGAGGGTCGCGGTGAACAGCACGACCCGGTGCCGGCTCATCTTCGGCACATCGATGTGGGCCGGTCGTTCCGGCTCACGGTCCAGCCTGGCGAACACCCGGTCCAGACGGGTGAGGTTTCGTTCGGTACGCACCCAAAGGACGTTACAGCGAGTGAGCTCTGACCCCGGTCGAATCACCGGCTTTGTGATGACGATGTGATGTGGGAAACCTCTCAGCAGGCGCCATATTCCAGAGGAATGCGCAATCTCCGTCGGCCGGTCCCTTCAATTCCTTTGATCATGCCGGGGGTTGGTTTTATGGTGCTTATGAATTCGTTCACCGGAGCATGGCGTGGATTTCTCCGTCCGCTCATCGACCGTTCCGAGATGATCATGGTGGACCGGATCCATTGAGCCAGAAGGCGCCGTAGACGGCCGACGCCACCGCCACACCGGCCGTGACCAGCACCACTCTTGACGTGCGCAGCCGTGCCAGGGCCAGGGTGAGCGGCAGGAGCAGAGGGAAGGCGGGCAGCAGGAGGCGCGGCTTCGAGCCGAAGTAACTCGACGCACACAGCGCGAGCGCGGTGACGACGCCCGTGTACACCAGCAGCGGAAGCGGCTGGCGCTGCCGTACGCCGATCACGTACAGCCAGATCACCAGGCCCACGCCGACGATCAGTCCCAGCCCGGCGAGGGCCGACGGAAATGACGTGAACTTGTCGGCGACAAAGCGGGCGAAGGCGTATCCGCCGTCGAAGCCGTTGCGCCAGCCCGCCTGGACGTCCAGATATCCGAGCGGGCCCTTGCCGGTGCGATGGCCGACCCACAGGACGTAGGCGGCGGCGCCGAGGGGGGCGAGGAGCATGCCGAGGGCGCGGTGCGCGACGGGTGCGCCGGAAGGGAAGGATGGGGCGCGTGTTGCGTCTTGTGCGCCGTCAGCTGTCCCAACGCGCGGGGCGCGGACGGCGCTGGCGGCATCGGGGGCGTGCTCTTCGCTGCGTGCGCCGTCCGCCATGGACGCGCGCCGATCTCGCACGAACGAGGCAACGCCCGCCGCCCACACCGCGGCCACCGCGGCGAGCCCCACCGGCCGGGTCAGCCCGGCGAACGCGGCCAGCAGACCGGCACTCACCCAGCGGCCGGTCAGCACGGCGTACAGCGACCAGGCGGCGAGGGCGGTGAACAGCGACTCGCTGTACGCCATCGACTGCACGATCCCGACCGGCAGCACCGCCCACAGCAGCACGGCGCACACCCCGGCCCGCCGCCCGTACACATGGTCCGCGACCGCGAAGATCCCCCAGGCCGCGGCGAGCGAGGCGACCACGCTCACGACGAGGCCGGCGTCCGCGTACGACAGCGGGGTGAGCGCGTGCACCAGCCGCTCCAGCCAGGGCAGCAGCGGGAAGAAGGCGAGGTTGGAGTGGACGTCGCCGTTCGGCAGACGCACCTCATAGCCATAGCCCAGCTCCGCGACCCGCGTGTACCAGAGGGAGTCCCAGCGCGCGGTCAGCAGTGTGTGCGCGCTCTTGGCGCGCGCCGCGCTCCACACCGCCAGCACGACCAGTCCCAGGGCACGCACGGCCGCGTACCCGAGCAGAGCCGGGGCCGCCCGGTGCAGAAGCGCGAACCGGGGTGCCACACGCGTTTCAAGATCGGTCACGGGCTCGATTATCGACGGGCGGGGGAACCGGACAGCTCACCGGGGCGTGGTCAAGGGAGGCGGGCAGTGGCGTACGCCACAAGGGTTCCGTGTGGAGTGTGAGAGGTCCGCCACGCTCTGCCGGAACGAACTCGCGTACGCTGACGTGTCACTCGCGTTGGTATGCGCAGGCCGGAGACACCGCTCCTCTCCGGCCGTACGACGGGGAGTCCCCACCCGCCGATCCGCCGCACGCGAGGGGTTCATCTGGGAGGTACGTACATGTCCGGGACGACCACGGCTGCCGCTCGGCTGCGCCGTCGGGCGGCCGGGGCCGGTGCCAACCGCTGGGTCGTCCTCGTCGTCCTCTGCGTCAGCCTGCTCCTGGTCGCCCTCGACGCGACCGTGCTGCACGTGGCCGTGCCCGCGGTCACCGAGGACCTCAAGCCCGGCGCCATAGAACTGCTCTGGATCGTCGACGCCTATCCACTGGTCTGCGCGTCGCTGCTGATCCTCTTCGGCACGCTCGGCGACCGGGTGGGCCGCAGGCGGATTCTCCTTCTCGGGTACGCCCTGTTCGGCGTCGCATCCGCGGTCGCGGCCGTCGCGCCGAGCGCCCATGTACTGATTCTGGCCCGCGCGCTGCTGGGTGTCGGCGGTGCGATGATCATGCCCGCCACGCTGTCGATCCTGCGCCAGGTCTTTCCCGACCGGCGGGAGCGGGCGCTGGCGATCGGCATCTGGAGCGCGGTGGCGGCGGTCGGCGCGGCGGTCGGTCCGCTGCTCGGCGGCTTCCTGCTCGAGCACTTCTGGTGGGGCTCGGTGTTCCTGGTGAACATCCCGCTGATGCTGGTCAGCCTGCCGGTGGGCCGGCTGCTGCTGCCCGAGTCGACGGGCGAGCGCAACGGGCCCTGGGACGTGGTCGGCGCGCTGATGGCGGCGGCCGGACTGTTCGGACTGGTACTGGGCGTGAAGCGGCTCGGCGGCGGAGAGCCGACGGCGAGCGTGTTCACGCTGGTGCCGCTGGTTCTGGGTGCGCTGCTGATGGCGCTGTTCGTCCGCCGCCAGCGACGGCGCACGCATCCGCTGGTGGATCTGCGGATGTTCGCGCGGCCGGCGTTCAGTACGTCGGTGGGGTGCATCGTGCTGGCGATGCTCGCGCTGGTGGGTCTGGAACTGATCGCGGCGCAGTATCTGCAGTTGGTGCTCGGGCTGTCACCACTGGAGACGGGACTGCGGCTGCTGCCGCTGACGATCGCGGCGATGGCGTCGGGGCTCGCGGGCGCGCGCATGCTGCGCCGGTTCGGGCCCCGGCGGATGGTGTGTTTCGGGTTCCTCCTCACCGCCGCGGGTGTGCTGACCCTGACGGCGATGGGCGGGGAGGACAACACGGGTCTGCTGCTGGCCGGTTTTGTCGTGCTCGGCTTCGGGCTCGAGACGACGCTCTTCGGGGCGTACGAGTCGATGCTGAGCGAGGCGCCCGCGGAGCAGGCCGGTGGGGCGGCGGCGATCGGGGAGACCTCGTACCAGCTGGGGGCGGGGATCGGGATCGCGCTTCTCGGGAGCGTGATGAACGCTGCGTACGCGCCTGGGCTCGCGTCCGTGCCTGGTGTTCCGGCATCGGCGTCCGCGGCGGCGGGACATTCGCTGGGGGAGGCGTACGACGTCGCTGCGCGGCTCGGCGGGCCGGCCGGGGTGGCTCTGCGCCGGGCGGCGCGGGACTCCTTTGTGCACGGTCTGCATGTCACGTTGCTGGTGAGCGCGGGGCTGCTGCTGCTCGGCGCGTTGATGGCGGTGCGGTTGCCGCGCGTCATGCAGTGCGAGGAGGAGACGGCGGCGGTGGAGGTGCCGGCGCCTCGGGAGCCGGCGAGGACGCGCGTCTCGGCGTAGTCGCTCCGCCGTGGTTCGCGGCTGCTCGTCGTTTGCGGCCGGCGGTGCGTGGGTTGTGTGCTCCCAGGTGGGAATCGTGTCCGCGTCGCGTTTCGCCGAAAAACGCGCCCTTCTTGCGTGACCCGTGCGGGTGGGAGGGTGGGAGAGTGTGGGACTGGACGTGCGGTGGCTTGCGTCGTAACGTCTGGGATGAGTCGTAACTAGCGGTGCTAGTTTTTATCTCGTCCGGAGGGTGTTCCATGTCCGCGTCCTCGAAGTTGCCCCCGTTCGACCCCGCCGACCCCCTCGGGATCGACGACCTGCTGGACCCGGAGGACCTCGCCATCCGGGACACCGTGCGCAGCTGGGCCGCGGACCGCGTCCTGCCGTACGTCGCCGACTGGTACGAGAAGGGCGAGCTGCCCGGCATCAGGGAACTGGCCCGGGAGCTCGGTGGGATCGGTGCGCTCGGGATGTCCCTCGACGGATACGGGTGCGCCGGCGCCTCCGCCGTGCAGTACGGACTCGCCTGTCTGGAGCTGGAGGCCGCCGACTCGGGCATCCGGTCCCTCGTCTCCGTACAGGGCTCCCTCGCCATGTACGCCATTCACCGGTTCGGGAGTGAAGAGCAGAAGCAGCAGTGGCTGCCCGGCATGGCCGCCGGCGAGATCATCGGCTGCTTCGGACTCACCGAGCCCGATCACGGCTCCGACCCCGCCTCCATGCGCACGTACGCCAAGCGCGACGCTGGGGGTACCTCCCGCTCGAGCGGAGCCGAGAGTGGGGGAGACTGGGTGCTCAACGGGCGCAAGATGTGGATCACCAACGGGTCGGTGGCGGGAGTCGCCGTCGTCTGGGCGCAGACCGACGACGGCATCCGCGGGTTCGCCGTGCCCACCGACGCCCCCGGATTCTCCGCGCCAGAGATCAAGCACAAGTGGTCCCTGCGGGCCAGCGTCACCAGCGAGCTCGTCCTCGACGACGTGCGGCTGCCCGCCGACGCCGTCCTCCCGGAGGTCGTGGGACTGCGCGGTCCGCTCAGCTGTCTCTCGCACGCCCGGTACGGCATCGTCTGGGGAGCCATGGGCGCGGCCCGCAGCTCTTTCGAGGCGGCCCTCGACTACGCGAAGACGCGGGAGCAGTTCGGGCGGCCCATCGGTGGCTTCCAGCTCACCCAGGCCAAACTCGCCGACATGGCGGTCGAACTGCACAAGGGGATCCTGCTCGCGCATCATCTGGGGCGGCGCATGGACGCCGGCCGCCTGCGTCCCGAGCAGGTCAGCTTCGGCAAGCTCAACAACGTACGGGAGGCCATCGAGATCTGCCGTACGGCACGGACGATCCTCGGTGCCAACGGGATCTCGCTCGAATACCCCGTCATGCGGCACGCGACCAACCTCGAATCGGTGCTCACCTACGAAGGCACCGTCGAGATGCACCAGCTCGTGCTGGGCAAGGCGCTCACCGGACTCGACGCCTTCCGCTGACCCGCCCCCCAGAGGCCGAGGCAGGGCCGGCGAGCGGCCCTGCCTCAGCTCTGGTTGAAGAAGCCGTCCGAGCGGTGGGCCGACGCCTCGCCGCTGACGATCTCCGTGTTCGCCGGCGTCAGCAGGAAGACCCGGGTGGCGACCCGCTCGATCGTGCCGCGCAGGCCGAAGGTCAGTCCGGCCGCGAAGTCGACCACACGCTTGGCGTCGGCGGGCTCCATCGCCGTGAGGTTCATGATGACCGGGACCCCCTCCCGGAACAGCTCGCCGATGGCACGCGCGTCCCGGAAGCTGTCCGGGGTGACCGTGCCGATGCGGCGGCCCCTCTCCTCGGCGACGTCCGAGGCCACCTTGACCCGCGGGTCGGTGACCCAGGCATCCCCGGGCTGCTCGGTCCCTTCGGAGTAGTCGTCGTCGTAGTAACGCTCGTCGTCGTTGTCGTCGACGAGGCCGAGCCAGGCACTCGCTTTGCGTACCGATCCCATGGACGCCTCCTCTCACAGCGGTCCTTCTTGCTTTCCGCATCCCTATGGTCGTCCATGATGCGGATGGCGCGCCAAGCGGATAGACGCCGCGCGGGGGGTTTGTGACGGTACTGGTGCACAGCGCATCCGTCGAGAGCCCAAGTGCCCCAAGGGTCGTTCTCTACACGGCTGCTGACTGAGAGTGAAATATTATTGTCAGTGGCGTACGGGTGACGAATGGCGCGTCCGGGTGAGTCACGGGGCTGCTGCGAGATGACAGTCGGTCGATACGATGCCGCAGCTCAACGTCGTACAGCCCACGGGGGATCATTGTGTTCGGAATCGTCAGGCCCTGCAGCCACCGGCTCGGGGAGAGCCTCAAGACCCAGTGGATGGCCCACTTGTGCGGGCTGTGCCTCGCGCTGCGTGGTGACCACGGACAGTTCGCGCGCATCGTGACGAACTATGACGGGCTTCTCATATCGGTTTTGACGGAGGCTCAGGCCGTGAACGCCAGGACGGCGGGGGCGGCCGGAGGGTGGCGGCGCACGGCCGGACCCTGCCCGTTGCGCGGTATGCGGACCGCCTCCGTCGCTCAGGGCGAGGGCGCACGACTCGCGGCGGCCGTCTCGCTGGTGCTCGCCTCGGCCAAGGTGCGCGATCACGTCGCCGACCGGGACGGACTGCTGGCCCGCAGGCCGGTGGCGCTCGCCGCGCGCCGGGTGGCCGAGAGCTGGGGGCGGGCCGGCGCGCGCGGCGGGTCCGCCGTCGGCTTCGACACGGCCCTGCTCGTCGACGCCGTCGACCGGCAGGTCGGCATCGAGGCCCTGGCGGGGCCGGGAACGCCGGTCCTGACGGTGACCGAGCCGACCGAGACCGCGACCGCCGCCGCCTTCGCGCACACCGCGGTGCTGGCCGGGCGGCCGGGCAACGCCGTGCCGCTCGCCGAGGCCGGGCGTCTCTTCGGACGTCTGGCGCATCTCCTGGACGCCGTGGAGGACCGGGAGGCCGACTCCGCGTCCGGCGCCTGGAACCCGCTCGCAGCGACCGGTACTTCCCTCACCGAGGCCCGCCGACTTGCCGACGACGCGTTGCACGGCATCCGGCTCGCCCTGCGCGAGGTGGAGTTCGTCGACGGCAAGCTGGCGCACCTGCTGCTCGTGCACGAGTTGGGGCGCTCGGTGGACCGGGCGTTCGGAACCACGTCCTGCGGGCACGCGCCCGAGGCCGCCTTCGGGCCGCCGCAGGGCCCCTACGCGCCCCAGGTGCCGGGCAACCCCTATGGCAACCCCTTCGGCGGCGAGCCGCCGCGCCCGGACAAGCGGGGCTTCTGGGCCGGGTGTGCGGCCGCCATCGGACTGTGCTGCACCTGCAAGGTGTGCTGCGCCGACGAGTACGAGGGTCCCTGGTCGCGCAAGAAGCGTGAGGGCTGGTGCGGCAACTGCGACTGTGACTGCTCGTGCTGCGAGGCGTGTCAGTGCTGCGAATGCTGTGAGTGCTGCTCTTGCTGCGACTGCGGGTTGTGACGGGGGCGCGAGGGGGGCGCGAGGGGCGGGGTGCGCGTGTGAAGGCGTGAAAGGGGAGCACGCGAAAGGGAGAACGCGAAAGGCGCCCGCCGGGGGCGGGGTGCGCAGTGGGTCTGCGGGTCCTGGTGAGTCTGAAGGTAGACCTCGGCGACGGAGAACACCCGGCCGATCCGGGCCACGGCGGAGGCGGCCCCCGGCAGACCGCCAAGGGCCGCTCTACCGCGGCGGTCCGACCTCGCCGACTCATCGCCGACCGGCACGGCAGCGTCGACGGCTTCCACCTCGTCCCCCTCGAACCGCGCCGCGACCTGGAGCGGCTCGTCAACGGCACCGTGGCGCTGCAGGGGAGGGTCATGACCGTACGACCATCCGGACGGTTGACTTCCGGACATCCCCGGCCGCTGGTCGCTCCTCGGTGACACGCTCGTGCGCCGGTAGGGTGACGGTCTGCCATCTCCCCCCAGACCACCCCGAGATCGCACAAAGTTCGCGCGGATCCCACACAGTCGCACGGCCGAAAGGAGCCCTTGCGTCGATCAGGCGTTCAACCAAATACTCCCCCTCAGCGCTTGTCAGGGCACTGTGTGTTCGAAACCCGGCGCTCTCCCTGGCTGCGCCTCACGGGCCCCGACCCCACGCGGGCCCCCGACTTCCCCTGGGAGGGAACGAAAAGTGAGGATCAAGCGCACCACTCCCCACAGCGGTATCACGAGACGGACCCGGCTCGTCGCCCTGGTCTCCGGATTCGTGGCCGCGGCCGCGTTCGCCGCCCCCACGGCGAGCGCGAACGACACCCACACGTTCAGCGCGACCCAGCTCACCAAGGCGAGCGACTCCGTCCTGAAGGCCGACGTGGCCGGCACGGCCTGGGCGGTGGACAGCCGGTCCAACCGTGTCGTCGTCACCGTCGACAGCACCGTCTCCAAGGCCGAGATCGCCAAGATCAGGCGGCAGGCCGGGGCCGAATCCGGGGCTCTCGCCATCAAGCACACCCCCGGCAGGTTCAACAAGCTCATCACCGGCGGCGACGCCATCTACGGCGGTTCCTACCGCTGCTCGCTCGGCTTCAACGTGCACCGGGGCAGCACCTACTACTTCCTGACCGCCGGTCACTGCGGTGAGGTCGCCTCCACCTGGTACAGCAACTCGTCCCACACCACGGTGCTGGGCACGAACAGCGGTTACAGCTTCCCGGGCAACGACTTCGCGCTGGTGCGCTACACCAACTCCTCGATCGCGCACCCGAGCGCGGTCGGCAGCCAGACCATCAGCAGCGCGGCCACCCCGTCCGTGGGCACGACCGTCTACCGGCGCGGCTCCACCACCGGTACCCACAGCGGCCGGGTCACAGCGCTGAACGCCACGGTCAACTACGGCAGCGGTGACATCGTCTACGGTCTGATCCAGACCACGGTGTGCGCCGAGGGCGGCGACAGCGGCGGTCCGCTCTACGCGGGCAGCGTGGCCTACGGTCTGACCTCCGGCGGCAGCGGCAACTGCACCTCCGGCGGTACGACCTTCTTCCAGCCGGTCACCGAGGCGCTGAGCTACTACGGCGTGACGCTTCCCTGACGGGTCGGCTCCGTTGGCCCCCGCACGCAACCGGCGTGCGGGGGCTCCCTCTTGTCCGGGTCGCGGAGTTACCTTCGAAGGACAGGAAGTGCTCTCCTGAACACTCCCACTTCGGACCCCTGGGGGCCGGCATGGTCGAGGAGCTGGTGGCGGCGGGAGCGACCCTTGTGGCCGCCGGAGCGGTGTATGTGATGGCCGCGGCCCGCGTCGTCAAACAGTACGAGCGCGGTGTGGTGTTCCGGCTCGGCAGACTCCGCCCCGAGGTCCGCGGGCCGGGGTTCACCCTCATCGTCCCCGTCGTGGACCGGCTCCAGAAGGTCAACATGCAGGTCGTGACGATGCCGGTGCCCGCCCAGGAGGGCATCACCCGGGACAATGTGACCGTACGGGTGGACGCGGTGGTCTACTTCAAGGTGACCGGGCCGGCCGAGGCGGTGGTCCGGGTAGAGGACTACCGGTTCGCGGTCTCGCAGATGGCGCAGACCTCCCTGCGCTCGATCATCGGCAAGAGCGAGCTGGACGATCTGCTGTCCAACCGTGAAAAGCTCAACCAGGGGCTTGAGTTGATGATCGACAGTCCCGCCGTGGAGTGGGGTGTCACCATCGACCGCGTCGAGATCAAGGACGTGTCGCTGCCCGAGACCATGAAGCGGTCCATGGCCCGGCAGGCCGAGGCCGACCGTGAGCGCCGGGCGCGGGTCATCAACGCCGACGCCGAGTTGCAGGCGTCGAAGAAGCTGGCCGAGGCGGCCCAGCAGATGCAGGAGACGCCCGCCGCACTGCAACTGCGGCTGCTGCAGACGGTGGTGGCGGTGGCGGCCGAGAAGAACTCCACACTGGTGCTGCCGTTCCCGGTGGAGCTGCTGAGGTTCCTGGAGAAGGCGCAGCAGCAACTGCCTCCGACATCCGGAGGGTCGAATTCCAGCCAGGGTTGATGTCACTGACCGCTCATCAGTTACTCGCGCGTAGTGTTTGCAGTGCGAATTTTCCTGTGGTGACCGCAGGGGGTCAAAGGCTAAGGGGCGCGAAGCACCCGTCTACGCGCGTCCTGAACTCGACCTTGTGCGCTCCCTGTACGGTTCGGAAGAGTAGGCGCCCGTCAACCAGCCTTCCGGTTCGCGAGGTCCCCACAACCTCCCGGGCCGTCCCCCCACAGGAGGACATGAGTTGAAGCACCGACGCATACCCAGGCGCCGGATCGCCATGGCGGGTGCGGGAGTCGCCGCGCTGGTCGCCGCGGGCATCACTTTCCAGAGTGCGAACGCCAGTGAGCCGGCCAAGGCCGCCACGCCGGAGACCCTTTCGGCCCCGGCGGCCGGAAAACTCGCCTCCACGCTCCTCGACGACCTCGGTTCGGACGCGGCGGGTACGTACTACGACGCGCAGACGAAGAACCTGGTCGTCAACGTGCTCGACGAGGCCGCGGCCAAGACCGTCGAGGAGGCCGGGGCCAAGGCCAGAGTCGTCGCCAACTCCCTCGCCGAACTCGACGGCGCCCGTACGACGCTGAAGAAGGACGCGACCATCCCCGGCACCTCGTGGGCGACCGACCCGGTCACCAACAAGGTCGTCGTCAGGGCGGACAGGACCGTCTCGAAGACCGAGTGGGCCAAGCTCGCCAAGGTGGTCGACGGGCTCGGTGGCACGGTGGAACTCCAGCGGTCGAAGGGGGAGTTCAAGCCCTTCATCGCGGGCGGCGACGCGATCACCGGCTCGGGCGGGCGCTGCTCGCTCGGCTTCAACGTGGTCAAGGACGGGCAGCCGTACTTCCTGACCGCCGGGCACTGCACCGCGTCCATCTCCACCTGGTCGGACTCGTCCGGCAAGGAGATCGGGAAGAACGAGAAGTCCAACTTCCCGGGCGACGACTTCGGCCTGGTCAAGTACACCTCGAATACCGCGCACCCGAGCGAGGTCGACCTCTACAACGGCTCCACCCAGAAGATCACGGGCGCGGCCGAGGCCACGGTCGGCATGCAGGTCACGCGCAGCGGCTCGACGACCAAGGTGCACGAGGGCAAGGTCACCGGTCTGAACGCCACCGTGAACTACTCGGAGGGTACGGTCAGCGGTCTCATCCAGACCGACGTCTGTGCCGAGCCCGGCGACAGCGGCGGCTCGCTCTTCTCGGGCAGCAACGCGATCGGCCTGACCTCCGGCGGCAGCGGCGACTGCACCTCCGGCGGGGAGACCTTCTTCCAGCCGGTCACGGAGGCACTGTCCGCGACGGGCACCCAGATCGGCTGACCCACGCGGCAAATTCCCACGAGGTCCCGCCCCACACGCGAGGGGCGGGACTTCCGTGTGCGGTCCCCTGGAGGGCCGGTTGGACGGTGCCCGCCGTGCTGCCGTACCCGTACGGGGCGACGCCGGGGGTCGGCCCGAAGGGCCGCGCGGTGCGCCCGAGGTATGGGCCGGCGGCGCGGCTGGGGCGGCCAGATGCGCAGGCGGACCGGGTGCGGCGACGGCGACGGCCGATGAGGTGGGCCTTGGCGGAGCCGCACAGGGGGCGGGCGTGGCCGTGGCGACGCCGGGCGGCGTGGCCACGGGGAGCTTCGCGGTGGTCTCGGGAGCCGTACAGGTCACCCCGGCCCGCACCTCGCGCAGCGCCGTCGCTGACGGGACGGAGATCGCGGCGGGTGCCGACCTCTGCCGTCCGGTCACCCCCGCCACGCCCCACCGTCACCGCCACCGAACCCACCCCCGCTCGACCCCGCCCCCGACGTCGGCCGTGCGGCGCCCGGGGCCGCGCGGCGCCCAGCGCACCGGCCCCCGGTCTCCGTCGTCCCTCCGCGTCCCAGTCGGCCGACGTTTGCGCAGGTGAGGCGTGTCGGAGTGGATGTCGCACAGGTGTTCGGAATTGAGGGTATGGTGGGTGGGGGAGTAGGGAACTGATGTTCGAGAGTCGGTAGGGGCTCACGAGTGCGGGAGGTGCGTGTGCCGGGCTTCACGCATCTGCACACCGTCTCCGGGTTCTCCCTGAGGTACGGAGCCTCACACCCGGAGCGCCTCGCCGAGCGCGCCTCCGAGCGGGGCATGGACGCCCTCGCCCTCACCGACCGCGACACCCTCTCCGGCACGGTCCGCTTCGCCAAGGCCTGCGCGAAGGTCGGCGTCCGCCCGTTGTTCGGGGTGGAACTGGCCGTGGAGGAGCCCGCGCGGCTGCGCGAGGACGACTCCGTACGACGGGAAAGGCGCCGCACCCCCGTACGCGGCGGTGCCTTCGTCGACGAGTCGACCCGCCGTGCGACCTTCCTCGCCCGGGACGGCGCCCGCGGCTGGGCCGACCTGTGCCGCCTGGTCACCGCCGCCCACGCCACCGACACCGAGGGCACCCCCCTCCTGCCCTGGTCCGCCAACCAGGCCGACGGCCTGACCGTCCTGCTCGGCCCCGCCTCCGACGTCGGCCGTGCTCTCGCCGCCGGGCGCCCGGACCGCGCGGCCCGGCTGCTCGCCCCCTGGCGCGAGATCTACGGCGACGCCCTGCGTCTGGAGACCGTCTGGCACGGCCGCCAGGGCACCGGCCCCGGCTCCCTGCGCCTGGCCGCCCGTACCGTCGGCTTCGCCGCCGAACAGCGGATCCGGCCGGTGCTCAGCAATGCCGTCCGGTACGCCGACCCCGGCCAGGGCCCGGTCGCCGACGTCCTGGACGCCGCCCGCCGACTCGTCCCGATCGACCCGGCCAAGGAACTGGACTCCGGCGAGGCCTGGCTCAAGGACGCGGGCGCCATGCTCGGGGCGGCCGAGCGGATCGTGGAGGCCGCGGGCTACCGGCGCGACACCGCCCAACGCCTCCTGGAGCAGACACGGGCGACGGCCGCCGAGTGCCTGGTCGACCCCGAGGACGACCTCGGCATCGGCACCGTCCACTTCCCCGAGCCGCACCTCGTCGGCGCCGGCCGCCGCACCGCCCAGCGGGCGCTGGCCTCACGGGCGGCGGCGGGGATGGTGCTGCGCGGCCACGCCGGAAACCGTGCCTACTGGGAGCGGATGCACCAGGAGCTGGACATCATCGCCCACCACGGCTTCGCCTCCTACTTCCTCACCGTCGCCCAGGTGGTGGACGACGTACGGGAGATGGGCATCCGGGTCGCCGCGCGCGGCTCCGGCGCGGGCTCCCTCGTCAACCACCTCCTCGGCATCGCACACGCCGATCCGATCGAGCACGGGCTGCTGATGGAGCGCTTCCTGTCGAAGGAGCGGGTCGTGCTGCCCGACATCGACATCGACGTGGAGTCGGCGCGTCGGCTGGAGGTCTACCGCGCGATCATCGACCGCTTCGGCACCGACCGGGTCGCGACCGTCTCCATGCCGGAGACGTACCGGGTCCGCCATGCGATCCGTGACGTGGGCGCGGCCCTGTCCATGGACCCGGCCGAGATCGACCGCATCGCCAAGTCCTTCCCGCACATCCGCGCCCGCGACGCCCGCGCGGCACTGGAGGAGCTGCCCGAACTCAGGCAACTGGCGGGGGAGGGGGAGCGGTACGAGCGGCTCTGGGAACTGGTCGAGTCCCTCGACGCCCTCCCGCGCGGCATCGCCATGCACCCGTGCGGGGTGCTGCTCTCCGACGCCTCCCTCCTCTCCCGTACGCCGGTCGTACCGACCAGCGGCGAGGGGTTCCCCATGTCGCAGTTCGACAAGGAGGACGTGGAGGACCTCGGGCTGCTCAAGCTCGATGTGCTCGGGGTGCGGATGCAGTCGGCGATGGCGCACGCGGTCGCCGAGGTGGAGCGGGCGACCGGAGAGCGGATCGACCTGGACGCGGTGGCGCCGGGCGACCCGGCGACGTATGCGCTCATCCGGTCCACCGAGACGCTGGGCTGCTTCCAGATCGAGTCGCCCGGTCAGCGGGACCTGGTGGGACGCCTGCAGCCGGCCACCTTCCACGACCTGGTCGTCGACATCTCCCTCTTCCGGCCCGGTCCGGTCGCCGCCGACATGGTGCGGCCGTTCATCGAGGCACGGCACGGGCGGGCGCCGGTCCGTTTCCCGCACCCGGACCTGGCGGAGCCGCTGCGGGACACCTACGGGGTCGTGGTCTTCCACGAGCAGATCATCGACATCGTCGACATCATGACCGGCTGCGGGCGCGGCGAGGCGGACCGGGTGCGGCGCGGACTGTCCGACCCGGAGTCGCAGGGGCGGATCCGGTTCTGGTTCGCGCAGCACGCGGCGGCGCACGGATATGACGCGGAAACGATTCAGCGGACCTGGGAGATCATCGAGGCCTTCGGCTCGTACGGCTTCTGCAAGGCGCACGCGGTCGCCTTCGCCGTACCGACGTACCAGTCGGCCTGGCTGAAGGCGCATCACCCGGCCGCCTTCTACGCGGGGCTGCTCACGCACGACCCCGGGATGTACCCGAAGCGGCTGCTGCTGGCGGACGCGCGCCGGCGCGGGGTGCCGATCCTGCCGTTGGACGTGAACCGGTCGGCGGTCGCCCACCGTATCGAACTGGTGTCTGAATCGCCTGTCGTGTGGGGCCTCCGGCTCGCCCTCTGCGACGTACACGGCATCAGCGAGGCGGAGGCGGCACGGATCGCGGACGGACAGCCGTACGCCTCCCTGCTGGACTTCTGGGAGCGGGCACGGCCGAGCCGGCCACTGGCCGGGCGGCTCGCCCAGGTCGGCGCGCTGGACGCCTTCGGTGCCAACCGCCGCGATCTGCAACTGCACCTGACCGAGCTGCACCGGGGTGCCCGAGGCGCCGGTGGCGGTCAGCTCCCGCTGGCCGGCGGCCGCAAGACGGCCCCGGCAGGGCTGCCCGACCTCACCTCGGCGGAGAAGCTCAGCGCCGAACTCGGCGTGCTGTCCATGGACGCCTCGCGCAATCTGATGGACGACCACCGGGAGTTCCTGACGGAGCTGGGCGTGGTGTCGGCACGCCGGCTGCGCGAGGTCGCACACGGCGAGACGGTGCTGGTCGCGGGCGCCAAGGCGGCCACCCAGACCCCGCCGATCCGGTCCGGCAAGCGGGTCATCTTCACCACGCTGGACGACGGCACCGGACTGGTCGACCTCGCCTTCTTCGACGACTCCCACGACGCCTGCGCGCACACGGTCTTCCACTCCTGGCTGCTGCTGGTGCGCGGGGTGGTGCAGCGGCGCGGCCCGCGCAGCCTCAGCGTGGTGGGCGCCGCCGCCTGGAACCTCGCCGAACTCGTCGAACTGCGCGCCGAGGGCGGGCTCGACGAGGTGGCGGCGCGCCTTGCGGAGCCGGTGCCGGACGGGGCGGGCGGCGATCCGACACACGGCCGCCGGATCCAGCTGCCCACCGGATACGAGATGCACCCATGGGCCGATCTGCGCCCCGCGGGTCAAGAGCCTTCACAGATACGGAAGTTGTGGCACCAGAGTCCGGGGAGTGCGGGATGACCATCCTCTGCGTACGTTTCCAGCTGCCTCCGATGTACGAGGCGGCCCTGCCGGGGCTGCTCGGATTGCTGGAGGAGTTCACCCCGGTCGTGGAGGCGCTGCCACCGGACGGGGCGCTGGCCGATCTGCGCGGCGCCGAGCGCTACTTCGGCCGCAGCGCCGTCGAGCTGGCGGCGGTGATCCGGGTCCGTGCGCTCGCGCTGCACGGCGTCGACTGCACGATCGGCGCCGGGCCGGGCCCGATGTCGGCCCGCATGGCGCTGCGCGACGCGCGGCCGGGCGTGACCTGCGCGGTTCCCGAGGGCCCCGACGCCGTCGCGGAGTTCCTCGCGGACCGCCCCGTGTCCGCGCTGCCCGGCGTCGGCACGGCCACCGCCCGCACCCTGTGCGAGTACGGCCTCGACTCCCTGGGCCGGGTCGCCGCCGCACCGCTGTCCACGCTCCAGCGCCTGCTCGGCGCGAAGGCGGGCCGCGAGCTGCACGAGAAGGCGAACGGCATCGACCGCGGCCGGGTCGTGCCGAACGCCGTCTCGCGCTCCCTCGCCGCCGAACGCCCCTTCCCCCTCGACGAGCTGGACCCCGACAGGCACCGCCGCGCACTGCTCTCGGCCGCCGAGGAACTGGGCGCCCGGCTGCGCGCCCTGGAGAAGGTCTGCCGCACCCTGACCCTCACCGTGCGCTATGCCGACCGGTCTTCGACGACCCGCAGCCGCACCCTTCGGGAACCGACCGCGCACTCCGCCGCGCTGACGAAATCCGCGTACGGCATGTACGAGGCGCTCGGCCTCCAGCGCGCCCGGGTCCGCGCGCTCGTCCTCCGTGCGGAGGGCCTCGCTCCTGCCACACAGGCCTCCCACCAGCTCACCTTCGATCCCGTGGACGAGAGGGTCCGCCGTATCGAGGAGGTCGCGGACCGCGCGCGAGCGAAGTTCGGACCGCGGGCGGTGATGCCGGGGACGCTGGCGGCGTGACCCCTTCGGCCGGGCGTCAGCCGGGCGTCAGTTGGCCCACGGCGGCGTGATGCGGGTGCCGTCGGCCAGCTCCGCCTCCAGGCCGATGGAGGTGGTGACCCAGGAGATCGCGGTGTGATCGGTCGGGTTCTCGACGGCGAAGGCCGTGCCCGGGTTGATGATCACCGTGTCGCCGGCACCGATCCGCTCGCTGCGGCCGTCGAGGGTGATCAGAAGGTCGCCGACGAGCAGATGGAATATCTCCTCACGGGTGACGGTGTGGGCGGGGGCCTCGGTCCCCGCCGGGATCTCGCCCCGCCAGGCGCACAGTTCCTTGCTGCCGGCGAGGGGGGTGGCGTACGAGACGAAGCGGGCGCCGTGGATCTCGTGGGTCACGGCTTCGGACGAACGGACGACGGGCATGGTGCGACCTCCGGTTCTGCGGTTCTCCGATGCGGAAAGCGGCCAAGCGAAAGTGGTCAAGCAGCTTGACCGTACGCCCTCTATGGTCAAGCTGCTTGACCAATCCGTCAAGGGTGTTTCAATGCCTCCGTGCAGAACTCCGAAGCCATGGCCCTGTCCGCCGCCCTGCTCGCCGTCGCCGGTGAGCTCACGCAACGCATCAACGACGGGGTCGTCGCCCGTGGCTTCGAGGGGGTGCGGCCCGCGCACGGCTTCGCCTTCGCGCGGCTCGCCCCGGACGGGGCCACGGTGACGGACCTGGCCGCGCATCTCGGGGTCACCAAGCAGGCGGCCAGCCAGCTCGTCGACGAGATCGTGCGCAAGGGGTACGCCGAGCGGCGCCCGCATCCCGAGGACGCGCGGGCCCGGCTGATCGTGCTCACCGAGCGTGGGTGGGCCTGCACCCGGGCCGCGGAGGAAGCGGCCGCCGAGGCGGTGGGGGCGTGGGTCGAACTCCTGGGCGAAGGTGAAGTGCGCGTGTTGCGGGACCGGCTGGCGCGTATCGCGCCCTACGGTCCTGTCAGGCCTGCTTGGTGACGGTCCGGCAGTGGTCCAGCGGGTCGCTGGTTATCACTGGAAGTTTTTACTGACGCGTAACTTCACACTTGCACTACTCGCCCGTAACTTGACGAGTGAACAGCATCCTTCGTGATCCGGATCACAGGGCGTAAGGCCGTCGCAACTCCCTTGAGCCGCAAGGAGATCACACGATGCTGCCCTGGAAGAGAGTCGCCAGACCCCTCGCCGCGCTGCTCCTGGCCGCAGTCGTGGCCACCGTCCCCGCCGCCACCGCCCACGCCTCCACCGCCCCCAGCAGCGGTTGGAACGACTACTCGTGCAAGCCGTCCGCGAGCCACCCCCGCCCCGTCGTGCTGGTCCACGGCACCCTGGGGAACTCCATCGACAACTGGCTGTCCCTCGCGCCGTACCTGAAGGACCGCGGGTACTGCGTCTTCTCCCTCGACTACGGACAACTGTCCGGCGTCCCGCTCTTCTACGGCCTCGGCCCCATCGACAAGTCGGCACAGCAGCTGTCCGACTACGTCGACAGGGTGCTCTCCGCCACCGGAGCCGCCAAGGCCGACCTCGTCGGGCACTCGCAGGGCGGCATGATGCCCCGCTACTACCTGAAGTTCCTCGGCGGAGCCGCCAAGGTGAACGCCCTCGTCGGCCTCGCCCCCGACAACCACGGGACGAACCTGAACGGCCTCACCAACCTGCTGCCGTACTTCCCGGGCGCCGAAGACCTGATCAAGGCCACCATCCCCGGCCTCGCCGACCAGATCGCCGGATCCGACTTCCTCACCAAGCTCAACGCGGGCGGCGACACCGTCCCCGGAGTGCACTACACGGTCATCGCCACCAAGTACGACGAGGTGGCCACGCCGTGGCGCAGCCAGTACCTGAGCGGCTCGGACGTCAACAACGTCCTGCTCCAGGACCTGTGTCCGCTCGACCTCTCCGAACACGTGGCGATCGGGCTCCTCGACCGCATCGCCTTCCACGAAGTGGCCAACGCGCTCGACCCGGCACACGCCACCGCCACCACCTGCGCGTCGGTGTTCAGCTGACGTTCGCCGGGGCCTGTCCGGCCTGAGCCGCCGGTCAGGCCCCGGAGCCTTGTTCAGTGGCCGTCGCGGCCACCGCTGATCGCACGCCGCCGGACCGAGGCGAACGCGGCGGCGGAGCCGAGCGCCAGGGCGGCCGCACCCCCGATCGCCAGGTACGGCGTGCTGCCGTCCGCGCCGGTCTCGGCGAGTTTCCTGGAGGTACCGGCGGCCTCGGGCGCGTTGGCCGGGCCGGCCTCGGCGCGGGTCGTCGGCTCCGCCGACGTACTGGCGTCGTCGTCCCCGTGACCGTGGTGCTCGATCGTCGACTTGTCGGCACCGGCCTCGATCTGCTCGTCCGAGGGCGCGGAGGCGCCCGGCGCCGGGGTGCTGCCGCCGGCCGTACCGCCACCGTTGCTCCCACCGCCCTTCGTGCCGCCGAAGGCCACGTCCGAGCAGGAGTAGAACGCCTCCGGGCTGTCCGACCGCTGCCAGATCGCATACAGAAGCTGCCGGCCGGAGCGCTCGGGGAGCTTGCCGGAGAACGTGTAGAAACCGCCCGAGGCGACCGGGTTCGTGGCCGTCGCCACCGGGTGCGCCAGATCCAGATCGCCCCAGCCGAGCGGCTTCGACGGGGTGTAGCCGGGCTTGGTGACATAGACCTTGAAGGTGCCCTTGTGCGGGGCGGTCACGCGGTACTTGAAGGTGTACGAACCACTGCGCACGCTCGTCGCCGGCCAGTCGGCGCGGGCCAGGTCGAGCCCCTTGAACTCGGTGTTGTTCGCGCTGCACAGCTTGCCGTCCGGGATCAGCTGCTGGTGGCGCCCGTTCGCGTCGCCGATCCGGATGCCGTTCCAGTCGTAGAGAGCCTGGGTGCCGCCGGCCGCGACCGCCGCCTTGCAGGCCGCCGACTTCGGACTCTCCGGACCCTCCGCGTAGCACTGCGACACCCGGCTGACCGGGCCGCCCATCGAACCGTGCGCAAAGGCGGGCGCGGCGGCGAGTGAGGTCAGCGCGAGCGGGGTCAGTCCGAGGGCGGCGACGGCGGCGGCCTTGCGGCGTGCGGGCATGGGGAACTCCTCGGAACGGTCCTCGTGCGGGCGGATCCCGGGTGGGGGATCCCGTGGGGGCGATCAGAAACTAGCCGCAAGAAACCGCGAAATCGCCTGCTGGAGGCGGGTGATGGAGATCCTTATGGTGCCGTTAAGGGAGTGCTCAGGCTGTACTGAGGTAGGTAGCGTGCGTGGCATGGAGAACGACGAGATCCGGCCGGCCGCGGCCGCCGATGTGGCGGCTGTGAAGTCCGTGACCGACGCGGCGTACCACCACTACATCGAGCGCATCGGAGTGGTTCCCGCGCCCATGCGGGCGGACCACGCGGCAAACGTGGCCGCGGGGCGGGTGTTCGTGACGGGCGAGCCCGTGGTCGGCCTCGTCGTGGTCGAGGCGCACGAGGACCATCTGTTTCTCGACAGCATCGCCGTCCACCCCGATGCGCACGGCAGGGGAGTGGGACGGCGGCTGCTGGAGTTCGTGGACGCACGCGCGCGTGCCCTCGGCCTGCCCGAGGTCAGGCTCTGTACGAACGCGATGATGTGGGAGAACCAGAAGATCTATCCGAAGTTCGGATACGAGGTGGTGGAGCGCCGCCTCGACGGTCCGTACGACCGCTTCCACTACCGCAAGCGACTGGAGTGACGCGCCGTTGGCGTCAGCCGTCGGGCCACCAGACGCGTGCGACGTCCTTGCGCACCTCGGGGCGTCCCGCGGGGCGCTCGTCGACCTCGTCGCGGCACCGTCGGCTGTTGTCGGTCCTCTTCAGGGGCTTCTGCACGGTCGTGCGGCGCATGGCTGCCTCCTTGGTGCCTACCGGGTTCCGCTGCCTCACGGAGGTAGACGCTTTCGGCGAGAGTTCCTCATCGGTCCCGGTCTGTCAGTGGCCGCTGTCACGATTGGACTGTCAGTGGCGGGTGTCACTCTGGGGCCATGACGAACGAGAGTGACCGATTGGCTGCGGTGGGTGCGGACGCGATCGACTGGGACACCGAGGCGGCCGCCTTCGACGACGAGCCGGACCACGGCCTGCGCGACCCCGAGGTGCGCGCGGCCTGGGCGGAAAGGCTCACCGACTGGCTCCCCGGACACCCAGCCGACGTCCTCGACCTCGGCTGCGGCACGGGCAGCCTGTCGCTCCTCGCCGCCGAGCGGGGACACCGTGTGACCGGCGTCGACCTGTCCCCGCCGATGGTGGAGCAGGCCCGCGCCAAGCTCGCCGGGCGTGACGCGGTGTTCCTCGTCGGCGACGCGGCGGCACCTCCGGTGGGGGAGGAGCGCTACGACGTCCTGTTGGTACGGCACGTGCTGTGGACGCTGCCCGACCCAGCCCGCGTCCTGCGGCACTGGTGGGGACTGCTGCGGCCTGGGGGTACCTCCCACGCTTTCGGCAGTGGGGGAGGGCGGCTCGTGCTGGTCGAGGGCGTGTGGGGGACGGTCACTCCGGTCGGCATACCCGCCGACCGGCTCGTCGGCCTCCTGGAACCGCTCGCCGGGCACGTGCGCGTGGAGCGGCTGTCGGAGGACGCACGGCTGTGGGGAAGACGGGTGGACGACGAGCGGTACGCCGTGGTGGCGACGATGTGAGCCGCCCGGCGCTGCGTCGGGCCGGTGGCGCCGCGTCAGGCCGTCAGCGCCTCGATGCCGCCCTCACGGGCCAGTGACTCCAGCTCGTCGAGGGCGGCCAGGGCGGCAGCGGCGGCCCTCGGGTCCGTCTTTGCCAGACCGCTCTCGGCGAACTCGTCCTCGTCCAGGCGCCGTACGTCCGTTCCGTCGGCGGAGCGCCACAGGTCCAGGTCGAGGTCCTCGACGACCAGCTCCGTGCCGGAGCGCGTCGCGGGCCGGGTGATGTCGCAGTACCAGCCCTTGAGCGTGCCGTCGCCGGCGCGGACCTCCTTCACGGAGTACCAGCGGTCGCGCCAGTAGTGCTCGGTGAACACATCGCCCGGCTCGAAGCGCACAAAGCCGAAGTCGCGCACGCCCTCGCCCGCAAAGGGGGCCCGAACGGACACGCGCACTCCGTCGTCGCCGAGCAGCTCCGCCGGGTAACGGATCTTCGTACGGCCGCCCTTGACGAGCACGACGGCCACGGCGGTCGCCCGCTCAGCCGAGTTCGCGGACATAGCGCACCTCCGTCGCGCAGATCTCGTAACCGAGCCATTTGTTGATCGCGATCATCGGGTCGTTGCCGGCGTCGTTGCCCGTAAAGGCCTCGGTGACGCCGGCGGCGCGGGCCCGGTACAGGGAGTGGATCTTGGCGAGCTTGGCCAGGCCACGGCCGCGGTGAGCACGGACGGTACCGGTCATCGCGGTGGCGTAGCGGGTGGCGCCGTCGGTGTAGGCGACGCTGAAGGCGACCGGACGGCCGTCGACGACCGCGGCCAGGGTCAGCTCGCGGCTCAGCAGCGGATGCTTCCAGGTCTGCTCGAGCCAGGCGTCGTAGTCCGTGAACTCGATGGCGACCTCACCGGGTTCGTCCGTGACCGTCTCCGCGTCCAGGTCGAACAACGGCCGCGGATCGTCCGCGAAGTCGGCGGCCGTGCGCAGCTCGACGCCCTGGGGGACGCCGGGGAGCGGCGGAAGAGTGCCGTTCGCCAGGTCGAGGCGGAGGAAATGGGCGGGACGGCCCCTCGTATAGCCGCGCCGCTCGGCGAAGGCACGGTTGGCCGGCTCGTCCAGGATCCAGCTGAACACCTTGGTCACGCCGACGGCGGCGCAGTGCTCCTCGCCCGCCCGCACGAGGAGTCGGCCGGCACCGCGGCGGGTCCGGTCCGGGCGCACGTAGACGTTGAGATACCCCTGGCCCCGATCGGGGCTGTCGTGCGCGACAGCGACCTGGGCCGTGCCGATCACCTCGCCGTCCTCGACCGCGACGAGCGAGCGGAAGTGGGCGTCGGGATGGCTGCGGGTGAGGAGGTGACGGACCGAGTCGGGGGTGAACAGGATGTACGGAAGGGCGAGATGGCGAACTCTGGCAAAGCCCTCGGCGTCGGCCGGGACGTCTGGGTTCAGGTCGCGCACGATCACTGTCATGAGGGTGCACGCTAGGCCGGACCCGTGTCGGGATGCCTCTCATTTTCCGGTGGGTGCGGGACAATCGGCCCCGTGACCTTGAAGATCCACATCGACGACAGCGCGCCGCCGTACGAGCAGGTAAGGGCGCAGATTTCCGAGCAGGCGCGGTCGGGGGCGCTGCCCGTGGGGTATCGGCTGCCGACCGTGCGGGGGCTGGCCGAGTCGCTGGGGCTCGCGGTGAACACGGTGGCCAAGGCGTACCGGGCGCTGGAGACGGACGGGGTGATCGAGACCCGGGGGCGCAACGGCACGTTCGTGGCTGCCGCCGGCTCGGCAGCGGTGCGTGAGGCGGCGTCCGCCGCGCAGGCTTACGTCGAGCGTGTGCGCAGGCTCGGCCTTGATGAGGAGTCGGCGCTCGCCGCCGTGCGGGATGCCTTGCGGGCGGTCTATGGGGAGGGGTGAGGCGGGTTCGGCACCGTTGGTATCGGCCGTGTTCAGCGGCGGGTGTTCAGCGGCGTGGGCTTGGTTGCGGTGTGCGGGTCTGCGTGAGGTCTGCGTGGCCGCGGAGGCTTACGTCGAGCGTGTGCGCAGGCTCGGCCTTGATGAGGAGTCGGCGCTCGCCGCCGTGCGGGATGCCTTGCGGGCGGTCTATGGGGAGGGGTGAGGCGGGTTCGGCACCGTTGGTATCGGCCGTGATCAGCGGCGGGCGTTCAGCGGCGTGAGCTCAGTTGCGGTGTGCGGGTCACCGTGAGGTCTGCCCCCGCCGCCAGTCTGCCGAAGACCTTCGCGTCCTCCACCGCCGCCCCGCCGGGGTCGTTGTTGAAGTACGTGTAGACGTCGTGGCCGTCGGACCAGGTCGTCGCGACGCGGTCGACCCAGGTCTCCAGCGAGCGGCGGCCGTAGCGCGGCCACGGCCGGGCGCGGCCCTCGTGGAAGCGGACGTAGCCCCAGTCCGTGGTGCGCCACAGCGGGGTCACCGGGTGGGCCTGCACATCGGCCCAGCACAGGGCGGCGCCCCGCGACTCGAGAACCTTGCGGGTGTCGGCCGTCCACCATGAATCGTGCCGGGGTTCCACCGCGACCCGTGTGCCGGACGGGAAGCAGGCGAGGCAGGCGTCCAGCAGACCGGGGTCGAAGCGCAGGGTCGGCGGCAGCTGCAGGAGGACCGGGCCGAGGCGGGCGCCCAGGCCGGCCGCATGCGACATCAGACGGTCCACCGGTTCCGCCGGGTCCTTCAGCCGCTTGATGTGCGTGAGGTACCGGCTCGCCTTCACCGCCACCACGAAGTCGTCCGGCAACCGGTCCCGCCAGGCCTCGAAGTTCTCCCGCGTCGGCAGCCGGTAGAACGCGTTGTTGATCTCCACCGTGGCGAAGCGCTGCGCGTACTCTTCCAGCCACAGCCGCACCGGCACCTCGGCGGGGTACAGGACGCCCCGCCAGTCCTTGTACTGCCACCCGGACGTGCCGACGTACAGGGTCATACGTCCATCAAAGCACCGGCCGGCAGCGGCGGCCCCCTACAGATACAGCCCCGCGTCCGCCCCGTCCCGCGCCCCCGGCACCGACGTCGGCGACGTGCCCCTGCGCAGCGCGAACAGCTCCGCGAGCGTCGCGCCCTCCCGGCCCACGCCGTCCTCCCTGCCCAGCCAGGCCACCGCCTCCCGGCGGGTCAGCGGGCCCACCTCGATACGGGCCAGGCAGCGGCCGGGACGGACCACGGCCGGGTGGAGACGCTCCAGGTCCTCGTTGGTGGTGACCCCGACCAGCACATTGCGGCCCTGGCCCAGCAGGCCGTCGGTCAGGTTCAGCAGCCGCGACAGCGCCTGTCCCGCCGTGTGCTTGGCCTCGCCGCGGATCAGCTCGTCGCAGTCCTCCAGCAGAAGCAGCCGCCAGCGCCCCTTGCCCGCCGCGTCCTCCTCGCCGATCGCGATGTCCATCAGATAGCCGACGTCGGAGAACAGACGCTCGGGGTCCAGCACACAGTCCACCTGACACCAGTCCCGCCAGGAGCGGGCCAGCGTGCGCAGGGCCGAGGTCTTGCCGGTGCCCGGCGGACCGTGCAGCAGCAGCAGGCGGCCCGCGATGTCCTCCGGGGTCGTCTTCATCAGGCGGTCCATGGCCTCCGCCACCGGCGTGGTGTAGTTGGGCCGCACCTCGTCCCAGGTGCCCGCGGAGATCTGGCGGGTCGTGCGGTGCGGGCCGCGTCTCGGCGACACGTACCAAAAGCCCATCGTCACGTTCTCCGGCTGTGGCTCGGGCTCGTCCGCCGCGCCGTCCGTGGCCTGGTCGACGACCTTCTCCGCCAGCTCGGCGCTGGTCGCCGTCACCGTGACGTCCGCGCCCCGGTTCCACCGGGAGACGAGCAGCGTCCAGCCGTCCCCCTCGGCCAGCGTCGCGCTGCGGTCGTCGTCACGGGCCACACGCAGCACCCGGGCGTCCTGCGGCAGCAGGCTCGCGCCGGAGCGCACCCGGTCGATGTTGACCGCGTGCGAGTAGGGTTGCTCGCCCGTCGCGAAGCGGCCGAGGAACAGCGCGTCGACGACGTCGGACGGCGAGTCGGAGTCGTCGACGTTGAGCCGGATCGGCAGAGCGTCGTGTGGGTTCGCAGACATGCCGCCATGATCCGGCACCGACGCGCTCCGTGCATCGCATTTCCGCCGCTTGTTCCGGGTGTTCCCAACACCTCCCCCGGACACGAAATTCGCCATTACTGTTGTCCTTGATGGGACGTCATGGGTGGAATTCGGGGAATCGGCGGTGGCGGCTCACCGCTCTGCTCGGCGTGGGAATGGCCGCGCTGGCCCTCGTGGTGACCCTCATCAACACGCTCCCCGGGGGAGGCGCAAGCACCGCGGGCACCACCCGCGACGGCGACAAGGTGCACGGCACACCGGCCACCCCGGCCCACCCGACCGACCCGTATGCCGGCTGGGGCTTCACCCACACCCAGTACAGCGCCGACGAGGGCAGTGACTCCGCCACCCGGCGGGTCGAGGAACTGCTGGCCAAGAACGGCGGGCTGCCGCAGAACCAGCACATCATGGGCTGGGGCGCGGACAACCCCGAGCCGGTGAAGGGGCGCTACGACTTCGGCGCGATGGACCGCCGTATCGACTTCATGCGCGACTCGGGCGCCACGCCGGTCATCACGCTGTGCTGCTCTCCGGACTGGATGAAGGGCGGCAAGGCGGGCGTCGACAACACCAACTGGAGCCAGGC
Organism: Streptomyces herbicida; assembly: GCF_032656585.1. Taxonomy (NCBI): domain Bacteria; kingdom Bacillati; phylum Actinomycetota; class Actinomycetes; order Kitasatosporales; family Streptomycetaceae; genus Streptomyces; species Streptomyces herbicida. The sequence goes on from NZ_JAUYWJ010000011.1 coordinate 77,036, forward strand.
CGCCCTGGAGACCGCGCCGACCCCCGGCCACTACCAGGACTTCGCCGACCTCGCCGCGACCGTCGCCAGGCGCTACCCGGACGTACGCCACTTCATCGTCTGGAACGAGTTCAAGGGCTTCTGGAACAACGGCAAGGGGCGCTGGGACTACGAGGGCTACACCACGATGTACAACCTCGTGTACAAGGCGCTGAAGAAGGTGAACAAGGACATCATGGTCGGCGGGCCGTACCTGGTCATGGACAGCGTCGACCCGCGCCAGACACAGGACGCCTCCACCACCCTCCGGGGTGCCTGGGGAGCCATGGACCAGCGGGTCCTCGACGCCTTCGACTACTGGAACACGCACAAGGCCGGCGCCGACTTCGTGGTCGTCGACGGCTCCAGCTACACCAATGACGACGACATGCTGCCCGACGAGTTCGCGGCCACCGACAAGCTCACGGCGGTGAGCGAGTGGGCGCGCCGGCAGACCCACGACCTGCCCCTGTGGTGGGCCGAGTACTACGTCGAGCCCGCCGACGGCAACGACGACCGCAAGGGCTGGTCCGAGACCCATCGCGTCGCCGTCCAGGCCACCGGAATGATCGCCATGGTCAAGGGCGGCGCCTCCTCCGGCTTCTACTGGAACCCGGAGGAGGAGAAGGGCACCGACTGCGCCGGCTGCCTGTGGACGCCGACCGACGGCGCGGACGGGGGCAAGCAGCTGCCCATGTACGACCTGGTGGCGAGGTTCGGCAAGGCGTTCGGGCCCGGCACCCGGTTCGAGTCCGTGTCCGTCGCCAAGGACGACGTGCCCCATGTGCGCGTGCTGGCCAGCGACAAGGCCGTCCTCGTGGTCAACACGCTCGACCGGACGATCAGCGCGCAGGTCGACGGGAAACGGTTCGACATGCACGCGTACGAGGTGAAGTGGCTCGCCCGGTAATCCGGCGAGCCACGTCGGGCCTCACTTCATGGTCAGGAACCGCTGCACCAACGAGGCCAGCAGGACCGCCAGCAAGGGCAGCGAGAACCAGAAACTGCTCTGCAGCCAGCGCAGTTGACGCACCCCGGGCCGCACCGCGACCCGGACCACCTCACGCGCGCCGAGCAGCAGGATCAGCGCGACCGTCGCGAGCCCGCCGACCACCGACCACGGCGTCCAGGTCACCTGCGGCCCGATCGGGCCGGGATCCGGCTGAGGCACCTTGCCCGCGGGCCGCTTGCGCATCGCGTACATGGTGACGTCGTCGTTGACCAGGACCTTCGTCAGCTCCTGCCGGTTGTCGAGGTTCTGGATCAGCCGGGACTCCCAGGTCGCCGAGTAGCCCACGTCCATCTGGAGGTAGGTGATCTGGCTCCTGTTGAGCATCAGGTACGAGTTCGGGCCCGCGTCCTTGAGCGCCTTGACCAGGCCCGACACCAGGACCGGGTCGGTCGGGGCCAGGGTCGGCACATAGTTGACCCGCTCCATGTCCCGCGTGCCCCACGGCATCGCCGGCGTCACGTTGTTGACCGTGTCGTTGCTCAGCCACAGCAGCCGCACCGTCGGCTTGTCATGGGCGTACACATAGTCCATGGCCGCGACCTCGCCCGGCCGGATGCGCTCGAACGGCTCGTTGCCCCAGCGGGCCACCAGGAAGCCGCCCATGAGCAGCAGGCCCGCCATGAGCGCGGCCAGCGGAGCCAGGCTGACCCGGTCCCTGTCGCGTTCCTTCGCGGTGACCCCGGTGCGCGGGAACAGGGCGAGCGCACCGAGCAGGGCGGCCCCCGGCAGCGCGAACATGAAGACGCGCAGCGCCATCTCACCGCCGTACGACTGCATGCCGAAGCCCAGGAACGGGACGAAGGTGAGCACCAGCAGCGACCGCTCGCGGTACTTGTGGTCGCGCCGCCGCCACCAGCCCCAGCAGGCGAACGCCATCACCCCGCCGGCCAGCAGCACCCGGGTGTACAGGACCAGCTTGTGTGTCGAACTGCCGCCCTGGATACGTCCCGAGACGGAGGTCGACACATTGCTGCCGACCCCGCCCACCCCGCCGAACAGGTCGTTGAAGTGCCCGGACCAGTACGGCTCCGCCATGAAGCCGAGCCACACCGCTGCCAGCACCCCGAACAGGATCGGCAGACCGCGCAGCTCCGACCTGCCGATCAGGACGAGCACCGCCAGCACGCCCAGCATCACGAACGGGGTGAGCTGGTGCGCCGGGACGCTCGCCGCGTACAGACCGATCAGCACCATGAGCAGCACGGCCCGCTGACGCCGGTCCGTCGGCTCCACCTCGGCCTCACCGGGGCGGTACTTCGTCCAGATCACGCGCGGGGCGCGGAACCAGACGAGGAGGATCGCCACGAAGACGAGGTAGAGCAGATAGGTGAAGCCCTGCGGGGAGAAGTAGTCCTGGCCGACCCAGCCGCTGAGCACGAAGATCCAGATGCCGGTCCACTTGGCCCGCCAGCTCGCCCGCATATGGCGCACGAGCAGGAACATCGGGGCCAGATAGGCGAGCTGGACGGCGAGCGGCCACCAGCGGATGATCTCCGTGAAGTCCGTGATCCCGCACGCCTTGGCGACGAACGCGGCCACCGCGAAGAAGCCCGGCCAGCTCCAGCGCGCGTCCAGGTCCGGCACGGCGGACCCGGTGCGGTCGATGTAGTCGATGAACCCGAGGTGCTGCCAGGCCGTCGCGAACCGGGGTTCCGTCTCGATGACGGCGGGCAGGGCGTGCAGCGACACCACGGTCGCAAGGAGGGTGACCAGCAGCAGCGCCCGGTGTTCACGGCGCAGCCAGAGCAGCGAGGCGAACACCGCGATCAGCAGCGCCGCCCCGACCAGCGTGGGCAGCGGCAGTACGGAGATCAGGCCGAGCCCGCCCATCTCGTCCAGGTCGGACTCGTCGAGCCGCAGCGCGGGCACCCAGTAGAGCAGGAGCGCGGCGATCAGCAGACAGCCGAGGACGACTCCGGAGCGGGTGGGCATCAGCCGGTCGCGCTGCGAGGGAACCGCTGTCTCGGGCGGGTCCTCGTCCGGTGGTGTCGTGGTGTCCTCCGGCGCTGCGGGAGTCTCCGGTGCGACGGCTTCCTCGAACGGCGCGTCGACCTCGGCCTCCCTCAGCAGCGAGGCCTCGGCCGGGCCCAGCGAGGCCTCCGAGCCCGGCTCGCGCCCCCACTCTCGGATTCGCTCGAGCGGGGGGACCCCCGTCTCGACGGGCAGTCCCACGGCCTCGGCCGGCCGGGGCCGCAGTGCCCAGGTCGGCCGGTCGTCGGAGTGCGGCACGGGCGTGCCCGTGGGCGGGGTGCCCGGTCCGGGGCGCACGTCGGGGCGGCGCTCCAGGTGGTCGAAGTCGACGTGGATGCCCAGCGCGAGGGTGTCGGAGTCCAGCGCCCAGGCCGGACCCCGTCGGCGCGGCTGGGCGGCGGCCGGGACCTCGGGTGCCCCCAGGTCGGCGAGGTCGCCGTCCGGTGCCGCGCTCTCGGGGATCTCGGCCGGTGCCGCCCGGAGCGTCTTCCACAGCCGGGGCGCGGCGATCGTCACGATCACCGCCAGGCTGGAGATCTCGGCCACGCCCGCGCCCGTCAGCCCCATGCGGGGGAGCAGCAGCAGGGTCAGGCCGAGGACCAGTACGCACAGCAGCCCCTGCAGCCAGGCGAGTCCGGCGGTGCGGCTCTGGGCGCGCAGCACGGCGAAGTACGTCTCCATGACGACCCGCAGAAGCGCGCCGACCGCGAACCAGCGCAGCAGCGGTGTCGCCGCGTCCGCGTAGCCCGTGCCGAACACGCCGAGGATCCACGGTGCCCCGACGAACAGCAGTCCGCAGATCGGCAGCATGATCCGGGCCATCCGCCGTAGCGCCGCCCGGGTGTTGGCGGCCAGCCGGGCGGGCTCGTGCGAGCCCTCGACGGTCAAGGAGGCGCCCATGTTGATGGCGAGCAGATTGACCGTGCCGCCGATCGTGGTGGTGATGTAGAAGTACGCGTTGTCCTCGGAGCTGACCTGCGAGGCGATGATCACCGGGACGAGGTAGACCACGGCGAGCGAGAACAGCGAGCCGGTGTAGTCCCCGGCGAGGAATCTGCCGATCTCCTTCAGCGTGGGCGGATTCGTGTGCTCCGCGGTCGCCTTGACGTGCCGGGGCACCAGGCGCCGGAACACCAGCCAGCCGAGCGGCACCACCGAGGTGGCGATCGCGGCGACCCAGGAGACGAAGACACCGGTCGTGGGGATCGCCACCGCGAAGGCGACCAGCAGGCCCAGTTTGACGGCCGAGAAAACGGTGTTGCCGACCGGCACCCAGGGCGCGCTGCGCAGTCCGGTCAGCACGCCGTCCTGGAGGGTGAGCAGGTTCCAGGCGACGACGGCCACGATGAAGCCGAGCCCGTTGAGCGGCCCGTGCAGAAAGCGGTACGACGGCCCCCACACGCCCAGCGTCATCAGGAAGACGCCCGCGCCGAGCGCCACGATCAGCGAACTGCCCGCGTACGTACGGAAGATCAGCCGTCCGGTGCCGCGCCCGGCGACCGGGATGAAGCGGGCCAGGGCGCCGGTCAGGGTCACCGCGGTCAGGCCCGCGAGGAGCTTCATCGCGGCGATCGCGGCCGAGCCCTGGCCGACCGCCGACTCGGTGTAGTAGCGGGCCGCGGCCAGCCAGAAGCCGAGCCCGAGGACGGCGGAGATGCCGGTGTTGAGCATCAGGGCATAGGCGTTGCGGAACAGTGGGTTGCCGCCGGGCGACCGGCCCTTGCCGGGCAGACGGAGCCGGCGCCCCGACTGCTCGGGCGCCTGTGTCCCGGGCGATGCGGCCTCGGTTGTGGTCGTCGTGTCAGACACGGGAACGGATGGCCTTCCGGCGGACCTGGCGTGCTCTGCGGAGGACGGCGTACCCCTTGGTGAGGGCACGGTCCCGGGCGAAGTTGCGGCCGATCGAACGTCCTTCGACCAGTCGCTCGAACTCCTCGGCGTCGGTGCTGCGGCGCACGGTGACCCGCTGCAGGGCGTACGGCCCCTGGCCGCGGCGGGCCAGCCCGTTGCCGACGGCGAGCGCCTGCGCGAACCCGGCCTCCCGCACGGCCCGGCGCACCCGGCGGCTGGAGTAGCCGTAGGGGTAGGCGAACGACGCCGGCACCGTGCCCAGTTCGCCGGCGACGATCTCCTTGCAGCGGGTCAGCTCCGACCGCAGTGTGTCGTCGTCGAGCTGGTCGAGCTGCGGATGCGTATGGCTGTGCCCGCCGATCTCGACCCCGGCGCCCGCGAGCTCGCGCACCTGGTGCCAGTCGAGCATGGTGTCCAGGCCGCCCCCGGTGTCGTATGCGCCCCTGATCCAGCCGGTCGAGACGAACAGCGTCGCCGTGAAGCCGTGCTTGGCGAGGACGGGCAGGGCGTGCCGGTGCACGCCCTCGTAGCCGTCGTCGAAGGTGATCAGCACCGGGCGCTCCGGCAGCGGGCCGCCAGAGCGCCAGTTCGCCGCCAGTTCGGCCGTGCCGACGGGGGTGAGACCCAGTTCGCCGATCAGCGCCATCTGCTCCGCGAAGGCCTCCGGGGCGACCGACAGGGCGCGGGTGGCGTCGTTCGGCGCCGTCGCGACCGAGTGGTACATGAGAATCGGCACGCGGGTGTCGCTCATCCGGTCCCCCCTTCGATCTCCACGACGGAGAACGTGGTCTCACCTGTGCGCGCCCGTACGCTCCCCACCACGTACCCGCCCGCCGCGGTGAGCACGCCGGCCACGATCGCCCCCGCCCGACCCGCGCCACCCGGCCGGGCCAGCAGTGCGTCCCGCAGGCCACGAGCGACCCCGAGGGGCAGCACACGCGTGGTGTACCGGCGTTCCGACTCGAGCCCCTTGTCCGCGCCCACGCTCCGGGCCACCAGGGCCTTCGACAGGCCCTCGGCGTAGGTGCGGGTGCGGAAGTACCGGAAGTGCTCACGTATTTCGGGCACCCGGTGGTGGATCACCGCCCGGTCGTCGATCAGCAGGATCGCGTCCGGCCGGGCGCGGGTGAGGCGGATGCACAGTTCCGTCTCCTCGCAGCCCAGGGGCCGTTTGTCGCCGTCGCGGCCGATGCCGGTGGCGAAGCCGCCCGCCGCGTCGAACGCCGTTCGACGGAAAGAAGCGTTTCCGCCCAGGACGTTGCGGACCCGGACCCGGCCGGGCGGCAGCCCCTTGTAGGTGCAGCCCACCACCCAGTCGAACTCCTCCGGGAACCAGGCGGGGCGGCGGCCCGACGCCCAGATCGGCATCGTACGGCCGCCGACGGCCATCACGCGCGGGTCGGCGTACCCCTCGGCGAAGCGGCGCAGCCAGTCCCGCTCGGCCACGGCGTCGTCGTCGAGGAAGGCGATCACCTCGCCGTACGAGGCGGCGATGCCGGTGTTGCGACCAGCGGACAGGCCGCGGGGACCTGCGTTGGCGAGCACCCGTACCTCGTCGGCCTCCTTGTACTCCTTGGTGAGCCGCTCCAGGAGCGCCCGGTTGTGGTCGACGACCAGCAGCGTCTCCAGGGCGGCCCGGGTCTGCGCGCGCACCGAGGAGACCGCCGCGAGGATGTCCTCCCAGCGGTCCTCGGTGTAGACGCAGATCACGACGGAGATGTCGGGATCGCTCAAGACAGCTCTCCCCGGCCCGTGTTCAGCATCCGGGACTGGTGCTCACGGCGCCGCAGCGCACGCCGGTTGGACCGCTCCTTCAGGATGACCTTGAGCACCCGGAACCCGTCCCGCACGGCCCGCAGATTGCTCGTGCCGTGGATGCGGAGATACTCGTGGCTGGGAATCTCCTGCACCTTCAGCCCCGCCTTGACCACCCGGATGTTCATCAGGGTCTCCACCTCGAAGCCCGTGCAGTCGAGGTCGATCTTGTCGAGGCAGTGCCGCCAGAACGCGTTGTATCCGTAGCAGAGATCGGTGTAGCGGGCGCCGAACTTGCGGTTGACGGTGGTGCACAGCGCCCAGTTGCCGAGCTTGCGGATGAAGGTCATGTCGTCCGTGCCGCCGCCGTTGGCGAACCGCGAGCCCTTGGCGAAGTCGGCGCCCGAGACCAGGGCGGAGACATACGACACGATCTCGTTGCCGTCGGCCGAGCCGTCCGCGTCGACCATCACGATGATGTCGCCGGTGCACTCCTCGAACCCGGTGATCAGGGCATCCCCCTTGCCCTTGCCACGCTGTTCGACGACCTTGACCTTCGGCCACAGTTCACGGGCCACTTCGACGGTGTCGTCCGTGGAATTGCCGTCCACAAGAACGACTTCGTGTATCCAGTCCGGAAGCGTCTTGAAGACGTAGGGGAGATTCTCCGCCTCATTCATGGCGGGGATCACCACGCTCACCGGCGGCGCAATGGCCAGGTGAGAGGAGATCGGCCGGTATTTGCCCGTCATTAACGGATCTTGGCCCGAAGTGGGCGGGCGCACAACAGAACTCATGAGTCTTGTCCCTCTCGTCCGGTGGACCGCCCGCCCCTGGGCGGCCCGGCTCTGTATCCGGTTCGAAAGGGGGGTTCTCACGTGCGGCACGGCGAACAGATCTCCGTGCACGCGGGTGAGCTGGCAAAGCTGGCCGGGCTGCCGGGGAAAAACGGCAGCCGGTCGCGCGGCACGACTCGGTCACAAGTGCGGTCACCGAGCACGGCACCCCCCTACCGCGCCCCGCGCCGGAACGTCGCGGTCCTTGAGCCCTCCCCTAGAGCCGCGTATGACGGACCGATGCGGGTGAGATGTACGACGGTATTGACGATTGAACCTGTATGGCAAGACCTGGAACGAGGCCTCACGTTTTTGTTGGTTTGGCCGTTACACAACTTTGGCGCTCGTTGTTCAACGTCTCGAACGGATCTCTCTGATCCGCTTGAGAATTCGATCCGCCGGCCGCAGCAGCACCCCCAGGAACAGAAGAACGCTGAGCACGGTCACGACGACGACCCCACCGCGGACCGACCACCGGTGTACGGCCAGCATTCCCTGCGCCACCAGCATGTTCACGACCACGGCACCGGCCGATGACGCGAGCGTCCGGCCGAACGTATCCAGCCCGCGCAGCGCCGCCGCGATGGCGGCCGCCGGCGCCGCGAGCAGGAAGAACAGCGTGAACGGCCCGCGCAGCGGTGAGCCCGCGTCGGTGAGCGCGAGCAGTGCGCCGGTCGCGCCGACGGCTGTCGCGGCCCCGGCGAGCAGCGGTGACAGGTCCCTCCCCGGTCCTGTCCGCGCCCGCTCGGCACCGTCCGTTGAAGATGTCTTGACACGGAAGGTCTGCATTGGCGACTTTGCCCCCCGACGCGCCGGATGCCGGGCTTCAATGTCGCGCAGCCCAACGGGGGCCGTCAAGGGCGTGGCCATTGAGGGGCCAGGCGATCTTGCAGGGCATATGAACGGTCGTAACCGAATCCAGTTGAGGCCTCAAAAGTCTTGGCATGGACACTTCCCGTCAACACGCGTAGTTGCTACGACAGTTGTGGCAGAGATCCTGCTAAAGGGAGGTTCCATGAGACGTTTCCGACTTACGGCATACGTGTCCTCACTCCTCCTCGCCGCCGGCTTCGCCCTCACCGGGGCAGCGGTGGCGCAGGCGTCCCCCCAACTCGCCGCGGCCGGGGGCTATGTGGCGCTCGGTGACTCCTACTCCTCCGGAGTCGGAGCGGGCAGCTACATCAGTTCGAGTGGGAGCTGCGACCGCAGCACCAAGGCGTATCCGTATCTGTGGAACGCAGCCCACGCCCCGTCGTCGTTCGCCTTCAACGCCTGCTCGGGCGCCCGGACGGACGACGTGCTCGCCAATCAGCTCGGCTCGCTCAACTCCTCGACCGCTCTCGTCTCCCTCACCATCGGCGGCAACGACGCAGGCTTCGCCGATGTCATGACGACCTGTGTGCTCAACTCCGACAGCACCTGCCTGTCCCGGATCAACACCGCGAAGGCCTACGTCGACTCGACGCTGCCGGGCAAGCTCGACAACGTCTACAACGCGATCAGTGCCAGAGCCCCGTCCGCCCGTGTGGTCGTGCTCGGCTATCCCCGCTTCTACAAGCTGGGCACGTCGTGCATCGGCCTCTCCGAGACCAAGCGCGCCGCGATCAACAACGCGGCCGACTACCTGGACGCCGCGATCGCCAAGCGCGCCGCCGACCACGGCTTCGCGTTCGCCGACGTCCGCACCACCTTCAGCGGCCATGAGATCTGCTCCGCCAACTCCTGGCTGCACAGCCTCGAATGGTTCGACATCGGCGTGTCCTACCACCCCACCGCCGCCGGCCAGTCGGGCGGCTATCTGCCCGTGCTGACCAGCGTGGCCTGACCCGTCAGGGCGAGGCCGAAGGCGAGGAGGCCCCGTCCGTCGGGGTCTCCGTCGTCGCGCAGGTCACCGAGAACGGCACCGAATTCGACGTCGTACGCACCGGACCGCGCACCTCGACGCTGATCGCGTTCCGGATCGTCCCGCTCTCGGAATACGTCGTCACGATCACCTTGTCCTGCTGGGACTTCCCGCCGCCCGAGGGGAACGACAGCGTCTTCCACCCCGGGTCGGAGACCGATCCGTCCTTGAGCACCCACCGGTATTCCACCTGCGCCGGCAGCCGCCCCACCGTGAACGTCGCCGTGAAGGCGGGCGCCTGCTCGGTCGGGGGCGGACAGGCCCCGGAGTAGTCCGTGTTCGCACCGCTCACCGTGACGTGCACGGACTGGGCCGGCCGACTGCTGGGCGGGGTGCTGCTCGGGGAGGGCGGCGGGGCACCCGTGTCAGAGTCGGTGGTGCGACTCGGGGCGGGGGAGCTGAGGTTGCTGCCCGACCGGCTGGTGCTCCCTCCGGTGTTCCCCTTGTCACCGCCGTTGTCGCGGTTGAGCAGTGCATACGTCAGCCCCGCCAGCGCCAGCACGACGGCGACCAGCCCCGCGACCAGGAAGACCGCGGCCCGCCGGTTGCGGTCGGGCCGCGTGGCCGTGGTCGTCTCGGTCGGCGCGGGCCGGGTCGGCACCGGCATCGGTGGTGTGGGGAACTGCCGTTGCGGCTGGGCCGCGACAGTCTGCGGATACGGCGACACGGGCACCGTGTCGGTGCGCAGGGTGCCGCCCGCCGCGATCAGCCGCAGATCCCGCTCGGCGACATCGGCCGGCAACCGGTCGGCGGGATCCTTGCGCAGCAGGCCCTCGATGACGGGGGCGAGCGGCCCCGCTCTCCGGGCCGGCGGCAGCTCCTCGTCGACGACGGCCCGCAGAGTGCTGAGCGGGGTGTCCTGGCGGAACGGCGAGCTGCCCTCGACGGCCGAGTACAACAGCACGCCGAGGGACCACAGATCGGACTCGGGGCCGGGCGTACGGCCCAACGCCCGCTCCGGAGCGAGGAACTCGGGTGAGCCGATCACCTCGCCGGTCATGGTCAGCGCGGAGCTGCCCTCCACCGTGGCGATGCCGAAGTCGGTCAGCACCACGCGGCCGTCGTTCGCCATCAGCACATTGCCCGGCTTCACGTCCCGGTGCAGCACTCCGGCGTCGTGCGCGGCGCGCAGCGCGGCCAGCACCTCCGCGCCGATGTGCGCGGCACTCTGCGGGGACAGCGGGCCCTGTGCCTCCAACTGGTCGGCGAGCGACACACCGCGGATCAGCTCCATGACGATCCAGGGCCGGCCGCCCTCCATCGCCACGTCGTACACCGTCACCACGTTGCGGTTCGCGACCCTGGCCGCCGCCCATGCCTCGCGCTCCAGCCGGGCGTACATCCGCTCGACGTCGGGGCCGGGCAGCCCGGCCGGGGCCCGCACCTCCTTGACGGCGACCTCGCGGTACAGCACCTCGTCGCGGGCCCGCCACACGGTTCCCATGCCGCCCTCGCCGAGCGGGGACAGGAGCCGGTAGCGGCCCGCGATGACACGTTCACTGCCCGGTTCTTCGGACACCGGCGCCCCCCACGGCATCTCGCGTGATATCTCCACAAAAGTAGCTCAGCCGAGTGCGGATGCCGCCCCCTTGAGCACCAATCCGGCCCCGAGAGCCAGGACGACGAACGCCGACGCCAAGGGCATGGTCCGGCGCACCAGGGCGGTCAGCGGGTGGGTGGTCCAGCGGGGGCGCCCGTCCATCACCCGGTTGATTCCCGTACCCAGCTTGACGACCGCGAACCCGGCCGCGGTGAGGGTCAGGGCGAGCCCGACCCCGTAAGCGACGACGAGCAGCAGACCGAACCAGGCCTGGCCGAGGGCCGCCGCGCCGACGAGAACCACCACGGCGGACGGACTGGGCACGAGCCCGCCCGCGAAGCCGAGCAGGATCGTGCCGCGCAGGGTGGGGGCGGTGGGGTGCGTGTGGGTGAAGCCGCCGTGGGTGTGTTCCACCGCGTGGGGGTGGGCGTGGCCGTGGTCGTGGTCGTGATCGTGTTGATGGTGGTGCCCGTGATCCTCAGCGTGCCCGTCGTCGTGCGTGTGCCCGTGGGTGTGCCCGTGTTCATGATCGTGGTCGTGCGTGTGCCCGTGATCGTGTCCGTGGGCGTGCGCGGTGGACGTCGCTTCGTCGTGTGCGCCGACCAGTGCCAACGGGCGCTCCGGCGCCTCCTCGTGGCTGTGCGTGTGGGTGTGCCCGTGCGCATCGTGGTGGTGCGCGCGGGCGCGGGTGCGCCAGGCGCGTCGTACGAGGTTCACGCCCGCCAGGGTCACCAGGACGCCGCTGGCGATGCCCAGCCAGGCGATCACCGAGGGGGTGGCGGCCGACCCGGCGGTGACGAGCAGGCCCAGGGCAACGACGCCGAGGGTGTGGGTCACCGTGACCGAGGCGGCCAGGGGCAGGACGTCCTTCAGCCGGGCCCGGCCGCCGCGGGCCGCGGCCGTTGCGGCCATCAGGGTCTTGCCGTGGCCCGGGGCCAGGGCGTGCATCGCGCCGAGGCCGATCGCGATGAGCAGGGCGAGGGAGGCGAAGCCGACGGTGAGATCGTGACGGGCGACCAGATTGTCCAGGGCCCGGGTCCAGCGGTCGGCGCCGCGGGGCAGTACGGAGGCGGCCGGTGCGTCCTGCCGCTCCTCGGTGAGGGCGGGCCCGCCGGGGCGCACCCGCAGCGAGGCGGTGGCGGTGTCGGCGGGGGAGGAGAGCAACTCCTTGGGATAGTTGGTGAGTTCGTGCGAGACGGACTTCTTCGGAACGTCCGACGCGGCGAGGGTCATCCGGTCGCCGCGCGCGGTGATCTCCCGCCAGCCAGGTCCGGTGGACGCCCCCGCGCTGTGGAAGCCGAGGGTGACCGTGCCGCCTTTGGGGAGCCGGGCGGTGAGCCGGCACTCCACGCGCAGGGTGTTGAGCCCGGCCTGCCCGGGCCGCAGCCGGGCGCGGCTGCTGTCGGCGGACAGTGCGGTGGTACGACCGTCGACGGTGACCTTGCTGTCCTCGGCCGCCTTGGCGCACCGCTGCCGGGCCCACTCGGTCATGCCCAGCCGCTTGATGTCGGGCTTGGCCTGGGTGGCCGGGATCTCGGCGAGGTCCTCGACATGGTCGACGCGGAGCCGGCCGGGTGCGGCGACCAGACCGTCGTAGCGGTTGACGGTGAAGTTGCCGAGGGGGTGCGCGCTCGCGCTCGTGGAAGGGGCGAGCGCGAGCGCGCAGGCGGCCGTGAGCACGGCCGTGGCGGAGGCGAACAGTCGGCGACGGGGCTTCACTTGGCCGCCTCCAGGCTCTGCAGTGCCGCACGGGCCTTGGCCGCGCCCAAGGGGGAGAAGCCGGGGTTCAGCCTCAGGGCCGCCGCGAGAGTGGCGCGGGCGTCCTTCTTGTGGCCCGTGGCGAGTTCGATCATGCCGCGGTGGTAGAGGAAGGAGGCGTTGCGATAGCCGGTGGCGGTGGCCCGGCGGGCGTACGGGAGGGCCTGCTGGTCGTGGCCGTTGACGTGCAGGGCCCAGGCCAGGGCGTCCGCGGTGTGCACGGTGTGGCGGCGGGCCCATTCCGCGCGTGCGGCGCGCAGGGACTCGGCCTTGTCGCCGTGGTCGGCTGCGGCCAGGGCGGTGTCGAGGTCCGCGTTGACGCCGTTGGCACGGGCGAGCGCGATCCAGGCGTCGACCAGGGCGTACTGGTCGCCGGCCTTGGCCTTGTCTCCTTCGGCGCCGCGGGCCTCGTACAGCTCGCCGAGTTCGACGAGGGGGCCGGGCAGCGGATAGCGGGAGACGACGACCTCCATGCCCTTGACGGCGTCGGCCCGGTCGCCGCTCGCGGCCTGCGCGCGGGCGCGGCCCTCGAGGGCGGGGAGGTAGTTCTCGTCGGCGGCAAGGGCCCGGGCGTAGTAGGTGAGCGCCGTCTTGTAGTCGCCCTGGTTCCAGGCGAGCTGGCCGAGCTGGGCGGCGACGTAGGCGATGTCGCCCTTCGAGGTGGAGCCGGCCAGGGCCTGCTCCAGTACCTGCCGGGCCGCTCCGACTTCGCCGCGCAGTTCGCGCACATAGGCGTAGCGCGTGAAGACGGGGACTCCCGGGCGGCGCTCGTCGGCGGTGTCGGCGGCCTTCGAGGCGTCGTCGTACCGGCCGAGTTCGACGAGGGCGTCGATACGGGAGGACAGGGCGCGTTCGCTGTAGGGGTTCTCCTTGAGAACCTTGTCCGCGTAGGTCAGTGCGCCCTTGAAGTCGTGCCGCGCGGCGGCAAGGGCGGCGCGGCCGCAGAGGGCCTGTTCGTTGTCGGGCGACAGTGTCAGGGAGCGCCGCAGTGCCTTGTCCGCCTGCGGATAGCGGGACGGGTCACCCTTGGTCCGCGCCTGTTCGACATAGGCGAGGCCGAGGGTGGCCCAGCTGCCGTAGTCCTTCGGCTGCGACCGGAGATGGTTCTGCAGGGCGGCAATGCTCGCGTCGAGGCTCCCGCTGGTCAGCAACGCGGGGTCCACGGCACTGGAGGCGGCCGCCACGGATGCCGGCGCCCCGTCCCGGGCGGTCCCGAGGGCGATCGCCCCACCGGTCATGGCCACGGCCAACAGGGCGGCGCATGTGGCGAGTCGAGCGGCCCGCCGGCGACGCCCGGCAGCCCCGACCCGCCGCACGGCCGCGACCCGCTCGTCGGTCTGTGCCTCGGCGGCCGCCTCGCCCTCGGCAGCACCCCTCGCTCCGGTGCCCGGCGCCTCGTCCCCGCCCGTGGTCCGCGCCGCTTCGGCGTCCCCCGTGTCGTCGTCGGCGTCCGGCCGCGCGGCGGGCTCGTTGTCGTTCGTACGCGGGGACATGCCCTCTCCTAGGTCGCCTGGTCACTGCTGGTGGAGGTCGTGGGGTGGCGCGGCCCGCGCCGTGGGGGATGTGGTACGCGGGCCGCGCCAGTCGGTGGGGTGCGGATCGATCAGTACGGGCGCTGCATACGCCGGCGCCACCACGCGAGGGCGGTGCCGATCAGCAGGATCCCGGCCGCGCCCGAGGCCGCGGAGGCGGCGATCAGCGTCGTGTTGCCGGAGCCGCCGGACGACGAACCCGCCGGCTGCAGCGCGTCTCCGAGCTGGCTCTTCACGTCCGTGCCGCTGGTCGTGCCCTTGGCGAGCGCACCGCGCGAACCGGAGGTCGGCTGGGCCACGTACGGGAAGTACTTCTCGAAGTTCTTGTCGTTCTTGTCGACCGCGTCACCCAGGTCGTTCTTGGAACCGACCAGTTCACCCTCGACCACCTGCAGGGAGGCGTCGATCACGTCGTCCGTCAGCCGGCGGCCGTTGGGGAAGCCCGCGTTGTCGCCGTCGAGGACACCCAGACGCTTGGGGTGCATGCTCGGCTTGATGGAGGTGTTCAGGCGCAGCTCCTCCGAGGGCTTCACATACGGGGGCTGGTTGAGGCCCTTGACGCCCTTGAGGAACACGTCGACCAGGTCGTTGCGCGGCTCGGCCGGCGCCTTGATCTTGTAGATCCCCTCGATGAGCTTCGGCAGCTCGGGGTTGGTCACGTTCTTCAGGAACTGCGCGTCGTCCCACGGCGCGGACGCGTTGAACTTGTCCTTGTCCTTCTGCGGGTTGACGACCTCGTTGACCAGCGGGTTGCCGAGGCGCGAGACCTGCGAGTAGTAGCCCTGCGCGTTCCTGCGCTCCGTCGTCGACCAGATGCCGACGATCGGCTGCTTCGACGACTCGCGGATCACGTCGTTCGGGACCTGGAGCGCGATGGTGTTGACGTTGTAGCCCTTGAGCGTGTCCCGGCCGACCTCGGTCAGGTTGCCGCCGTAGAGCAGGTCGAAGACCCGCAGGTCCGCGAAGAAGGGGTCGTCGGCCTGGCCGGCGAAGGTCGCGGCCCCGCCCGCCGTCTTGTAGACGGCCTGCGAGCGCAGCTTGCCGTAGTCCGGCATCGACGCCTTGCCGACGTTCGACGGCGCCACCGGCACGTCGTCCGCCAGCTTGGTCTTCGACACCACGTGCTGGTTCTTCAGCTTGATGAGGTCGATGTCGTACGTCTGCGTGATGTTGAGGTCCGGGTCGTCGAGGCTGGTGACCGGGCCCGTGTTGTAGAGGAAGGTGTTCTTGTTCTTGGTGTGCGTCTTGAACGTGTAGCGGAAGAGCAACTCGCCCTGCGCGTCACCGTTGTTGTCGATGTGGATGTCGTACTGCGCGTCGTCCGCGAACGTGTAGAAGTTCGGGCCGCCGGCCGGTTCCTCGAACGGGATCCAGTTCGCCACGATCGTCGTCGTGTCCGGCTTGTCCGGGCTGACGAACGCGTACAGGTCGGTGTTGTCGTACTGCGGGGTGCCCGAGATGAGCGGGGCCTCCCTGTGGGAGGAGGCGGAGGCCGCCCCCGGTTCCAGCGTGGCCACGCCGGCGGCTGCGAGCCCCCCGGCGGCCAGCGCACCACAGATGAGCGTGACGAGGCCCTTGCGTCCCGTGCCGCTCCTGGAGAATAGAGGTGTCATGCCGTCCGTCCTCAGTCCCAACTTGCTTGACGGACGGGTATACGGAGCGAGGACCCGGATCGGATTGGTCCGACGCAAAAAATCTTTTCTTCTTGTCCGACCCGCGTTTTCGGCCCTCTCATCCGTACCCCATCCGGAGGTGCGTTCGTTGCGAATGCCTGGGGTGAAAGGACGATCCGGGTGCGGCGGGGGAGAGGGGGCCCGAGTGGAGGCTGACGAGCTACTGGTGCTCGTGGCAGGCGGCGACCAGAAGGCATTCGAGGACCTGTACGGACTGGTGTCCGGGCCGGTGTTCGGGCTCGTACGCCGTGTGGTGCGCGACCCCGCCCAGTCGGAGGAGGTGGCGCAGGAGGTGCTGCTCGAACTCTGGCGCTCCGCCGCCCGGTTCGACCCCGGCCGGGGCAGCGCTCTCTCCTGGATCCTCACCCTCGCCCACCGCCGCGCGGTCGACCGGGTCCGCAGCGCCCGCGCCGCGGGCGAGCGGGAGCAGCGCGAGGCGATGCGCGCGGGGTTCCCCGCCTTCGACCAGGTGACCGAGGAGGTCGAGGCCGGACTGGAGCGCGAGTGGGTGCGCCGCTGCCTGGACCGGCTCACCGCACTCCAGCGTCAGTCCGTCACCCTCGCCTATTACGACGGCTATACGTACCGCGAAGTGGCCGAGCGGCTCTCCCTGCCGCTGGGCACGGTCAAGACCCGTATGCGCGACGGACTCACCCAGCTGCGCAAGTGCCTGGGAGGTGTCGCATGAGCGTCCTCGACAAGCTTTTCCACCGCGAGGATCTGCACTCGCTCGCCGCCCCCTATGCGCTGGACGCCCTCGAACCCGGGGAGCGGCGCCGCTTCGAGAAACATCTCGCGGACTGCGACCGCTGTGCCGCCGAGGTACGGGCCCTGTCCGAGGACGCCGTGCGCCTCGCCTGGTCCACCGCCGCGCCGCCGCCGCCGGCCATGCGCGACCGGGTCCTGGCCGCCGTACGGACGACTCCGCAGGAGCCCGGCCCCGCGCGCGAGCGCGCCCCTCAACTGCCGCCGCACGTCTGGGGCACGCAGCCCCCGCCGGCACGCTCCCGTACGCCCAGGGCGCGCCCCTTCTTCGTTCCGTTCGCCACGGCGACCGCCGCGGCGGCCCTCGTCGTCGCCGGGCTGTTCGCGGTCCAGGCCGACCGGACCCAGGGCAAGCTCGACGCCGAGCGGGCCCAGGCGCGTGAGATCGCCCACGTTCTGGCGGCCTCCGACGCCCGCGCGGCCACCAGCAAGGATGCGCAGGGCCGAAGTATCGGAGTGATTGCCTCCGCATCCGAGGGGCGGGCCGTCGTCACGCTCAGCGGATACGGAGAGCCGCCCGGCGGACATGTGCACCAGCTCTGGCTCATGCGCCCCCATGTGCAACCGCGCTCCCTCGGGCTCTTCGAGGGTGACACGCCCTTGGTGGCGGCCGGCCTCGGCAAGTCCTCGACGTCACTCGCCGTAACCGTCGAACCCGACGGAGGGTCAGCTCAGCCCACAACTCAGCCAGTTGTCCAACTCGCCCTGAAATCAGTTGGATTCGGAGAGTAATCGTCAACCCCTTTACAGGGAAGGTGAATCCTGTGACCGCGATACACGCGTGCCCGGATGGAGCGATAGGGTTAGCCTGCCCGGGCCGGGTGGACTCGTACGGGTGGGGAGTGACATGGAGCAGATAACAGTGCGCAGCAGGGCGAGGGTCCCTGCGATCACCTGCGGGAGCAGCGCGACCAGTTCGCGCCTCGACCGCCATCTCTCGGTACTGGCGGGTCCCGCCATACCGCAGCAGAAGACGGCCGAGGCGACCTCGCTGATGCTTGAGCTGACCGCACGTGAACCCGCACAGCGCAGTGACCGGGGCGCGCGGATGCGCCACGTCTCCCTGTTCGCGCCGCTGCGTCGGCTGCGTCGCTCGCTGTTCGGCGGCAACAGGCACTGAGGGCCCGCGCTCAGGCCGTCACACCGTCCCGGCGCAGGGCTGCGATCTGGTCGTCCGTCATCCCCACGGCACGCAGCAGCGCCTCGGTGTGCTGACCGAGCGCGGGCACGTCCCCCATCCGTGCCTCGTCCCCGCCCGGCATGGTGATGGGGGGCAGCAGCGCACGCAGCGGCCCCACCGGCGATCCCACCTGCCGCCACCGCTCCCGGGCCGCCAGCTGCGGATGCTCCGCCACCTCGTGCAGATCCCGCAGCCGCGCGCAGGCGATGCCCGCGCCCTCCAGCCGGGCCAGCGCCTCGTCGGTGTCCAGCACACCCAGCGCCTTCGCGACCAGTTCGTCGGTGCGCTGCCGGTTCTCGACCCGCGCCGCGTTCGTCGCGAACGCCGGGTCCGTCCCCAGCTCGGGCCGGCGCATGACTTGCTCCGCCAGCCGCCGCCACTCGCGGTCGTTCTGCACCGACAGCAGCACCCGCCCGCCGTCCGCCGTCGGATAGGCGTCGTACGGCGCGATGACGGCGTGCGCGAGGCCGGTGCGCGCCGGGGGAGTTCCCCCGTGCATCGCATGGTGCAGGGGGTGGCCCATCCACTCGGCGAGGGACTCCAGCATCGACACCTCGACCGGCCCGCCCCGCCCGGTCGTCCCGCGCCGCACCAGCGCGGCCAGTACGCCGGAGAAGGCGTACATGGCCGCCGCGATGTCCGCCGCCGGGATCCCCGCCTTGACCGGTTGCTCCGGCGTCCCGGTCACCGAGACCAGCCCCGCCTCGCACTGCACGAGCATGTCGTAGGCCCGCTTGTCCGCGTACGGCCCGGACGCCCCGTACCCCGAGATGTCCACGGCGATCAGCCGCGGGTGCGCGGCGCACAGCGTGGCCGCGTCGAGCCCGAGCCGGGCGGCGGCCCCCTGCGCGAGGTTCTGCACGAACACGTCCGCGTCCGCGACCAGCCGCCGTACGACGTCCAGGCCGCGCGGGTCCTTGAGGTCGAGGGCGATGGACTCCTTGCCCCGGTTGCACCACACGAAGTGCGAGGCGAGACCGCCGGCGGCGGTGTCGTAGCCGCGCGCGAAGTCGCCCCCGTCGATCCGCTCGACCTTGATGACGCGGGCGCCCAGGTCGGCGAGCTGCCGGGTCGCGAAGGGCGCGGCCACGGCCTGTTCGACGGCGACGACGGTGATGCCCTCCAAGGGCAGGGGGAGTCGGTCCATGAGGTGGATCATGACCCGGCCGCGAGGCCTTTGTCAGTAGGCG
This sequence comes from Streptomyces herbicida, assembly GCF_032656585.1. NCBI lineage: Bacteria > Bacillati > Actinomycetota > Actinomycetes > Kitasatosporales > Streptomycetaceae > Streptomyces > Streptomyces herbicida. The sequence continues at coordinate 96,020 of NZ_JAUYWJ010000011.1, forward strand.
TCCACCGCATGTGACCTGGTGCTCAGTGCCCGCCGCGCGCGGCGACGGACCGCGAGCGGCAGGAGACCCACGGTCGGCACGGCACACCGGGCGAGCGACCCGGCGACTAGAGCAGCGCGAACTGGCCCTCCGGGCCCTCCTCGTGGTGGTCCAGGACCGAGGCGGGTCCGCGGGAGGTCGCCGGGACCGGGAGTATGCCCGCCTTGTGCAGCTCCGTGGCGGTGAGCGGGGCCGTCATGCGCAGTTCGGCCTGTTGGGAGCGGTGTTCCGCGAGCAGTGCCAGGACCGTGATGAGCTCCAGCAGTTCCGACGTCCACGTCTGTGGCCAGGTCGCCGGGCGGATCGCGGCCAGGGTGCCCGGTTCGGGGGCCGTGGTGCGGGTGGTGAACCACTGTTCCAGGACCCGGACCCCGGCCGCCTCGAAGTCCCAGGCCTCGGGCGGCACGGGGGAGATGCGGCCCTCGTCGAGGTGGAGGGTCTCCTCGTCGCGGTCGTAGTGCAGGGCGAGGGGGAGGGAGGGGAGCGGTGCGCGGACGTACGGGCGGCGGCCGCCGGGGAGTTTGGGGCGCTCGCCGTCCCGCCGCATCAGCCAGAGCAGTCGTCGGCCCGACTCCACTCCCCGCGCCCAGAGTCCGGCGTCCTCGGTGAGGGGGACCGTGAGGTCCGCGCGTACCGTCGCCATGATCCACGCGAGGAAGTCCAGCGGGGTCGGGGACAGGCCGAGCCGGGATCCCAGCTGGTCCAGCAGGCCCGGCGCGAGATTGGGTTCGGTGCCGCCGGGGCGGCGGTACAGCGGGCGGATGCGGCCGGGGCGCAGGACGGGCAGCAGCGACGTCGCCAGCAGCGGCGGGCCCGGGGTGTCGGCGGGCGACTCCACGATGAACACCTGGTGCTCGTCCGCGACCCGCCACAGCTCCGGGCGGGCCGTGTCCAGCAGCCGGTGGTCCGGGATCAACCACTGCTCGTCGAAGGGGGCCGCAAGGACGCGTACCGGCTCCGGGGACGGCCCCGTCGCCCGCACCAGCTTCTCCGTGCCGCTGGACTGACCCGGCAGCTGACCCACCGCCGAGTGGAGCGTGCGCGAGCGCGTGGGCTCGAACAGGGCTTCCCGGTCGGGGCCGTCGGCCTTGAGCAGGGCGTCCCAGCGGGCCTTCAGACAGGCCGCGTCGGGCGCCGTCGGCCAGGCGCGGCCCGGCCGCAGGGGTGCGACGGACCACGGCATGAGGTCCGCGAGCAGCGGAGCGTCGTCGTGCGTCACGCTGGGCATGGTACGACTTGCCGACCCGGGGCGGGTCAGGTGGCGTCCAAGGTCACCGTGAAGGAGAAGCGGTCTCCCCGGTAGTGGATGACCGCCACGTCGAGGACCCGGCCGTCGGTGTCGTACGTCACACCCGTGTAGTGCAGGATCGGGCTGAGCAGCGGGACTTGGAGCAGCCGCGCGGTGTCCGGGTCGGCAAGGCGGGCCTCGACCGTGTCCGTGATGCGGCTGATGTCCACCCCGACGACATCCCGCAGCACCTTGGTCATCGGCCAGCGGACCAGGTCGTCCAGATCGATGTGCGCGGCCAGTTCGGGACGGATGTGGTTGCGGGCGTGGTTGGTCGGCTCGCCGGTCTTCTCGTCGCTGCGCAGCCGGTGGTACGTCGCCACCTCGGCCAGGTCCGGGAAGTACTCGGCGAGTTCGGCCGGCACGGGTGCCTTTCCGTGCTCCAGCAGCTCGGTCGTCATACCGGACTGCTGGGCCACGATCGCGTCCACCGAGCCCAGCAGCCGCACGGGTGCGCCCCGCTGGACACCGGGCTCGATGAACGTGCCGCGCCGCCGGTGGCGGCTGATCAGCCCCTCGTCCTCCAGCTCCTTCAGCGCCTGCCGCATGGTCAGCACGCTGACGCCGTAGTGCTCCGCCAACTGCTCCTCGGTGGGCAGGCGCAGCGGGTCCCGGGGCGAGCGGCCGAGTATCGAGGCGCGCAGCGACTGCGACACCTGATACCAGAGCGGCAGCTTGCGGTTCAGGACGATCGAGTCCGGAGCGAAGGAGGTCACGGGGTCATCCGTACCTGGAGGGAATCTTCAGTGCAAGGGGCGGAAGTGCCGCTCGAGGCCCTGCCACACGTCGTCGTACCGCTGCTGGAGGTGGTCCGCCCGTGCCGCGTGGGGCGTGAGCGTCACCGGCCAGCGCGTCTCGAACATGAACGCGAGCCCGTCGTCGACCTTCTGCGGACGCAGCTCGGCCGCGCTCGCCCGGTCGAAGGTCTCCCGGTCCGGACCGTGCGCGGACATCATGTTGTGCAGCGAGCCCCCGCCCGGGACGAAACCGCCCTCTCCGGCCGTCTTCGCGTCGTACGCGCCCTCGATGAGCCCCATGTACTCGCTCATCACGTTCCGGTGGAAGTACGGCGGCCGGAAGGTGTCCTCGCCCACCAGCCAGCGCGGCGCGAAGACCACGAAGTCGACGCCGGCCAGGCCCGGGGTGTCGGACGGGGACGTGAGGACCGTGAAGATGGACGGGTCGGGGTGGTCGTACGAGATCGTTCCGATCACATTGAAACGGCGCAGGTCGTACACGTACGGGACGTAGTTCCCGTGCCAGGCGACCACGTCGAGCGGCGAGTGGTCGTAGGTGGCCGTCCAGAGGTTGCCGCAGAACTTGTTCACCACCTCCACCGGGCCCTCGACGTCCTCGTAGGCGGCCACCGGTGCCCGGAAGTCCCGGGCGTTGGCGAGCCCGTTGGCGCCGATCGGGCCGAGGTCGGGCAGCCGGAAGGCCGCGCCGTAGTTCTCGCACACATACCCCCGGGCGGTCGGGCTCTGCCCGCCGTCGGATGCAGTGTCGAGCAGCTCCACACGGAAGCGCACCCCGCGCGGGATCAGTGCCACATGCCCCGGTTCCGCGTGCAGCAGCCCGAACTCCGTGTGCAGCAGCAGCCCGCCGCGCTCCGGGACGATGAGCAGCTCCCCGTCGGCGTTGCTGAAGACGCGCTCCATCGAGGCGTTGGCGTGGAACAGGTGCACGGCCATGCCGGCGCGCTGGGTCGCGTCGCCGTTGCCGCCCAGGGTCCACAGGCCCGCGAGGAAGTCCGTCCCGGCCGGCGGCTCGGGCAGCGGGTTCCAGCGCAGGCGGTTCGGGTCCGGCTCGGTCTCCGCGAAGGGGCCCGTGCGGATCGCGCCGTTGTCGGTGCGGGTGAACGCGGGGTGCGCGGCCGAGGGGCGGATGCGGTACAGCCAGGAGCGGCGGTTGTGCGCCCTGGGCTCGGTGAACGCCGTACCGCTGAGCTGTTCCGCGTACAGCCCGAGCGGTGCCCGCTGTGGCGAGTTTCGGCCCTCCGGCAGGGCGCCCGGCACCGCCTCCGAGGCGTGCTCGTTGCCGAATCCGGAGAGGTAGGTCAGTCCCTCGGCGATTTTCCGTGCGTCCCCGCTCATGATCGCTCCCTTGCGAACCCGATTCCTATGCAACACCGTAGGATTGCGATTTCGTCGGCGCAAGAGGGTCTTGGTCCTCCACCCTGGGACCGACCGGAACCAGACCTCAGGGGGATCCGGTGGCCCGAACGGTGTTCTAGTCTCCCGGGCATGTCATGGACGCGTGGACTTTGGGCCGCCCTCGCGGTCTGCGTCCTGCTGCTAGTCGGAACGGCGGGTTGCGGAACGGGCGAGGCGCACGAACGGAAGGGTGGGGGGTCGCCCTCACCGGTGGGCAGACTTCTCGACGAGACGGACGACGCAGGGCGGCACTACCGCGAGGTCGGCAAGAAAGGGGCGCCCGACGTCGACGTCGAGGTGGCCCCCGACGCCGCCGGCAACTGGGACGTCCGGCTGACCGTCCGGCACTTCCGCTTCTCACCGGTCGGCACGAAGGCCGAGCCGGCGGCCGGACGCGGCCTCGCCTACCTCTTCGTGGACGGCGGCCTGGTCACCCGGCTGCACGCCCCCGAGTACCGCCTTGCCCCGCGCCTCGTCCCGCACGGCACCCACCACGTCACGGCCCGCCTCTACGCCGACGACGGCACGGTGTGGGCCGTGCGCGGCAAGCCGGTGGAGAGTACGGCCGACATCACGGCGTCGGGGGCGGAGACGGAGACGGAGACGACGCCGACCGCGAGCGGTGCGACCGGCACCCCGGTCGGGGCGGGCACGCCGGTCGGCGCGGGCACCCCGGCCGGCACCGGGACGCCGGCGCGATGAGTGCAACGGCCACCTTCCTCCGTACTCAGGGGCGAGGTTCACCGGACCCCGGCGGAAAGGCATCATGAAGTCCGTGCCCCATGCGACATCGCTTCGCCGAGCGCCCGTCCAGCGGCGCAGTGCCGAACGGCTGACCAGGATCCTCGACGCCTGCGCCGACCTCCTCGACGAGGTCGGCTACGACGCCCTGAGCACCCGGGCCGTGGCGCTGCGCGCAGGCGTGCCCATCGGCTCCGTCTACCGCTTCTTCGGCAACAAACGGCAGATGGCGGACGCGCTCGCCCAGCGCAACCTGGAGCGGTACACCGAGCGCGTCACCCAGCGACTCGGGGGCGCGGGGAACGGTGACTGGCGGGCGGCAATGGACGCCGTGCTCGACGAGTACCTGGCCATGAAGCGCACCGCACCCGGCTTCTCCCTCGTCGACTTCGGCAATCAGATCCCGGTCGGCGCCCGGCACGCCGAGCCCAACCACCGTGTCGCCGACCGCCTCACCGACCTGCTCTCCGGCTATCTCGGCCGCACCCCCGACGACGATCTGCGCCGCACCTTCCTGATCGCCGTGGAGACCGCCGACACGCTCGTCCACCTCGCCTTCCGGGTGGACCCGCAGGGGGACGAGACGATCATCGCGGAGACCCGGGAGCTGCTGCGGGCCTATTTGGCGCGCGTGCTGGACTGAACCGTCCCATTCCGGACCCCTTCCCGGGAGGCCTCCCCATTGGGCATACCGGTCGGTATGCTCGGCCTGTCCGTGCGGCACCGCAGCCGCGCCGCCGTCCCCGGGAGGACCCGTGTCCCGCACCGCCCTGCGAATCTGCCCCCTGTGCGAGGCCACCTGCGGGCTGACGCTCACCGTCGAGGGCACCCGTGTCACCGGGGCCCGCGGCGACCGCGACGACGTCTTCAGCAAGGGGTTCATCTGCCCCAAGGGTGCCTCCTTCGGTGCCGTCGACGGCGACCCCGACCGGCTGCGCGCACCCCTCGTCCGCAAGGACGGCGAGCTGCGCGAGGCCACCTGGGAGGAGGCCTTCGACGCGGTGGCCGCGGGCCTGCGGCCGGTCGTCGAGCGGTACGGGCCCGACGCGGTGGGAGTCGTCCTGGGCAACCCCAATGTGCACACCATGGCCGGCGCCCTCTACCCGACGGTCCTGCTCGGCGCCCTGCGCACCCGCAGCCTGTTCACCGCCTCCACCGTCGACCAGATGCCCAAGCACGTCTCCAGCGGGCTCCTGTACGGCGACGCCAACGCCATCCCGGTGCCCGACCTGGACCACACCGACCATCTGCTCCTCATCGGCGCCAACCCCCTGGAGTCCAACGGGAGTCTGTGCACCGCCCCCGACTTCCCGGGCAGGCTCAAGGCGCTCAGGGCCCGCGGCGGCACGCTCACCGTCATCGACCCGCGCCGCACCCGCACCGCCAAACTCGCCGACCGGCACATCGCGATCCGCCCCGGCACCGACGCGCTGCTCCTCGCGGCAATGGCGTACGTGCTCTTCGAGGAAGGACTCGTCGAGCTCGGCGCGTTGGCCCCGCACCTGCAAGGGCTGGACGAACTCCGGGACGCGATGCGGGACTTCACCCCCGAGGCCGCGGCGGAGGCCTGTGACGTCGACGCGGACACGATCCGCGCCCTCGCCCGCGAACTAGCCGCCGCGCCCACCGCCGCCGTGTACGCCCGCATAGGCAGCTGCACGGTCCCGCACGGCACCCTCGCCAGCTGGCTCGTCGACGTCCTCAACATCCTCACCGGAAACCTCGACCGGCCCGGTGGCGCCCTCTTCCCGCAGGCCGCCACCGACAGGACCCCCCGGCCCGCCGGACCCGGACACGGCTTCGCCCTGGGCCGCTGGCACTCCCGGGTGCGCCGGCACCCCGAGGCGAAGGGCGAGTTGCCGCTCTCCGCGCTCGCCGAGGAGATCGACACCGCCACCGAGGAGGGCGAGCCGGTCCGCGCCCTCATCGCGGTCGCCGCCAACCCCGTCCTCTCCGCCCCCGACGGCGACCGGCTCGACAAGGCCCTGGACTCCCTCGACTTCATGGTGAGCGTCGACCCGTATCTGAACGAGACCTCGCGCCACGCACACGTCGTGCTGCCCCCGCCGCCGCCCTCGCAGAGCCCGCACCACGACTTCGCCTTCAACACCCTCGCCGTGCGCAACCAGGTCCGCTACACCCGCCCCGCCGTCCCGCTGGAGCCGGGCCGGATGGCCGAGTCCGAGATCCTGGCCCGGCTGATCCTGGCCGCGAGCGGTATGAGCGGCGCCGACCCGTCCGCCGTCGACGCGATGGTGATCGACCAGACCCTCGGCAAGGCGGTCCGCGAGGAGCACTCGCCCGTGCACGGCCGGGACCCGAAGGAGCTCGCCGCCCAACTCACCGGAGAGACCGGCCCCGAGCGGCGGCTCGACATGATGCTGCGCCTCGGCCCCTACGGCGACGGCTTCGGCGTACGGCCCGACGGGCTGACGCTGCAGAAGCTGCTCGACCACCCGCACGGCATCGACCTGGGCCCGCTGCGTCCGCGGCTGCCGCAGCCGCTGAAGACCCGGAGCGGGAAGGTCGAGCTGCTGGCGCAGCCGATCGCGGACGACCTGCCCCGGCTGCGGGAGGCGCTGGCTCGGCGCCCCGACGGGCTCGTCCTCGTCGGCCGCCGTCACCTCCGCTCCAACAACAGCTGGATGCACAACGTGCCCGCCCTCACCGGCGGCACCAACCGCTGCACCCTGCACATCCACCCCGAGGACGCGGACCGCCTGGGCGTGCGCGACGGGGCGGACGTACGGGTGAAGGGGGCCGGGGGAGAGGTGGTCGCCCCCGCCGAGGTAACCGACGGCGTGCGGCCGGGCGTGGTGAGCCTGCCGCACGGCTGGGGCCACGACCGTCCCGGCACCCGGATGAACCACGCGGTCCTGGCGCCCGGAGTCAACGTCAACCAGCTCCTCGACGGCAGCCTGCTGGATCCGCTGTCGGGCAACGCGGTCCTCAACGGAGTACCGGTCGAACTCACCGCAACGCCGTGATCTGGAGCTTTGCGCTCATTGCTGGCGCGTCAACGTCTTGTTGAGGCCGTTCGGAGCGTCGACCCGATCGTGTCGCTCGACGGCGTCGGCTCTGCTGCGGTCGTCCTCTCACGCCCGCTCCACCGCGCTCGCCCTGCGGCTGACCGGCAACCACCCGGAGACCTCCGCGGCAGGGCGGCGGTCCCGGCGCTCCTTGAGCCGGCGGGGTGATGTCCGAGGAGGTGTGCGGCGCCGTTCCCGTGCGGCCCGGGGCGGATGTGAAAGGGAATCGGATGACGAGAGGTGTAGGAAAGCATCTGACGGAGGGCCGGCCATGTCGACTTCGTCCCTGCCCCGCAGAGCCGCCGCATGGACAGTGCTCACCGTTGCGGCGACCTTCCTCCTCGGCGCGCCGGCCGACGCCGCTCCCGGTGACGGCGGGGACGTCGAGATCCATGTGATGGGCACGGCCGTCGCCCCGCACCTCGACGGGCCGAAGATCTGCAGCCTCTATCTCGACGCGGTCGGCTTCGACCGTGCCCAGGGGATCGACTGGACCATCGAGCCACAGCCCGCGCGGCGGGGGGCCGTCACGCTCTCCAGTTCCCTGGCACTCGTCGACGGTGCCGCAACCTCGGACAACCTGCTGCTGCCCGCCGCGCGGTACAAGGTGAGCTGGACCGTCGTCCATGACAAGGGTGCGGGCGAGCACAAGGTCTTCGAGGTCGACTGCCCCAACGAGCCCGGCGGCGCTCCCAGCGGCAGCCCGAACGCCGCATCGGGCGGTGGCGGACCGGGGGGCGGCGACGGCGGCTCGAACGGCGGCTCGCCCGCCGACGGCTCCGGACCGGCCCGCGACAACGCCTTCAGCCCGGTCGCGGGTTCCGCCGCCGTGGGGCTGGCCGCGGTCGGCGGGGTGGCCTGGTTCAGGCTCCGTCGCCGCGCCCGTGAGCCGCACTCGACGGCCGGCACCCGCTGAATCGCACCATCCGTTTTCCTCCCCACCTGGCTGCAATCCGGGTATTCGGGTACGTGTCTTCCCCCGGCCGCACACATTCCGTTAACTTCCGTGACTCACAGGCCCCGTTCGACCCGCACGAGGCCTTCCACCACGGAGCACCGGCACCAGCGCTCTGGACAGCCCCCGGGGGCAGCAGCCATGACACGCGCCATCTCCCTGCACGACGTGAGCAAGTCCTACACGCGGGGCGTCCGCGTCGTCGACCGGCTGTCGCTGGACATCGCGCCGGGGGAGTTCCTCGTCCTGCTCGGACCCTCCGGCTGCGGCAAGTCCACCGTCCTGCGCATGATCGCCGGACTGGAGGAGATCGACGAGGGCGAACTGCTGCTGGACGGCGAGTACGCCAACGATCTGCAGCCGTCCGCCCGGGACATCGCGATGGTCTTCCAGAACTTCGCCCTCTACCCCAGCATGACCAGCCGGGACAACATCGGCTTCCCGCTGCGCATCGAGGCCCCCGGCGCGGACCCGCGCCCCCGGGTGGACGCCACCGCCCGGCTGCTGGGCATCGAGGACCTCCTCGACCGCTACCCCAGCCAGCTCTCGGGCGGCGAACGGCAGCGGGTCGCCATGGGCCGGGCCATCGCCCGCCATCCTTCCGCCTTTCTGATGGACGAGCCGCTGTCCAACATCGACGCCAAGCTCCGCAACCATCTGAGGGCCGAAATCTCCCAGCTCACCCGGGAGCTGGGGGTCACCACGGTGTACGTCACGCACGACCAGGCCGAGGCCATGTCGCTCGGCGACCGGGTCGCCGTACTGCGCGGCGGAGTGCTTCAGCAGGTCGGCGACCCGCGCTCGGTGTACGCGCTTCCGCGCAATGTCTTCGTCGCCGCCTTCATCGGCATCCCGCGCATCAATCTGCTGCAGGGACTCGTCCGAGCGCCGCTGGACGGGGCGATGACGATCAGCCTCGGCAAGCAGGCCCTGCGGCTGCCCGAACCGCTCAGCGCGGACCACCGGTTGCTGCGGGTGCAGCAGGGCCGCGAGGTGATCGTGGGCCTGCGTTCGGAGGCCGTCCGCATCGCCAAGCCCGCCTCCGCCCGGCCCGGCGAGGTGCCCATCAGCGGGCTGGTGGAGCACGTGGAGTTCCAGGGGCACGAGGTCCTCGTCCACTTCAGCACCGGTTCGCGCCCGGCCGTCGTACCGGAGTTGGAGGCCCCGCGCCCGGCCGCCCGTCCTTCGCGGCGCCGCCGTCGTGAGGGCCCGACGGTTCTGGAACGGCTCAGGGAGCGGGCCGGCGCGCTGCGCGCCGGGCCGGTGGTGGTCCTGGAACACCCGGCGGACGCCGAACCCGAACCGGCGCCCGCGGAGGGCCGGCTGCCCGGCGACCTCGTCGTGCGCACCACCCCCGACATCAGGCTCCGCCACGGCATGCAGGTCCCCCTCCTCGTCGACATCGCCCACCTCTTCGTCTTCGACCAGCACGGCGAACGCATCTGCCCGTCCCCGGCGCGGCTGCCCGACCTGGAGGAGTGGGCCCACTAGGGATGGGGGATGCGCAAGCGATTCACCCCCACCCGGGCCGCCCTCGCCACGGCCGGCCTTCTGCTGGCCGCCGCCCCGACCGCCTACGCCACCCTCGCCGAAGCCGATGCCCCCGCTCCGGTGCGCGGAAAGCCGTACGTCGAGTCCCGGCTCCTCTTCGGCACCGTGCGCCCGGACGGCGGCCCGGCCGTCACCGACCAGCAGTTCATGGCCTTCGTGGACAAGGAGGTCACCCCGGACTTCCCGGACGGGCTCACCGTGCGGGACGTGCGCGGGCAGTGGCGGGACGCGCACGGCACGATCGAGCGGGAGCGGTCGTACGAACTGGTTCTGCTGTATCCGGTGGGGCGGGCCGACGCGAACGACCGGAGCATCGAGGAGATCCGGCGGGCCTACGAGAAGGCTTTCGGTCAGGAGTCGGTGGGCCGGGTGGACGAAGAGGCCCAGGCCGACTTCTGATGTTCCGGAGCGTCCGCCACTCCGGAACGTCCGGTCCCCTCTGGCGCGGGAAAACTAACATCGCTAGTTTGTGGGTCGGACGACGCAGCCCCGCCGGGAGGAAGCAGCATGAAGTCACACGACGGCCTGTACATCGACGGCGCCTGGCGCCCCGCCGCCGGCCGGGACGTGATCGAGGTCGTGAACCCGGTCGACGAGCAGGTCATCGGCCGGGTCCCGGCCGGTACCGCCGAGGACGTCGACACCGCCGTACGGGCCGCCCGCGCCGCCCTCCCGGCCTGGGCCGCGACCGCGCCGGCCGAGCGGGCCGCACGGCTGACCGCCCTGCGGGACGTGCTCGTGGCCCGCAAGGACGAGATCGCCGAGACGGTCACCGCGGAGCTGGGCTCACCGCTCCCGTTCTCGCAGATGGTCCACGCGGGCGTGCCGATCGCGGTCGCGGGCTCCTACGCCGAACTCGCCGCGACCCACGCCTTCGAGGAGAAGGTCGGCAACTCGACCGTCCACCACGAACCCATCGGCGTGGTCGGCGCGATCACCCCCTGGAACTACCCCCTCCACCAGATCGTCGCCAAGGTCGCCCCGGCCCTGGCCGCGGGCTGCACCATTGTGCTGAAGCCGGCCGAGGACACCCCGCTCACCGCCCAGCTCTTCGCGGAGGCGGTCGATGAAGCGGGCCTCCCCGCGGGGGTGTTCAACCTGGTCACCGGCCTCGGCCCGGTCGCCGGACAGGCCCTCGCCGAGCACCCGGACGTCGACCTGGTCTCCTTCACCGGCTCCACGGCGGTCGGCCGGAAGATCGGCGCGGTGGCGGGCGCCGCCGTCAAGAAGGTCGCGCTGGAACTCGGCGGCAAGTCCGCCAACGTCATCCTGCCCAGCGCCGACCTCGCCAAGGCGGTGAACGTCGGCGTCGCCAACGTCATGTCCAACTCCGGCCAGACGTGCAGCGCCTGGACGCGCATGCTGGTGCACACCGACCGGTACGAGGAGGCGGTGGAGCTCGCCGCGGCGGCCGCCGCCAAGTACGGCGACCGCATCGGCCCGGTCGTCAGCGACAAGCAGCGGGCCCGGGTGCGCGGGTACATCGGGCAGGGCCTGGCCGAGGGTGCGCGTCTGGTCGCGGGCGGCGCCGAGTCCCCGCGCGAGACCGGCTACTTCGTCAGCCCCACCGTGTTCGCGGACGTCACCCCGGAGATGACGATCGCGCAGGAGGAGATCTTCGGCCCGGTCCTCACGATCCTCCGCTACGAGGACGAGGAGGACGCCCTGCGGATCGCCAACGGCACGGTCTACGGCCTCGCGGGGGCCGTCTGGGCCGGTGAGGAGGCGGAGGCGGTGGCCTTTGCGCGCCGCATGGACACCGGCCAGGTCGACATCAACGGCGGCCGCTTCAACCCCTCCGCCCCCTTCGGCGGCTACAAGCAGTCCGGTGTGGGCCGGGAACTCGGCGCGCACGGCCTCGCCGAGTACCTCCAGACCAAGTCCCTCCAGTTCTAAGGGAGTCCCGAGTCATGGCCGTACGTGCCGCCGTCCTGCCCGCCATCGGCGCCCCGCTGGAGATCACCGAGGTCGAGCTGCCCGACCCGGGCCCCGGACAGGTCCAGGTCCGCCTGGCCGCCGCCGGGGTCTGCCACTCCGACCTGTCCCTGTCCGACGGCACCATGCGGGTGCCGGTCCCGGCCGTCCTCGGGCACGAGGGCGCGGGCACCGTCGTCGCCGTGGGCGAAGGGGTCACCCATGTGACGCCCGGCTCCCCGGTCGTCCTCAACTGGGCTCCATCCTGCGGCAGTTGTCACGCCTGCTCGCTCGGTGAGGTCTGGCTGTGCGGGAATGCGCTGGGCGGGGCCGCCGACGTCTACGCCCGCACCGTCGACGGCATGGACCTCCACCCCGGCCTCAACGTCGCCGCGTTCGCCGAGGAGACGGTGGTCGCCGCCTCCTGCGTGCTGCCCCTGCCGGAGGGCGTGCCGCTCGCGGACGCCGCCCTCCTCGGCTGCGCCGTCCTCACCGGCTACGGCGCCGTCCACCACTCGGCGCGGGTCCAGCCCGGCGAGACGGTCGCGGTGTTCGGCGTGGGCGGAGTCGGCCTCGCCACTCTCCAGGCGGCCCGGATCGCGGGTGCCACGAGGATCGTCGCGGTCGACGTCTCCCCGGCGAAGGAGGAACTGGCCCGCGCGGCCGGTGCCACCGACTTCGTTCTCGCCTCCGAGAACACGCCCCGCGAGGTCCGTGCCCTCACCGGCAAGCAGGGCGTCGACGTCTCCGTGGAGTGCGTGGGCCGCGCGGTCAGCATCCGGGCCGCCTGGGATTCCACACGCCGCGGCGGCCGCACGACCGTCGTCGGCATCGGCGGCAAGGACCAGCAGGTCACCTTCAACGCCCTGGAGATCTTCCACTGGGGCCGGACCCTGTCCGGCTGTGTGTACGGCAACTCCGACCCGGCCCGGGACCTCCCCGTGCTCGCCGAGCACGTACGGGCGGGCCGTCTGGACCTGGGTGCGCTCGTGACGGAGCGGATCGGGCTGGAGGGAATCCCGGCCGCGTTCGAGAACATGCTGGCCGGGAAGGGCGGACGGGCGCTGGTCGTGTTCTGACGGGGCGGCCGGCCGGCCGTGTTCCGACGAGGCGGTCAGGAGACGCTCTCGGGCCGTGGCTCCGCGGCCGCGGCCCGGGACGTCCGGGCGCGAGGCCGGGACCGCGACACGGCCACACCCGCCAGACACAGCACACCGCCCGCCAGGGTGAGCAGCCCCGGCACCTCGCCGAGCGCCAGCCAGGACATCAGCACGACCACTGCGGGAACGGCGTAGGTGGTCGCGCCCATCCGGCTGGCGGTCGTCCGGGCGAGGGCGTAGGCCCAGGTGGTGAAGGCCAGCGCGGTCGGAAAGACGCCCAGATACACCATGTTGAGCGTCGCGGAGAGCGGTGCGTCGGTGGCGTCGTGCACCAGCTGCCCGGCGAACGGCAGGCACACCAGGGCTCCGACCAGACACCCGAAGGCCGTCACCTGGAGCGCGCTCGCCCGGGCGAGGGAGGGCTTCTGGGCGACCACACCGGCGGCGTACGCCACCGCCGCGAGCAGGCACAGCACCACGCCCAGCAGCGAGGAACCGTCGCCGCCCGACATCGACAGCCCCACCGTCACCGCGCCGCCGAACGACACGGCCATCCCCGCCAGCAGCCGCGGCGGCATCGGATCGCCGAGCAGCCGGGCCCCGAGCAGGGCGATGAGCAGCGGGCCGACGTTCACCACCAGGGCCGCGGTGCCGGCGTCCACCTGCTGCTCGCCCCAGTTCAGGACCACCATGTAGAAGCCGAACCACAGCAGCCCGGATATCGCGATCCCGCGCCAGGCCGATCTCGGCGGCCACCCCTCCCGCCGTACGAGGCAGAACACGCCGAGCGCCAGCGCCCCGGCGAGCAGCCGCCCGAGCGCCAGGGCGCCCGGCGAGTACGCGTCCCCCGCGCTGCGGATCGACACGAACGCGGAGGCCCACAGCACGACGCTGACGGTTGCCGCACCGGTGGCGAGCAGCTGGGGGCGGGTTGAGGAGGCGTTCATCATGCTCCAGAGGCTAGGAGGGGGGTGAGTCGGGGGCTCGCGAATTTCGGACGGCCAATCCCCCAGGGGCGCGGGGCCGTCCGATATGCGGCTCCGCCGCGTGGGCGCGACCGGCCAGAACGGAGCCGCACCCGGCACACCACACAATCCCCACCCCCGTAGCCGGACTCAGCACAACGCCCCCCGCTCGATCCCCAGCAACTCGGCCATCGCCCGCTCCCCCGACGGAGTCACCTTCACCGCCCGCTCGGAGCCGATCCGTACGCACCACCCCGCGTCCAGGGCATGGCGGCACAGGGCCGCGCCCGCGACCCCCGCGAGGTGGGGCCGGCGTTCCGTCCAGTCGAGGCAGGCCCGGGCCAGGGGGCGTCGCCCGGCGCGGTCGAGGGCGATACCCGCCGAGCCGAACCAGTCGAGGCCGGCTTCCGTGAGCGCGAACCCCGTGTCCTGCCGGAGCAGCCCGCGCTCGGTCAGCGCGTCCGTGAGCGCGATGCCCAGCCGCCCGGCGAGGTGGTCGTAGCAGGTGCGGCCACGGGCCATGGCGGACCCCGCGGTGGACTCCCGCAACGTGCGCGGGCGCCGGGCCACGGGCGCGACATGCGCGGCCAAGTCCTCGATCAGCTGCGCGGCCCGGGCGTCGGCCAGCCGTACGTACCGGTGCCGCCCCTGCCGCTCCTCGGCGAGCAGTCCGCCCGCGACCAGCCTGCCCAGGTGCTCGCTCAGCGTGGACGCGGCGACGCCCGCGTGCCGGGCCAGCTCACCGGCCGTCCAGGCCCGCCCGTCCAGCAGCGCCAGCAGACACGCCGCCCGCGTCTCGTCCGCGATGAGCGCGGCCAGCGCCGCGAGTCCGCGCGCCCGGGGGTCCTTGGTGGTCATGCGCCCCAGGATGCGGCACCGACACTTCGGCAGCCGCCGAAGTGTCCTTACGAGGCCGGTCCGACCTGCGCGTACTGCTGGGCCAGCCCGTCCAGCAGTGCCGTCAGCCCCGTCTCGAAGGCGCGCTCGTCGATCTTCTCCTGCTGCTCGGCGAGGAGGTGGGCCTGCCCGAGGTGGGGGTAGTCGGCGGGGTCGTAGGCGCTCTCGTCGTCCACGAAGCCCCCGGCGAACGAGCCGAGCGCCGAGCCCATGATGAAGTACCGCATCAGCGCGCCGATGGAGGTGGCCTGCGCGGGCGGCCAGCCGGCGCCGACCATCCCGCCGTAGACGGCGTCGGCGAGCCGCAGCCCGGCGGGGCGGCGGCCGGGCCCGGTGGCGAGGACCGGGACGATGTTCGGGTGGTCGCGCAGGGCGGACCGGTAGGAGACGGCCCAGTCGTGCAGCGCGGTCCGCCAGTCCCGGCCGTCCTCGAACATCGACAGATCGACCTGGGAGCTCACCGAGTCCGCGACTGCCTCCAGGATCTCGTCCTTCGTGCGGAAGTGGTTGTAGAGCGAGGGCCCGCTCACCCCCAGCTCGGCGGCGAGCCGGCGCGTGGAGACGGCCGCCAGGCCCTCCGCGTCCACGAGCTCGCGTGCCGTCTCGATGATCCGGTCGGGGCTGAGGAGGGGCTTGCGCGGTCGGGCCATGGCGCACATAGTAGGGCTGCAGCTGGAAACTAGCAGTGCTAATTTAAATGTACGGCTTTCAAGGTCGCCGTGCGTTCCTTCAACCGTGGGGTGATCTCGTCGTGAACCTGGAACTCAGCGAGGAGCAGACCGCCGTCCGGCAGCTCGCCCGGGACTTCGTCGAGCGGGAGATCGCCCCCCATGTGGTGGCCTGGGACCGGGCCGAGGAGGTCGACCGGGGCATCGTGAAGAAGCTCGGCGAGGTCGGCTTCCTCGGGCTGACCATCGACGAGGAGTACGGTGGCTCGGGCGGCGACCACCTGGCGTACTGCCTGGTCACGGAGGAGCTGGGCCGGGGCGACTCCTCGGCGCGGGGGATCGTGTCCGTCTCCCTCGGCCTCGTCGCGAAGTCCGTGGCGGCCTGGGGGAGCGAGGAGCAGAAGCGCCGCTGGCTGCCCGGCCTGACGTCCGGCGAGTACGTCGGCTGCTTCGGCCTGACCGAACCCGGCACCGGATCCGACGCGGGCAACCTCTCCACCCGGGCCGTCCGCGACGGCGAGGAATACGTCATCAACGGCACCAAGATGTTCATCACGAACGGCACCTGGGCCGACGTCGTGCTGCTCTTCGCCCGCTCCACGGACGCCCCCGGCCACAAGGGCGTCTCGGCCTTCCTGGTGCCCACCGACACGCCGGGCCTGACCCGGCACACCATCCATGGCAAGCTCGGCCTGCGCGGCCAGACCACCGCGGAACTGGTCCTGTCGGACGTACGGGTCCCGGCCTCGGCGATGCTGGGCGAGGAGGGCAAGGGCTTCACGGTCGCCATGTCCGCGCTCGCCAAGGGGCGTATGTCGGTCGCCGCGGGCAGCGTCGGCATAGCGCAGGCCGCCCTCGACGCGGCCGTGCGGTACGCCGGCGAGCGCGAGCAGTTCGGCAAGCCCATCGCCCGTCATCAGCTGGTGCAGGAGCTGATCAGCGACATCGCGGTCGACGTGGACGCGGCGCGGCTGCTGACCTGGCGGGTCGCCGATCTGATCGACCGCGGTCTGCCCTTCGCCGTGGAGTCCTCCAAGGCCAAGCTCTTCGCCTCCGAGGCGGCTGTCCGCGCCGCGAACAACGCCCTCCAGGTCTTCGGCGGCTATGGCTACATCGACGAGTACCCGGCGGGCAAACTGCTGCGCGACGCCCGGGTGATGACCCTCTACGAGGGCACCAGTCAGATCCAGAAGCTGCTCATCGGGCGGGCGCTGACCGGGGTTTCGGCCTTCTGAGTACGTCTCTGAGTACGTCGGCGGATGTGCCGGGGCCCACGCCCGACGAGGCTCTCCCCATGAGTGACACACCGGTCAAGCAGCAGAGTACGGCCGCGTTCTACGGGCAGGCCGTCGCCTCCTTCGCCATCGCGATGGCGGCCACGTCCATCGGCATCTACCGGCTGGACACCGACGCCTGGGTCCGGGCCTTCCTGGCCATCGCGGTCCTGTACCTCGTGACCTCCGCCTTCACCCTGGCCAAGGTGATCAGGGACCGCCAGGAGGCCGGGCAGATCGTGAGCCGGGTCGACCAGGCGCGGCTGGAGAAGCTCCTCGCCGAGCACGACCCCTTCGAGAAGATCTGAGCAGGCACTCTAAGCGACCGCTCACCTTCGGCGGTATGGTGTAGCTCCTGTCGGCGAGAGGGGCGAACGAGCGATGAGTACGGCGGAGGAGACGACCGGCGGCGAGGTCGAGCCGTGGGAAGAGGTCACCCCTGACGCGGCCCGGCGGCTGCTCGTCGCCGCCGTGGAGGCCTTCGCCGAGCGCGGCTACCACGCGACGACGACCCGGGACATCGCGGGCCGCGCCGGCATGAGCCCGGCCGCGCTCTACATCCATTACAAGACCAAGGAGGAGCTGCTCCACCGGATCAGCCGGATCGGCCACGACAAGGCCCTGGACATCCTCCGTACGGCGGCCCAGCGCGAGGGCACTGCGACGGAGCGGCTCGCCGACGCCGTGAGCTCCTTCGTCCGCTGGCACGCCGGGCGCCGCACCACCGCCCGTGTGGTGCAGTACGAGCTGGAGGCGCTCGGGCCGGACGCCCGCGCCGAGATCCTCGCGCTGCGCCGCCAGGTCGACGCCGAGGTGCGCGGCATCATCAACGAGGGCGTCGAGTCCGGCGAGTTCGAGGTGCTGGACATCCACGGCACCACCCTCGCGGTGCTGTCGCTGTGCATCGACGTGGCCCGCTGGTTCAACGTGGACGGCCCCCGGACGCCCGAGGAGGTCGGCGCGCTCTACGCCGACCTCGTCCTGCGGATGGTCGGGGCGAAGTAGGCCCCGGCCCGCCGGGCGCCCGGGGTCAGACGTAGTAGCGGGCGACCGACTCCGCGACGCAGACCGGCTTGTCACCGCCCTCGCGTTCCACACTGAAGGCGACGGTCACCTGGACGCCGCCGGTGACGTCCTCGACGCCGGTGATCTTCGCGGTGGCGCGCAGCCGGGAGCCGACCGGGACGGGCGAGGGGAAGCGGACCTTGTTCGTCCCGTAGTTCACGCCCATCTTCACGCCCTCGACCGAGATCAGCTGCGGTCCGAACAGCGGCAGCAGCGACAGGGTCAGATAGCCGTGCGCGATGGTCGTCCCGAACGGCCCCGCGGCCGCCTTCTCCGGGTCGACATGGATCCACTGGTGGTCGCCGGTGGCCTCCGCGAAGAGATCGATCCGCTTCTGGTCGACCTCGAGCCAGTCGGTGTACCCCAGCTGCTCGCCCACGGCCGCCTTCAGCTCGTCGGGGGAGGTGAAGATCCTCGGTTCTGCCATGTTCCCGGCCTCTCGCGTCGCGGAATCACAAACCCTAAGCAACTGCTTAGCATGGTCGGCGACGGAACCGATGTCAACGGACGGCGCGGATGATCGGTAGGTAGGCTCTGAGAGGTGCCCCAGATCCCCGAGAAGATCCACGAGCTGACCGTGGGCCAGCTGTCCGCGCGCAGCGGCGCCGCCGTCTCCGCCCTGCACTTCTATGAGTCCAAGGGCCTGATCAGCAGTCGGCGCACCGCCGGCAACCAGCGCCGCTACACCCGCGACACGCTGCGCCGCGTCGCCTTCGTCCGGGCCGCCCAGCGGGTCGGCATCCCCCTCGCCACGATCCGCGAGGCCCTCGCCGAGCTCCCCGAGGAACGCACCCCCACCCGCGAGGACTGGGCCCGCCTCTCAGAAGCGTGGAGATCCGAGCTCGACGAGCGCATCAAGCAGCTGAATCGTCTCCGCGACCACCTCACCGACTGCATCGGCTGCGGCTGCCTGTCCCTCGACACCTGCGTCCTGTCCAACCCCGACGACGCGTTCGGCGAACGGGGGCCGGGGTCGCGCCTGCTGCTGGAACGCCGGTGAGAGCCGTTGCCCGGCGCCGGCACCAGTGCCGGCGCCGGGCAACGGCGGCACGACTCACTCGTACTCGGTCCCGCCCTTCCGCGTCAGGTAGGCCGGACTGACCGCCTTCGCGATGGCCCGGCCCCCGGTCACGGGGCTGTACCGCTCGACGGCGGGCCGTACGACCACGCCCTCCCGCAAGTGCAGGTTCCGCCCGGACACCGTCTCCCGCCCCGTGGCGAACTCCAGCACCCGATCGATGTCGTACGGCCCCTCGTACAGCCGTGGCACCAGCGGCAGCTCCCCCTTCAGCAGCTCCACCGCGTCCAGCCACCGCACGGCACCGTCGATCTCCGCGGACACGTCGAACACCGCGTACCCGAGCGTCTCCCGGCGTCCGTCGGCCCCGTACGTCAGATCCTGCACTCCCGCTCC
Organism: Streptomyces herbicida; assembly: GCF_032656585.1. Lineage (NCBI taxonomy): Bacteria > Bacillati > Actinomycetota > Actinomycetes > Kitasatosporales > Streptomycetaceae > Streptomyces > Streptomyces herbicida. The sequence continues at coordinate 115,073 of NZ_JAUYWJ010000011.1, forward strand.
GTACACCTCCCCGAAGACGCCGACGCGCCGCGCCCCGAGCCGCTCCGCGAGTCGCGCGGCCGCCTCGGCGACCCCGTGCCCCCGGATCGCCCGCCAGTACAGGTTCCGCGGATCCTCTTTCAGCGCGAGGGACTTGGCGCCGAAGCCCTTCGAGGACACGAACACCCGGCCCTCGTCGGCGACATACGTCAGCAGGCACGCCGAACCGTGCAGCTTCTCCGTCAGGACCACATCCTCGCCCGCGGTGAATATCCCGGGGTAACGCTGGATGTTCTCGATGTCGACCCAGGGCAGCAGATCCGGCGCGGACTCGACGTCGCCGTTCATGGTCGGCGGGATCGGCGGCACCCACTTGGTGATGCCGAGCGCCTCCGCGAAGTCGGTCCCCTCGGCCGCGGCCCGCGTCAGGTCGACGTCCGCAAGCGCCTTCGGCCTGCACACGATGCCCTGCGACAGTTCCCCGCGCAGCCGCACCGCCTTGACCCGGTCCGCGTTGCCGCCCGCCAGCCGTCCGGTCAGCCCGAGCTCCTCGATCAGCCCGGCCGGGAGCACGGACTGCTCGGGGATGTAGACCGCGGCCTCACCGGTGCGGAAAGCGCCCTTGGCGACGACCGCTCGGTACAGGCCCACCTGGGCCAGTTCGAGCGCATCGGCGTTCGGATGCTCATGGACGGTCAGCACTTCGGCGGTGACGCGCAGCGTCGACATGTCGGACTCCTCGGGCGTGGTTCATCAGGCGTGATTCATCGCCTCCCACTGTCCGGACGGGAAACGGATGGAGCGACCGGTTTATCCGTTGCTAGAGTCGCGCCCCTCGGCCGACGACCGGTACTGGGCCAGCGCCTCCGTCACCAACTGGGCGTTGGAAGCGGCACGTTGACCGTCCGGCAGGAGCAGGGTGTCCTCCAGGCCCATCCGTGCGGCCAGCCCGAGCCGCCCGGCCAGCCGCAGTACGGGCCAGGCGCCGCGGTCTTCGCCGTGCAGCAGGACGGGGCGGCCGTGAACGTCACCCAGCAGGGACAACAGCGCGCATGCGGACGCCTCCGCCGTGGCCGCGTCCGTGTCCGTCACCTCCGCGAGGACCCGCAGCACCTTCGGGCCGAGCGGCGAGGCGGCAAAGCGGGCCGCTCCGTGCGTGCCGGACCAGATGCCCGCCTCCACGCCGATGCCCCTGGTGAGCAGCTGCTCGGCGATCTCTTCGGCGCCCGTTTCATGCCAGTTGACCGAGGCGTGGTCGGGCAGCGGTGCGGACCAGCCGCGTACTTGCTCGAGACGGGCCGCCGTATCGGGCTCCGCCCAGGCGCCCGTGGTCACTCCGACCGGCACGGACACCCGTGCCCGTACGGCCTCCAGGGTGGTCGCGACCATGCGCGGGGAGAGACTGTCCCGTCCGCACGGTGTCCGCGGATGCACATGAATGTCCGTGGCCCCGGCCGCGACGGCCTCCGCCGCGGACTCCGCCAGCGCCGCCGGTGACAGAGGCACACACGCGCCATCGGCGCCCTCCCGGCGCCCGTTGAGACACACCTGCACCACGTCACGGTCTCATTCCGGTAGGGGGTGCGGCATCCCCGGCGCACCCCCGACATGCCTCAGGCCGACACGAGCAGCCTGCCGCGCCTGGCGTAGGCCAGCGCCTCGGGGGTGAGCACGGGCCGGGGTACCAGAATCCCGCAGTCCGCGCAGACCGGACCCGCCGAGGGTTCGTGGTCCAGGTCGTACTTCCAGATGAGGCGCTCCCCGTCGCACACCGGGCAGGACGAGCCCGGTTCGCGTTCCAGGGCGGCGATCAGCCGTCGCAGCACCTCGGCCAGTGGTTCATGGGGGTGGACACGCGGGTCGTCGCACCAGGCGACACCGAAGCCGCCCCAGGTCAGCCGGTGCCAGTCGTCCACGCTGCCCGGCCGGCGCAGCCCGTCGTGCTTCTCCTTCTTGCGGCGCTCGGCGAACTCGACCTCATAGGCGAGCCAGACCGCCCGCGCCTCCTCCAGTTCATCCAGCGCGGCCACGAGACGCGCCGGATCGGGGGACCGGTCCTCGGGACCGAACCCGGCCCGGGAGCACAGATGGTCCCAGGTCGCCCTGTGTCCGTAAGGAGCGAACCGCTCCAGGCACTTGCGCAGTGAGTAGCGCCGCAGCGCCAGGTCGCACCGCGGATCTCGCACCTGTCTCGCCAGACTCCGGAAACCGGCCATCGCCCTGCACCTCCGTCACACCTGCACCTGTTCTTCGGTCACTTCGGCGTCGTAGTAGGGACTTCGCTCGACGTCGCCGAATAGACGTATCGACACACGATTCGGCTCCATTCGATTTCCGATGCCGTCCATAAGGCCTCCCGGGTTGACCCGCCGGGCAACACCTAGGGCGGCTCCAAAAAGTGACGCATGTTCATCTTCAATCTCGGGGATACCGGCGGTAACGTCCCGCCAACACCCGTTCCCCAGGAGCTGCCATGGCACGGCGCACCCCACGCAACGCGTTGTTCACCAGACTGAGAACTCCCCGCAGGCTCACCGGGTTCCTGAAAACGGCATCCGTATGCGTGCTGATCGCGGGTCTGCTCTCCCCGCTGACCCAGGCGACCGCCGCCGCGGCCACGGCCTCCAACGACTACTGCGGCGGCCAGTGCTCGGACATCCTGCCGCCCGGTGAGAACGGCAACGCGACCCTCGCCCAGATCCTCCTCAACCAGATCTTCGGCACCCAGCCCGACCACGCCGAGGACCAGCTCGGTCCCTATGGCAGCCTGGCCACGGGCTACTCCGGGCTCACCGACGCGAAGATCAACACGTTCTTCAACGACGCGTCCTTCGGGGTCGCTTCCGACCAGGTCGCCTCCACCGAGAAGCCGGCCAACCGCGGCGACGTGACGATCGTCCGCGACAAGAAGACCGGTGTGCCGCACATCACCGGTACCACCAGATACGGCACCGAGTTCGGTGCCGGGTATGCCGCCGCTGAGGACCGGCTGTGGCTGATGGACGTCTTCCGGCACGTCGGACGCGGCCGGCTGACCACCTTCGCCGGCGGCGCGCCCGCCAACCAGGGACTTGAGCAGGAGTTCTACCGCAACGCCCCCTACACCGAGGCCGATCTCCAAGCCCAGATCGACAACGCCGTCGCCGGCAACGGCGCCCGCGGTCAGCAGGCCCTCGCCGACGCCAACGCCTACCTCGCCGGCATCAACGCCTACATCGACGCCTCGGACAGCGGCCGCTACTTCCCCGGCGAATACGTCCTGACCGGACACAAGGACTCGATCACCAACGCCGGCACCATCGACCACTTCAAGATCACCGACCTGGTGGCGCTGGGCTCGGTCATCGGCTCGCTCTTCGGCTCCGGCGGAGGTGGCGAGGTCAACAACGCGATCTCCCTGATCGCCGCCCAGTCCAAGTACGGCGTGGAGGAGGGCACCAGGGTCTGGGAGTCCTTCCGGGAGCGCAACGACCCCGAGGCCGTCCTGACCGTCCACAACGGCGAGAGCTTCCCGTATGTGACCAAGCCGGACAGCCCCCAGGGCGAGGCCCTGCCCGACGCCGGTTCGGTGACCCAGGAACCGCTGGTCTACGACCGTACGGGCAGCGCGGGCAGCTCGAGCGCGACCAGTGCCTCGGCCAAGGCGGCGGCCACCACCCTGAGCTCCGCCAAGCGCGGCATGTCCAACGCCCTCGTGGTGAGCGGCAAGTACACCGCGAGCGGCCACCCGGTCGCCGTCTTCGGACCGCAGACCGGCTACTTCGCCCCGCAGCTGCTCATGCTGCAGGAGATCCAGGGCCCGGGCATCAGCGCCCGCGGCGCCTCCTTCGCGGGTCTGAGCATGTATGTAGAACTCGGCCGCGGCCAGGACTACTCCTGGAGCGCGACGACCTCGGGCCAGGACATCATCGACTCCTACGCCGTCGAGCTGTGCCAGGACGATTACCACTACCTGTACCACGGCACCTGCACGGCCATGGACAAGGTCGAGCAGAAGAACGCATGGAAGCCGACGACCGCCGACGGGACCGCCGCGGGGTCGTACACGATGCGGGTGTGGCGCACGAAGTACGGGCCGGTGGAGTACCGGGCGACCGTCGGCGGCAAGAAGGTCGCCTACACCACCCTGCGCTCCTCCTATATGCACGAGGCCGACTCCATCATCGGCTTCCAGATGCTGAACGACCCCGACTACGTCAAGGGCCCCAAGGACTTCCAGAGCGCGGCGCAGCACATCAACTACACCTTCAACTGGTTCTACGCCGACTCCCAGCACACCGCGTACTACAACAGCGGTGACAACCCGGTGCGGGCGAACGGTGTCGACGCCGAGTTCCCGGTGTGGGGGCAGGCGGCCTACGAGTGGAAGAACTGGAACCCGGCCACCAACACGGCCGACTACACCCCGGCCTCCGCGCACCCCAACTCCGTCGACCAGGACTACTACGTCTCCTGGAACAACAAGCAGGCCAAGGACTACACGACCGCGCCCTGGGGCGACGGGTCGGTGCACCGCGGCAACCTGCTGGAGGACCGGGTGAAGAAGCTGGTCGCGGCCGGCGGGGTGACCCGGTCGGCGCTGACGAAGGCGATGGCCGACGCGGCCCTTGCCGATCTGCGGGCCGAGGACGTGCTGCCGAAGCTGTTGAAGGTCGTCAACAGCTCGCCGGTGACCGACTCCACGGCCGCGGCGGCGGTGAGCAAGCTGCAGGCGTGGGTGACAGCGGGCGCCAGGCGCACGGAGACCTCGGCAGGTTCGAAGACCTACGCCGACGCGGACGCGATCCGGATCCTGGACGCGTGGTGGCCGCTGCTGGTGAAGGCCGAGTTCGAACCCGGTCTGGGCAGCGACCTGTACACCGCCTTCTCCAACAACCTGCCGATCGACGAGGCCCCGTCGGCCGGGCACGGCCCGACCGGCTCGCACGCCGGCAGCTCCTTCCAGTACGGCTGGTGGAGCTATGTCGACAAGGACATCCGGGCGGTGCTCGGCGAGTCCGTGCAGGGCGGACTCGCGCAGAAGTACTGCGGCGGCGGCAGCCTCACGTCGTGCCGGGACACCCTGATCGGCACGCTCAAGACGGCGGCCGGCATGACCGCGGCCCAGGTCTACCCCGGTGACGACCAGTGCTCGGCGGGCGACCAGTGGTGCGCCGACTCGATCGTCCAGCGCACCCTGGGCGGCATCAAGCACGGCAGGATCAGCTGGCAGAACCGCCCGACCTTCCAGCAGGTCGTGGAGTACACCTCACACCGGTGACGCCCGCACGGCGGCGGGTCACGTGATGCGGCCCGCCGCGTACCGGTCTCCGACCGAGCCTTGGTCTCTGCGGTCGGCTGCTTCACCTCCGCACGGCGGCGGGTCAGGTGATGCGGCCCGCCGCCAGCACCACCTTTGCGAGTTCGGTGTGCACGATGTCGCTGTGTGCGCCGGCCGGCGGGCCCCCGCGTCTGACGACCGCCGCCGCGTCGATGTTCACGCAGCCCGACGAGGGGAGCGGGCCGCGCAGGGCCGTGGCGAGGTCCAGGGCGCGGGTGCCCGGTACAGCCTGGACCCCGTCGTGGCCCATCGCGCCCCACTTGGGGCCCAGGGTCCGGCCGAGGTCGAAGCCCGCGAAGGACTCGTCGTCGTCCGCCATCCGTGAAGCCAGCGGGTAGAGGGTGCCGAGCGCCGAGTCGAAGTGGGAGTAGCAGCACACCAGGGGGCCGTCGATCCGGTTCTGCTGGCCCTGCAGCACCCCTCCCGCGCGCGGGTCGTGCGGCAGCCGTGCCGCGAACGCGTAGTGCGAGAAGGCTCCTTGGAACAGCGTCACGGACTTCACCGTGTGCACGCCTTGGGGCAGCCCGCGCAGGGCGAACGACACGAGCCGCCCGCCGAAGCTGTGTCCCACGAGATGCACCCGTGCGTCCGGTGCCGCAGTGGCCAACTGCCCGATCACCCGCCCCAGTCCACGTTCCCCGACGGTGCCGGCCCGCCGCTTCATCGCGTAGTACGTCGCCTGCCGCAGCAGCTCGCGGGCCCCGTTCCAGGGGTTGGGCAGCGTGAACTCCGCCGTGGCGCCGCCGGAGCGGAGGTACGCCAGCGCCTCGGCGAAGTCGTCGCAGACCGTCGCCGTGTCCCCGGTGAACAGCACGGGGTCGCTCTGCGGCACGCCCTCCGCGAGCGTGTCCGCCGCGAACAGTGGCTGCGGCCCGCCCGGCGCCACCTCGACCAGCAGCCGCACCAGCCGCCCGAACTCCTCCAGTTCGGACTGGTCACCGGGCTGCTGGTCCAGCATCCGGGCGATCTGGTCGACCACCGTCGCCCGGCCCGGAAAGGTCTCGAGGAGAGCATGCCGGGTGTCCTTGTCCAGCGCCGGGCGCGTCGCCGCCTCGGCCTCCGAGGCCACCACGGACTTCGGGAAGTCCGGGATCGGCTCGTCGCAGAACCGCATCGACGGCCAGATCACACCCACGTAGCCGAGCTTCGCCTTGGAGGCCAACTGTGGGACGGGGGCGAAGAACTGGCGGTACAGCCCCGTCGCGCCCGCCCGGTCGTTGTTCCAGCCGTGCGCGAAGACGATCAGATCACGGACGGCGCGGCGCGGGACCTCGTGCAGCAGCCGGTCCCGTTCCCGGCCGTCCACGTCTCCGTCCGCGTCGAAGGTCAGCTCCCAGTAGGGAGTCACGCTCGTCCCAGGATCCGCCATGACAGGCTCCCTCGTCCCCCGAAGTGGTGCGATGTGCGCGCATCGTCCCGCCGGGGGGCAAGATTGGCCATACGTCGCGGCTCACCTGTAGAGCAGATATTCCTTTCGAATCAGCCGGAACGCCGCCAGCTCGTCCTGCCAGGCGGCGACCACCTCGTCCGCGCCCGCACCCGCGTCGATCGTCGTGCGCACCCGGGTGGACCCCGTGAGCTTGTCGATCCAGTTGTCGGACCGCCAACCGAAGCCGCTCCAGACCTTCTTGGCGGTCACCAGGAGCGCGATCCCGGTACGCACGGGGTCGTACGCGTCCCGGTCGTGGACATGGATCTGCACACCCCCGATCGTCCTGCCCTGGAACTTGGAGAAGGTGGGAGCGAAGTACGCCTCCCTGAACCGCACGCCCGGCAGACCGAGTTCGTTCGCCGCGGCCGCCCAGCGCCCGTCGATGCCCTCCGCGCCCAGCAGTTCGAAGGGCCGCGTCGTGCCGCGTCCCTCGGACAGGTTGGTCCCCTCGAAAAGACACGTCCCGGAGTAGACGAGGGCGGTGTCGGGCGTCGGCATGTTCGGGCTCGGTGGCACCCAGGGCAGCGCGGAGGCGTCGTAGAAGTCCGACCGCTTCCAGCCCGTCATCAGTACGGTCTCCAGCGCGACCGGCGTGCTCAGGAACTCCCCGTTGAACAGCCGCGCCAGCTCGGCGACCGTCGTCCCGTGCGCCTGCGCGATCGGCTCACGCCCGACGAAGCTCGCGAACTCCTTGTGCAGCACCGGCCCTTGGGCGGACCGCCCGGTCACCGGATTCGGCCGGTCGAGCACCACGAACCGCTTGCCCGCGAGCTGCGCCGCCGCCATGCAGTCGTACAGGGTCCAGATGTAGGTGTAGAAGCGCGCCCCGACGTCCTGGATGTCGAAGACGACCGTGTCGACGCCGGAGGCGGTGAAGATGTCCGCCAGCGGCCGGCCGCTCTTGAGATAGGTGTCGTAGACCGGCAGCCCGGTCGCCGGGTCGTCGTAGCGCCCCTCCGAGCCGCCCGCCTGCGCCGTGCCGCGGAAACCGTGCTCGGGGCCGAAGACGGCGGTCAGCCGCACGCGCGGGTCGGCATGCATCACATCGACGATGTGGCGTACGTCCTTGGTGACGCCGGTCGGATTGGTGACGATGCCGACGCGCTGTCCATCCAGCAGGGTGTACCCGTCGGCGGCGAGGCGTTCGAACCCGGTGCGCAGCCGCCCGTGACGCTCTCCTCCGGCCGGCGCCGACGCGGGCGACACGGCTGCCGCCGTGGCCGATGCCAGGAGACCTCGTCTTGACAGGCGCATGGTTGACCTCCGTAAGTGGGGCGGGAGCGGGTCGTCAGCGGTCCCTGAAGGTGTTCCAGTCGCCCTTCCGCTTACACATACCGACTGGTTAGTCTGGCTCGGCAGAGCCGAGTCGCGTCGCTTCGAAGGAGACCGATGATGGAAGCCGTGCAGGACGCGGGAGTGGTCGTCACCGGAGCGGGCGGGGGCATCGGGGCCGCGCTGGCCCGCCGGTTCGCCGCCGCGGGCGCCCGGGTCGTCGTCAACGACCTGGACGCCGGCAAGGCCGGGGCCGTCGCCGACGAGATTGGCGCGATCGCGGTCCCCGGCGACGCCTCCGCGATCATCGGCGCGGCCCGCGAGGCACTCGGCGGCACGGTCGACATCTACTGCGCCAACGCGGGCCTCGCCTCCGGCGGCTCCGAGGCGGCCGAGGAGACGGTCTGGGCACGGGCCTGGGACGTCAACGTCATGGCCCATGTACGCGCCGCCCAGGAACTGCTCCCGGCCTGGCTGGAGCGCGGCAGCGGCCGCTTCGTCTCCACCGTCTCCGCCGCAGGCCTGCTCACCATGATCGGTGCCGCCCCGTACAGCGTCACCAAGCACGGCGCGTACTCCTTCGCCGAGTGGCTGTCGCTGACGTACCGCCACCGCGGCCTCAAGGTCCACGCGATCTGCCCGCAGGGCGTGCGCACCGATATGCTCGCCGCGACCGGCAGCGCGGGCGACCTGGTCCTCCAGCCCACCGCGATCGAGCCGGAGGATGTCGCGGACGCCCTCTTCAAGGGCATCGAGGACGACCGCTTCCTGATCCTGCCGCACCCCGAGGTCGCCGGGTACTTCCAGGCGCGGGCCACCGACCCCGACCGCTGGCTGACGAACATGAACCACATCCAGCAGAAGTGGGAGGAGACCCGGTGACCGAGTCCTGTTACGCGGCCAAGCCGTGGCTGAGCCTCCTGAGCGACGTCCAGCGCGCCCCCGTTGCCCCGGACGACTCTCTCGTGCACGCGCTGCGGCGCGTGGTCGCCGAGGCTCCGGACCGTGCCTTCCTGGCCTACTTCGACGGCCGTCTCAGCTACCGCGAGGTCGACGAGCTGAGCGACTCGGTCGCCGGTCATCTCGCCGCCCGCGGCCTGGAGCGCGGCGACCGGGTCGCCGTCCTGCTGCAGAACTCCCCGCACTTCGTGCTCGCCGTCCTGGGCGCCTGGAAGGCGGGAGCCACCGTCGTCCCCGTCAACCCGATGTACAAGTCGGCGGAGGTCGCCCATGTCCTGCGGGACGGCGAGGTGGCCGCGCTGATCTGCTCCGACCGGGCCTGGGAGTCGTATCTGCGCGAGACGGCCGCCGCATCGCCGGTGCGGATCGTGCTCACCGGCTGCGAGCTGGACTTCCAGAGCCGCGACGACGCGCGCGTGCTGGCCTTCGAGCGGATGCCCCCGGCCGCCGACGCCGACGACCTCGTCACCGTGGCCCGGCAGGGCGGCAAGGCACCCGAGGGGCGGGACCCCGGCCCCGCCGACATCGCCCTGATCAGCTACACCTCGGGCACCAGCGGCACCCCCAAGGGCGCCACCAACACGCACGGCAACATCATGTTCAACGCCGAGCGGCAGCGGACCGGCCTGGCCCTGCCCGAGGCGCCGGTGTACTACACCCTCGCGCCCCTGTTCCACATCACCGGAATGGTCTGCCAGTTCGGTGCCTGCCTCAACAGCGCGGGCACCCTGGTGCTCGCCTACCGCTTCGAGCCCGGCGTGGTCCTGGAGATGTTCGCCGAGCACCGCCCGCACTACACGGTCGGCCCGTCCACCGCCTACATGGCGCTCGCCGCCCACCCGGACAGCACCCCGGAGCACTTCGCCTCCTTCGTGAACATCTCCTCGGGCGGCGCCCCGGTGCCGCCCGCCCTGGTCGAGAAGTTCCGCGCCGGCTTCGGCCCGTACATCCGCACCGGCTACGGGCTCACCGAGTGCAGCGGGCCCTGCGCCTCCGTGCCGCCCGGCCGGGAGGCGCCCGTGGACCCGGTCTCCGGGACCCTGGCCGTGGGCGTGCCGGGCCCGGACTCGGTCGTCCGCATCATCGACGACCAGGGCGCCGAGGTCCCCTTCGGCGCACAGGGCGAGATCGTCGTGCGCGGCCCGCAGGTCGTGCCCGGCTACTGGCGGCGGCCCGAGGCGACCGCCGAGACCTTCCCGGACGGCGAACTGCGCACCGGCGACATCGGGTTCATGGACGAACAGGGCTGGGTGTACGTCGTCGACCGCAAGAAGGACATGATCAACGCGTCCGGCTTCAAGGTGTGGCCGCGCGAGGTCGAGGACGTCCTCTACACGCACCCGGCGGTGCGCGAGGCGGCCGTCGTCGGGGTGCCGGACGGATACCGCGGGGAGACCGTCAAGGCCTACATCAGCCTCCGTCCGGGTGCCGAAACCGACCCCGACGCACTTGCCGTCTACTGCAAGGAGAGACTGGCGGCCTACAAATACCCGCGTCAGGTGGAGATCCTGCCCGACTTGCCCAAGACGGCAAGTGGGAAGATCCTCCGTCGGGAACTTCGTTCCCGAGCGCACGAAAGCCGGTGAGGCATGACGGAAAGGCAGGTGGCGGCAGTGCCCAGGACTACGGACGGGGACGGGGCTCCTGTTCCGCAGCGGCTCCTTGCCGCCGCCACCCGGCTCTTCGCCGAGCAGGGTTACGACCGCACCTCGGTGCAGGAGATCGTCGAGGCGGCCGGCGTCACCAAGGGGGCGCTGTACCACTACTTCGGGTCCAAGGACGACCTTCTGCACGAGGTGTACGCGCGCGTGCTGCGCGTCCAGCAGGAGCGGCTGGACGCCCTCGCGGACGCGGACGAGCCGGTGGAGAAGCGTCTGCGGGCCGCGGCCGCGGACGTCGTCGTCACGACGATCGAGAACCTCGACGACGCGATGATCTTCTTCCGCTCGATGCACCATCTGAGCCCAGAGAAGAACAAGCAGGTGCGCGCCGAGCGCCGGCGCTACCACGAACGCTTCCGTGCGCTCATCGAGGAGGGCCAGGAGGAGGGCGTCTTCTCCAGGGCGACCCCGGCCGACCTGGTCGTCGACTACCACTTCGGCTCGGTCCACCACCTGTCGACCTGGTACCGCCCCGACGGCCCCCTGAGCCCCCAGCAGGTCGCCGACCACCTGGCGGACCTGCTGCTGCGCGCGCTGCGGCCGTAGCGGTCGGCGAGCACACATGAGGGGCGGCCACCGGTGGTGGCCGCCCCTCACCTGTTCGTCAGAGGTACTTCTTCAGCTCGCGCCGAGCCAGTGAGCGCTGGTGGACCTCGTCCGGGCCGTCGGCGATCATCAGGGTGCGGGCCGCCGCGTACAGCTCGGCCAGCGGGAAGTCCTGGCTGACGCCGCCCGCGCCGTGCAGCTGGATCGCACGGTCGATGATGTCGACGACCGCACGGGGCGTGGCGATCTTGATGGCCTGGATCTCCGTGTGGGCGCCCCTGTTGCCGACCGTGTCCATCAGCCAGGCCGTCTTCAGGACGAGCAGCCGCAGCTGTTCGACCGCGACCCGGGCGTCCGCGATCCAGTTGTGGACCACGCCCTGCTGGGCCAGCGCCTTGCCGAAGGCGGTGCGGGACACGGCCCGGCGGCACATCAACTCGATCGCCCGCTCGGCCATGCCGATCAGCCGCATGCAGTGGTGGATACGGCCCGGACCGAGGCGCGCCTGGGCGATCGCGAAGCCGCCGCCCTCCTCGCCGATCAGGTTGGACACCGGCACGCGCGCGTGATCGAAGATCACCTCGGCATGGCCGCCGTGCGAGTGGTCCTCGTAGCCGAAGACCTGCATCGCCCGCTCGACGGTGACACCCGGGGTGTCGCGCGGGACCAGGACCATGGACTGCTGACGGCGGATGTCCGGGCCGTCCGGGTCCGTCTTGCCCATCACGATGAAGACCTTGCAGTCCGGGTTCATCGCTCCGGAGATGTACCACTTGCGCCCGGTGATGACGTACTCGTCCGTACCGTCGGAGGCGCGCTCGAGGAGCGTGGTGATGTTGGTGGCGTCCGAGGAGGCCACCTCCGGCTCGGTCATCGCGAACGCCGAGCGGATCTCGCCCGCCAGCAGCGGCTCCAGCCACTGCTTTTTCTGCCGCTCGTCGCCGAACTGCGCCAGCACCTCCATGTTGCCGGTGTCCGGCGCGGCGCAGTTGGTGGCGGTGGGCGCCAGGTGCGGCGAGCGGCCGGTGATCTCGGCCAGCGGGGCGTACTGGAGGTTGGTGAGCCCCGCGCCGTACTCGGCGTCCGGGAGGAAGAGGTTCCACAGGCCCTGCCTGCGCGCCTCGGCCTTCAGTTCCTCCACCACGGCGGGCGTGTCCCAGGGCGACGCCAGCCGTGCGCGCTGCTCCTCCGCCACCGCCTCCGCCGGGTAGACGTACTCGTCCATGAAGGCGAGCAGCTTGCGGCGCAGCTCCTCGGTGCGCGCGTCGAACGCGAAGTCCATGCCGGTCAGCCTTCCTGCAGCGTGGTCAGTCCGTGGTCGATGAAGACGGGCACGAGGCCGCCGATGCGGTCGAAACCGCGCCCGACCGTCTGGCCCAGCGTGTACCGGTAGTGGATGCCCTCCAGGATCACGGCGAGCTTGAACCAGGCGAAGGCCGTGTACCAGGAGACGGCGGAGACGTCCCGCCCGGAGCGGGCGGCGTAGCGCTCGATCAGCTCGGCCGGAGCCGGGTGCCCGGCGGCCTCGGCGGTGGTGGAGACGGGCGAGTCGGGCGTGCCCAGCGGCATGCTGTACATCACCAGCAGGCCCAGGTCGGTGAGCGGGTCGCCGAGGGTCGACATCTCCCAGTCGAGGATCGCCTTGATCTTGTCGTCGGACCCGATCAGGACGTTGTCGAGCCGGTAGTCGCCGTGCACCACGGCGGGCGCGGGGGAGTGCGGCAGCTGACGGCCGAGCGCCGCGTGCAGCTCGTCGATGCCCGCGAGCTCACGGTTGCGGGAGGCGTCCAGCTGCTTGCCCCAGCGGCGCAGCTGGCGGTCCAGGAAGCCCTCCGGGCGGCCGAAGTCCGCCAGGCCCACTTCGGCGGGGTCCACCGCGTGCAGCTCGACCAGGGTGTCCACCAGGGAGAGCACCGCGTTGCGGGTGCGCTCGGGACCCAGCGGCGCGAGCTGGTCGGCGGTGCGGTACGGCGTGCCCTCGACGAACTCCATGACGTAGAAGGGCGCCCCGAGCACCTCCTCGTCCTCGCACAGCAGCACCGGACGCGGCACGGGCACATTCGTCGGGTGCAGCGCGCTGATCACCCGGTGCTCGCGCTTCATGTCGTGCGCGGTGGCCAGGACATGGCCGAGCGGGGGACGCCGTACGACCCACTTCGACGTGCCGTCGGAGAGCGCGTAGGTGAGGTTCGACCGTCCGCCCTCGATCAGCCGGCCGGTCAGGGGGCCGTTCACCAGACCGGGCCGTTCACGGTCGAGCAGGCCGCGCAGCCGGTCCAGGTCGAGTCCGGGCGGGTGGTCGGGGCTCATACTTCGCTCCTACGAACGGATTCATCAGGACCCGACTCATGATGCCGACCGGTCGGTATGCCGTCCAGTGGGGGAGCCAAACGTGATCGGTGCCACGATAGGCGGACGGCTCCCGGCGCAGGGTGCGTGGGAGCCGCCGACCGTCGGATTCCGGCCTGTCAGTGGTCGTCCCAGTGGCCGTCGTGCTCGGCGTGCCGGTGGCCGTCGTGCAGATAGTCGACGTGGTCGCCGTGCCGCACGCGTCCGTGTCCGCAGCCCGCGCCGTGCTGGTGGTCGTGATCTTCGTGCGTGACGTGTCCGGTGGGCTCGCACTCGTCCCAGTGCGCGTCGTGCTCGCGGTGCAGATGCCCGTCGTGCGCGTAGTCGACGTGGTCGCCGTGCGGAACGGCGGTGTGCCCGCAGCCCGGGCCGTGGACGTGGGTGCCGTGGGCGGTGTGTTCCTGGTGTTCCTGGTGGAGGGTGGTCATGGGTGCTCACCTTCGGTGGTGCGGGGTGATGACGTCGGACAGGCTGCCACGCGAACGGCACATATCGGGGCATCCCGGTTGCGTGGCGTCCGACTACCCCAGAGGGTCGGTGCCATGAAGGGCATCAGTTACAGCCGGTACGGCGGACCCGAGGTGCTGGAGTACGGCGATGTGCGCGACCCGAAGGTCGGCCCCGACTCTGTGCTGGTGAAGGTGCGCGCGGCGGGCGTCAACCCGGTCGACTGGAAGTGCCGCGAGGGCCACCTGGACGGCGTCCTGGACACCGTCTTCCCGGTCATCCCCGGCTGGGACGTCTCCGGGGTCGTCGTACAGCCCGGAATCTCCGTCACGGAGTTCACCGTCGGCGACGAGGTCGTCGGCTACGTCCGCGAGGACTTCCTCTCCCGCGGCACCTTCGCCGAGTACGTCGCCGCACCGGTGCGCACCCTCGCCCGCAAGCCGCGCAACGTCTCCTTCGAGGAGGCGGCCGGGCTGCCGCTGGCCGGGCTCACCGCCTACCAGTCGCTCGTCAAGGTCCTGGAGGTCAAGCGGGGCGAGACCGTCCTGGTGCACGCGGCCGCGGGCGGGGTCGGCTCGATCGCCGTCCAGATCGCGGCCCACCTCGGCGCCCGGGTCATCGGTACGGCGAGCGAGCACAACCACGACTTCGTGCGCGGCCTGGGCGGCGAACCGGTCGTGTACGGCGGGGGCCTGGCCGAGAGGGTGCGCGGGCTGGCGCCCGAGGGGGTGGACGCGGCGTTCGACACCATCGGCGGCGACACGCTGCGGATCTCGGCCAACCTGCTCGCGCCCGAGGGCCGCCTGGTGTCGATCGCCGACCCCGAGGTGCTGAGCTACGGCGGCCGTTACCACTTCGTGCGTGCCGACGCGGCGGACCTGCGCGAGTTGTCCGAGCTGGTCGAACAGGGGGCGGTGAGCGTGCATGTGTCCGAGACTCTCCCGCTGGAGCGGGCGGCGGACGCCCACCGCATGAACCAGGAGGGCCGGACCCGCGGCAAGATCGTGGTGACGGTGGACTGGCAGGCGGAGTCGGAGCCGGCGCAGTAGCGGGGCCGTGGGGCCGCGGACAGGATCTAGACGACGAGCACCGCCGCGCACACCGCCGTCGCCACGATGCACAGCACCGCCACCGTTCCCTCCCGTGGCGTCAGGGCCGCGGGGCGGTCGGAGGCCGAGAGGGCGCGGATACGGCGGTGGGCGGCCCACAGGAAGCCCAGCCAGAGGGCGCCGCACAGCGCGCACACGACGAGCGCGGTGGCCGTCACCCCGCCGTGCAGGACGTTCCTCAGCGCGAGCACGGCGGCAACGGCGTACGACAGCGTCGTACGACGCCAGGCGAGCCTGGTCCGCTCCGGCTGCAGCCCCGGGTCCCGCTCGTCGCTCACCCTTCCCACCCGACGAGTACGACGACGACCATCGCCACCGCCACCACCGCGATGACCAGGCTCAGCAGCGCCGGGAAGCGCGACACCGGCAGGTCCTCGCCCCGGCGCATGGCACGCTCGCAGCGCACCCAGTGGTTGACCGCGCGCAGCGAGCACAGCACCCCGGCCCCCAGCAGCGCGAGCGCCAGCCCGACGCGCCAGCCCCAGCGCAGGTCCGGCAGGAACTGGTCCACGGCGAATCCGCCGCCGATCAGTGCGAGCGCGGTCCGCAGCCAGGCCAGGAAGGTGCGCTCGTTGGCCAGCGAGAACCGGTAGTCCGGGGTGCTGCCCTCTTCCCGTACCAGGTCCGGCGCGAACCACAGGCGGACGTTCCGCACGAATTCGATCACGGCCAGGACCCTATCGAGCCGTGTCCCGGGCCGTCCGGTAGGTCTTGAGCCGTTCGTAGGCGGCCAGCCCGTCCGGCACCCACCCCCACTCCCCGAGACGCCGTTCCACCTCGTCCTCGGGCAGGAAGTCGTGCCAGGCGACCTCCTCGGCCTGCGGTCGCACCGGGAGGTCGCAGCGCACCTCGTACACCGCGGACCACCAGGTGCGGCCCGCCTCGTCGTCGTACAGGAACTTGAAGAGGAAGGACGGGCGGGGGAGGCCGGTCACCCCCAGTTCCTCCTCGGCCTCGCGCAGGGCCGCGTCGTCGTAGGACTCGCCCGCGCCCACGACGCCGCCGACGAACATGTCGTGGAGGGAGGGGAAGACCAGCTTGGTCGGTGTGCGGCGGTGGACGAAGATCCGGCCCTCACCGTCGCGGGCTTCGATGAAGACGCAGCGGTGGCGCAGATTGCGGGCGTACGCCTCACCGCGCGGGTACTGCCCGATGACCTGGTCGTGCTCGTCGACGATGTCGAGGATCTCGTCAGCAGCGCTCATGGGCCCATCCAATCAGGGGCCGCGACCCGGCCGGGCCGGGCGGTGGGGTCAGTGCGGCTGCAGGTCCCGGGCCGGGCTCTCCTCCGCCGTGCCGCGCGGCATCGCCGGGTGCAGGCCGAGCAGGACGATGCCCACGACCACGGCGGCGAGGCCCGCCGTCTCCCAGGCCAGCGCCCCGGTGTCGGTGCGCAGCCGGTCCCCGAGGAAGCCCACTCCGCACAGGATCCCGGCCAGCGGCTGGGCGGCGGTCAGCGCGGGCAGCGACATGCGCAGCGGCGCGGTCTCGAACGCGCTCTGCACCAGGATCAGCCCGGTGACGCCGAGCACGAGCACGCCGTACGGCTGCCAGCCGGTGAGCACGTCGGTGAGGCCGCCCGCGGAGAAGCGCTGCCCGCTCACCCGGGTCAGTGCGTCCTGCACGCCGTACAGCAGGCCGGCGGCGAGGGCCAGCAGCACCGGGGCCCAGGTCAGCCGGGAGCGCTTGGCGTAGGTGGTCAGGATCAGTGCCGTGCCCACCATGATGCCGATGATCAGCCAGTGGCGGAACGGGCTGTTGACGGCGGTGCCGCTGTGCGGCTGCCCCGCGACGATGAACATCGTCACGCCGCCCGCGAGCAGCGCGAGGCCGGTCGCGCCCTGGTGGCTCAGCTTGTGTTTGGTCTGGTGCCGGGAGAGGGCGAAGGCGAACAGGAGGTTCGTCGCCAGCAGCGGCTCCACCAGGGAGATCTCACCCTTCCCGAGTGCGATCGCGCCCAGGATCATGCCGGCCACCATCAGCCCGATGCCGCCCAGCCAGCGCGGCACCTTCATCAGGTCGAGCAGCAGGCGGGGCGAGAGGAAGTCGCTGAGCGGTGCCTGCTGGGCGGCGTTCTGCTGGAGCACGAACCCGAAGCCCAGGCAACAGGCCGCGCTCACGGCGAGAATCAGAACCAGAACCGACACGCTGCGTACCTCGATCATCCGGCCGGGCCACGGGTGCGTCAGTGGCCGACTGTAGCGCTCCCGGGACGCCGTTGCCCCTGGGAGTGCCCGGAACCGGGCGGTTGAATCGGTCACGATGCCAGTCGATCAAGGCGGGATCACGGGCGGCGGCGGGACCGTACGGCCATGGTCCGCTGCCCGGAGGGGCGACGCTATGGCGTACGCCACACGGGTGACCTGAGGCGCATCGCTCACCGGTGCGCGTGGCCGCCTCAAGTTCCGCTTCAGGAAGGGTAGTTGAAGGCAGTAATAGCCCGGTTCGGCTTGACGCAAAGTGTTGGCTGAGGGTTTGCTGTGCGTGATCGGTCGATGGCAGTCCGAGAACCAGGAAGTCCTGTGGTGCCCCCACCCCCACACCCGCCTCTGCTCGGTCCCGGCCGTGAACGCACGGCCCAGGCCTTCGACGGCGCCCTCGGCGACTGCGAACTGGTCGTCGCGCGCACCGCCCTGGCCCAGGGCCGCAGGCAGGCGGCCCGTTCGTTGCTGCTGCACACCGGCGACGACTGGGACCGCCGCGGACACCGGATCACCGTCCTCGCCCGGGAGCCCTACGCGGCCGCCTGGGCGCGCGACTGGCTGCTCGCCGAGCCCGGCTCCGCCGACGCCTCCGTGCTGCTCGCCCTGAGCCTGGTGCGGCGCGCCCGGTGCCGCAAGGAGGACCCCGCCGCGGCCCGCGAGGCCTGCCGTGCCGCGGCCGCGCTCGCGCCCGCCGACCCGACCCCGTGGCTCGGCCTGCTCCGGCTGGAGCGCGCCGGGAAGGAGGCGGACCGGATCTTCGCCGAGGTGTGCCGCCGCCACCCCGACCACCACCACGCCCACCATCTGATGGCAGCCCGCCTCGCCGAGCGGCAGACCGAGGACGGCCCGGACCCACGGCACGAGGTGTACGACTTCGCCGACCGCGCCGCCGAGCGGGCCCCTGCCGACTCCCCGCTCGCCGTCCTGCCGGTCGTCGCGCACACCGAGCGCTACCGGGCGCTGGCCGCGGCCGGACGGGCGCCCGCCGACCCGGACGCCTCGGGGCACTGGTCGGGGCGACGGGCCCGGCGCGCGCTGCGGGCCGCCTTCCAGTGGTGGCTGGAGTGGGAGCACGACGACCACCCGCGCCGCCATGTCGACCTGAACTTCCTCGCCCACGCCACGTCCTGCGCGGGCCGGGGCGCCGAGGCCGCCGCGCTGTTCCGGCGCATCGGCCGGCACGCCACCCCCGCGCCCTGGTCGTACCCGGACCGCGACCCGTGCGCCGCGTTCCGCGCGGCACGGGCCCGCGTGCTCGGCGCGGCCGGGGACGGCGTCTCCCGGCAGGGCGCCCTTCGGGACGTGCACCTGCTTTTCTGAGACGCGCGTAAGAAGTGATTACGGAAGTCTGACCTCTGCCCGCGTTCCCTGGTCCCGCGGGGGCCCGGAGTGCTCGAATGAATACGTGAACACCGAACAACCCGAGGAGCGGCCGGAGCACCCGGATCGGCGAGCGTCCGAGGAGGGCCGGCCGATAGGCCGCCGCGTGCTGCTCGGCACCATCGGCCTGGGCGCACTCGGCGTGGTGACCGCACCCACCCTGCAGCGCGGCATGGAGGCCTTCCTCGGCACCGTGTCCGGCCAGGACCCCACGGGCCTGACGGGCCTGCTGCCGAACGGCGGCGGGTTCCGCTACTACTCGGTCGCCGCGTCCGTGCCGCACAAGGGCGCCGTGAACTACCGCCTCACTGTCGACGGACTCGTGGACCACCCGCGCAGCTACACCCTCGCCGACCTGCGCGCCCTGCCCCAGACCCGGGTGGTCAAGGACGTCCAGTGCGTCACCGGCTGGCGGGTCCCGGGCACCCCCTTCGAGGGCGTACGGCTCTCGGACCTCCTGGACGCGGCGGGCGTGCGCGGCAGCGGCAAGGCGATCCGCTTCACCTGCTTCGACGGCGTCTACAGCGAGAGCCTCACCCTCGAACAGGCCCGCCGAGCCGACGTGCTGGTCGCCCTGCGCATGCAGGACAAGGACATCGGCCACGACCACGGCGGACCCGTCCGCCTCTACGTCGCCCCCATGTACTTCTACAAGTCCGCCAAATGGCTCTCCGGCATCACCGTGACGGACCGCGTCCAGCCGGGCTACTGGGAGAAGCTCGGCTACGACGTCGACGCCTGGGTGGGCCGCTCGAACGGACGGACCGATGAGCCTACGAGCTGAGACGCCGGCCCCGCCGGACTCCCGCGTCCGCCGCTTCACCCCGGCCGAGCGCTGGGTTCACCGCACGACGGCCGCCCTGATGGGCATCGTCGTGCTGACCGCGGCCTGCCTCTACATCCCGCAGCTCGCCGTCCTGGTCGGCCGCCGCGAACTGGTCGTCCGCATCCACGAGTGCGCGGGTCTGGCCCTGCCCGTCCCGGTCCTGCTCGGCCTGGCCTCCCGTGCCTTCCGTACCGACCTGGGCTTCCTCAACCGGTTCGGTCCGCACGACCGGCTCTGGCTGCGGGCGGCCCTCGTCCGCGACAAGCGGCGCTCCTCCCGCCCGGCCGGCAAGTTCAACGCCGGGCAGAAGGTCTACGCCGCGTGGATCGCCGGAGCGACGGTGGTAATGCTCGCCACGGGCCTGATGATGTGGTTCACCCACCTCACCCCGCTGATCTGGCGCACCTCGGCGACCTTCGTCCACGACTGGCTGGCCCTCACCATCGGCATCGTCCTCGCCGGTCACATCGGCATGGCCCTCGGCGACCCGGAGGCCCGCCGAGGCCTGCGCACGGGCAAGGTGAGCCGGGAGTGGGCGAAGCGGGAGCATCCGCTCTGGCGGCCTTGAATCCGGCCGTAGTGCGGCGAGCCCGGGTTCGGTCGTCGGACCCGGCCGACCCGGCCGGCCAAGCACCGCGATGGCGAACAGACCGAGCGGCGCGACTTCGTGAGCCGCCGTCCGCCTGTGATCCTCGCCGACATGGACGGGGGTGCCCCGAGCGCGGCCACGGTCTCCCGCACCGACTCGGATGCGGTGCCCTGCGGTCCATTCCGCCAGGGCGCGCCTGAGCATGCTGCCCCGCTGGTCGGCCAGGTCGGCGGCGCGCTTGGGCCGTGCTGAGCGCGCCGGTGTCCAGGCCGTGGGCGACGGCCGCTTCGACGAGATGAGCGCCGTCGCTGCGGACCGGACCGTCCGCCCCGCACCGCCTCCGCGACCCCGTCGGCGGCGACCACGCCCCGTTCGTCGACGTGAGCGTCACGTACCCGCTGGGCTCGGCCCCATGAGGACGGGCAGAGACCAGGAACGCGGGCGGCGGTCGATGGGCCGACCGCCGCCCGCGACATCGCGTGCCGCTCCTAGATCACCAGGGACAGCAGGAGGACCAGGCCGCCCGCGACCACCGAGATGATGCACTCCATGACCGACCAGGTCTTCAGGTTCTGGCCGACGCTGAGTCCGAAGTACTCCTTCACCAGCCAGAATCCGGCGTCGTTGACATGGCTGAGGAAGAGCGATCCGGCGCCGACGGCCAGGACCAGCAGGGCCGCGTGGGTCGTCGACATGTCGGCGGCCAGCGGGGCCACGAGACCCGCCGCCGAGACGGTCGCCACCGTCGCCGAACCCGTCGCCAGCCGGATGGCCACCGCGATCAGCCAGGCCAGCAGCAGGGCCGGTATCGACCAGTCCTTGGAGATGTCCAGGATCATCCGACCGACACCGCTGTCGATCAGCGTCTGCTTGAAGCCGCCGCCCGCGCCGACGATCAGCAGGATGCCCGCGATGGGAGCGAGACCCTTCTCGACCGTCCGCGAGATCCGCTCCTTGCTGAACCCGGCGGGCCGGCCCAACGTGAACATGCCGACGATCACGGCAGTGAGCAGGGCGATCAGCGGGGAGCCGATGACGTCGAAGACGCGCTGCACCAAGTGCGTCGGATCGTCGACCACGATGTCCACCAGCGCCTTGGCCAGCATCAGGACGACCGGCAGCAGGACCGTGGCGAGGGTGACGCCGAAGCCGGGGCGCTTCTCCAGCTCCGCGGAGGGCCGTTGCGGGATCATGCGCTCCGGAGCCGGGACGTCCACCCACCGCGCAGCGACCTTGGAGAACAGCGGACCGGCGATGATCACCGTGGGTATCGCGACGAGGACGCCGAGCGCGAGCGTGACGCCCAGGTTGGCCTTGACCGCGTCGATCGCGACCAGCGGCCCGGGGTGCGGCGGCACCAGGCCGTGCATCACGGACAGGCCCGCGAGCGCCGGGACACCGATGCGCATCAGGGAGTAGTTGCCGCGCTTGGCGACCATCAGGACCACCGGGATCAGCAGCACGATGCCGACCTCGAAGAACAGCGGCAGACCGATCACGGAGGCGATCAGCACCATCGCCCACGGCATCGCCCGGCCCCCCGCCTTGGCGAGGATCGTGTCGACGATCTGGTCCGCGCCGCCCGAGTCGGCGAGCAGCTTGCCGAGGATCGCGCCCAGCGCGATCAGCACACCGACGCCAGCGACCGTGGTGCCGAGCCCGGTGGTGAAACTGACGATCGCCTTGTCGAGCGGCGCCCCGGCGAACGCGCCCAGCGCGAGCGACCCGATGGTCAGCGCCAGGAAGGCATGGAGCTTGAACTTGGTGATGAGCAGGACGATGACGGCGATACCGGCCAGCACGGCGATGCCCAGCTGGGCATGGCCGGCCGAGGTGATCGGCTCGACGGTGTCCGCTGCCAGCATCTCGACGCTGAGTCTGGTCACGGGGTTCCCTTGCAGATACGGGGGACTGGGGAGGGGTGCTGCTGCGGTGGGGGGTGGTGCCGCGGTGAGGCAGAGGTGCTGCCGCGGGGGTGTTACTGCGGTGCGTCGGGAAGCGTGTCCAGCGCCCTGACGGCCCGCTCGGTGATCTCCTCCGGGGACCCGGAGACATCCACGGTGACGCCCGCCTCGTCCGGCTGGAGCGGCTGGAGCGCGGCGAACTGGGAGTCCAGCAGCGTGGCCGGCATGAAGTGGCCCTGCCGGTGCGACATCCGGTCCTCGATGAGCTTCCGGTCGCCCGTGAGGTGCACGAACACGATTCCGGGTGCCGTCGCCCTGAGCCGGTCGCGATACGACCGCTTCAGCGCCGAGCTGCTGACCACCCCGCCGAGCCCGCGCCGCCCGTCCGCCCAGGCGCCGATGGCGTCGAGCCACGGCCACCTGTCCTCGTCGTCGAGCGGGATCCCGGCCGACATCTTGTCGATGTTGGCCTGCGGGTGGAAGTCGTCGCCCTCGGCGTACGGGACGCCGAGCCGGGCGGCCAGCAGGGGACCGATCGTGGTCTTGCCCGTGCCGGCCACGCCCATCACCACGACGACGTGCGGGGTACGCATCACTGCCTCGCTGTCTTCCTCGAGAAGCGACGCCGGCATCCGACATCCGGCGTCGGCCTCACTGAAACGCATTAGGTACGACGAATTCAAGAGTGTGTGATGTATAAGTCTGACTTTTTGTCTCAGTGATCCACTCTGTACGCTGAGTGCATGAGCACACCGGGCCGGGGTCTGCACGGCCATGTACTGGACACCCTCGGCCCCGCCATCACGGCGGGCGAGTATCCGCCGGGCAGCGTCCTGCGCACGGACGAACTGGCGCAGCACTTCGAGGTGTCACGGTCGGTGATGCGCGAGGCGGTGCGTGTCCTCGAGTCCATGCACCTGGTCGAGTCCCGCCGCCGTGTGGGCGTGACGGTCCGCCCCAAGGCCGAGTGGAACGTCTACGACCCGCAGGTCATCCGCTGGCGTCTGGAGGGCGCCGACCGCCCGCACCAACTGCGCTCGCTGACGGTGCTGCGCTCGGCCGTCGAGCCGGTCGCGGCGGGCCTCGCGGCGAAGAACGCGACGGCGGAGCAGTGCGCCGAGCTCACCGAGTGCGCGCTCGGCATGGTGGCCAACTCACGCGGCCACAAGCTGGAGGGGTACCTCGTCCACGACGTCGCCTTCCACCGGGTCATCCTCGCCGCCTCCGGCAACGAGATGTTCGCCCGCCTCGGCGACGTCGTCGCCGAGGTCCTCACGGGCCGCACCCACCACGAGATCATGTTCGAGGACCCCGACCCGGCCGCCGTCACCCTGCACGTCCAGGTCGCGGAGGCGGTGCGGGCGGGCGACGCGGCCCGCGCCGAACAGCTGACCCGAGAGATCACCACGGGCGCCCTCCAGGAACTCGACATCCTGGCGCCGTAGCCCTACTCGCCGAGGAACTCCCCGTCGACGTACACCCACACGCCGTCGACCCGCTCGAACCGGCTCCGCTCGTGCAGCGAGCCGCCCCGGTAGGACGCCCGGAAGGTCACGGTCCCGGTGCTGTGGAAGGCCGACCCGTCCGTCGCGCCCGGCACCTCCAGGCCGGTCCACTTCATCCCCGGGTCGAGGTCCAACTGCTCGGGCCGGGTGCGCGGATGCCATGTCCGCAGCAGATACCCGCTGTCCCGCTTCACGAAGGCGCTGTACCGCGACCGCATGAGCGCCTCGGCGGTCGGCGCGGCCGCGTCACCGCAGTGATACCGGCCGCAGCACTCCGCGTACGGTTCGGACAGGCCGCAGGGGCAGGTGGGCGCGGGCTTCGCGGGGCGGGCGGTACGTCGGGACACGGCCCCTATTGTGCCGTGACGCAGAGCGGCAGGTCCGCGCGGGCCTCGGGGCCCTCCGGACGGCTCCCCAACCGCGCACGGACCACGATGGCCGGGGCTGCGGCCCCCGCCGGGGACGTGTCCTCCCGCGCGGGCGCCGCCTCGATGAACTGCACCAGCAGGGCGCCGGTGACCCGGGTGCCGATCTGCCGCAGCAATGGTGCCGGAAGCACCCACTCGACTCCCTGGTGCAGTACCCCGTCGAGCCTGGAGTGGGTCCGCTTCACGTACCACCCCGTCGGCAGCTGTGGCGCGCTCCGCAGCTTCAGATGGGCCATCATCGCGGCCAGGCCGCCGAGCTCGGGGTAGCCGGCCGCGGTCGTGGCCGCGCCCGCGACCTCCAGCACCGGCTTGATCGCCCGCACGTCCTCGGCAAGGGCGGTGCGCCACTCCCGCTCCCTCTGCACCGGAGACAGGTGGTACACGACCGCCTGGACGTCCTTGCACCGCCACCCGGCGACGGACGGGAACAACAGCTTCACGTGCGTGTCCCGCCGCACCCGCCGTGTCTCGTCGTACCCGAAGGTCCACACGTACAGGTACGCCGGACACCGCGCGGCCTGTTCGGCCCTTGCGTCGAACAGGCTTCCGAGCGGTACCGGCACGGGTTCGGTCTCCCCGAAGACCTCCAGCCAGAACCCACCGGCGTCGTCGGACCACCGGGCCCACCGGGACACCATGACCGCTCAACCCCCTGAGGCAGCACCCCTGTTGGAGCGCACCTTAGCTCAGGCCGAGTCCGCCGTCCCCCGCGATGCGGCCGGAGTCGGCAGCGGGGGCAGCGCACCCCGGAAGAGCCAGGCCTCGAACAGGCCGTCCAGCGGCTCGTCCGCGAATCGGGCCACGTGCGTGGTGAACATCGGCGTGGACACCACCCCGTTGCGGTGCAGCCGCACCCAGCTGCGCAGCATCAGGAAGAACGCGTCGTCGCCGAGCGCGCAGCGCACCGCGTGGATCGCCAGGCCGCCGCGCTCGTAGAGCCGGTCGTCGAACATCGACTTGCGGCCCGGGTCGGCCAGCCGGAGGTCCTGCGGCAGCGTGGACAGCAACCGGTGTGCGACCGCGGCGAGTTGCTGTGCGCTGCGGCCGCCCGAGCGCTCCGACCACAGCCATTCCGCGTACTTGGCGAAGCCCTCGTTCAGCCAGATGTGCCGCCAGTCCGCGATGGACAGACAGTTGCCGAACCACTGGTGCGCGAGCTCGTGCGCGACCAGCCGCTCCGAACCCCGAGCCCCGTCCACATGGTTGGCGCCGAACAGCGACAACCCCTGTGCCTCGACGGGCACATCGAGCTCCTCCTCGGTCACCGCGACCGCGTACTCGTCGAACGGGTACGGCCCGAACAGGTCCTGGAACAGTTCCATCATCGCGGGCTGCCGCGCGAAGTCCCGGGAGAACTCCGGGAGCAGGTGCGCCGGGATGTGCCCGTGCTGCGGAACCCCGCCCGGCCCCGGGTCGCCCAGCAGCACCGTCTGGTACTTGCCGATCGCCAGCCCGACCAGATAGCTCGACGTGGGCGCGGACTGCTCGTACACCCAGGTGGTCGTCGAGGCCTTCGTCGTACGGGTCAGCAGCCGACCGCCCGCGACCACCGAGTACGCCGACGGCGTGGTCACCGAGATCAGATACGACGCCTTGTCGGCGGGCCGGTCGTTGCACGGGTACCAGGAGGGCGCCCCGATCGGCTGGCTCGCCACCAGCGCGCCGTCGTCCAGCTCCTCCCAGCCGATCCCGCCCCAGGGGCTGGGCACCGGCTTGGGGTTGCCGGACCAGTGCACCTCGACGGTGAAGGCGGCCCCGGCGCGCAGCGGCTTCGCCGGGCGGATCCGCAGCCGGCCGCCACGGTGGGTGTAGTGCGGCTGCCGGCCGTCCACCCGCACCCGGCCGATCTTGAAGTCGGCCAGGTTCAGCTGGAATTCGGTGAGCGTCGAACGTCCCGCGATGGCGTTGATCCGGGCCGTGCCCGCCAGCCGGTTGGGGCCGGGACGGTAGTCCAGCGTGAGCTCGTAGCGGTGCACCCGGTAGCGGGGATCACCGTTGTCCGGGAAATACGGGTCCTGACCCGCTGACTGCTGAACTGCCACTGCGCGTCCGCTCCCTGCACTGTGCCGCCACTCCGCATCGCCGGTACCCCGCCCGCGACGATTTTCGCCTCCGGGGCGCCACAGCCGACACCGAGTGCCCGCGCTCAGGGACGCCATGCCTCGATCGGGTTGCCGAGCCAGCGGGTGTCGTCCGGGACGGACTCCGCGGCCATGACGAGCGACGCGGGACCCAGCGTCGTACGGGCCCCGACCGTGCTGCCGGGCAGCACGATCCCGCCAGGGCCCAGCGTGGCGCCCTCACGGAGAACAACAGTATCCGTCCGCAAGATCCGGTCGTGGAAGAGGTGTGTCTGGAGCACGCAGCCACGGTTGACGGTGGCCGCGTCCTCCAGGGTCACCAGGTCCGTCTCCGGCAGCCAGTAGCTCTCCACCCACACGCCCTTGCCGACCCGGGCGCCGAGCCCCCGCAGCCATGCCGTCATCAGCGGCGTGCCCGGCACCGAACCGGCCAGCCAGGGCACGGCCACGACCTCGACGAACGTGTCCGCCAGCTCGTTGCGCCACACGAAGGAGCTCCACAGCGGATGCTCCCCGCTGCGGTGCCGCCCCACCAGCAGCCACTTGGCCACGATCGACACGACGGCCGCCGTCGCCCCGGTCGCGAGCAGCACCAGGCCCGACAGCAGCGGGGCCCAGGCCCCCAGCGCGCACAGCGCCGCCACCGTCAGCACGGCCAGCGCCGCCGAGCAGAACACCGGCACGATCCGGCACAGCTCCACCAGCCCGCGCGCCCACAGCAGCCGGGCCGGCGGGTCGTAGGTACGGCTCTGGTCGCCGTCGCTCGCGCTGCGCGGCAGCTTCACCGGCGGCAGCCCGAGGTACGAGGTGCCCTTCTTGGCCTTCTTCGGGGTCGCCGACAGCACGCCGACCAGACCGCCGTCCGGCACGCTCCGCCCCGGCGCGGTCATCCCGGAGTTCCCGAGGAACGCCCGCCGCCCGATCTCCGCGCGCCCGATCCGCACCCAGCCACCGCCGAGCTCGTACGGCGCCGTCAGCGTGTCGTCCGCCAGAAAGGCCCCGTCGCCGACCGTCGTCAGGCTCGGCAGGGCGAGCACGGTGGACACCTCGGCGCCCCGCCCGATCCGCATCCCGAGCAGCCGCAGCCACACCGGCGTGACCAGGCCCGCGTACAGCGGGAACAGCGTCTCCCGGGACCGGTCCATCAGCTGGGTGACCGTCCACGCCTGCCAGCCGATCCGGCTGTGCGTCGGATGCGTGCCCTCGCGCAGGCCCAGACTGAGCAGCCGTACGGCGATCAGGATCTTCAGCGCGTACACCAGCCCATAGGCCAGCGTGGCCGGGACGAGCGCGAACGCGGCTCCCCGCAGGGCGTCGGCGAGTCCGGTCCCGGGTGTCACGAAGACACCGGCGACCAGCAGTGCGGCCACCCCCGCCGACAGCGGCAGGGCGCTCAGCGCGACGCCCGTCACGCTGTACATCACCCGCCAGTACGTGCCCCGCTGCGGCCGCTCCTTGGGCCAGTTGCGCTTGGCCTTGCCGAGCTTGACCGCGGGCGCGCCGGCCCATCGCTGACCGGTGGGAATCTGCCCGGTGACGGCCGAACCGGGTGCCACCTCGGCCCGTTTGCCGACCCGTGCGCCCGGGAAGAGCATGCCGCGCGTCCCGACGACGGCGTGCGCACCCACCTTCACCGCCCCGATCTCCAGCCGGTCCCCGTCCAGCCAGTACCCGGACAGGTCCACCTCGGACTCCACGGCGGCCCCGCGTCCCAGCTTGAGCATGCCGGTGACCGGGGGCAGCGAGTGCAGGTCCACGTCCGGGCCGACCTTGGCGCCCAGCGCCCGTGCGTACCGCTCCAGCCACGACCCGGTCAGCGTGGTCGCCCCGCTGAACTCGGCCAGCCGTTCGGCGGTCCACAACCGCAGGTGCACACTCCCGCCGCGCGGGTACCGGCCGGGCCGTACGCCCCGCAGCAGCAGCCGCGCCCCGCCCGCGGCGAGCGCGATCCGTCCGGGCGGGCTGAAGAACAGCACGGCGCCCGCCGCGATCAGCCACCAGGGTGCGGTCGGCAGCCAGGAGTAGCCGGGCAGCAGGTTCCCGAGCGCGGCCAGGGCCACCGTCCAGCGCAGCCCGAGCAGGGTGAACAGGGGGACGAGCAGGAGGAGCTGGACGATCCGGGCGCGCACCGGGACCGGGGCGACCGTCCGCTGTGCGCCGTCGTCGTGCGCGGACGCCTCCAGGCGCCGGGCCAGCTTGCGCAGGGTGGGCTGCTGGTAGATGTCGAGGACGGCGGCGCTCGGGTAGCGGGTGCGCAGCCGGGTGGTGAGCCGGGCGGCGGCCAGGCTGCTGCCGCCGATCGCGAAGAAGTCGTCGGAGGCGCTGGTCACCGGGATGCCGAGGACCTCCGCCCACTGCTCGGCGAGCCAGGCCTCGGTGCCGTAGAGCTGCTCGGCCTTCCCGCCGGTCTCCAGGCCTTCCAGGGGCCACGGCAGGGCGTTGCGGTCGACCTTCCCGGACGTCCGGGTCGGCAGTTCGCCGACCGGGGCGAGCAGCGGGACCAGGGCGGCGGGCAGCTCGGCCCGGAGCTTCTCGACGGCGGCCGCGTGCTCCCAGCCGTCCTGGGTGACGACATAGCCGACGAGGAGCTGGTTGCCGCTGCGGGCGGTGCGCACGGCGGCCGCCGCACCGGCGACGCCCGGGAGCGCCTGCAGGGCGGCGTCCACCTCACCGAGCTCGATCCGGCGCCCGCCGAGCTTGATCTGCTCGTCGGCCCGCCCCAGGAAGATCAGCCCTTCGGGATCGGCCTTGACCA
The DNA here is from genome assembly GCF_032656585.1 of Streptomyces herbicida. Taxonomy (NCBI): domain Bacteria; kingdom Bacillati; phylum Actinomycetota; class Actinomycetes; order Kitasatosporales; family Streptomycetaceae; genus Streptomyces; species Streptomyces herbicida. The sequence goes on from NZ_JAUYWJ010000011.1 coordinate 143,820, forward strand.
GGTCACCGCTGCGGTACGCGCGCTCCCAGCCCAGCGACTGCAGCGGGGCGTACTTCTCCGCGTCCTTCTCGGCGTCGAGATACCGCGCGAGCCCGACCCCGCCGATGACCAGCTGTCCGCTGCCACCCATGGGCACGGGCTCCCCGGCCTCGTCGACGACGGCGAGCTCCCAGCCGCCCAGCGGCAGCCCGATCCGCACCGGCTCCTCACCGGTCATCAGCGCCGCACACGCGACGACGGTCGCCTCGGTGGGCCCGTAGGTGTTCCACAGCTCGCGCCCCTCGGTGACCAGCCGCTGCGCCAGCTCGGGCGGGCAGGCCTCACCGCCGAAGATCAGCAGGCGTACGTCGTTGAGGGTCTCCGGCTCCCAGAGCGCCGCCAGCGTCGGCACCGTGGAGACGACGGTGATCTCCTGCTCGACCAGCCAGGGCCCGAGGTCGGCACCGCTCCTGACCTGCGACCGGGGCACGGGCACCAGACAGGCGCCGTAGCGCCAGGCCAGCCACATCTCCTCGCAGGACGCGTCGAAGGCGACCGACAGCCCCGCCATGACCCGGTCCCCGGGCCCGATGGGCTCCTCGACCAGGAACAGGACCGCCTCGGCGTCCACGAACGCGGCGGCGCTGCGGTGCGTGACGGCGACGCCCTTGGGCTTGCCGGTGGATCCGGAGGTGAAGATGATCCAGGCGTCGTGCTCGGTGCCGGGGCGGGCGGCCGGGACCTCGGACCTGCCGTTGACGGTGATCCGGTGCCCCGCCCCGATCACGGCCCGCACCTGCGCTTCCCCGAACACCAGCTCGGCCCGCTCGTCGGGGTCCTCGGCGTCGACGGGAACATAGGCGGCACCGGCCGCGAGCACGGCCAGGATGGCGACGTACAGCTCATTGGTACCGGACGGCACCCGCACGCCCACCCGGTCCCCGAGCCCGACGCCCGCGTCCGCGAGCCCCCGGCGCAGCCGCTCCACCTCGACGGCCAGCGCCCGGTAGGTGAGCCGTGCCGTCCCGTCGTCCAGGGCGAGCTCGTCCGGGTAGGACCGTACGGAAGCGTCGAACACGTCGACGAGCGTGCGCGGCGAGGCGGCCGCTCCCGCGGAGAAACGTGCCGTGTCGCCGAACTGCTCGCGGATTTCCACGTCGAGCAGGCCGAGGGCGCTGCCCTCCTGTATGGCTGCCATCCGGTCCTCGCGTCTAGTTCCCGGAAGCCTCCGGGGCGCTGGCGGGCCCGCAGGTCTGCCTGGGGTTGTCCGGCTCCAGCTCGGTAACAAGCCGGAAATATTAGTACGACGCTATGCTCCGCCCCTTCGTCCGGCCACTCGGGGCGGCCGTCCGGGGGAGGCCGTGGGCGCGCGCGCATGGCTGTGACCTGGAGGTCCGTGCGCGGGACGAGAGATGGCCCACATCCGTGCAGACCGCACGCAGAACTGCCGTGGCGGACCGCTGAGTTGACCGGCCGTGCGGTGCGCCCGGCCGGATGACCGACAGTCAGGAATCGTCGGCGGGAAAGCCGGAGGGCCCCTGCCGAGCAGGAGCCCTCACTGGTCTGGTGTCCGAGGGGGGACTTGAACCCCCACGCCCGATAAAGGGCACTAGCACCTCAAGCTAGCGCGTCTGCCATTCCGCCACCCGGACAAGGTGTCTGTCGTGCGTGGTTTCCCTCGCGGCGACGAAGGAAACATTACCAGGCTTTCAGGGGTGGCCGATCACACCCCGTTCCGGGCGCCGGGCGGTCGTGAACGGCTTGTGACGGGCCGGGTCCGGCCTTGGGGGCGGAGCGGGGGAGAGGGAGGATGTGGGGGACCGACCAGCAGCGCCAGTGGGAGGAAGCAGCGTGAGCGAGAAGGACACGGCCAGGAGCGTCACGGGCCAGGACGAGGTCGTGGACCTCTGTCGCGAGCTGATCCAGATCGACACCAGCAACTACGGGGACCACTCCGGCCCGGGCGAGCGCAAGGCCGCGGAGTACGTGGCGGAGAAGCTCGCCGAGGTGGGTCTCGAACCGAGGATCTTCGAGTCGCACCCGGGGCGTGCCTCGACCGTGGCCCGTATCGAGGGCGAGGATCCGTCCCGGCCCGCGCTGCTGATCCACGGCCACCTGGACGTCGTACCGGCCAACGGCGACGACTGGACCCACCATCCCTTCTCCGGCGAGGTCACGGACGGGTGCGTGTGGGGGCGCGGGGCCGTCGACATGAAGGACATGGACGCGATGACGCTGGCCGTGGTGCGCGACCGGCTGCGCAGCGGGCGCCGGCCGCCCCGGGACATCGTGCTCGCCTTCCTCGCGGACGAGGAGGCGGGGGGCACGTACGGCGCCCGGTGGCTGGTGGACAACCACCCCGAGCTCTTCGACGGCGTCACCGAGGCCATCAGCGAGGTCGGCGGGTTCTCGTTCACCGTGAACGAGCAGCGGCGCCTCTATCTGATCCAGACGGCCGAGAAGGGCCTGCACTGGATGAAGCTGACCGTGGCCGGCCGGGCCGGGCACGGCTCGATGATCCACCGGGACAACGCGATCACCGAGCTGTCGGAGGCCGTCGCCCGGGTGGGCCGGCACAAGTTCCCGGTGCGCGTCACCAAGACGACCCGGGCCTTCCTCGACGAGCTGGGCGACGCGCTCGGCACCGAGCTCGACCCGGAGGACATGGAGTCCACCCTCGCCAAGCTCGGCAGCATCGCCAAGCTCATCGGCGCGAGCCTGCGCAACACGGCCAACCCCACGCAGCTGAATGCCGGCTACAAGGTCAACGTCATCCCGGGCGAGGCCACCGCCAACATCGACGGCCGGTTCCTGCCCGGGTTCGAGGAGGAGTTCCTCGCCGACCTCGACCGGATCCTGGGCCCGAAGGTGCGGCGCGAGGACGTGCACTCGGACAAGGCCGTGGAGACCACCTTCGACGGGGCGATCGTCGAGGCCATGCAGTCCGCGCTGCTCGCCGAGGATCCCACCGCGAAGGCGATCCCCTTCATGCTCTCCGCCGGCACCGACGCCAAGTCCTTCGACGACCTGGGCATCCGGGGCTTCGGCTTCGTGCCCCTCAAGCTGCCGCCGGAGCTGGACTTCGCGGGCATGTTCCACGGCGTCGACGAGCGGGTGCCGGTGGACGGGCTGCAGTTCGGTGTGCGGGTGCTCGACCGGTTCATCGACGCGTCCTGAAAAAGCCCGCCGAAACAAAGCACCCGGCAACCCTGACAATCGGCCACCTGTGCGGAGGTAACTGAGAAGAGTGAATGTGACCATAGGCTCGTAGCTCCATTACTCCCTCCTCGTTACTGGTGATGCGATCAGCTACTTGGGATCGCTTTGCCAACAAGGAGGAACAATGCTCAAGAAGGTCGTCGCTGCTGCGGCTGCCACTGGTGGTCTGGTGCTCGCGGGTGCGGGCCTCGCCGTCGCCGACTCCGGTGCCCAGGGTGCGGCCGTGCACTCCCCGGGTGTCGCTTCCGGCAACGTCATCCAGGTGCCGGTGCACGTCCCGGTGAACGTCTGCGGCAACACGATCTCGGTGATCGGGCTGCTGAACCCCGCCTTCGGCAACACCTGCGTCAACCACTGACGACGACTCCCCGAGGGGCGTCCTTCCGTCGGCCCCGGAGCGCGCGCCATGCGCTCCGGGGCCGAACGGTTTCTTTTCACGCTGAATTCACCAGGGGAATCGCCGTGCGAATCAATCGCGCGAGTCAACCGTGCGAATCAACCGTGCGAATCAACCGTGCGAATTCGCCGTACGAGTTCAGTGCAGGAAATTCGTAGCAGGAACGAAGGCAGGGGGGAATCACCAATGCGACTGGGCACCCGCAAGGGCCTGATGACCGTGGCGGCGGCCACCGGAGTTCTCGCCGCGGCGGGCGGCTACGCCCACGCCGACTCGGGCGCGAGCGGCTCCGCTTCGAACTCGCCGGGCGTACTGTCCGGCAACACCGTGCAGGCGCCGGTGCACGTGCCGGTGAACGTCTGCGGCAACACCGTGAACGTCGTCGGGCTCCTCAACCCGTCCGTGGGCAACCAGTGCGCCAACCAAGGCGGCTCCGGTGATCACGGCGGCTCGCACGCGGGCGGACACACCTCGGGTTCGCCCGGTGTCGGCTCGGGCAACACCGTGCAGGCTCCGATCGACGTGCCGGTCAATGTGTGCGGCAACAGCGTGAACGTCGTCGGGCTCCTCAACCCGTCCGTGGGCAACCAGTGCGACAACCAAGGCGGCTCCGGTGATCACGGCGGCTCGCACGCGGGCGGACACACCTCGGGTTCGCCCGGTGTCGGCTCGGGCAACACCGTGCAGGCGCCGATCGACGTGCCGGTCAATGTGTGCGGCAACAGCGTCAATGTCGTGGGGGCCGGCAACGCGGCCGTGGGCAACGACTGCGCCAATGGCAGCTCCGGGGGCGGACACCCCAGCCAGCCGCCCGGCGGGGGGCACGGCACGCCCCCGGGCGGCGGTCACGGGACGCCGCCAGGGGGCGGCCACGGCACGCCGCCGCCCGGGCAGCCGGGGCAGCCCGGCACCCCCGGGCACCCCTGTCAGCCGGGTACGCCCGGACACCCGGGTCAGCCGGGTACGCCCGGTCACCCGGGCCACCCCGGTACACCCGGTCACCCGGGCACCCCGCCCACCAAGGGCCACGGCACCCCCGGTGGCTCCTCGCACGGCGCTCCGCAGGGGGCGAACGTCGTCGCCCAGCTGCCGTCCGGCGCCGCGCAGCTCGCCCACACCGGCAGTGACCTGCCGATGGGCATCGTGCTGCCGGTGGGCGCGGGGGCTCTGCTCGCCGGAGCCGTGATGTACCGCAAGGCCCGCGCCTCGGCATAGCGCACGAGCGCGGGACAGGACCGGAACCCGGGAAATCGGAGCGGGCCCCGCCGAAGCGGGGCCCGCTCCGTTCAGGTGCCCTGACTCACCACGTGGCGCGCACCTGGCGGATGATCCGCCGGCGCAACCGCACCCTGCGGCTGCCGTCGCGCATCAGGCTCAGTCGGTCCAACTCCCAGTGTCCGTACTCGGCATGGTCCGTCAGCAGACGCGTCGCCTCCTTGCGGGAGACCCCGCGCGGTACGTACACGTCGACAAATTCGTATTCCGGCATCGCATCTATTGTGCGGGCTGGGGCCCGGTACGGATAGCGTCTGCACTATGTCTGATGCTGCGCAGCCCACCGCTGCCGAGGTACGTGCCGCCGCCGAGGCGGTCAAGACCGCGCTCGACCGTCACCTGGCGGCGGTCGAACGCAGGTCGGGGGAGGACGACCCCGCTGTCTACGAGGCGTTCAACGAGCTGGCCGCGGCCGCCGAGGCGTACGACGAGCTGCTCTACGACCGCTACGACGAGGTCACTCCCTTCGAGATCCCCGGTACGGAAGACACGCTGCCGCCGTACGCGGGCCCCGAGGAACCGAACGCGATCAGCGTGCTGATCCGCCGTGACTACTCCGTCGCGGAACCGCAGCGACTACTGGCGCAGGCCGAGCGGGTCGAGGCGGCGGAGTACGGGGACGGCGCGGACACGGAGGCCTCCGGCACGGTGCACGGGGCGCTGGGGGTCCTGTTCGGGGAGTTCGAACCGGACGAGATCGCCTCCCGGCACAAGGAGTTCGGGCTGGAGGAGGGCGACGCCACGCTGTGGGTGACCGCCGCGGACGACCCCGCCGACCCCGGCGAGTGGCTGGAGGCGCCCTTCGAGCAGGTCGACCCGCAGCGGGTGGTCTGCCGGTTCGACGTCAGCGCGGTCTTCGACGACGAGATCGACGACGAGATCGACGACGTGACCGGGGACGACGATCTCGAGGACGAGCTCGACCTGGACGGCGACGAAGACCTGGAGCCGTTGGACGCGGATCGCTGATCCGTCGATCACCGCCCCGTGCGTCACCCATCGTGGATCGCCGGTGCACGGGGCGCTGCCGGACCGGCGCCGAGGCCGGTCCGGCACCGCCGGAGCGCTCAACCGGACGCCGGGACCTGGGCCTTCAGCAGGGCCGGCAGCCGCGTCGTGCGCGGCTTGGCCGGGGTCTCGGCGACCGCCCTGGGCAGCGCCTGCTCCACACCGTGGACCACGGACAGATGGCGGGCCGCCCGGCTGAACGCGGTGTACACCCAAGGCCGGCTCAGGGACTGCGCGGCATCGCCGGGCAGCACCACGACCACCGCAGGCCAGCGGCCGCCCACGGCCTGGTGCGCGGTCAGCGCCCACCCGTGGCGCACGGACTGCTCCACCCGTTCTTTCGGTACGACCACGGGGGCGCCCGCGCACGACAGGTGCAGCCCGTCGGCGTCGGCCTTCACCACCACGCCCGGCAGGGTGCGCCCTGGCGCGGGGGAGTAGGCGATCCGGTCACCCGGGTCGAAGCCGCCGAAACGGCCCGGGCCCGGGTTGAGCCGCTCCTTGAGCGCCGTGTTGAGCGCACGGGAGCCCGCGGCTCCGCCGTGCCCCGGGGTGATCACCACCGTCTGCTCGGCCGGTACGCCGATGGCCCGCGGCACGGAGTCCGCCACCAGCTGCACGGTCCGGTGCACCGCCTCGCCCGCGTCCCGCACCGGCACGATGACGATCTCCTTGCCGGGCGCCTCGACCTGGCTGAGCTCGCCGATGCCGATGCCGGAGACCAGCTCGCCGAGGGGACCGGGATCGGGCACGCGCGAGGCGACCTGCGGGCACACCCGCCCCGCCAGCAGGTCCGCGAACACCCGCCCGGGCCCGGCCGACCAGAGCACGGCGGGATCACCGGCCAGCACCAGCCGGGCACCGTCCGCCAGCGACTCGACGAGCAGGGCCGCCGTCTCCACGTCCAACTGGGGCGCGTCGAGCACGATCAGCAGGTCGAGGTCGAACGCACCGTCCGCGTCCCGCCCCGGGCCCTCGGCGCCGGACAGCAGCCCGGCCACGGTGGCCGTCGCGCCACCGGACGGTCCGTCCTGCTCGCCGAACCCGGCCGCCAGGGCCGTGAACTCGTCCCGGCCGCTGTCGGTGTGCGTCACCGCCCAGGCGCGCTGCCCGAGACCGGGCGCCTCGTGCAGCAGGCGCGCCGGGTCGGCGAGGGACGCGTGTCCACCGGTGTGCAGCACCAGGCCGTGCGCCGCGACCGCCCGGATCAGCTCGCCCGCGGAGCCCCCGGCACCGGCGGCGGCCCGCTCCCAGGCCTCGCCCGGACCGTCCTCCTTGGGCACGGAGTTGAGCAGGCGGGCCAGGCCGTCGGCGAGGCTCTCCTCGGCGAGCGCGTACCGCTCCAGGCCGACCAGGACACGGACGGGACGCTCCTCGCCGCCCTCCTCCTCGTCCTCCCGGGGTTCCGGCCGGACCGGGGCTCCCGGCTCGTCCAGGGCGTCCTGGAAGACCAGGGCCTCGCCCTCCGAGAGGGAGCTCTGCACGGCAGCGTCGGGATCCGGCACGTTCCACTGGGCCAGCGCGGCGGTGAGCACGGGCAGCTCCAGGGCGGTGTGCCCGGCCAGGGCCGCCTGCTCCAGCAGCCGGCCGGTCAGCGCCCGGCCGCGCCGCTCGTCGTCCGGGCCGCACTCCGCGCCGAGCAGCGCCCGCGCGAACCCGTCGGCCTGCTCCGGCCGCACACCGGCGATCTTCAGGAGCTGCCACGGGTCCTCCCGCAGCTGTGCGTCCGCACCTTCGCCGAGGGCCGTCGCGACCTGGGGTGCGAGGGAGTCGGGCGCGCCACCCTCGGTCAGCACACTGCGTACGGCGTCGACGGCTTCCGGGGCAGGGGCATGGGCGGGCGCGGTGAGCGCGAAGGCCCGGTCGGCGGCCGGTGCCGCGGGCTGCGGTCGGCGCGCGGGCTCCGGCGACGCCGGTTTGCGCGGGGCGGGTGCCGGTTCGGCGAAGACCGCGGATGCCGGCTTCTCGCCGCCCTCCACCGCCCGCACGGCCGCGAGCAGATCGGCCGCTGTGCCGCTGAGCTTGGCGCCGCCGGCGACCGGCCCCTTCTTCTCCGCCTTGCGCCGCTCGATCCGCTCCCGTTCTACTTTCTGCGCCGCCAGCTCGGCTTCCGCCTCGGACCGGTCGGGCGCGGCGGCGGTCTCCGCCTGATCCGGCCGGGCCTCCTGCCCGGCATCCGGGGCCGTCGGGTCGGCGGCGGTGCCGCTCTCCGCGGCGTCCGGAACGTCCGGGGGCCCCGGCTCGGCTTCCTCCGTGGTCTCCGGCTCCGTGCTCACAGCGTGCTCCAGTCGTGATCGGGATAGCGGTGCAGGGGCGCCGACACGTCGTCCAGCGCCCGGCAGATCTCGTCAGGAAGACTAAGGGCCTCCACTGACAATGCCGCGGTGAGCTGCTGTGCGTTGCGCGCGCCGATGATCGGGGCGGCTACGCCGGGCCGGTCGCGGACCCATGCGAGGGCCACCTGGAGCGGGGTCACCGCCAGCCCGTCCGCCGCCGTCGTCACCGCGTCCACGATGCGGGTCGCCGCGTCGTCGAGATACGGCGCCACGAAGGGCGCCAGATGCTCCGAGGCGCCGCGCGAGTCCGGGGGGGTGGCGTGGCGGTACTTGCCGGTGAGCACGCCGCGGCCGAGCGGCGAGGAGGGCAGCAGACCGACGCCCAGGTCGAGGGCGGCGGGCAGCACCTCGCGTTCCACGCCGCGCTGGAGCAGCGAGTACTCCATCTGCGAGCTGGCCAGCCGGGTGCGCGTGCCCGGGGCCGCGAGCTGCCACGTCGCCGCCTTGGCGAGCTGCCAGCCGCAGAAGTTGGAGACTCCGGCATAGCGGGCACGGCCGCTGCTCACCGCGAGGTCGAGGGCCTGCAGGGTCTCCTCCAGCGGGGTGTCCGGGTCGAAGGCGTGCACGTGCCAGATGTCGACATGGTCCGTGCCGAGGCGGGCGAGGGAGGCGTCCAGCGCGGCGAGCAGATGACCGCGCGAGCCGTCGAAGCGGCGATCCGGGTCCGGTACGCTCCCGGCCTTCGTCGAGATGACCAGGTCCCGGCGCGGCACGAGCCCTTCTATGAGCCGCCCGAGCAGGTACTCGGCCTCTCCGTCGCCGTACACGTCCGCGGTGTCGACGAGGGTCCCGCCCGCCTCCCAGAACGCCTTCAGCATGTCCGCGGCGTCGTGCTCGTCGGTGTCCCGGCCCCAGGTGAGGGTGCCGAGTCCGATCCGGGACACGCGCAGGCCGGTCCGGCCGAGATGCCTCTGCTCCATGAACGCCGAGATTACTGGCCAGAGGTCATGGATTGCGTTGCCTGTGGACAACCGATTTCCCCGTGCGGACCGCAGCCGGGCCGGCCCCCGCGGCCCACCGGAGGCTGCTTCCCTCCGCCGACGGAAGCAGCACCCTCTGCCGACGGAAGGCCCGCCGCGCTAGTGTCTCCGGCACAGGGACATTACTGATCAGTAAGGGGAGCGGTCATGCAGCTCGGGATCAACCTCGGCTACTGGGGTGCCGGAATGGACGCGGACAACCTCGCCGTGGCCCAGGAGGCGGACCGGCTCGGCTACGCCGTGTGCTGGGCCGCGGAGGCCTATGGATCCGACGCGCCCACGGTGCTCTCGTTCGTCGCCGCGCGGACCGAGCGCATCGACGTGGGCTCCGCCATCATGCAGATCCCGGCCCGCCAGCCCGCGATGACCGCGATGACCGCCGCGACGCTCGACTCGCTCTCCGGGGGACGGTTCCGGCTCGGCCTCGGGGTCTCCGGGCCGCAGGTCTCCGAGGGCTGGTACGGCGTCAAGTTCGACAAGCCGCTGGCGCGGACGCGGGAGTACGTCGAGATCGTACGGAAGGCCATGACGCGGGAGCGGCTGTCGTACGAGGGCGAGCACTGGACCCTGCCGCTGCCCGGCGGCCCGGGCAAGCCGATCAAGCTGACCGTCCATCCGCAGCGCGAGCACATTCCGCTCTACATCGCCGCCATCGGCCCCAAGAACCTCGAGCAGACCGGTGAGATCGCCGACGGCGCGCTGCTGATCTTCCCCGCGGCCGAGCACCTCGAGGAGACCGCCATGAAGTACCTGCGTGCGGGCCGGGAGAAGGCGGGCCTGACCCTCGACGGGTTCGACGTCTGCCCGACCCTCCCGTTGGCCGTCGGCGAGGACAAGGACGTGACCCGGCTCGCCGACACCTTCCGCCCCTACACCGCGCTGTACGTCGGCGGCATGGGCAGCCGCAAGCAGAACTTCTACAACCAGCTCGCCCAGCGCATGGGCTACGAGAAGGAAGCCGCCGAGATCCAGGACAAGTACCTGTCCGGCGACAAGCAGGGCGCCGCGGCCGCCGTACCGCACGAGCTGATCGACCAGACCACGCTGCTCGGCTCCGTGGACCGCATCGCCGACCGCATGAAGGCCTACGCCGAGGCCGGGGTCTCCACCCTCACCCTCGCTCCCGCGGGCTTCACGCTCGACGAGCGGATCGCCTCCCTCCGCGCCGGCAGCGAGGCCGCCGAGCGCGCCGGCCTGGTGTGAAGCGACGGGTGTGAAGCCGACCGGCGTGAAAATGCCATATCGGCGTAAAGTGGAAGTAAAGGGAGCGTAACGCCCGAAGGGGATTTTCAGCGGCCGTGGTGGGGGCTCGGGGGTCTTCCCCGCCACGGCCGTCACGGGGAACAACGCGCCCGGGCCCCGGCGGTTACGCCCCTGGTACGACACCGGTGCTCCTTCTTTCGGCGCACTTGTCCGACGCAGCTGTTGCAACGCCTCCGATGCCGCAATTGACTCGTTCTTTGCGGAACCTGCGGAAATCTGCGGAATCCGCACGTCCTGCGGAGAGGTGCCCACGATGCTTTCGGCCAAGAGTCTGTTCCAGGAGATCCTCGACAACGACGAGTCCTTCCGGCTCTTCTGCTCCATCGCGGCCAGCGGGGAGTCCCAGGGCGGCTGGGAGAACGCGCGGATCGCCGTGCTGGTGCCGCAGACCGAACGCGAGATCGCCCCCAAGATCGCCCGCCACGGCGCGGACGAGGACAAGCACGGGCGGATCTTCAACTCCCTCATGAAGAAGCGCGGACTGCGGCCCGTCCCCGTCCCGCCCGACACGGACTACACCATGCTCCTCGAACGGCACGGCATCGGCCTCGCCCACGAGAAGCTCGCGGCCGACAGGCCGCTGACCGTGCCGGACATCGTCACCTACCTCGCCCACAGCCGGGTCACCGAGCAGCGGGCCTCCGAGCAGATGGAACTGCTGCGCAAGCACTTCGCCGACCACCCGGACATCGGCCGCGCGGTGCGGATGATCTCCCAGGACGAGGACAACCACCTCGCCTACTGCCACGAGGAACTGCTCCGCCTCGCCCGCGCCGGCCACGGCCGCGCCATCCAGCGGACCCTGCGCGAGTGCGCGCTCGCCGAGATCATGATCTACCGGGACGTCAGTCTCGCGGTCATGGCCCACATGGGGCGCATCCTGTGCTGGCCGAGGTCCAGGTCCCTGGTGCTCGCCGCCGGCATCCACGCCGTGTACGCCTGGGAGCGGCTCGCGGGCTGGCGGCGGATGGTGTCCCTGCGGATGCCCGAGCGGCGCAACGCCCTCGGCGGTCCCGCGACCACCGCCGCCGAGTTCGCCTGAAGCCGCGTCACAGCCAGCCGCGCCGCTTGAACAGGCGGTACAGCACGACCTCCAGCGCGATCACCGCGGCGATCACCGTCGGATACGACCACAGCCAGTGCAGCTCGGGCATGTGGTCGAAGTTCATGCCGTAGATCCCCGCGATCATCGTGGGGACCGCGGCCATCGCCGCCCACGCCGAGATCTTCCGCATGTCGTCGTTCTGCCGGACGCTCATCTGCGCCAGGTACGCCGACAGGACGTCCGACACCAGCCGGTCCAGACCCTCCACCGACTCGTTCACGCGGGTGAGGTGGTCGTTGACGTCCCGGAAGAACGGGCGCGCCTTCTCGTGCACGAACGGCACGGCCGCGCCGGAGGGGCCCAGTCCCGCGAGCCTGCCCATGGGCACCGCGAGCGGCACCGTCGCCCGGCGGAACTCCAGGACCTGCCGTTTGAAGGCGTAGATCCGCGACGCCGTGTGCCGTGAGCCGCCGAACGCGGGCGAGAACACCTCGGCCTCCAACTCCTCCAGGTCGGTGCCCAGTTCGGTGGCCACCTCCAGATAGTGGTCCACGATCGCGTCGGCGATCGAGTACAGCACCCCGGTCGTACCGTGCCGCAGCATCTCGTGCTGCTCCTCCAAGTGGCGCCGGATGGTCCCGAGGGGCGAGCCCTCGCCGTGGCGCACGGTCACCACGAACGAGTCGCCGAGGAAGAGCATCAGCTCGCCGGAGGTCACCCGGTCGCTCTTCGGCTCGTACGTCACCGGCTTCAGCACCACGAACAGCGAGTCGTCGTACACCTCCAGCTTGGGCCGCTGGTGTGCCTTCAGGGCGTCCTCCACGGCCAGCGGATGGAGCCCGAACGCCTCGGTGACCAGGTCGAACTCCTTCTCCGTCGGCTCGTACAGGCCGATCCAGAGGAAGCTGTCACCACGGGCACGTGCCTCCGCGAGGGCGTCGGAGAAGTCGTCGGGACCCTCCATACGGTGCCCGTCGCGATAGATGGCGCAGTCGACGATCACGGAGCGTATTCTCCCCTCGTCCGCCCGTCTGCGCACTCCGGTGTGCGCCTACCCTGGGCCGCATGCCCACCCTGATCCTCGTAAGGCACGGACGATCCACCGCCAACACCGCGGGCGTGCTCGCCGGCTGGACGCCGGGTGTCGCCCTCGACGAGCGAGGGGCCGCCCAGGCTTCGGCGCTGCCCGGGCGGCTGGCCGAACTGCCGGTCGCCGAGGTCGTCACCAGCCCGCTGCAGCGCTGCCAGGAGACGATCCAGCCCCTCCTCGACGCCCGGCCCGGACTGCGCGCGCACACCGACGAGCGGATCGGGGAGTGCCACTACGGCGACTGGTCCGGCCGCAAGCTCGCCGAGCTCAAGGACGAGCCGCTGATGCAGGTGGTGCAGGCCCACCCGTCGGCGGCCGCGTTCCCCGGCGGGGAGTCCATGCGGGCGATGCAGACCCGCGCCGCAGAGGCCGTACGCGAGTGGAACGCGCGCGTGGAGCGCGAGCACGGCGCCGACGCCGTGTACCTCATGTGCTCGCACGGCGACATCATCAAGTCCCTCGTCGCGGACGCCCTCGGACTTCATCTCGACCTCTTCCAGCGGATCTCCGTCGAACCGTGTTCCATCACCGCGATCCGCTACACCCGCCTCAGGCCCTTTGTCGTTCGTCTCGGCGACACCGGGGATTTCGCCTCCCTTGCCCCGCGCGAGGAACCCCCGGGAGAAGACGCACCGGTCGGGGGTGGTGCGGGCGCACCGTGATCGTCGGCCGCAGTAGGGTGAAGCGATCCACTCATCCGCGTTCGCGCACGAACCTCCGCGCAACCCCGATTTCCGCACTCTCGATTCACGCACTCTCGATTTCAATGGAGACAGGACGTGTCCCGTCAGGTGTTCCTCTACGACCCGCCGGACCGCTTCGTGGCCGGCACGGTCGGACTGCCCGGGCGCCGTACGTTCTTCCTCCAGGCCACCGCCGGCCCCCGGGTGACCAGCGTGGTCCTGGAGAAGACCCAGGTCGCCGCGCTCGCCGAGCGCATGGACGAGCTGCTCGACGAGGTCGTACGCCGTAGCGGCGGCAACGCTGCCGTCCCCGCCATGGTGCCCACGGAGATCTCCGACTCGGCTCCGCTGGACACCCCCATCGAGGAGGAGTTCCGCGTCGGCACCATGGCCCTGGCCTGGGACGGCGAGGAGCAGCGCATGATCGTCGAGGCCCAGGCGCTCGTCGAGCTGGACGCCGACACCGACGAGGACCTCGCGGAGGCCGAGGAGCGGCTGCTCCAGGACGAGGAGAACGGGCCCCCGATGCTGCGGGTCCGGCTCACCGGCGCGCAGGCCAGGGCCTTCGCCAAGCGCGCCCTCGACGTCGTCAACGCCGGGCGGCCGCCGTGTCCGCTGTGCAGCCTCCCGCTCGATCCGGAAGGACACGTATGTCCGCGCCAGAACGGATACCGCCGCGGAGCGTGACCGTCGCCGAACTGCTCACCCGCGGTGAGCTGAAGGTGCGCGGCCGCATCCGCGAGGCGTCCAACGCGACGCTGTTCTGCACGGTCGCGTTCGACGGGCGGGAAGCTTCCTGCGTGTACAAGCCGATCGCCGGGGAACGTCCGCTCTGGGACTTCCCCGACGGCACCCTGGCCGAGCGCGAGGTGGCCGCCTACGAGGTCTCCGAGGCGACCGGCTGGGGTCTCGTGCCGCCCACCGTGCTGCGCGACGGGCCGTACGGCGAGGGCATGTGCCAGCTGTGGATCGACGCGGCCCCCGAGGCCGAACTGCTGGCCCTGGTGGACCGCGAGGAGCCGGGGCCGGGCTGGAAGGCGATCGGCTTTGCCGAGGTGGGTGAGGGCCGGACCGCGCTGCTGGTGCACGCCGACGACGAGCGGCTGCGCCGGCTCGCCGTCCTGGACGCGGTGATCAACAACGCCGACCGTAAGGGCGGCCATCTGCTGCCCACCGCCGACGGAGAGCTGTACGGCATCGACCACGGTGTCACCTTCAACGCCGAGAACAAGCTGCGGACCCTGCTGTGGGGCTGGGCCGGGGAGCCGCTCACCCCCGAGGCGGTCGGCGTCCTGAAGGGCCTCGCGGACGCCCTGGGCGACGGCGGCGCGCTCGGGGTGCGGCTGGCCGGGCTGATCACCGGCGCGGAGCTGGAGGCCACACGCGCGCGTGTCGGCGCGCTGCTCACGTCCGGGACGCATCCCGAGCCGAGCGGGGAGTGGCCGGCGATCCCCTGGCCACCCGTGTAGTACCGGGAAGGCACACCGGGCGCAGGATCGCAAGATCGCCTTTCCGGCCATCCGGCCTGGTCCGGTTCGTATACCGAACTTCTGGCCGGTTAGGCTCATGTACATGCATGCCTGGCCCGCTTCCGAGGTCCCCGCCCTGCCTGGTCAGGGCCGCGACCTGAGGATCCACGACACCGCGACCGGCGGTCCGGTCACCCTTGACCCCGGTCCCGTCGCCCGTATCTACGTCTGCGGCATCACCCCGTACGACGCGACCCACCTGGGTCACGCGGCGACCTACAACGCGTTCGACCTGGTTCAGCGCGTGTGGCTCGACACCAAGCGGCAGGTTCACTACGTCCAGAACGTGACGGACGTCGACGATCCGCTGCTGGAGCGCGCGGAGCGGGACGGCCTCGACTGGGTCGCCCTCGCCGAGAAGGAGACGGCCCTGTTCCGCGAGGACATGACCGCTCTGCGGATGCTCCCGCCGCGGCACTACATAGGCGCCGTCGAGGCGATACCCGGCATCGTCCCGCTCGTGGAGCGGCTGCGCGACCTCGGCGCGGCCTATGAACTCGAGGGCGACATCTACTTCTCCGTCGAGTCCGACCCGCACTTCGGCGAGGTCTCGAACCTCGACGCCGCGGCCATGCGGCTGCTGTCCGCCGAGCGCGGCGGCGACCCGGACCGTCCGGGCAAGAAGAACCCGCTCGACCCGATGCTGTGGATGGCCGCCCGCGAGGGCGAGCCCAGCTGGGACGGCGGCTCGCTCGGCCGGGGCCGCCCCGGCTGGCACATCGAGTGCGTCGCCATCGCCCTGGACCACCTCGACATGGGCTTCGACGTCCAGGGCGGCGGCTCCGACCTGGCCTTCCCGCACCACGAGATGGGCGCCTCACATGCCCAGGTGCTGACCGGCGAGTTCCCCATGGCCAAGGCGTACGTCCACGCCGGCATGGTCGCCCTGCACGGCGAGAAGATGTCCAAGTCCAAGGGCAACCTCGTCTTCGTCTCGCAGCTGCGCCGCGACGGCGTCGACCCCGGCGCCATCCGGCTCGCCCTCCTCGCCCACCACTACCGGGCCGACTGGGAGTGGACCGACCAGGGGCTGGCGGACGCGGTGGCCC
Source organism: Streptomyces herbicida (assembly GCF_032656585.1). NCBI lineage: Bacteria > Bacillati > Actinomycetota > Actinomycetes > Kitasatosporales > Streptomycetaceae > Streptomyces > Streptomyces herbicida. The sequence continues at coordinate 159,673 of NZ_JAUYWJ010000011.1, forward strand.
GGCTCGGCCGCTGGCGCGCCGCGGTCTCCTGGCCCGACGGCCCGTCCGCCGAGGCCCTCGTCGAGGAGATCCGCGAGGCCCTCGCGAACGACCTGGACGCTCCCGCCGCGCTGGCCGCCGTGGACCGGTGGGTGACGCTGCAGGACGAGCAGGGCGGTACGGACACCGGCGCCCCCGGCGTCGTGTCGCGTGCCGTGGACGCCCTGCTGGGCGTGGCGCTCTGACAAGCCGGAAGGGGCGCTTCCTCCGCGGAGGAAGCGCCCCTTCGTCTATGCGTGGGTCAGGGCCGGCCGCGCACGGGTCAGAGCTTCTGCACCCGCACGCTGCGCAGGATCGCCGGTGACGTGCCGTCCCAGACGCCGATCACCTGGTGGCCGCGGGCGAACGCCTCCTGGATCTCCCGGTGGGCCTGCTGGGTCGGGTTGTTGAGGACCCGGAAGCCGTCCTGGAAGCGGAGGAATATCTGCTGCGGCTGACCGGGCAGCGGCTGCACGATGTCGATGAAGCCGTTGGCGATGCCGGCCTGCAGCACCTGCGCCGAGACCTGCTGGATCGCGGCCTGCGTCACCTGCTGGAGCTGCTGCTGCACCTGCTGCTCGCCGGGTGCCTGCTGCTGCCCGAGCTGCTGCATCAGCTGGTGGTACGGCTGCTGCTGCCCGAGCTGCTGGAGCTGCTCCAGCGAACTGCCCGGCCCGTACGTGCCCATGCCGTACGGCTGCTGCTGGGGCGAGGTGGTCGGGAACTGCTGTCCCATGGGGCTCATCTGCGGGGTGGTGCTCATGTGGTGTCACCTTCCCTTGATGGACTCTTGCCTTGATGGACTCTTGCCTTGCTGGACTCTTGCTCGGTGATGAACGTCAGCCCGTCACGACCAGGCCGACGATCTCGTCGTCCGCGAACCACACGCGGACATCGGGCCGCCCTCCCGCGAAGGCGGTGTGCACCGCCTGGCGGATCTCGGGGGACGGACGATTCAGGTTCCGCCAGGAGCCGGCCACGAACAGCCGGAGCCGGGGCGGGAGTTCACGGGGGTACGGGAGCAGCTCGTCCCAGTACCGCTCCGCCCGGCCGGAGCCGACCGCCTGCGGCAGCAGATGCGTGACCGCCGCCCTGATGTCGGGCCGGGCGCCGATCCGCTGGGAGGCGGGCCGGCCCGGTGCGTCCTGCTGCGCGGAACCGGTGGCCCGGAGCACTTCGCGGGCGCGCTCCGGGGACATCGGGGGCTGGGCGGCCGCCTTGAGCATGCCCTGCAGCGCGGCCAGCGCGCCAGCCACCACCGGAGTGGCCGAGGAGGTCCCGGAGAACGTGTCCGTGTACCAGGCGATCTCCTCGGGCCCGCCCTGGAGGTCACCGGGCCGGTCCCAGAAGCCACCGGTGGTCGTGACCTCGTGGCCCCAGCCCTGGGCGTCCACCCGGGCGCCGTAGTTGGAGAACGCCAGCCGCGAACGGTCCGGCCCGTGGTCGCGGCCGTGGGTGCCGGGAGGCGGGGCACCCGCGCCCACCAGGACGGCGCCGGAGGACGGGTTGGCCGAGTTGAACGGGTTGCGCCACCAGGACGGGAAGCCGTCGGGACGCCGCTCGTACACCGCGTCGTCGAGGGACTCGCCGCCGTTCCCGGCGGCCGCCACGACCACGACGCCCCGGGAGGCGGCGTACCGTACGGCCGCGTAGTCGTCCGGCCACCACTCCAGCGGGATGTAACCACGCTGGTCGTCGCGGTCGGTGTACTCGAACCGCGGTCCCGGGCGGTGCAGTTCGACCAGCAGGAGGTCACCGGGGCCGAGCCGGTCGGCGGCCGCGTGGATCGCCGCGGCCGTGCCGCTGCCCTGGAACGACGCGGCCGCGGTCACCGCGTCCGGCACGATCCCGGTGATGCCGTACTCGGTGCGGTCCCCGCCGAGCACCCCGAGCACGGCGGTGCCGTGATTGCGCCAGGCCGGGTCGGTCAGCGGGGTGCCGACGACCACTCCGGCCAGCTTGGCGGCCAGGTCCTCGTGCCCCAGCTGCCAGGCTCCCTCGACATCGATCACCGTCACGCCCTGGCCGGTGCCACCGGGCCGCTGCCAGGCCCAGTGCGCGTCGACCCCCTCCGGCGCCGGTCGCAGATACCCCTGACGGCCGCTGAAATCAGGGGTGACCGGGGCGCCTTCCTTCAGCCGCCGGTCGTCGTCCGAGACGGTCGCCGGTGCGGCGCCCGGCTTGACGTACGCCGTGTCGATACCCGGCAGCGCGGCCATCCGGGCCCGCAGCTCCTGCGCCCGGCTCTCCCCGCCGCGCACCCGGTAGAACAGCGCGAGGTCGGGCACGCCCTCGGCGCCGGACTGCCGCACACGCTCCTCACTGCCGAACAGCGGCTCCAGGAGCAGCTGTTCGTCGCCGAGGAACATGGCCAGGGCCGACAGGTCCGCGCCCGCCGCCGAGCGGACCCCGTCGGCCCCGGCACGCAGCCTGGCCTCGGGACGCGCGACGACGATCAGTTCCTGCTCGGTTCCTCGATAGGTGAACCCCGCTCCGTCGGGCCCCGGCCCGGACGTCCCCGGGCCCTGCGCCGGCACTGTCTGGTCGGTCATCGGTACCGCTCCCTTCGGTCCGTGTGGGCCGCCACGAAGAGACAACCAAGCACTCCTGCGGCGCGTCGTCCAGACGGGTTTCGGCAACTCGGTTTGGAAAGAAGTTGAATTGGGTAACGGGTGCAATCCGTCCTGAAACAGATTTGACGCCCTCATCCGACCGGATGCTGTCGAGGCGTGGTCGATCGTCTGTGGTGTCCCGTGGCGCCCGGGACCTGTGTGGTGCAGGGCTCTGTACGGCGTCGCTCGTCAACGGCGACGCCCGGCACCCCGACCGTGACCGCCCGTCGGCGCATGACGAAGGGGCGGTACGCGCGTCGCGTACCGCCCCTGCTCAGTCCTCGGAGGTGTCCTCGTCGTCGGTCCCGGAGGTGTCGGGCTTCGGCGGCTTCGGGGGACGGCTGCGGCCACTGGGGTTGTCCCGCAGATACGACGTGCTGTCGCTGCCGTCCGCCGTGGCGTGCCCGCCCGGCGGGCTGACGTCCCTGCGTCGCAGATAGCGTTCGAACTCGCGGGCGATCGCCTCGCCCGACGCCTCCGGCAGCTCGGCGGTGTCCCGGGCCTCCTCCAGCGTCTGGACGTACTCGGCGACCTCGCTGTCCTCGGCGGCCAGCTGGTCCACGCCCACCTGCCAGGCCCGTGCGTCCTCGGGCAGCTCGCCCAGCGGAATGCGCAGGTCGAGCAGGTCCTCCAGCCGGTTGAGCAGGGCCATCGTCGCCTTCGGGTTGGGCGGCTGCGACACATAGTGCGGGACGGCCGCCCACAGCGACACCGCCGGGACGCCCGCGTGCGTGCACGCCTCCTGGAGGACACCGACGATGCCCGTGGGGCCCTCGTACTTGGTCTCCTCCAGGTCCATGCGCTGGGCCAGATCCGAGTCGGACGTGACCCCGCTGACCGGGACCGGACGAGTGTGCGGGGTGTCACCGAGCAGGGCGCCCAGGACGACCACCAGCTCCACGCCCAGCTCGTGCGCGAAGCCGAGCAGCTCGTTGCAGAACGAGCGCCAGCGCATGGACGGTTCGATGCCGCGGACCAGCACCAGGTCGCGCGGCTTCTCGCCGCCGACCCGGACCACCGACAACCTTGTCGTCGGCCATGTGATCTTGCGGACGCCCGCATCCATCCACACCGTGGGGCGGTTCACCTGGAAGTCGTAGTAGTCCTCGGCGTCCAGCGCCGCGAACACCTCGCCCTTCCACTCGCGCTCCAGATGCGCGACCGCGGTGGAGGCGGCGTCGCCGGCATCGTTCCAGCCCTCGAACGCGGCCACCATGACTGGGTCGATCAGCTCGGGAACTCCCTCCAGCTCGATCACCCAGCGCCTCCTTCCGACGTGCCCTCGCGTACATCCCAACCTTACGGCGTCCGGCGGGGGCGCCCGCAGCCCCCTTGCACGGGGGAGTGAACGGATCACTGCCCCGTTCGCCACCCTCGAACACCCCTGGGCGAAGGGCAGCCCCACCGGTTTTCCACAGGGGGTTCAGGCCAGTTCCCGCCGGGGATTCACAGAGAGCTGCGCAGCCACTGCTCCACGCTCGCGATGTGCACGGTCGCCCATGAGCGCGCCGCCTCCGCGTCCCGGTCGCGCAGCGCGGCCAGGATCGCCCGGTGCTCGCGCAGCGTGCGCCCGACCGCGTCCTCCTGGGTCAGCCCGCGCCAGATCCGGGCCCGGGTGGTGGGCCCGGACAGACCGTCGAGCAGCGAGCACAGCACCGAGTTCCCGGCGCTCTGCACGATCCCCCGGTGGAACTCCAGGTCGCAGGCGACCAGCTCCTCCACCGAGGGCGCGGCGCCGAGCGCGTCCAACTGGGTGGCGAGCGCGTCCAGTTGCTGCTCGCTGATCCGGGAGGCCGCCATCGCGGTCGCGGCCGGCTCCAGGATGCGGCGCACGGCGAGGAACTCCAGCACCGTGTCGTCGCGGTGGAAGTCGACGACGAAGCTCATCGCCTCCAGCAGCAACTGCGGATCCAGACTGGTCACGTACGTGCCGTCGCCCTGCCGCACATCCAGGATCCGGATCAGCGACAGGGCACGCACGGCCTCCCGCAGCGAGTTGCGCGACAGCCCGAGCTCGGCGGCGAGTTCACTCTCCTTGGGCAGCCGGTCGCCGGGGCGCAGCGCACCGGAGACGATCATGTCCTTGATCTTCTCGATCGCCTCATCGGTGACTGCCATGGCGGGCCTCCCTGTCGCTCAGACATCCGATGACTCAGCACATTATGGGGCACCCGCACAGGGCCCCTCGGACAGCGGTCGGCCTGCCCGGCCCAGCGCGCGCCTCACGTGGTCTCGCCACCTCGGCCACGGCGGGACGAGGCCTGTCCTCGCCCCTTCCGGCGCCCGCCAGATGCGAAAGCAGCCGCAGATGACGGAACTCGAAGCACGCCCCGGACCGCCGCAGCACCCCGCGCCGATACGCGTCCTCCAGGAACCTCATCAGCCGCCACGGCAGCCGGCCCGTCACCGCGAGCCAGACACGGGGGACGGTGAAGCGCCCCCACGCGCTCATCGCAAGTGCCGCCGCACCCACCGGCAGCCACAGCTGCGTGCCGATGTGCACCGGACCGCCCCAGTCGTCGGGCAGCGCCACCACCAGCACACAGACGAGGGTGACCAGCAGGGCGACGACACCACCCCGCGTGAAGGACGCGGTCCGGTCCGTGCGCAGCGAGGAACCCGGGCCCGACGCGCGCATGATGTCCGACGGCACGCTCAGGGCACGGTAGCCACCGCACACACACCCGCCCACCACCCCGATCAGCACCCCGCCGGCCGTGAACGGCGGCAGACAGCGCGCCGGAACGCCCTCGGCCGGGCCCCGGGTCGGCCAGGCGCGGGCCGCCTCCGGCAGCACGGACCGCAGGTTCGCCGCGTATGCCGTGGCGAGCCGGTCCGCGAGCCAGTCGCGCAGGCCGGTCCGCCGGGGGTCCCAGCCCGCCAGCGGAAAGATCACCGGCACCGGTCCGCCGCTGCTGAGGCATGAAGCGGTCGGCACATGAAGCAGTCCGCGTACAAGAAAGAGGGGCGGCTCCATCGGCGTGGAGCCGCCCCTCAGTGTCCCGGCCCCGGTGCGGAGGGGGCCGGTCCGACGGTGCCGACCCGGTCAGGGGAGTCGGCCGGCACCGAACGCCTACTTCTTGTCGAGCAGGTCCTGGACCTTGGCGCGGACGTCGTCCGTGGCCAGGCCGCGGATCGTCAGCGTCGTACGGCGGCGCAGCACGTCGTCCGGCGTCTCGGCCCACTCGTGGTCACGGGCGTAGACGACCTGCGCCCAGATCTCCGGCGCGTCCGGGTGGACGCGCTCGCCCAGCTCCGGGTTCTCGTTGGCGAGACGGGCGATGTCGAAGGCCAGCGAACCGTAGTGCGTGGCCAGGTGCTTGGCGGTGTCGGCGGCCATGCGCGGGCCGGGCGCCGGGTTGTCCACCAGGAGGCGGTGGGCGACGGCACGCGGGTTGGCGACACCGGGCAGCGGCAGCTTCTTCGGCAGCGACGAGATCGGCTCGAAGTCCTCGCCCAGCGGGTGGCCCGGCAGCTCCTCCAGCTTCTGCATCACCGTGCGGCCGATGTGCCGGAAGGTGGTCCACTTGCCGCCCGCGACGGACAGCATGCCGCCCTTGCCCTCGGTCACCACCGTCTCGCGCTTGGCCTTGGCGGTGTCGCCGGGGCCGCCCGGCAGCACGCGCAGACCCGCGAAGGCGTAGGTGATGAGGGACCGGTCGAGCTGCTGGTCGCGGACGGAGAAGGCGGCCTCGTCGAGTATCTGGGCTATGTCCTTCTCGTTGACCGCGACATCGGCCGGGTCGCCCTCGAACTCCTCGTCGGTCGTGCCCAGCAGGAGCATGTCCTCCCAGGGGAGCGCGAAGGTGATGCGGTACTTGTCGATGGGGGTCGCGAGCGCGGCCTTCCACGGCGATGTCCGCTTCAGGACCAGATGCGCGCCCTTCGAGAGGCGGATGGACGGCGCGGCATTCGGGTCCTCCATACGGCGCAGGTGGTCGACCCAGGGGCCGGTCGCGTTCAGCACCAGGCGGGCGTTGACGCCGAACTCGTCGCCGGAGACCCGGTCCCTGAGGTCGGCGCCGGTGACCCGGCCCTGGGTGAAGCGCAGGCCGGTGACCTCGGCGTGGTTCAGGACGACCCCGCCCGCCTCGACGGTCGCGCGGACCGTCATCAGCGCCATGCGCGAGTCGTTCATCTGGTCGTCGCCGTAGACGGCGACGGCCTTGAGGTTCTCGGTGCGCAGCTCCGGCACGTCCTGCGCGGCCTTCGCGGGGCTGAGCAGGTGACCGACACCGTCACCGAAGGCGGAGAGCGCGGAGTAGGCGAAGACGCCCGCTCCGAGCTTCGCGGCGCCGTGCGGCCCGCCCTTGTACACGGGGAGGTAGAAGGTGAGCGGGTTCGCCAGGTGGGGGGCCACCTGGCGGGAGACCGCACGGCGCTCGAAGTGGTTCTCCGCCACCAGCTTCACCGCGCCGGTCTGCAGGTAGCGCAGACCGCCGTGGAGGAGCTTGGAGGAGGCGGAGGAGGTGGCGCCGGCGAAGTCGCCGGCGTCGACCAGAGCCACCCTGAGGCCGGACTGCGCGGCGTGCCAGGCGGTGGAGATGCCCAGGATGCCGCCGCCGATCACGAGAAGGTCGTACGACGCCTTGGAGAGCTGCTCCCTGGTTTCGGCCCGGCTAGGGTTGGAGCCGGAGGCCGGGTGCGTCCCGAGGGCAGGCACGGACTGCAGGGTGGACTGACTGGTCATTTCGGGTTCTTACTCCTAGTCAGAGTTGGCTGGGCGGTCCGGGCCGCTCAGTCCTCGTCCTCGATCCAGCCCATGGTCCGCTCGACGGCCTTGAGCCAGTTCTTGTACTCACGGTCGCGGGTCTCCGCGTCCATGTTGGGGGTCCATTCGGCGGCCCGGCGCCAGTTGGCGCGCAGTTCGTCGGTGCTGGACCAGAAGCCGACGGCGAGGCCGGCGGCGTAGGCGGCGCCGAGGCAGGTGGTCTCGGCGACCATCGGGCGCACCACGGGTGCGTCCAGGACGTCGGCGAGGGTCTGCATCAGCAGATTGTTGGAGGTCATACCGCCGTCGACCTTGAGGGCCACCAGCTCGTCGCCGGAGTCCTTGACCATCGCGTCGGCGATCTCGCGGGTCTGCCAGGCGGTGGCCTCCAGGACGGCACGGGCGAGGTGCGCCTTGGTGACGTACCGGGTCAGGCCGGCGATCACACCGCGGGCGTCGGAGCGCCAGTGCGGGGCGAACAGGCCGGAGAAGGCCGGTACGAAGTAGGCACCGCCGTTGTCCTCGACCGAGAGCGCGAGCGTCTCGATCTCGGCCGCGGTGGAGATCAGGCCCATCTGGTCGCGCATCCACTGCACCAGGGAGCCGGTGACGGCGATCGAGCCCTCCAGGGCGTAGACCGTCGGCTGCTCACCGATCTTGTAGCCGACCGTGGTCAGCAGGCCCGCGTAGGAGTTGATGATCTTGTCACCGGTGTTCATCACCATGAAGGTGCCGGTGCCGTAGGTGGACTTGGTCTCGCCCTCGGAGAAGCAGGTCTGGCCGAACAGGGCCGCCTGCTGGTCGCCGAGCGCGGAGGCGACCGGGATGCCACCGAGCAGCTCGCCGAGCTTGCCGCCGGTGACCTCGCCGTAGACCTCCGCGGAGGAGCGGATCTCGGGCAGGATCTGCAGCGGCACGCCGATCGACTCGGCGATCTTCTCGTCCCACTGCATGGTGTGCAGGTTCATGAGAAGGGTGCGCGAGGCGTTGGTGACGTCGGTGACGTGGTGGCCGCCGTTGACACCGCCGGTCAGGTTCCAGATGACCCAGGTGTCCATGGTGCCGAAGAGGATGTCGCCCGCCTCGGCGCGCTCCCGCAGGCCCTCGACGTTGTCGAGCAGCCAGCGGGCCTTGGGCCCGGAGAAGTACGAGGCCAGCGGGAGGCCGGTCTCGCGGCGGAAGCGGTCCTGGCCGACGTTGCGACCGAGTTCCCGGCACAGGGCGTCGGTGCGGGTGTCCTGCCAGACGAGGGCGTTGTGGACGGGCTCACCGGTGTTCTTGTCCCACAGCACGGTGGTCTCGCGCTGGTTGGTGATGCCGATGGCCTTGATGTCGTCACGGGTGATGCCGGCCTTCTGGATGGCTCCGGCGACGACTTCCTGGACGTTGGTCCAGATTTCATTGGCGTTGTGCTCGACCCAGCCCGGCTTCGGGAAGATCTGCTCGTGCTCCTTCTGGTCGACGGAGACGATGCGGCCGTCCCGGTCGAAGACGATGCAGCGGCTGGAGGTCGTGCCCTGGTCGATGGCCGCGATGAAGGGGCCGGCCGTGTGGGCGTCGGTCACTGTGTGCTCCTGGGAGTTCCGTGGTTACGAGGGCTGTACGTACGACGCGTGCTGTGAAGCTCGGTGCTCGAAGACGAAGCTCGGTGCTCTTTAAGCAAATGCGACGTTGTAGATGCCCGCAGCGATCGCGGCGCCGATCAGGGGACCGACCACCGGGACCCAGGCGTAGCCCCAGTCGGAGCCGCCCTTGTTGGGCAGGGGCAGGAGGGCGTGCACGATACGCGGACCGAGGTCACGGGCCGGGTTGATCGCGTAGCCGGTCGGGCCGCCGAGGGACAGACCGATGCCGACGACCACGAAGGAGGTGATCAGGGCGCCCAGGGTGCCCAGGCCGTTGCCCTTGTCGTTGAGGCCCTGCGTGAGGACCGCGAGGACGAGGACGATCGTTCCGATGATCTCCGTGGCGAGGTTCTGCACCGCGTTCCGGATCTCGGGACCGGTGGAGAAGACACCCAGGACCGGGCCGGCGCCCTTCTCCTGGGCCTCGACGGCCTTGGCCGCCGTGGCCTGCGCACCCGGACCGCCGACGATCTCCTTGTCGGTGAGGTGTGCGCGGAACTGACCGTAGTAGGCGACCCAGACCAGGGTCGCGCCGATCATGGCGCCGAGCAGCTGGCCGCCCCAGTAGGTGGGGAGGTTGCTGTAGTCGTGGTCCTTGATCGCGAGTGCGAGGGTCACGGCCGGGTTGAGGTGGGCACCGGAGAGCGGTGCCGAGGTGTAGACCGCCGTCAGGACGGCGAAACCCCACCCGAAGGTGATGGCGAGCCAACCGGCGTTACGGGCCTTGGAGGCCTTCAGGGTCACGGCGGCGCACACGCCACCGCCGAGCAGGATGAGTATGGCGGTACCGATGGTCTCGCCGATGAAGATGTCGGAGCTGGACACCCGCGACTCCTTTGTCCTTCGTCCAGGGAAGCCGAACCCCGGGTCCCTCCGGGGGTTCTGGCGCCCTCGGGGGTGAGAGCGAAACCGGTCCTTGGCGTTGTCACACTCTAGCGCGTATTGCCGGTAGGTGTTCGACAATGCCGACCGATGGACGGGAGTCTTGCTCCGGCGTTACAGGCGCGTCAAGAGTTCTGTTATCGAAAACCTGATCGTTACTGATCGCGGCGAGTTATCGATCTTCGAGCACCGAACGATGGCATTCGTCCGTTATGTCCATTTCAGGGTATGGCGACAGCCGGAACGCCGCTCAGCGTTCCGGTCTCGTCCTTTTTTCCGGCTCTTTCGTTGTGCGGCGCTCAGAACCGTCCGGCGCCCAGATCCCGCGACACCGCGCGGGCACAGTCCCGTACCGCCGCGATCAGTTCGGGGCGCAGCTCCCCGTCCCGGCACAGCCGTTCCACGGCGCCGGTGATGCCGACCGCACCCACGGGCATGCGCCGGCGGTCGTGCACGGGGGCGGCCACCGAGGCCACGCCCTCCCAGGTCTCCTCCACGTCGGCGGCGTAGCCGCGCGCGCGTGTGATGTCCAGGATGTGCTCGAAGTCCTCCAGCTCGCACACCGTGCGATCGGTGAAGGGTTTGCGGTCGGCCTCCAGCGCCTCGCTGTGCGCGACCGGGTCGTACGCCGAGAGCACCTTGCCGAGGGCCGTGGAGTGCAGCGGCTGCATGGCCCCTATCTCCAGGACCTGCCTGCTGTCGTCGGGCCGGAAGACGTGGTGGACGATCAGCACGCCCTGCTGGTGCAGCACACCCAGATAGACGCTCTCCCCGCTGGAGCGGGCCAGGTCGTCCGTCCACACCAGGGCGCGCGCCCGCAACTCGTGGATGTCCAGATAGGTCGTGCCCAGCCGCAGCAGCTCGGCGCCCAGCTGATATCGCCCGGAGGCGTCGTCCTGTTCGACGAAACCCTCCTGTTGGAGGGTGCGCAGGATGCCGTGGGCGGTGCCCTTGGCGAGGCCGAGGGACGAGGCGATGTCCGACAGGCCGAGCCGTCGCTCGCCGCCCCCGAGCAGCCGCAGCATCGCGGCCGCCCGCTCGAGCGACTGGATGTTCCGTGCCATCGCCGTACTGCCTCCGTCCCCTTCGACCGCCGCCGCGCGGTGTCGTTTTACCGTCGTTCGGCAATGCCGAACACTACCGGTCCATGCCGACCTCCCGCTAATGGTCGGTCGGCACCTGTTACATCACATGTGGCCTGGGTGTGGCTCGGCCGCCACACCCGTCCGCCTTGTGGACGTCCTGCCCATCCAAGCCCACAGGCGGTTACTCTGGCGCCGTGCGTCCTCCCCGGTCCGCCCGGGAAGCCGCATAGCCGACAGCCGTCGCATCCCAGGGAGCCCTTCATGGCCTCGTTGCCACCGTCCCCTTCCGCCGACAGCCGGACCCGTGCGTCCGCGCTCCGAGAAGCACTCGCCACCCGTGTGGTGGTCGCCGACGGAGCCATGGGCACCATGCTCCAGGCGCAGGAACCCACCCTCGAGGACTTCGAGAATCTCGAGGGCTGCAACGAGATTCTCAACCTCACCCGCCCCGACATCGTCCGCTCCGTCCACGAGGCGTACTTCTCCGTGGGCGTCGACTGCGTCGAGACCAACACCTTCGGGGCCAACCACTCCGCGCTCGGCGAGTACGACATCTCCGACCGCGTGTACGAGCTGTCCGAGGCCGGCGCCCGCGTCGCCCGAGAGGTGGCGGACGACTTCACCGCCCGGGACGGCCGGCAGCGCTGGGTCCTCGGCTCCATGGGCCCCGGCACCAAACTGCCCACCCTGGGCCACGCCCCGTACACCACCCTGCGCGACGCCTACCAGCGCAACGCCGAGGGACTGGTCGCCGGCGGCGCGGACGCGCTGCTCGTCGAGACCACCCAGGACCTGCTGCAGACCAAGGCCGCCGTCCTCGGCTCCCGCCGGGCGCTGGAGGCCCTCGGCCTGGACCTGCCGCTGATCGTGTCGGTGACCGTCGAGACGACCGGCACCATGCTCCTCGGCTCGGAGATCGGCGCGGCCCTCACCGCGCTGGAGCCGCTCGGCATCGACATGATCGGCCTGAACTGCGCCACCGGCCCGGCCGAGATGAGCGAGCACCTGCGCTACCTCGCCCGCACCGCCCGCATCCCGCTGGCCTGCATGCCCAACGCGGGCCTGCCGGTTCTCGGCAAGGACGGCGCCCACTACCCGCTGACCGCACCGGAGCTCGCCGACGCCCAGGAGACCTTCGTACGCGAGTACGGCCTTTCCCTCATCGGCGGCTGCTGCGGCACCACCCCCGAGCATCTGCGCCAGGTCGTCGAGCGCGTCCGCGACCTCACCCCGACCGAGCGCAGCCCGCGGCCCGAGCCGGGTGCCGCCTCCCTCTACCAGACCGTCCCGTTCCGCCAGGACACCTCCTACCTGGCGATCGGCGAGCGGACCAACGCCAACGGCTCCAAGAAGTTCCGCGAGGCCATGCTCGAGGCCCGCTGGGACGACTGCGTGGAGATCGCCCGCGAGCAGATCCGCGAGGGCGCGCACATGCTCGACCTGTGCGTGGACTACGTCGGCCGCGACGGCGTCGCCGACATGGAGGAACTGGCCGGCCGCTTCGCCACCGCCTCCACCCTGCCGATCGTGCTCGACTCCACCGAGGTCGAGGTCATCCGCGCCGGTCTGGAGAAGCTCGGCGGACGCGCGGTCATCAACTCCGTCAACTACGAGGACGGCGACGGCCCCGAGTCCCGCTTCGCCAAGGTCACCCGGCTCGCCCAGGAGCACGGCGCGGCCCTGATCGCGCTCACCATCGACGAGGAGGGCCAGGCCCGCACCCCCGAGAAGAAGGTCGAGATCGCCGAACGGCTGATCGATGACCTGACCGGGAACTGGGGCATCCGTGAGGAGGACATCCTCATCGACACCCTGACCTTCACCATCTGCACCGGTCAGGAGGAGTCCCGCAAGGACGGCATCGCCACCATCGAGGCGATCCGCGAGCTCAAGCGGCGCCACCCGGACGTCCAGACCACCCTCGGCCTGTCCAACATCTCCTTCGGCCTCAACCCGGCCGCGCGCATCCTGCTCAACTCCGTCTTCCTCGACGAGTGCGTGAAGGCGGGCCTCGACTCGGCGATCGTGCACGCCTCAAAGATCCTGCCCATCGCCCGCTTCGACGAGGAGGAGGTGCAGACGGCCCTCGACCTGATCCACGACCGCCGCACCGAGGACTACGACCCCCTCCAGAAGCTGATGGCCCTGTTCGAGGGCGCCACGGCGAAGTCGCTGAAGGCGGGCAAGGCCGAGGAACTGGCCGCCCTGCCGCTGGAGGAGCGCCTCAAGCGCCGCATCATCGACGGCGAGCGCAACGGTCTGGAGCCCGACCTGGACCAGGCCCTGGAGACCCGCCCGGCCCTGGACATCGTCAACGACACCCTCCTGGACGGTATGAAGGTCGTCGGCGAGCTGTTCGGCTCCGGCCAGATGCAGCTGCCGTTCGTGCTTCAGTCCGCCGAGGTGATGAAGGCCGCCGTCGCCCATCTCGAGCCGCACATGGAGAAGTCGGACGCCGAGGGCAAGGGCACGATCGTGCTCGCCACCGTGCGCGGCGACGTGCACGACATCGGCAAGAACCTCGTCGACATCATCCTGTCCAACAACGGCTACAACGTCGTCAACCTCGGCATCAAGCAGCCGGTCTCCGCGATCCTGGAGGCGGCCGAGGAGCACCGGGCCGATGTCATCGGCATGTCGGGGCTCCTGGTCAAGTCCACGGTGATCATGAAGGAGAACCTGCAGGAGCTCAACCAGCGGGGCCTGGCCGCCGACTACCCCGTCATCCTTGGCGGAGCGGCCCTGACCCGCGCCTACGTGGAGCAGGACCTGTACGAGCTGTACGAGGGCGAGGTCCGCTACGCCCGCGACGCGTTCGAGGGGCTGCGCCTGATGGACGCCCTCATCGGCGTCAAGCGCGGCGTGCCCGGGGCGAAGCTGCCGGAGCTCAAGCAGCGCCGGGTGCGGGCCGCGGCCGCGGCCGCGGTCGAGATCGAGGACCGGCCGGAGGAGGGGCACGTCCGCTCGGACGTCGCCACCGACAACCCCGTGCCGGCCCCGCCCTTCTGGGACACCCGGATCGTCAAGGGCATCCAGCTCAAGGAGTACTCGAGCTGGCTGGACGAGGGCGCCCTGTTCAAGGGCCAGTGGGGTCTGAAGCAGGCCCGCACCGGCGAGGGACCGAGCTACGAGGAACTCGTCGAGACCGAGGGCCGCCCCCGTCTGCGCGGCCTGCTGGACCGGCTCCAGACGGAGAACCTGCTCGAGGCGGCCGTGGTCTACGGCTACTTCCCCTGCGTCTCCAAGGACGACGACCTCATCGTCCTCGACGAGCAAGGCAACGAACGCACCCGCTTCACGTTCCCGCGCCAGCGCCGTGGCCGCCGCCTGTGCCTGGCCGACTTCTTCCGCCCGGAGGAGTCGGGGGAGACGGACGTCGTCGGGCTGCAGGTCGTCACCGTCGGCTCCAGGATCGGCGAGGAGACCGCCAAGCTGTTCGCGTCGGACTCCTACCGCGAGTACCTCGAACTGCACGGTCTGTCGGTGCAGTTGGCCGAGGCGCTCGCCGAGTACTGGCACGCCCGGGTCCGCTCCGAACTGGGCTTCGCCGGGGAGGACCCGAGCGACATCGAGGACATGTTCGCCCTCAAGTACCGGGGCGCCCGCTTCTCCCTCGGCTACGGCGCCTGCCCCAACCTGGAGGACCGCGCCAAGATCGCCGACCTGCTCCAGCCGGAGCGCATCGGCGTCCACCTGTCGGAGGAGTTCCAGCTGCACCCGGAACAGTCCACGGACGCGATCGTGATCCACCACCCGGAGGCCAAGTACTTCAACGCCCGCTGAGCCCTCCGGGGGTTCGGCGGAGGACCTCCGGGCCGGGGGCGCCGACGGCCTCCGCGCCCTCAGCGGTGCCACCCGCGGTGTCACGCCGCGGGGCAGGTGCAGCGGGGTCTTCAGCGGCTCTGCGTGCCCCCGGCGGGCCATCGCCCACGGGGTGTCGCCGGGCGCCGCTTCGCGGTGCGCCCGCGGGCGCTCGCCGATCGGCCTCGGTTCCGCGGTGAGGGGCGCACGGTCGCGCCCTGGGCGTGCGGTCACACCGTGAGGGCGGGCGTGGCGGGACGTGCAGCCGCCCCGGGGTGCTCCGGCCGGTCATGCCTGTGGGTGCTCCGGCCGGTGTCCGCCGGTGGGCGGTTGCCCAGCTGGGTGCGCTGGCCGCGGGGCTCGGTTCCGTGGTGCAGCCCCTGGGGGCTTCGGCCGGGCCGTGGGGTCACACCCTGAGGGCGGGCGTGTCGGGGCGAACAGCCGGCTTCGGAGCCCCCAGCGGGCCATGTTCCGCGGGGGTGCCCCGGGCGGGCGGTCGTCCTCCCGGCTGTGCTTGCCGGCAGGCCGGTGTGGCCCGCCGAAAGGGCACCCGTGGCATACCTCAGGCCTCCCGGGCGTCCAGGGGGTGTTTCTGGGGATTCCCCCGCGCCCCAGTGATAAACCAGGCGTTTCACCTGCGGGAGTCGTACACTGGTCGATCCACCGCAGGCCGGTTCCCCGCTGGGGAACCGGCCTGATCGTCCCTCAAGGAGGTGCGCCCGGATGACCAGCACGGTCCCCGCGCTCGGAACCCGTACGGCGGAAGGCTCAGCCCTGCAGGCCGTGCTCCTCGACATGGACGGAACCCTGGTGGACACCGAGGGCTTCTGGTGGGACGTCGAGGTCGAGGTCTTCGCGCGCCTCGGCCACGCCCTCGACGACTCCTGGCGCCATGTCGTGGTCGGCGGCCCCATGACCCGCAGCGCGGGCTTCCTGATCGAGGCCACCGGCGCCGACATCACCCTCGCCGAGCTCACGGTGCTGCTCAACGACGGCTTCGAGGACCGTATCGGCCGCACCCTGCCGCTGATGCCGGGCGCCGCCAGACTGCTCGCCGAGCTGTACGAGCACGAGATCCCCACGGCCCTGGTCTCCGCCTCGCACCGGCGCATCATCGATCGCGTACTGGCCTCCCTCGGCCGCCAGCACTTCGCCCTGTCCATCGCCGGCGACGAGGTGTCGCGCACCAAGCCGTACCCGGACCCGTATCTCCTCGCCGCCTCCGGACTGGGGGTCGATCCGGCCAGATGCGCCGTCGTCGAGGACACCGCGACCGGCGTCGCGGCGGCGGAGGCCGCCGGCTGTCAGGTCGTCGCGGTGCCGTCCGTGGCCCCCATCGCCCCTGCCGCCCGCCGCACCGTGGTGACCTCTCTCGAAGAGGTCGACCTGGCATTTCTGCGCGGTCTGATGACGCAAGTGCGCTAGGCGTTCACCCAGCGTACAAAGTCCACTGGGGAAAAAGTCACCGCCCCTCACCCCGCGAAATTCGAGTCGAGTCGTTTGGCCGAATTCAGCCACCCCCTAACCTGTTTGAGGCTGTGACGTTCGCCACGCCCTCCGGGCTCGACATCGATGTCGAGGTGTGCAGGGCACCCCCGTTCGGGGGGAATCGCCGTGCCTTTGTGTCCTGATTGGTGGAACGCTGCACTAATCCTGCCTCTGTCGGGTTTTCGGTGTGTCCGCACCCGGTTTCACTGCGTGATGGGAACTCAACTCCGGCGGCTGTGAACCCCCGTGCTGGCGCGGACTAATCTCGTCGCGAGAACATCGCCGTTTCCCCCGTGATCCGCCGCGACACCCCTGCATGCCGGGTACACGGACCCGAACAGCTCTGGAGAACTTCGAGCATGAACCGTAAGCATTTGGTGCTGCCGGCCGTGGCCGGCCTGCTCACGCCGGTTCTCGCCGCGTGCGGCGGATCCGACAGCGGGAGCAAGAGCGGCGACGCGATCGTCGTCGGCACCACGGATCGGTTCACCGCCACCAAGGACGCTCCGGCGCCGCTCGACCCCGCCTACGCGTACGACGTCGGCACCTGGAACATCCTGCGCCAGACCGTGCAGACCCTGATGATCCAGCCCAAGGGCGAGGGCGACCCGGTGCCCGAGGCCGCAGAGAGCTGCGGCTTCACCGACAGCGGCAACGAACGCTATGCCTGCAAGCTCCGCGACGGCCTGAAGTTCGCCAATGGCGACGCCATCACGGCCGAGGACGTCAAGTACTCCATCGAGCGGGCCCTGCGCGTCAAGGCGGACAGTGGTGTATTCGCCCTGATGTCCGACATCGACACGATCGAGACGCAGGGCGACCGCGAGGTGATCTTCCACCTGAAGACCGCCGACGCCACCTTCCCGTACAAGCTGTCCACTCCGGTCGCGGGCATCGTCAACCCCGCGGACTACGCGAAGGACAAGCTGCGCGACGGGTTCGACATCGACGGCTCGGGCCCGTACACCCTGCAGACCGACGTCAAGAACGACGAGATCGTCACCGCCACCTTCGCCAAGAACCCCAACTACAAGGGGAGCCTGAAGGTGAGCAACGACAAGGTCGTGATGCGCTCCTTCACGGATGCCGCCGCCATGGGCGCCGCCATCGACAAGGGCGACATCGACGTCATGATTCGCAACATGACGCCGTCGCAGATCAAGAAGCTCGACGCCGGCAGCGACGAGAATGTCGACCTGGTCGACATGCCGGGTCTGGAAATCCGCTACCTGGCCTTCAACACCAGCGCGCCGACCGTGAAGAACAAGGCCGTGCGCGAGGCGATGGCCCAGGTCATCAACCGTGGCGAGCTCGTCTCCAAGGTGTACGGCACCCAGGCCGAGCCGCTGTACTCACTGGTCCCGGCCACCCTGACCGGCCACTCCAACTCCTTCTTCAACAAGTACGGCAACCCCAGCGTCACCAAGGCGAAGGCGCTGCTGACGCAGGCCGGCATCACCACCCCGGTGAAGCTGACCCTGCACTACACGACCGACCACTACGGTGCGGCCACCAAGCAGGAGTTCGAGATCCTGCAGAAGCAGCTCAACGACAGCGGCCTGTTCGACGTCCGCATCCAGGGCACCCCGTGGGCGACCTTCCAGACCGCTTCGCGCAAGGGCGCGTACGACGTCTGGGGCATGGGTTGGTTCCCCGACTTCCCGGACGCGGACAACTACCTGGCGCCGTTCCTCGACAAGGACAACTTCCTCGGCTCGCCGTACGCCAACAACAAGATCCGCAACACCCTGATCCCGGAGTCCCGCCGCGAGGCCGACCGGCTGACCGCCTCCAAGAGCCTGACGAGCATCCAGGACATCGTCGCCGACGACGTTCCGGTGCTGCCGCTGTGGCAGGGCAAGCAGTACGTGGCCGCGCGGAACGACATCACGGGTGCCTCCTACGCGCTCAACTCGTCCTCGACGCTTCAGCTGTGGGAGCTCGGCCGCGGAGCGGGCGGCTGACGATCCGTCACTTACCGTCCGGCGAACGCATATCGCCGACGGGCGGTAAGGTAATCGGGTTTTTGCCCCGGGTCCGGGACGGCGCTCCGGGGACGAGATCCGACGACAAGGCACATGCACGTGAACAAGCGCAACCAGTGGCCGGTCCTGCCCATCGTGGCGGGGCTGGCCTCCGGCCTGTTGACCGGCTGCGGCTCGGAGACCGGTGATTCCGGGGGTACCGGCTCCTCCGTGGTGATGGGGATGTCCGACGACGTCCTCGCCACGGACCCCGCCTCCGGCTATGACCCCGGGTCCTGGCTGTTGTTCAACAACGTCTTCCAGTCGCTGCTGAGCTTCCCCAAGGGCGCGACGGAGCCCCAGCCGGAAGCGGCGAAGGAGTGCACCTTCACCGACGGCCAGGCCAAGGTCTACCGGTGCACGCTCCAGGACGGCCTCAAGTTCAGCAACGGTGACCCGCTCACCTCGAAGGACGTGAAGTTCTCCTTCGACCGCATGCTGAAGATCAACGACTCGGCCGGTCCCGCGATCATGTTCCCGATGCTGGAGAGCGTCGAGACCCCGGACCAGAAGACCGTCGTCTTCCGGCTCAACGTGCCCGACGCCACCTTCCCCAGCAAGATCGCCTCCGGTGCCGGCTCCATCGTCGACCACCTGCAGTACGACGCGAACGGCCTCCGCAAGGACGACAAGGCCGTCGGTTCCGGCCCCTACACGATGGACTCCTTCGGGGACGACGAGGCCGTCTTCTCGCCCAACTCCCACTACAAGGGCACCGCCGAGATCAAGAACTCCGGCATCACCCTCAAGTTCTTCCACGGCGACCAGACCGCCCTGAAGAAGGCCCTCCTCGACGACGAGGTCGACATCGCGTACCGCGGTCTGACCGCGGGCGACATCTCCGACATAGAGAAGCAGAACGACAGCAAGGGCGTCGAGGTCATCGAGGGCAGCAGCGCCGAGGTCCAGCACCTGGTCTTCAACATGCACGACCCGGTCGCCGGAAAGCTCGGCGTGCGCAAGGCCATTGCCCATCTCATCGACCGCGACGCCCTGATCAAGAACGTCTACCAGGGCACGGCCACCCCGCTGTACTCGATCATCCCGGCCGGTATCGCGGGCCACAACACGGCCTTCTTCGACACCTACGGCGCCCGCCCCTCCCAGGCCAAGGCCGCCGCCGCCCTGCGCGCCGACGGCATCACCGGCAAGGTGAAGCTCACCCTCTGGTCCACCCCCTCCCGCTACGGCCCGGCCACCGACCAGGAGCTGAAGGCCATCGCGGGGCAGCTCAACGCCAGCGGCCTGTTCGACGCCGACGTCAAGTCCGTCGCCTTCGACCAGTACGAGAAGGACATCGCCAAGGGCAAGTACGGCGTGTACGTGAAGGGCTGGGTGCCCGACTACCCGGACGCCGACAACTTCACGGCCCCGTTCTTCGGCAAGGGCAACGTGCTGAGCAACAACTACCGCAACACCACGATCACCGGCTCCCTCATCCCGAGCACCGCCGCCCAGAGCGACCGCGCCGCCACCGACGGGGACTTCGGCCGCCTCCAGGACATCGTCGCCGACGAGCTCCCGGTCCTCCCGGTCTGGCAGGCCAAGCAGTACGCGGTCACCCGCGACGGCGTCTACGGGCTGGAGTACTGCCTCGACGCCTCGACCGTGTTCCGCTTCTGGGAACTCAGCAAGAGCTGACGGCCCCCGGGACGCACACGAAGGGCGCCCCTTCTCCGCGGATCTCTCCACGGGGAAGGGGCGCCCTCGTCGTACGACGGATGCTCGCCGCGGTGCCTACTGCGCGCCGGGACGCACCAGACCGCTCTCGTACGCGTACACCGCCGCCTGTACCCGGTCCCGCAGCCCCAGCTTGGTCAGCACATGCCCGACATGCGTCTTGACCGTCGTCTCGCTGACGAACAGGTCCGCGGCGATCTCGGCGTTCGAGAGCCCGCGCGCCACCAGCTTCAGCACCTCGACCTCGCGGTCGGTGAGCGTGTGCAGCGTGTCCGGCACCGGCTCGTCACCCGACGGCAGATGCGTGGCGTACTTGTCGAGGAGCCGCCGTGTGATGCTCGGCGCGAGCATCGCCTCACCATCGGCCACCACCCGGATCGCCTGCACCAGCTCATTGGCGGGCGCGTCCTTCAGCAGGAACCCGCTGGCCCCGGCCCGCAGCGCCTCCACCACGTACTCGTCCAGGTCGAAGGTGGTCAGCACGAGCACCTTCGCCGGTCCGTCCCGTCCCGGTCCGGTGATCTGCCGGGTCGCCTCCACACCGTCCATCCGCGGCATGCGGATGTCCATCAGAACCACATCGGGCTGCAGGGCCCGCACCTGGTCGAGCGCCTGGAGGCCGTCTCCGGCCTCGCCGACGACCGCGATGTCCTGCTCGGCTTCCAGGATCATCCGGAAGCCCGTACGCAGCAGCGGCTGGTCGTCGACCAGTAGGACGCGGATGGCCACGTGAGTCTCCTTCGCTAGTCCGGCCCCATTCTGCCCTGCACGGGCTGATCGGCTTGCCTCCGGGGCACGGCCCCGAAGGCTCACACCTCGCCGGACCCGGCCGCGGTGACCGGCAGCGGATACGGCGGGGGAGTGCCGCCGAACTCCGGGCAGTGCGCCTGGTGGTCGCACCAGCCGCACAGCTTGGTCGGGCGCGGCCGCCAGTCGCCCGTCTCGGTGGCCTGCCGGATCGCCTCCCACAGCGCGAGAAGCTTCCGCTCGACGCGCTCCAGGTCGGCGAGGACGGGGTCGTACGTCAGCACATCACCGCTGCCGAGGTAGACGAGCTGCAGCCGGCGCGGGATCACGTTCTTCAGCCGCCAGACGACGAGGGCGTAGAACTTCATCTGGAACAGCGCGCCCTCCGCGTACTCCGGGCGGGGCGCCTTTCCCGTCTTGTAGTCGACGATCCGCACCTCACCGGTCGGCGCCACATCGACCCGGTCGATGATCCCGCGCAGCCGCAGTCCGGACTCCAGCTCGGCCTCCACGAACAGCTCGCGCTCGGCGGGCTCCAGCCGGGTCGGGTCCTCCAGCGTGAACCACCGCTCCACGAGAAGCTCGGCCTCGCTCAGCCAGCGCGCGAGCCGCTCGCCCTCCGGATCCTCCGCGAACAGCTCCAGCACCTCGGGCTTCGTCTCCCGCAGCCGGTCCCACTGTCCCGGGATCAGCGACTTCGCCCTCGGCGCGGTCCGCTCGGCGGCGGGTGCGTCGAAGAGCCGCTCGAGGACCGCGTGCACCAGGGTGCCCCTGGTCGCCGCTTCGCTCGGCTTCTCCGGCAGCCGGTCGATCACCCGGAACCGGTACAGCAGCGGGCACTGCATGAAGTCACTGGCCCGCGAGGGCGACAGCGAAGCGGGCGCTATGACCGCGGGCCGGGCAGCGGCCGCCGCCCTGCCCTCGGTCGCCGCCGTCACCGGCTCGGCCATGACCGGTGGAACCGCTTCTGCGCCCTCGATGCTGCTGTCCATGACCACAGACCATACGGCCCGCCACTGACAGTCACCCACCCGCGGGCCGCGGTCCCGTACGGCCGCCGGGCAAACACAGGGGGTGCCGGGGCGGAACGAGTCACGACGGCCGCATACCATCGACCCAGACCCTTCCGCCCGGATGGTGCGGAAGACGCTTCGAACGAGGGGACACCGTGGACGTGAGCGGCGGGAGCGGGCGGCCGCGGCCCGGGAACGAAAAGCCGACCGAACACCCCACAGTTCCTACGACCCCGGACACCGAGCCCCCCGGGCCGCAGCCCGACGACGCCGCGCGGCCGCCCACCGCGGACGGCGCCGACCACCCCACCCGCCCCGAGCCGGAGCCGACCACTCCCGCAGAAACCGAGGGCGAGAGCACGACCCCGCGCGACAGCGACAGTGACCGCGGCACGGTCGACCCGGCTTCCGGCGGCGACAGCGAGTCCCACGGCGACAGCGACTCCGACAAGGCCCCGGCCCCGGGCGGCGAGGAGGACACCGGTGACACCCCGGCCCCCGGCACCGCCCCCGGCAGCCGCCCGGAACCCAAGCCCGGCCCCGGCTTCGAGAAGCACCCCGACCGGTCCCATGCCGACGCCGGGATCGCCAAGGGGCAGCCGCCGGTGCGGCCCAAGGAGCCCGGTGGCGGGCTTCTCATGGGGCGGCCCTTCGGGGTGCCCGTCTACGTGGCACCCAGCTGGTTCCTCGTCGCCGCCCTGATCACCTGGGTGTTCGGCGGACAGCTGGACCGCGTGCTGCCGGAGCTCGGCGCCGCCCGCTACCTCGTGTCCCTCTTCTTCGCGGTCGCCTTCTACGCCTCCGTCCTGGTCCACGAGCTCGCCCACACCGTCGCCGCCATCCGCTTCAAACTCCCGGTCCGCCGCATCCAGCTCCAGTTCTTCGGCGGCGTCTCCGAGATCGAGAAGGAGGCCGAGACACCGGGACGTGAGTTCGTGCTGGCCTTCGTCGGCCCGCTGCTCTCCCTCGTGCTGGCCGGGGTGTTCTACCTCGCCATGCAGCCCGTACGGCCCGGCACCGTCCCCGGCGTCCTGCTGGCCGGCCTGATGATCTCCAACCTCATCGTCGCCGCCTTCAACCTGCTGCCCGGCCTCCCGCTCGACGGCGGCCGTATGCTCCGCGCCGTCGTCTGGAAGATCACTGGCAAGCCCATGAGCGGCACCGTCGCCGCCGCCTGGGTCGGCCGCGCCCTCGCCATCTCCGTCCTGATCGGCCTCCCCCTCCTCAACCAGTCCGGCGCCTTCGGCTCCGGCAACGAGGAGATCAACGGCATGGACACCGTCACCGACGCCCTGCTCGCCGCCATCCTCGCCGCGATCATCTGGACCGGCGCCGGCAACAGCCTCCGCATGGCCCGCCTGCGTGAACACCTCCCGGAGCTGCGCGCCCGCACCCTCACCCGCCGGGCCGTCCCCGTCCAGACCGACACCCCGCTCTCGGAGGCCCTGCGCCGGGCCAACGCGGCCGGTGCCCGCGCCCTCGTGGTCGTCGACGCCGACGGCAACCCCCTCTCGCTCGTCCGCGAGGCCGCCATCGTCGGCGTACCCGAACACCGTCGCCCCTGGGTCTCCGTCGGCGGTCTCGCCCAGGAACTGACCGACGGGATGCGTGTCTCCGCCGAGCTCTCCGGGGAGGAACTCCTCGACGCCCTGCGCGCCGCCCCGGCCACCGAGTACCTCGTCGTCGAGGAGACCGGGGAAATCTACGGAGTGCTCTCCGCCGCGGACGTCGAGCGTGCCTTCGTCAAGGCCATGGCAAGACCCGCGTGACGCGGCCGCGACCGGTGCGCGCCGTTCGCCCGCGCCGTCGGCCCACCCACCTCTTCCGTTGGTCCGAGCCGCCTGTGGGGACCGGTAGGCTGTTCACATGTCCGAACCGACCGGTGCCGCCCGCAGGCGCGGGCCCTTCAAGGTCGGGGACCAGGTACAGCTGACCGACCCCAAGGGCCGCCACTACACGTTCACGCTCGAAGCCGGGAAGAACTTCCACACCCACAAGGGATCCTTCCCCCACGACGAGCTGATCGGCGCTCCCGAGGGCAGCGTTGTCCGCACCACCGGAAACGTCGCCTACCTCGCGCTGCGCCCCCTGCTCCCCGACTACGTCCTGTCCATGCCCCGCGGGGCAGCCGTCGTCTACCCGAAGGACGCGGGGCAGATCCTCGCCTTCGCCGACATCTTCCCCGGCGCCCGCGTCGTGGAGGCCGGCGTCGGCTCCGGCTCGCTCAGCAGCTTCCTGCTGCGGGCCATCGGCGACCAGGGCATGCTGCACTCCTACGAGCGCCGCGAGGACTTCGCCGACATCGCCCGGCAGAACGTCGAGCGCTACTTCGGCGGCCCGCACCCGGCCTGGCAGCTCACCGTCGGCGACCTCCAGGACAACCTGTCCGACACCGACGTCGACCGCGTCATCCTCGACATGCTCGCCCCCTGGGAGTGCCTGGAGGCCGTCTCCAAGGCACTCGTGCCCGGCGGCATCCTGTGCTGCTACGTCGCCACCACCACCCAGCTCGCCCGGACCGTGGAGTCCATCCGCGAGATCGGCTGCTTCAACGAGCCGACCTCCTGGGAGACGATGATCCGCAACTGGCACATCGAGGGCCTGGCCGTCCGCCCCGACCACCGGATGATCGGCCACACCGGCTTCCTCCTCACCGCCCGCCGCCTCGCCGACGGCGTCGAGCCGCCCATGCGCCGCCGCCGCCCCGCCAAGGGCGCCTACGGCGAGGACTACGCCGGCCCCAACGCCGACGGAGGCGCCGGTCGCTGAGGCGTCCCTTTGTCGCCTTCTTGCCACCTTCGTCGCCTTTTGTCAGACCAACGCACGGGCGCCGTGGCGGAGTTCCGGAAATGTCCCGGGAACTCCGCCACGGCGCCCGTGCGTTGACAGGGCACCAGGATTCCCGGGCCTCCGTCGCACTCGAGCCGCACAGCCTGCCGAAATCCCGGACCCCGCCGTTCCCCCGCGGTGTGACGTGTGGCACCATGCTGGCCACCCCCACCGGCACAGCCACCACAGGAGACACTCCTAGTGCAGCAATCCGCCGTCCCGGAACTGGCTCACACCCACGCCCGCCCCATCCACTGGGTCGCCACCGCAGCCGCTGTCGCCGGCGTCGTGGCTCTCTCCTCCGTGCTGCAGCCGGGCTCGGCCAAGGCCGCCCAGCCCGCCGCCGGCACCGGGACGAAGTCCGCCCCCGCGGCCGCCGCGCCGCCCAGCACCGAGGGCGTCGACTTCCCCCTGAAATGCGGTCCGGTGAAGGTGAAGGTCCAGAAGAAGGCCACTGGAGACCTCGACGGGGACGGCCGGCCCGAGACGGTCGCGGTGGTGCACTGCGACGCCCCCATGGGCACCCCGCCCGACGGCGTCTACGTCCTCACCCGGGCCGCCGGCGCCGAACGGCCCCGCATCGTCGCCACCCTGGTCGACCCCAAGGACCGGCTCACGGTCACCGACTTCACCGTTCGCGCCGGAGCCGTCACCGCGACGCTGCTCGGCTACTCCTCGGCCGACGTACCCAGTTGCTGCCCCGATACGAGGACGGAAGCCAAGTGGCAGTGGAAGGGCGGGGCGTTCGTCCGCTCGACACCCGCCGGCGCCCACAGCGTGTGAGCTCCGGCGCGCGCGCCGGACAAACGAAACACGCCCTGGGATCCCAGGGCGTGTGAGAAATCAGACAATGATCACGGCGAGTGGCTGGGGGGTCACTCCGCGTCGGGCCCGTAGACCTCCACCCTGTCCGAAATCCGACGCACATGAATGCACTCGCCCGGGCACTCCTTCGCCGAGTCCACCACGTCGGTCAGAAGCGGCAACGGCACCGGCGTGACTGCCCCCTTGGCCTGCAGCAGCTCGTCGTCCGCGCCCTTCACATACGCCAGCCCGTCGATGTCCAGCTCGAACACTTCCGGTGCGTACTGGGCGCAGATTCCGTCGCCCGTACACAGGTCCTGGTCGATCCAGACCTCCAGCGCCTCGCCGTCGCTTCGGGTCGCCTGCTGCACGGTCATCTCTCCTGACGTATCTGCGCCGAGCCGACGGGAATCCGGCCAGCTCTGACGGGTGTTGAACTCCTCGAGCCTACCTCCGGCGGCTTCCCAATCATGTTCGGTGGGTATTCCCCTGGCGTGAGGGAGAGCGCAAGGGTGAAGATCGGACACTCCTTGACAGTCTTTGTGATCTAGGGGTTTCAATCGACACCCACCCAGGTAGGGTCTGGAAGCGTCCAGCTCCCCTTGGAGGAGGTGAGGACCGTGGCAGCCCACGACGACGACATGAACCGCGGCATCCGCCCGGGACGAGGGTCCGACGACCCGGCCGGGCAGATCGCCTACCTTGAGCAGGAGATCGCCGTCCTGCGACGCAAGCTCGCCGACTCTCCGCGACACACGAGGATTCTCGAAGAGCGGATCGTCGAGCTGCAGACGAACCTGGCCGGCGTGTCCGCCCAGAACGAGCGACTCGCCAACACGCTCCGCGAGGCCCGGGACCAGATCGTGGCCCTCAAGGAAGAGGTCGACAGGCTCGCGCAGCCACCGGCCGGCTTCGGCGTCTTCCTGACGGCGAACGAGGACGGCACGGCCGACATCTTCACCGGGGGCCGCAAGCTCCGGGTGAACGTCAGCCCCAGCGTCGACCTCGACGACCTCAGGCGCGGCCAGGAAGTCATGCTCAACGAGGCGCTCAACGTGGTCGAGGCCATGGAGTACGAGCGCGTCGGGGACATCGTCACCCTCAAGGAGATCCTTGAGGACGGCGAGCGCGCCCTGGTGCTCGGGCACACCGACGAGGAACGGGTGGTACGGCTCGCCGAGCCGCTGCTGGACGTCACCATCCGTCCCGGCGACGCCCTCCTGCTCGAACCCCGCTCCGGCTACGTCTACGAGGTCGTCCCCAAGAGCGAGGTCGAGGAACTCGTCCTCGAAGAGGTGCCCGACATCGGCTACGAGGCCATCGGCGGCCTCGGCAACCAGATCGAGGCCATCCGCGACGCGGTCGAGCTCCCGTACCTCTACCCCGACCTCTTCAAGGAGCACGAACTGCGGCCGCCGAAGGGCGTCCTGCTGTACGGGCCTCCCGGATGCGGCAAGACGCTCATCGCCAAGGCCGTGGCGAACTCTCTGGCCAAGAAGGTCGCCGAGGTGACCGGCCAGGCCGCCGGCAAGAGCTTCTTCCTCAACATCAAGGGCCCCGAGCTCCTGAACAAGTACGTCGGCGAGACCGAGCGGCAGATCCGCCTCGTCTTCCAGCGCGCACGGGAGAAGGCCAGCGAGGGCACCCCCGTGATCGTCTTCTTCGACGAGATGGAATCCCTCTTCCGCACCCGTGGCTCCGGCGTCAGCTCGGACGTGGAGAACACCATCGTCCCCCAGCTGCTCGCCGAGATCGACGGTGTCGAGGGGCTGCAGAACGTGGTCGTGATCGGTGCCTCCAACCGCGAGGACATGATCGACCCCGCCATCCTGCGCCCCGGCCGACTCGACGTGAAGATCAAGATCGAGCGTCCGGACGCCGAAGCGGCCAAGGACATCTTCGGGAAGTACCTCACCGAGCGCCTGCCACTGCACGCGGACGACCTCGGCGAGCACGGCGGCGACAAGTCCACCACGGTCCAGAGCATGATCCAGACCGCGGTCGAGCACATGTACGCCGAATCCGAGGAAAACCGCTTCCTGGAGGTCACCTACGCCAACGGTGACAAGGAAGTCCTCTACTTCAAGGACTTCAACTCCGGCGCCATGATCGAAAACATTGTCGGACGCGCCAAGAAAATGGCGATCAAGGAATTCCTCGAGCACAACCAGAAGGGTCTCCGCGTCTCCCACCTGCTCCAGGCCTGCGTGGACGAGTTCAAGGAGAACGAGGACCTGCCCAACACCACCAACCCCGACGACTGGGCTCGGATCTCCGGAAAGAAGGGCGAACGGATCGTTTACATCCGTACCCTCATCACCGGAAAGCAGGGCGCGGACACCGGACGCTCCATCGACACGGTGGCAAACACCGGTCAGTACCTGTAAAAGGCAGGGCGGCTGCGGGTGCCCTCACCGGGTATCCGCAGCCGACTGTTTTTCGGGCCACGGCTGGAGCAGGCAATGACGCAAATGATCTCCCCACCAGCGCAAAGGCGTTCTAGGCTCTTTCCTACCGCCGAGTCGCGCAGTGCGGGGACGGGCACCGCACACGCACCGGAGCGCCAGCGGTACTTGAGCGGCGTCCACGACCGAGGGTGCCGCCGGGCAAGGAGGGCCGCATGACCGTACGGCGAGTAATGGGCATCGAGACGGAGTACGGGATCTCCGTCCCCGGCCACCCCAACGCCAATGCCATGCTCACCTCGTCCCAGATCGTCAACGCCTACGCGGCGGCGATGCACCGGGCCCGCCGGGCCCGCTGGGACTTCGAGGAGGAGAACCCGCTGCGGGATGCCCGAGGCTTCGACCTCGCCCGCGAGGCCGCCGACGCCAGCCAGCTCACCGACGAGGACATCGGACTCGCCAATGTGATCCTCACCAATGGCGCCCGCCTCTACGTCGACCACGCACACCCCGAATACAGCGCCCCCGAGGTCACCAACCCCCGCGACGCCGTCCTCTGGGACAAGGCCGGCGAGCGGATCATGGCCGAGGCCGCGGAACGCGCCGCCCAGCTCCCCGGCGCCCAGCCCATCCACCTCTACAAGAACAACACCGACAACAAGGGCGCCTCCTACGGCACGCACGAGAACTACCTGATGAAGCGGGAGACCCCCTTCTCGGACATCGTGCGCCACCTCACGCCCTTCTTCGTCTCCCGCCAGGTCTTCTCCGGAGCGGGCCGCGTCGGCATCGGCCAGGACGGCCACGAGCACGGCTTCCAGCTCAGCCAGCGCGCCGACTATTTCGAGGTCGAGGTGGGCCTCGAGACGACCCTCAAGCGGCCGATCATCAACACCCGCGACGAGCCCCACGCCGACGCGGAGAAGTACCGCCGGCTCCATGTGATCATCGGCGACGCGAATCTCTCGGAGATCTCGACCTACCTGAAGCTCGGCACGACGGCCCTGGTCCTCTCCATGATCGAGGACGGCTTCATCGCGGTCGACCTGGCCGTGGACCAGCCCGTACGAACCCTGCACCAGGTCTCCCACGACCCGACGCTCAAGCGTCTGGTCACCCTCCGCAGCGGCCGGACACTCACCGCGGTCCAGCTGCAGATGGAGTACTTCGAGCTGTCGCGCAAGTACGTCGAGGACCGCTTCGGCGCCGACGCCGACGAACAGACCAAGGACGTCCTCGCCCGCTGGGAGGACACCCTCAACCGCCTGGAGAACGATCCCATGAGCCTGGCGGGGGAGCTGGACTGGGTGGCCAAGCGGGAGCTCATGGAGGGCTACCGCCGCCGCGACGGCCTCGACTGGGACGCCGCCCGGCTGCACCTCGTCGACCTCCAGTACGCGGACGTACGGGCCGAGAAGGGCCTCTACAACCGTCTGGTGGCCCGTGGACGCATGAAGCGGCTCCTGGACGAGGCCGACGTCGAGCGGGCCCGTACGAGCCCTCCTGAGGACACCCGCGCCTACTTCCGCGGCCGCTGCCTCGAGCAGTACGCGGACGACGTCGCCGCGGCCTCCTGGGACTCGGTCATCTTCGACCTCCCCGGCCGCGACAGCCTCCAGCGCGTCCCAACCCTCGAACCGCTTCGCGGAACGCGAAATCACGTCAAGGAGCTCCTGGACCGCTGTCGCACCGCAGAAGACCTGGTCAGGGTCCTTTCCGGCGGCTGACGCGGCACACGGACCGCATCGGGCGCGCGGGGTGGAAATCCCGGCGCCCGGGAATCATCGAGGTGGCCCCCGTACGTTGGAGAAACTGCGGGGCCGATGTCGGACCCGGCTTGTAGGGTCTGATCATCACCGATCGGCAGGAATGCCGACCTGTCGACCATGTCGGGCGAACTGAGCGGGGTGAGGGTTATGGCGACCAAGGACACCGGCGGCGGCCAGCAGAAGGCGACGCGCTCCACGGAGGAGGTCGAGGAGCAGGCGCAGGACGCGCAGGCCTCCGGCGACCTGAAGGAGCGCCACGAGAAGCTGAACGACGACGTGGACTCCGTCCTGGACGAGATCGATGACGTGCTCGAGGAGAACGCAGAGGACTTTGTGCGGTCCTTCGTTCAAAAGGGTGGCCAGTAAGCCGCCTTTTCCTTCGAATCGAATGTCGGTGGGGTTTCAGGGTCGCGGACGAGTCGGAACTGAAGCGCTGCGCGCGGTGCGGTGAGGCCGAGCCGCGCGCAGTCTTCGTACGGCCTCCCCGAAGCCGGGCGTGACGAACTGTCCGCCTCCGGGGGCGGCACCCGCCGTATCCGTCCGTCCGCCTCTCCAAGGCATGTGGATCACCGCCGCAACACGGGTAGGGTCCCTCGCGTAATGTGCTTCAACTGCGATTCCGGCCTCGGCCTGTTGAGGGACGACCCCGACGCGGTACGCCGGGCCGCCGCCTATCTGGAAGGAAACTCGTGGAAGCCAATACTCGTGGCACCGGGCGTCTACCAGCTGCCTTCCTGACGCCAGGGTCCTCTTCGTTCATGGACTTTCTCTCCGAGCACCAGCCCGAGCTGCTGCCCGGCAAGCGGCAGCTGCCGCCCACCCAGGGCGTGATCGAGGCGCCGCACGGCACGACCATCGTGGCCGTGACGTTCCCCGGGGGCGTCGTGCTCGCCGGTGACCGCAGGGCCACCATGGGCAACGTCATCGCGCAGCGGGACATCGAGAAGGTGTTCCCGGCCGACGAGTACTCGGCCGTCGGCATCGCCGGCACCGCCGGTCTGGCCGTCGAGATGGTCAAACTCTTCCAGCTGGAGCTGGAGCACTTCGAGAAGGTCGAAGGCGCGCAGCTGTCGCTGGAGGGCAAGGCGAACCGGCTCTCGACGATGATCCGGTCCAACCTCGGCATGGCGATGCAGGGCCTGGCCGTGGTGCCGCTGTTCGCCGGATTCGACGTGGACCGGGCCAAGGGACGGATCTTCTCCTACGACGTGACGGGCGGCCGCTCCGAGGAGCACAACTTCGCCGCCACCGGCTCGGGCTCGATCTTCGCGCGCGGTGCGATGAAGAAGCTGTTCCGTGAGGACCTGACCGAGGACCAGGCCACCACGCTCGTGGTGCAGGCCCTGTACGACGCGGCAGACGACGACTCGGCGACCGGTGGTCCCGATGTCGCCCGCCGGATCTACCCGATCGTCACCGTGATCACCGAGGACGGCTTCCGCCGGCTGACCGAGGACGAGTCCTCCGAGATCGCCCGTGCGGTGCTGGCACGGCGTCTGGAGGAGCCGGACGGCCCGCGGGCCGCTCTGCTCTAGCCCGGCGCCCGGTCTTATCAAGGTGGTCCAGTGACTTCGACAGAAAGGGATGGATAACCGGTGTCGACGCCGTTCTATGTCTCACCCCAGCAGGCCATGGCCGACCGGGCGGAGTACGCCCGCAAGGGCATCGCCCGTGGCCGCAGCCTGGTCGTGCTGCAGTACGCCGACGGCATTGTCTTCGTCGGTGAGAACCCGTCCCGCGCGCTGCACAAGTTCAGCGAGATCTACGACCGGATCGGCTTCGCGGCCGCCGGCAAGTACAACGAGTACGAGAACCTGCGCATCGGTGGCGTCCGCTACGCCGATCTGCGGGGTTACACCTACGACCGGGACGACGTGACCGCCCGCGGTCTCGCGAACGTCTACGCCCAGACGCTGGGCACGATCTTCTCCAGCGCGGCCGAGAAGCCGTACGAGGTGGAGCTGGTCGTGGCCGAGGTCGGCGAGACGCCGGAGGGTGACCAGATCTACCGGCTGCCGCACGACGGGTCGATCGTGGACGAGCACGGCTCGGTCGCGGTGGGCGGCAACACCGAGCAGATCAGCAGCTTCCTGGACCAGCGTCACCAGGACGGCATGAGTCTGGCCGAGGCGCTGAAGCTGGCCGTGCAGGCTCTGTCCCGTGACACGAACGGCAGTGAGCGGGAGATCCCCGCCGAGCGCCTGGAGGTCGCGGTGCTGGACCGGACGCGTCCGCAGCAGCGCAAGTTCAAGCGCATCGTCGGCCGTCAGCTGTCGCGCCTGCTGGAGGCGGACGGTGCGGCCACGGAGGCGGAGAGCTCCGAGGAGGAGTAGTACGCCGTCTCACCTCGCCCCGCGTGCCCCGGCCGGTTGTCATCGGCCGGGGCGCGGTCGTCCGGGCGGCAGGACCGACGAGTGAGCGGCGGCCGTCAGGCGTCCCGTGGCGGTGCCGTGGAGCCCCGTACGACCAGTTCCACCGGGATGTCGCCGCCCTCGGGCTCGCGGCCCTCCAGGACGGCCAGGAGGGCCTGCATGCCGCGTTCGCCGAAGAGCTCCGCGTCGAGGCGCACGGTGGTGAGCTCGGGGTCGATGGCGGTGGCGAGGGCGAGGTCGTCGAGGCCGGTGACGGAGATGTCGTCGGGGACGTGCAGGCCCCGGCGGCGCAGCGCCTTGTAGGCCCCGGCCGCCAGCTTGTCGTCGTCGCACACCAGGGCGGTGGGCCGGGGCCCGGGCAGCGCCAGGGCGGCCTCCGTGGCCGCGAGGGCGCCCTCGATCGAGATGGGGGCGTGGATGGTGCGGACGTCCGTGCCGGGGACGGTGCCGACGCGTGCCGCCAGTTCACGCGCGCGTACTTCGAAGGTCCAGGAGGCGATGTCGGCGGCGAGGTGGAGGAAGCGGCGGTGGCCGAGGCCCAGGAGGTGGTCGGCGACCTGGCGGACACCGTCGGTGATGTCGAGGTTGACGGTGGCGGCGCCGAGGCTTCCGTCCGGGTCGCTGTCGAGCATGACGAGGGGGAGCTGGTCGCCGCGGATGGCGGTGAGGGCGTCGGCGGCCATGGAGGAGGCGATGACGCCGTCGAGGGCGGCCTGTGCGGAGGCGAAGGGGTCGCGGGCGGGGCCGATGCCCTCGGGGGAGGGGTAGAGGACGACGCCGAAGCCGTGCTGGGCGGCGACCCTGGCCGCGCCGGTGTAGACGCCGGCGAAGAACTCGGTGGTGAGGGCCGGGACGACGAGGAGGACGGTGCGGGTGCGGCCCAGTCGCAGGTTGCGGGCGGCGAGGTTGGGCCGGTAGCCGAGCTCGCGTGCGGCCTCGCGGACCCGTTCTGCCGTGGCTTCCGAGACCCGGCCGCGCCATTTGTCGCCGAGCACGAGCGAGACGGCGGCCTGGGAGACCCCGGCGGCCTGTGCCACGTCACGGCTTGTGGGGCGCGTGCTGCTGCGTGCCACCGTGGATGTGCTCCTTCGTAGGGTCCCGTGTCGTTCGTCGTCTGGACGCCCGAACAGCGCACATGGTACGTATGACGGTGGAAGTTATACGTAAAACGTGAGGGTGGGGCATGGCCGCGGGATACCTGGAGATCCTCAGGGCGAGACACGCGGCCCGGCTGCTGGTGGGCACGCTGGTGGGCCGGCTGCCGAACGCCACGGCGGCGATCGCGCTGGTGCTGTTCGTCCGCGCGCAGGGCGGCACCTACAGCCTCGCCGGGGCCCTGGCGGCCGTGTACGGAGTGGCCAACGCCGTGGGACAGCCGGTGCTGGGGCGCCTGGTGGACCTGTACGGGCAGCCGCGGGTGCAGCTGCCCGCGGCGGTCCTGTCGGCCCTCGCGATGACCGGCTTCGCCTTCGCCGGCACCGACCCGCTGCCGGTGGCGTACGCCACGGTCGCGGCCGCGGGCCTGTTCACTCCGCCGCTGGAAGGCGGGCTGCGTGCCCTGTGGCCCTCGGTGCTGCGCCGGGAGGAGCAGGTGCACACGGCGTACGCCATGGACGCGGTGGCCCAGGAAGTGATGTACACCGTCGGACCGTTGCTCGTGACGCTGTGCGTGTCGCTGTGGTCGGAGCGATCCGCGCTGCTCGTCCTGAGCGCCGTCGGCGTGCTGGGGGCGCTCTCCGTGGTCGTCTCGCCGCCCTCGCGCGCCTGGCGTTCGGCACCGCGCGAGGCACACTGGCTGGGCGCGCTCAGGTCACCCGGACTGCTGGCGCTGCTGGGCTCGTTCCTGTTCGTGGGCATCGCGATGGGCTCCATCACGGTGGCCTCCGTGCCGTACGCGGACGACCACGGGGGCGACGCGGTGTTCGGCTGGCTGATGGCGGCCCTGGGGCTGGGCGCGCTGCTGGGCGGGACCGTGTACGGGGCGCGGCAGTGGGCCGGCGCGCCCGAGCGGCGACTGCGGGTCCTGGTGGGGCTTCTGGCGGTGTGTTACCTGCCGCTGATGCTGATGCCGGGCGCGGTGGCGATGGTGTTGCTCACCGTGGTCGCCGGAATCTTCCTGGCACCGGCCATCGCCTGCGCGTTCGTGATCGTCGACCGGCACGCGCCGCGCGGTACGGTCACCGAGGCGTTCTCCTGGCTTGTCACGACGTTCACGGTGGGCGCGTCGGTGGGAACGGGCGTCGCGGGCCCGGTGGTCCAGGCGGGTGGTGCGCTGTGGGGCTTCGCGGTGCCGGGTGCGGCGGGGGCCGTGTCATTGCTGGTTCTCCTGGCCACCGGGCGGGTCCTCGCAGCTCCCGCCGGGGGTGCGGTGGTTGCGGCTTCATCGGA
Organism: Streptomyces herbicida; assembly: GCF_032656585.1. NCBI lineage: Bacteria > Bacillati > Actinomycetota > Actinomycetes > Kitasatosporales > Streptomycetaceae > Streptomyces > Streptomyces herbicida. The sequence continues at coordinate 193,926 of NZ_JAUYWJ010000011.1, forward strand.
AAATGATCCAAATCGTGCTGCCGAACCCCGTTTCAGCTCAGGGGATCGGGCGTAATGTTCAGTCATGGACCGCCGCATTTTCGGGCTGGAGAACGAGTACGGCGTCACGTGCACGTTCAGGGGACAGCGCCGCCTGTCGCCTGACGAGGTGGCGCGGTACCTCTTCCGCCGTGTCGTGTCATGGGGTCGTAGCAGCAATGTCTTTCTGCGGAACGGCGCCCGGCTCTATCTCGACGTGGGGTCACATCCGGAATACGCGACACCCGAATGTGACAATGTGATCGAACTGGTCACCCACGACAAGGCCGGAGAACGCATTCTCGAAGGACTTCTGGTGGACGCGGAACGACGCCTGCACGAGGAGGGAATCGCGGGCGACGTCTACCTTTTCAAGAACAACACGGACTCGGCGGGCAACTCCTACGGTTGTCACGAGAACTATCTGGTGGCGCGGCACGGGGAGTTCTCCCGGCTCGCCGACATCCTCATTCCGTTCCTGGTGACCCGGCAGCTGCTGTGCGGCGCGGGCAAGGTGCTGCAGACGCCGCGCGGTGCGGTGTACTGCGTGAGCCAGCGGGCGGAGCACATCTGGGAGGGCGTCTCCTCGGCGACGACCCGTTCCCGGCCCATCATCAACACACGGGACGAGCCGCACGCGGACGCGGAGCGCTACCGACGGCTGCATGTCATCGTGGGCGACTCGAACATGTCCGAGACGACGATGCTGCTGAAGGTCGGCGCGACGGATCTGGTGCTGCGCATGATCGAGGCGGGCACGGTGATGCGGGACCTGACCCTGGAGAACCCGATCCGGGCGATCCGCGAGGTCAGCCACGACATCACGGGCCGGCGCAAGGTGCGCCTGGCCAGCGGCCGGGAGGCCTCGGCGCTCGAGGTGCAGCGGGAGTACTACGAGAAGGCCGTGGACTTCTGCGAGCGCCGCGGGATCCGCACCGGCACGGTCGAGCAGGTCCTGGAGCTGTGGGGCCGCACGCTGGACGCCATCGAGTCGGAGGATCTGGACCGGATCGGCACCGAGATCGACTGGGTGATGAAGTACAAGCTCATCGAGCGGTACCGGGCCAAGCACAATATGACGATGTCGCATCCGCGGGTCGCGCAGATAGACCTCGCCTACCACGACATCCACCGTCGTCGTGGCCTGTACTACCTGCTGGAGAAGCGCGGTCAAGCCACCCGGATCTGCAACGACTTGAAGATCTTCGAGGGCAAGTCGGTTCCTCCGCAGACCACTCGGGCCCGGCTGCGCGGCGATTTCATCCGGCGCGCGCAGGAACAGCGCCGGGACTTCACGGTCGACTGGGTGCACCTGAAGCTGAACGACCAGGCACAGCGCACGGTGTTGTGCAAGGACCCGTTCCGTTCGGTGGACGACCGGGTGGAGAAACTGATCGCCGGAATGTGATCGGCACGGGGTGAGCGGAGCGTTTCCGCACAAGAGTCCCGGAACGCCACACGGGCGCCGTACGTTTCCGTACGGCGCCCGTGTCATGGCGACAGTGCTGTCCCGGGGGAAACCCCCCGACCCCCGGCCGAACGAGGGCGGGCCGGAACCCGTATCGACACCCAAACGTCAGTAAGGTAGCGCGCACGCCATCAACAAGATCGACCGATTACGAGGTCCTGACCGTGCGCCGACGCTCACTTCTCCTTGCCGCCCTGCCCGCAGGACTGGTCACGCTCGCCGGATGCGGTGACGAAAAGTCCGACTCCAGCAAGGCGAGTGCGTCGCCGTCGCCCTCGGCCTCCGTGCCACCGCCGAAGATCGTGGAGGGCCCGCTGCCGGCCATTACGGCGGGCACGAAGTTCAACGAGAAGCCGACGGTCGCCAAGGGGCCGGGGGAGCCGTCGGAGAACATCGCGGTGAAGACGGTGATCGCGGGCTCCGGGAAGACGATCGCGGAGAACGACTTCATCCAGGCGAACTACCTCGGCCAGATCTGGTCCACGGCGAAGGTCTTCGACAACTCCTACGACCGCAACCGGCCGATCGTCATCCAGGTCGCGCAGGGCAGCGTGATCGACGGCTGGCGGTACGCACTGACCGGCAAGAAGGTCGGCAGCCGGGTCGAAATGGCGGTGCCGCCGAAGTGGGGCTACGGCACGTCCGGCAATGCGCAGGCGGGCATCAAGGGCACGGACACGCTGGTCTTCGTCGTCGACGTGCTGGACTCCTTCAACTCGAAGAGCTCGTCCCACGGCAAGCCGGTCCCGCAGAATGACGCGGCCCTGCCGAAGGTGGGCACCAACACCGACGGCAAGGCTCCCTCGATCGACATCCCGAAGACCGACCCGCCGAAGAAGCTGGTGTCGAACTACGTCCTGGAGGGCGACGGCGCCGAGGTCCAGGCGGACCAGACGGTCCTGTGCCAGTTCAAGGGCGTGGTCTGGGACGGCGGCAAGGCGTTCCAGCAGACGTACGGCTCGGGACGGCTGAGCCAGTTCTCGGTGGAGCAGATGAAGCAGGTCGTCGACGGGCTGGCACAGGGCGTGACCGGCAAGAAGGTCGGCAGCCGGGTGATGATCGTCGTGCCGCCGGAGCTGGCGTACGGCGACAACCCGCCGAGCGGCGGTGTCGTCAAGAAGGGGGCCACCCTGGTCTTCTCCGTGGACATCCTCGCGGCGATGTAGCGGCGGCGGGTGGGGCCTGCCGTCGCAGGCAGGACCCGGGCGGAGATGAAAGACTGTCCGCGTTCCGTGTCGTACACAAGCAGGAGCGAGAGACGTGAGCATCGACAAGCCCGAGATCGACTTCCCGGGCGGCGAGCCCCCGGCGGACCTTGAGATCAAGGACATCTGGGAGGGCGACGGCGCGGTGGCACAGGCGGGTCAGACCGTCACCGTCCACTACGTGGGTGTCGCCTTCAGCACCGGCGAGGAGTTCGACGCCAGCTGGAACCGGGGTACCCCGTTCCGCTTCCCGCTCGGCGGGGGGCGCGTCATCAAGGGCTGGGACCAGGGCGTGCAGGGCATGAAGGTCGGCGGCCGTCGCCAGCTGACCATCCCGGCCCACCTCGCCTACGGCAACCAGAGCCCGACGCCGGCGATCAAGCCCGGTGAGACTCTGATCTTCGTCGTGGACCTGCTCGGGGTCTGATCGTCGTCCGATCGGAGCCGGTCATCCGGGGCCCATGCCCGTACAGGCATGGGCCCTCGGCTTTTGCCGCGCCACTCAGGAGCGGTACGGTCATCGATCGTAAGCACCATAGGGAGGCGAAGGGCGTCGATGGCCATTGCCAAGGCCGAGCGGCTGATGAACCTGGCGCTGTGTCTGCTGGGGACGCGGCGGCCGCTCAGCAAGCGTGAGCTGCGCGAGTCCATCGAGGCCTATCTCGAAGCGGGAAGCGACGACTCCTTCAACCGCATGTTCGAGCGGGACAAGGACGACCTGCGAGAGCTCGGCCTGGTCATCGAGACCGTCGAGAACCTGGACGGCGAGGTCGGCTATCTGGCCCGCCGGGACAGCAACCGCCTCCCGCCCATCACCCTGGACGCGGAGGAGGCCGCCGCGCTGGGGCTGGCCGCCAAGGTGTGGCAGCAGGCCCGCCTCGCGGGAGCGGCCAGCGGCGCCCTGCAGAAGCTGCGCGCGGCCGGACTGCCCGAGGACGTGGACCCGTACGAGGCCCATGGCGCCCTGGAGCCGCGCATCCCGGTGCACGAGGCCGCCTTCGAGCCGCTGATGCTGGCCTGCCGCGACCGCCGCCCGGTGGTCTTCGACTACCGCAAGGCGAACGCCGCCCACCCCGAGACCCGGCATGTGGAGCCGTGGGCCCTGGAGTGCTGGCGCGGCCACTGGTACCTGGCGGGCTGGGACCGCGACCGGAGCGCCGAGCGCGTCTTCCGGCTGTCCCGGATCACCGGCAGGGTCCGCTCCCGGGGCACCGGCTTCACGGCGCCGGTGCCGGACGTCGTCACCGTGCGCGAGACCGTCGCGAGCTGGGCCGGCGAGACGGCCGACCGCTCGGCGCTGATCCGGCTGCGCTCGGGTTCGGGGTACCCCCTTCGGGCGAAAGCCACGGCGGTGCGGGAACTCGGCGACGGGTGGGACGAGTTGGAGATTCCGTACGGGCACGGCCTGGACGCCTGGCTGGTGGAGTTCGGGCCGGACGTGGTGGTGCTGGAGCCGGCCGAGCTGCGCGCGGACGTGGTGGACCGGCTGCGTGCCGTGGCCAAGGGCTGAGGGGGAGCGGAGCAAGACAGTGGCAGGCAAACCGGTCAGGGCCGTGAACGCCATCGACCAGACCCGGCGGATGCTCTCCCTGGTCACCTATCTGCGGGAGCGCCCCGGCGCCCGGGTCGCGGACGTCGCGCGCGCCTTCGGCATCACCGAGGACGAGCTGGTCTCCGACCTCGACGTGCTGCCCATGTGCGGCACCAGCTTCCGCGGCGGCGACCTGCTGGACATCGACACCGACGGCGAGCGCATCTGGTGGCACAACCCCGCCGCGCTCGGAGCCGAGGCCGCCGAGCCGCTCAGGCTGGCCGCCGACGAGGCGACCGCGCTGCTGGTGGCCGCGCGGGCGGTGGCGACCCTGCCGGGTCTGCGCGAGGGCGACCGGCAGGCCCTGCTGCGGGCGACGGCCAAGGTCGAGACCGCGGCCGGCGAGGCGGCGGGCGCCAGTGCGCGCCTGTCGGTGACCTTCGAGTCCGAGGGCGGGGTCTTCGCCGACGTCGACCGGGCTATCTCCGAGCGCCGCCGGCTGTGGATCCGCTACTACTCGCCCGCCCGAGACGAGGTCACCGAGCGCGAGATCGACCCCATCCGCCTGGTCAGCGTCGGGCACACCTATGTGGAGGCCTGGTGCCGCCGCTCCGAGGCGCGCCGCACCTTCCGGCTCGACCGGGTCGCCGAGATCAGGATCCTCGACGAGCCGTCCGCGCCGCCTGAGATCGAGCTGCGCGATCTGTCCGAGGCCCTGGTCCAGCCGGCCGCCGAGGACCCGGAGGTCGTCGTCGAGGTCGCCCCGGGCGGACGCTGGGTCGCCGAGTACTACCCCCATGACAGCGCCGATGAGCTTCCCGACGGAGGGCTGCGTATTACTCTGCGCACCCCCGACCCGACGTCGCTCAGACGACTGGCGCTGCGCCTGGGCCGTGACGGCCGGATCGTCTCGCCGCCCGAGCTCGCCGACAGCGCCCGGCAGGCGGCCCGCGAGGCGCTGGCCGCGTACGACGGGCTCGAGGCGGCGCAGGAAGCCGGCTGACCGGCTGCGACGCGGCGGCCGGGACGCCGCGGCCGACGCCGGCTGTGGCGTCCCAGAGGCGAACGACCAGAGAAAGAGGAGCGAGAGCTTTGAGCGAGTCTCCGGTGTCCGGTGCCAGGGAAATGACGGTCGCGGCCGCTTTCGCGGGGATGAAGAGAGTGGTCCCCGTCGTGTTCAAGGCGGGCTGCCCGGACTGCCGGGGCCGGTTCGAACTCACCGCGAGCGCCCTGCGCCTCGCCATCGGCGCCACCAGCCGTACGACCTTCTACTCCTTCACCTGCCCGGACTGTGGGGTCTCCGTCCGCAAGCCCGCCGGAGAACGCATCGTCGAACTGCTGACCGGGGGCGGGGTCAAGACGTTGCGGCTGCATTCCACTGTGTGACTGGGGCTAGGCTCGGCCTCATGTTCTGGCCGATGTTCGCGATAGCCGTGGGTTTTGTGGGTCTTGCCGTCCTCGGCGTGCTCGCCGTCCGGGTCTTCCTGGAGGCGCGGCGTCTGGGAGCGCAGGTCGCGGACTCGGCGCGCCGTATCAACAGGGCGGCCGAGGATCTGGAGCGGGCGGCCGTGAGCGCGGCCCGTACGGTCGACTCACTGTGACGGCCACTGTGGACGCACTGTGAGTCCCGCGCCGCAAGCGTTTTGCGTCACTTCGCCCTGTCATGCTGCCCGCCTCGGCAGGTACGCTGCTGGTCGCGGCGCGGAGAACGAGGCCCGTACCGCTGACCGGGAGTACGCACGGGGATTGCCTGACGTTTACCCCTGAGCGTTACGATCGCTGTCAGCACGATCACTCGGACACATGTCCGACTGATCGGACAGCACCCCACCCAGCCGCCTCGGTGAGAAGGTAAAGACTTATGTTCGGAAGGCTCGGAGCTCCCGAGATCATTCTCATCCTCGTCGTCATCATCCTGCTGTTCGGCGCGAAGAAGCTTCCGGACATGGCCCGCTCGCTCGGCAAGTCCGCGCGCATCCTCAAGAGCGAGGCCAAGGCGATGAAGGAAGAGGGCAACGCCTCCGCCCAGGCGCCCACCACCAACGAACAGCCCGCGGCGCAGCGCACCATCCAGGCGGCCCCCGGCGACGTGACCAGCTCGCGGCCGGTCAACGAGCCGACGGACACCACCCAGCGCTGACGCAGGGCCGGAAGCCCCCGGCCCGCCGCATGAGATGAGGACGTGGGTTGCCCAAGTCTGCCCGCAAGCAGGAGAAGGATCCCGAGGGGCGGATGCCCCTTGCGGATCACCTTCGCGAGCTCCGCAACCGGCTCGCGAAGGCGATGCTGGCCATCGTCATCGTGACGATCGTGGCCGCCTTCTTCTACAACGACATCATCAATTTCCTGACGAAGCCGATCCTGGATTCGGTCGGCTGCAAGGAAACGTTCGAACAGCTGGCGAAGTCGTCCGCCGACACGCACCAGTGCGCGCGGATCACCATCAACGGTCTTCTCGCGCCCTTCACACTGGCCCTGCAGGTCTCCCTGATGGCCGGTGTCGTGTTCGCCTCGCCGATCTGGCTCTACGAGCTGTGGGCGTTCGTCGCGCCAGGCCTGCACCGGCACGAGAAGAAGTACGCCTATGCCTTCGTCTTCACGGGCGTCCCGCTGTTCCTGGGCGGCGGATTCTTCGCGTACAAGGTGCTGCCCACCACGGCGAAGGTGCTGATCGACTTCACGCCGAACGGCGTGGACAACCTGCTGCCACTGGATGACCTGCTCCAGCTGGTCACACGCATGGTGGTCGTCTTCGGGCTCTCCTTCGAGCTGCCGCTGCTGCTGGTGATGCTCAACCTCACCGGGGTGCTGAGCGGCACGCGCATGCTCGGCTGGTGGCGCGCGATGATCCTGGGCATCACGGTCTTCGCGGCCGTGGCCACGCCCAGCACCGACCCCATCTCGATGCTGGCGCTCGCCGGACCGATCTGGGTGCTGTACTTCGGCGCGGTCGCCTTCTCGCTGATGAACGACAAGCGCAAGCGCCGCCGCGAGGCCGAGGGCCCCCACGACGACGAGGCCTCCGACCTGGACCTCACCCCCGAGGACATCGGCGAGGTCGAGACCGTCGCCGCCACCCGGGCACTGCCCGAGCAGGCGGGCCCGGACCGGGTCAACGGCTACGACGACGTGACCTGACCCCAGGCCGCCACACCGTCAGGAGGTGCCTCCGTCCCCGGGGACGGAGGCACCTCCTGTTGCCGTTCGTCCCTCGTTCCGGATAATGATCGTCCTGTTGTCAGCGCGGCCCGGTACGCTCGAAAGCACGATGACAGAGGACCTCTCCCCGGCCGAGCGGTATGCGGCGGCCCGCAGGCGGGCTGCCGAGCAGGCCACCGCGCTCGCATCCTTCCGCGAGATGTACGACTTCGGCCTCGACCCCTTCCAGATCGAGGCCTGCCAGGCGCTCGAAGCGGGGAAGGGCGTGCTGGTGGCCGCCCCCACCGGCTCCGGCAAGACGATCGTGGGCGAGTTCGCCGTCCACCTCGCCCTGATGCAGGGCAAGAAGTGCTTCTACACGACACCGATCAAGGCGCTGTCGAACCAGAAGTACGCCGACCTGTGCCGCCGCTACGGCACGGGCATGGTCGGCCTCCTCACCGGCGACAACAGCGTCAACCCCGACGCCGCCGTGGTCGTGATGACCACCGAGGTGCTGCGGAACATGCTCTACGCCGGTTCCCAGACCCTCCTCGGCCTCGGCTATGTGGTCATGGACGAGGTGCACTACCTCTCCGACCGCTTCCGGGGCGCGGTGTGGGAAGAGGTGATCATCCACCTGCCCGAGTCGGTGACCTTGGTGTCCCTGTCGGCGACCGTGTCCAACGCCGAGGAGTTCGGCGACTGGCTCGACACGGTCCGTGGTGACACCGAGGTGATCGTCTCCGAGCACCGGCCGGTGCCGCTGTTCCAGCACGTGCTCGCCGGACGCCGGATGTACGACCTGTTCGAGGAGGGGGAGGGCCATAAGAAGGCCGTCAACCCCGACCTCGCCCGCCTGGCCCGCATGGAGGCCAGCCGGCCGTCCTACCAGGACCGCAGACGCGGCCGCGCGATGCGCGAGGCCGACCGCGAGAGGGAGCGCAGACAGCGCTCGCGCGTATGGACGCCGGGCCGGCCCGAGGTCATCGAGCGGCTCGACGCCGAGGGCCTGCTGCCCGCGATCACCTTCATCTTCAGCCGTGCGGCCTGCGAGGCCGCCGTCCAGCAGTGCCTCTACGCGGGCCTCAGACTCAACGACGAGGAGGCGCGGGAACAGGTCCGCGACCTCGTCGAGGAGCGCACCGCCTCCATCCCCTCCGAGGATCTGCACGTCCTCGGCTACTACGAGTGGCTGGAGGGCCTGGAGCGCGGTATCGCCGCCCACCACGCGGGCATGCTCCCGACCTTCAAGGAGGTCGTCGAGGAGTTGTTCGTGCGCGGACTGGTCAAGGCCGTGTTCGCGACCGAGACCCTCGCCCTCGGTATCAACATGCCGGCGCGTTCGGTGGTGCTGGAGAAGCTCGTCAAGTGGAACGGCGAGCAGCACGCCGACATCACCCCCGGTGAGTACACCCAGCTGACCGGCCGCGCGGGCCGCCGAGGCATCGACGTCGAGGGCCACGCGGTCGTGCTCTGGCAGCGCGGCATGAGCCCCGAGCACCTGGCGGGTCTGGCGGGTACGCGCACGTATCCGCTGCGCTCCAGCTTCAAGCCGTCGTACAACATGGCGGTCAACCTCGTCGAGCAGTTCGGCCGGCACCGCTCGCGCGAGCTGCTGGAGACCTCCTTCGCACAGTTCCAGGCCGACAAGTCGGTCGTCGGGATCTCCCGGCAGGTGCAGCGCAACGAGGAGGGCCTGGAGGGCTACAAGTCCTCCATGACCTGCCACCTCGGCGACTTCGAGGAGTACGCGCGCCTGCGCCGCGAGCTCAAGGACCGCGAGACCGAACTGGCCCGCCAGGGTGCGGTCCAGCGCCGGGCAGAGGCGGCCGTTGCCCTGGAGAAGCTGAAGCCGGGCGACGTCATCCACGTACCGACGGGCAAGTACGCGGGCCTGGCACTGGTGCTGGACCCCGGCCTGCCCGCGGGGCGGTCCAACGGCCACCGTGGCTTCGAGCACCACGACGGCCCGCGCCCGCTGGTCCTGACCGCCGAGCGGCAGGTCAAGCGGCTGGCGTCGATGGACTTCCCGGTGCCCGTCGAGCCGCTCGAGCGGATGCGGATCCCGAAGTCCTTCAACCCGCGCTCCCCGCAGTCCCGCAGGGACCTCGCCTCCGCGCTGCGCACCAAGGCCGGGCACATCCCGGCGGAGCGAGCCCGCAAGAAGCGCTCCCAGGCCGCCGACGACCGGGAGATCGCCCGGCTGCGCACCGCGCTCCGGGCCCACCCCTGCCACGGCTGCAACGACCGTGAGGACCACGCCCGTTGGGCCGAGCGCTACCACCGGCTGCTGCGCGACACCTCGCAGCTGGAGCGGCGCATCGAGGGCCGTACGAACACGATCGCGCGCACGTTTGACCGGATCGTCGCGCTGCTGACCGAGCTCGACTATCTGCGCAGCGACGAGGTCACCGAGCACGGCAAGCGGCTCGCCCGGCTGTACGGCGAGCTGGACCTGCTGGCGAGCGAGTGCCTGCGCGAGGGCGTCTGGGAGGGCCTGGGGCCCGCCGAACTCGCCGCGTGCGTCTCCGCGTTGGTGTACGAGGCGCGGGTCGGCGACGACGCCATGGCGCCGAAGCTGCCCTCGGGCAAGGCGAAGGCCGCGCTGGGCGAGATGGTCCGCATCTGGGGCCGGCTCGACGCGCTGGAGGAGGAGTTCCGGATCACCCAGACCGAGGGCGTCGGCCAGCGCGAGCCCGACCTCGGCTTCGCCTGGGCGGCCTATATGTGGGCCTCCGGGAAGGGACTGGACGAGGTGCTGCGGGAGGCGGAGATGCCGGCGGGCGACTTCGTGCGGTGGTGCAAGCAGGTGATCGATGTGCTGGGGCAGATCTCGGCGGCGTCTCCTGCGGAGGGCTCGACTGTGGCCAAGGTTGCGCGCAAGGCGGTTGATCAGTTGCTGCGGGGTGTTGTCGCCTATTCGTCGGTGGGGTGATGGTTCGTTGGCGGGCGCGGGGCGGGTGCGATGTGGCTTGTCGCGCCCACGCGGCGGGGCCGCACATTGATTCAGCTCCGCGCCCCTTCCCGGTACCGCTCTGTCAGTCGGACGGGCGCCCACCACGGAGTTGTTCACCAGCCGGGGATACGCCGCCACGACGTGGAACTGCTCGCCGAGCTGCTGAAGTCCACCGTCCCCCTCGCTGACCCGCGCCCGCCGGCTGCTCGCGGATGACGGCAGCTCCGCCGAGGACCGGCTGTGGGAGCTGTACCGGACGGACGCGGAGCCGCTGTGCGGCGGGCCGCACAACCTCGGCGGGCTGGAGCTGCGCAGGGACCCGGTCTTCGGGTTGATCGAGGGCGTCATCCTCGTACACCGCTCGGATGCGGCGCCGGTCTCGGAGTTCGCCCGTGCCACCGCCGACGCGGCCCTGCGCATCGGCGGCGTCTGATCCCCCCGCTGGGGCCCGCTCACTCGTCACGGTGAGTCGTCGTCGTACGCCCGTACGCCATCACGCACCGTGTGCGAGTGTAATCCGAGCGTACAAAAGAGCTGAGCGTACTCCTGTCGCACAGGCCATTTCAGGTGCTTGCTGAATATGACACGACGATGATCCGGTCGGACTAAGCTCGCCCGCGGCGCACCGAGTTGAGGTGAATTCGTGCGCTTGTTCCCAAAGGTGACGAAGATCCCAAGTACCCCAGGACTCTTCCCCCTGCAAGCTCCCCCGACACCCAGCCGATTCGTCTCAGAGGGCATACATGGTGAGTGTGCAATCGCCTCCCGGTGGCCGTGAACTTCCCCTTAAGCGCGTGCTGTTGCTGCCGGCCATAGTGATGGCCGCGGCGACCGGGGCCGCCGTCGCCCTCGTGGCGGGGCCGGCCCGGGCCGCCGTCGGCTGGTGCGGAGCCGTCGCCACGGCGCTGGTGACCGCGACGGCGGCAGAAGCGGTACGACGCGGACGGCACCTGAAGAGCCTGCGGGCCGAGCACGCCCGTCACACCGCGTATCTGGAGCGGCGCATCGCCGCCCACGACGAGGAGTGGGTCCGGTTCAGCCAGGAGATCGTGCCCACGGCGCTCTACCGGCTGCGCGCCGGAGAGTCTCCCCGAGAGGCGATTCTCGCGGTCCTCGACGCCGACCCCGAACTGCGGAACATCCCCGACTCGCGGCGCCGCGTGCTGCGCACCGTGCTCAAGGCCGTGGACGACGAGATGGCCATGCGCGACGCCGCACAGCGCTCCTTCGTCAACATCGCCCAGCGCGTCCAGGCCATCGTCCACCAGCAGGCCAACGAACTCCGGGAGATGGAGGAGGACCACGGCCGCAACCCCGAGGTCTTCGACGACCTGCTGCGCCTCGACCACGGCACCGCGCTGATCGGCCGCCTCGCCGACTCCATTTCCGTCCTCGGCGGCGGCCGCCCCGGCCGCCAGTGGCCCAACCCCGTGGCCCTGTACAGCGTGCTGCGCGGCGCCATGTCCCGGATCCTGGAGTACCGGCGCATCGACCTGGCCTCCATCGCCAAGGTCAATATCAAGGGCACCTGCGTCGAGCCGGTCATCCATGCCGCCGCCGAACTCCTCGACAACGCCACCCGCTATTCGCCGCCGCAGACCAAGGTGCATGTCACCGCCACCGAGGTCCAGACCGGGGTGGCCATCGAGATCGAGGACGGCGGCGTCAGCCTCAGCGAGGAGGCTCGCGCCCGAGTCGAGAACATGCTGGAGCGCGCCATGGCCGGGGTCGACCTCGACGACCTCGGCGAGAGCCCCCGCCTCGGCCTCGCCGTCGTGGGCCGGCTCTGCTCGGCCTACAACATGCAGGTCTCGCTGCGCTCCTCGGCGTACGGAGGCGTCCGCGCCGTCCTGATCGTGCCCAGCAACATGATGACCACCGATCCCGCCCCCGGGCTCGCTCACGGCATCGGCGCCACCGCCGTGCCCAAGGCCGAACTGGGCGCCCTGGAAGGCCCCAAGCGCCCGCCCAAGAAGCGCCGCCCCACCAGTCCGCGCATCCCCGCCGGGATCTCCATGGAGGACGACGTCCCCGTGGTCACCGAGTGGACGGCGGGGGGGCTGCCACAGCGCCGGAGCAAGGTGAAGACCCCGCTGGCCCAGCGATACGCCGAACAGGCCGCCATCGAGCAGGCCGAACGCGAGGGAAGGCCGACCATCTGGTCGCAGCCCAAGCCCGAACCCGAACCGGAGCCCGAGGTCGACCCCGAGCGCGAGAAGCTGCGCAACCGCGAGCCCGGCATGTGGGTCGAGGCCTTCTGGGAGGGCCTCAAGGAGGGCAACCCGGGCGTGCATCCGACCGACTTCACGCGCAATCCCACCGCATACATGCACCTGATCGAGAAGCCGGCCCCCAGCGAGGCCGACGACGAGGGGGACCTCAAGTGATCCAGCAGCGAGCGAACTTCGATTGGATGCTCAAGGACCTCGCCGACGGCGTACCGGGTATCGAGATGATCGTGGTGCTGTCGTCCGACGGACTGCGCATCGCCCGCTACGGCGGTGACCCCGACGCCGCCGACCGCCTCGCCGCGGCCTGCGCGGGCGTGCAGAGCCTCGCGGGTGCCGTCGCCCAGGAACTCCCTGGCAGCAGCGGGGACATGAACCTGGTCGTCATCGAGATCGACGGCGGCTACTTCTACCTCATGTCGGCCGGTGCCAACGCCTATCTCGCCGTGCTCGCCGACGTGGTCTGCGAGCCCGGCCGGATGAGCGGCCGGATGCGCGACCTCGTCGTCCGTATCGGCGCCCATCTCACCAGTCCGCCCCGGCGGAACGGGCAGACCGTATGACTCCTCCGCAACGCAAGCGGCGACCCCCCAGGCAGGAACCGCCCCCACCGCCGCCCATGGCGCTCCCCGCCACCGGGGATCAGGAGGGGGAGAAGAAGAATCCCGAACGGCTGTATGTCATCGCCGGCGGCGCCGACGGCGGGCGCGCCGAGCTCGACCTCGTCACGCTGATTGTGGCGCGCGCCGATCCACCGCCGTCCGTCGCACCGGAGCAGGCGGCGCTGCTCCGGCTCTGTTCCTCCCCCCTGTCGGTGGCCGAACTCTCGGCCTATCTCAACCTGCCGTTCAGCGCGATGACGGTGCTGATCACCGAGCTGATCACGGCCGAACTGGTGCAGGCGCGCGCCCCGATCGTCCGTCAGGCGCTCCCCGACCGTTCCATCCTCGAAGCGGTGATGCATGGACTTCAAAAGCTCTGACACCGTCCCCGGTCCACGGACGCAGGACCATCTGCCGCACACGGCCCAGGCCGCGGTGAAGATCGTCATCGTGGGCGGCTTCGGGGTCGGCAAGACCACCATGGTCGGCTCGGTCAGCGAGATCAGACCGCTGACCACCGAGGAGACCATGACCCAGGCCGGTGTCGGCGTCGACGACAACTACGGCTCCGATTCGAAGACGGCCACGACCGTCGCCATGGACTTCGGCCGCATCAGCATCACCGAGAGACTGGTGCTCTATCTCTTCGGCACCCCCGGCCAGGAGCGCTTCTGGTTTCTGTGGAACGGGCTGTTCGAAGGGGCTCTCGGCGCGGTCGTCCTGGTCGACACCCGCCGCCTGGAGGTCAGCTTCGAGGTCATAGGGCGCTTGGAGGAGCGCGGCGTGCCCTTCATCGTGGCCGTCAACTCCTTCCCGGGCGCACCCCGTTACCCCATCGAGGAACTGCGCACGGCACTCGACCTCGCTCCCGACATCCCCATCGTGGAGTGCGACGCACGGCGCCGGGCCTCCAGCCGCGACGTCCTGATGACCCTGATGCACTTCCTGCACTCGCTCGCCATGGCCGGCGTGCTCACCTGACCCCCACCCCCCTCACCCCGGATCCACCTCAGCTTCGGAGCGACCACTGTGACGCCTGAATCCCACTCCCCGACCGGTACGGACGACCCCATGCTCGGCCCGCCGCCCGGCTGCCCGGCGCACGGCCTCGGACCCGGGGGGCTGCATCGGCTGTACGGCCCGGAGGCGGACGACCTGGGCGACCTGTACGAGCAACTGCGGGAACAGTACGGGCCCGTGGCGCCGGTGCTGCTCCACGACGACGTGCCGATCTGGGTGGTCCTCGGGCACACCGAGAACCTGCACCTGGTCCGTACCCCCTCGCAGTACACCCGGGACAGCCGCATCTGGACCCCGCTCCTGGAAGGCATGGTCAAGCCCGACCATCCGCTCATGCCGCACATCGCCCGGCAGCCCATCTGCTCCCACGCCGAGGGCGACGAGCACCAGCGGCTGCGCGCGGCGGTCACCGGCGCCATGTCGACCATCGACCACCGCTACATCCGCCGCTACATCGGCCGCTACACCCAGCGCCTGGTCAACGAGTTCTGCGAGACGGGCCGGGCCGACCTGGTCTCCCAGTTCGCCGAGCACCTGCCGATGGCGGTGATGTGCGAGATCCTCGGCATGCCGGAGGAGTACAACGACCGGATCGTGCAGGCCGCCCGAGACATGCTCAAGGGCACCGAGACCGCGATCGCGAGCAACGAGTACATCATGGGCTGCCTGATGCGGCTCACCGAGCGCCGCCGCGCCCGACCCGAGGAGGACTTCACCAGCCACCTCATCAACCACCCGGCGCGGCTGACCGACGACGAGATCGGCCAGCACCTCAGAGTCGTGCTCATCGCCGCCTACGAGGCCACCACCAACCTCCTCGCCAACGCGCTGCGCATGGTCCTCACCGAGCCCGGCTTCCGCGCCCAGCTCAACGGCGGCCAGATGACGGTGCCGGAGGCGGTCGAGCAGTCCCTGTGGGACGAGCCGCCGTTCAGCGCCGTCCTCGGCTACTTCGCCAAGCAGGACACGGAGCTGGGCGGTCAGCGCATCAGCCGGGGCGACGGTCTGCTGTTCGCCCCGGCTCCGGGCAACATCGACCCTCGGGTACGGCCCGACCTGTCGGCCAGTATGCAGGGCAACCGCTCCCATCTCGCCTTCGGCGGCGGCCCGCACGAGTGCCCCGGCCAGGACATCGGCCGTGCCATCGCCGACGTCGGCGTCGACGCGCTGCTGACCCGGCTGTCAGACATCCAACTGGACTGTGAGGAGGACGAGTTGCGCTGGCGCTCGTCCATCGCCTCACGGCATCTGGTGGAGCTGCCCGTGCGGTTCGAACCGAAGCCCCAGCAGGACGTCACGCTCAAGCCCAGCCCCGCCCCCGTCCCGCCGCAGCGCGCCCACTGGCAGGTCACCACCGCTCGCCCGCAGCCGGCACCCGCCGCCGAGCCCGGCCCCGCGGCCCCGAGCCCGGCTCCGGCTCCGACACCTCCCGCGGCACCTCTGGCACCGGCTCGCCCGCGCGGTGTCTGGCAGCGCGTCAAGCGCTGGTGGCGCGGTCACTGACCGGCCCACCGCGCATACGAGGACCAGGCCTCCAGCACACGCCCGCTGGAGAACCGGTGCTCCACCCCCGTGACCGGATCGGTGAACTCCAGCCTTCGCGCCAACAGTTGGAGCGGACGCCGGAAGTCACCGGCCGGTACGGGGCCGGTCACCTCCGGATACAGAGGATCGCCGAGGATGGGCACACCCAGGGCGTTCAGGTGCACCCGCAGCTGATGGGTCTGCCCGGTGCCGGGGGTCAGCCGGTAGCGCCCCAGTCGGTCGTCCTCCCGGTGCTCGAGCAGCTCGACCCGCGTCACCGCGTTCGGCTCGCCCTCGACCTCCCGCGCGGCCATGACCCCGCGCTCCTTCACGATCCGGCTGCGCACGGTGCGGGGCAGGGCGAGCGCGGGGTCGTACGGGGCGACGGCCTCGTACTCCTTGCGCACCAGCCGGTCGCGGAACAGCGTCTGGTACGCGCCGCGCTCCTCGGGCCGCACGATGAACAGCACCAGCCCGGCCGTGAGCCGGTCCAGCCGGTGCGCCGCGGAGAGTTCCGGAACGTCCAGTTCCCGCCGCAGCCGGGCCAGCGCGGTCTCGGTGACATGGCTGCCGCGCGGTGTGGTGGCGAGGAAGTGCGGCTTGTCGGCCACGATGACATGCGCGTCGCGGTACACCACCGTCAGCGGGAACGGCACCGGCATCTCGGCGGCGAGTTCCCGGTGGAACCACACGTACATCCCGGGCACGTACGGGGCGTCGGCCGCAACCGCCAGCCCGTCGGCCCCGACGATCCGCCCCGCGTCCAGCATCGCCTCGACCACCCCGGGCCCGGCCCCGGACAGCCGCTCCACCAGATGCTCGCCCACGGTGGCCCAGGACCCGGCCATGGGCAGCCGCACCCGCACCGGGTCCACCCCCTCGCGCTGGGGCAGGGGGGAGGGCGGGGTGCGGGTCTTGCGTCTCATCGGTGCCCAGCGTAGGCGTTACGCGGGCACCGGCTCGGCCGCCTCCGGCTCGATCACGACGGTGCGCGCCCGGTGGACGCGGTAGGCGGCCCCAGCGCGACCGAGGAGGAACATTCACCGTGAACCGGCGGGAAGTACCGGTGTCCGCCCGTCGAGTCGTAGACCGCCGCCCGCGGCCGGGCGAGGTTGGTGGTCATGGCCAGACCGTGGAGGAGGGCGAGCGCTTTGACCGGAAGCGGCGTCGCCCACCAGCTGGAAGCCGGACCCGAGCGCGGGGAGTACCTCGGACAGCGCACGGCCGGCTCCGCGAAGCAGGCCGCGCCGGCAGCCGGGGGTGCCGCCGCTGCCGCCGTCCTACGCGGCGGCTGCCGAGCCGCCCTCCTGCTCCGCCTCGATGCGCGCGTTCCAGTCCCGCTTGGAGGCCTGCCAGCCGTCCTCGTTGTGGCCCAGGCGCCAGTAGCCGGAGATCGACAGGTCCTCGCGCGGGATCTCGCGCTCGACCCGCAGCAGCCGGCGCAGCTCCTTCACGAAGCTCGCCTCGCCGTGCACGA
This sequence comes from Streptomyces herbicida, assembly GCF_032656585.1. Lineage (NCBI taxonomy): Bacteria > Bacillati > Actinomycetota > Actinomycetes > Kitasatosporales > Streptomycetaceae > Streptomyces > Streptomyces herbicida. The sequence goes on from NZ_JAUYWJ010000011.1 coordinate 211,096, forward strand.
AGGCGTGCACCCGGCCCTCCGGGAACTCAAGCGCCCGCACGGCCTCCACCAGGGCGTGGCCGATCGGCCGGTGCCCGCGGTGCAGCCAGACGACCTCCACATCGGAGTCGATCTTCTGCTCCTCCTCGGGACCGGAAACCTCCACGAAGGCAACGGCCTTGGCGCCCTTGGGCAGCGCCTCCAGGGAACGGGCGATCGCGGGCAGCGCGCTCTCGTCGCCGGCGAGCAGATGCCAGTCGGCGCCCGCGTCCGGTGCGTAGGCGCCGCCGGGACCCATGAACCGCACGACGTCGCCCGGTTGTGCCCGCAGCGCCCACGGGCCGGCCAGGCCCTCGTCGCCGTGGACCACGAAGTCGAGGGTGAGCTCATGGGTCTCGGGGTCCCAGTCGCGCACGGTGTACGTCCGGGTCACCGGCCACTGCTCGCGCGGGAACTCCTCCTGGATGCGCTGCAGGTCGAAGGGCTCCGGATAAGTCACGCCCTCGGGGCCGAACAGGAGCTTCACATAATGGTCGGTGCAGGTGTCCGCCGCGAAGTCCGCGAGGCCGTCGCCGCCGAGCACCACACGCTGCATATGCGGGGTCAGCCGTTCCGTGCGAACGACCTGGGCGGAATGGGGCTTGCGCGGCCTGCGTGCCGGGCGCTCTGCCATGTCGGCCTCCCTGCTCCATTGGTTAGGTTTACCTAAGTTAGCATCCCCTTTCGGGTGACACCTCCATCATGCGGACCGGTTGAACGTGTTTTGCCGGAAAAAAACTCGGGCCGCTCAGGCCCCCAGCGTCGTCAGCAGCCGGTGCAGGGAACCGCCCAGACCCCAGCGCACCGCCAGCGCGTCCAGCCCCGCAGGGTCGCGCGGCGTGTGCGGCAGCGTCGTGTCGACCTCCGGCAGCGGCACGTCCGCGGCCACCCGGACGACCTTCGGCGCGACGGCCACATACGGCCGGGCCTCGTCGAGGCGCTTGCGCTGCGACGGCGTGAGCTTCGCCTTCGGGTCGTCGACCGCCGCCATGATCCCGTCCAGGTTGCCGAACTCGGCCAGCAGCTTGGCGGCCGTCTTCTCGCCGATGCCGGGCACGCCGGGCAGTCCGTCGCTCGGGTCGCCGCGCAGCAGCGCCAGGTCCACGTACCCGCTGCCGTCCACCCCGTACTTCTCGCGCAGCAGAGCCTCGTCGGTCATCTGCAGGGTGCCCACGCCCTTGAGGGGGTACAGCACCCGCACTCCGCGTGCGTCGTCCACCAGCTGGTACAGGTCGCGGTCACCGGTGACGATGTCCACCGGGCCGTCGGCGCGCGCGGTGAACGTACCGATCACGTCGTCGGCCTCGTACCCCGCCACACCGACCCGCGCGATGCCCAGCGCGTCGAGCACGTCCTCGATGACCGGCACCTGCGGGGAGAGCGTGTCCGGCACCTCCTCCTCGTCCGGTCCCACCTCGTGCTCCTCGGCCACCCGGTGCGCCTTGTAGGAGGGGATGAGGTCGACCCGCCACTGCGGCCGCCAGTCGGCGTCCATGCAGGCCACCAGGCGGTCGGGCCGGTGGTCCTTGACCAGCCGGTCGATGAAGTCCAGCAGCCCGCGCACGGCGTTCACCGGCGTGCCGTCCGGCGCCTTCACCGAATCGGGGACGCCGAAGTAGGCGCGGAAGTACAGCGAGGCGGTGTCGAGGAGCATCAGTCGTCCGGTCACGCATCGCATCATGCCGTACGGCACTGACGGTCACCCGCCGCCCCGAACCGGCAGGGACCGCAGCCGGCGCCGGCGCGGGCGGTCCGTGAACAACCACGGCCGCGCCGAACTGGAGCAGCACGAGCACAATGGTGACCTCGCCCGGAACGGGGACGATCACGTTCGACTTGTCGCCCGGCGTCGCGAAGACGGTCGGCAGACCGATCGGCAGCACCAGCGAGAGCACCGCCCACGCCCAGGAGTGAGCGGCCAGGGCCCGGGGTGTGGCCACCCAGGCCACGAGTTCCGTCGCGAAGCGCAGCGCGGAAGCGAGACGGTGGTCCGGGCGTTGCACGGTTGTCCCCCCAACAGTGATGCCAACCACCGGCGGTGATCCTGGGCGCCTTCACCGTCCACGAGAAGGATCCGGCCAACCACATAGCGCTACGTCCTCGCCCGAGTTTCGCGTCCCCGCAACCGGGAGCGGCCGACCGCGCACAGTACCGAGGGGGTGACGCACGATCACGGCCCCGGGACGGGGCGGGCGCACGGGCTCGTCCACTGGCGCGAACCGTAAGGGTCACACCCATGCGATGTGACATGGATGTGACGGCCGCATGAAACGGTTTGCCGAACATGCGTAGGGTGCAGAGAACTCATCAGACGCGATGTGCCCGATGCCGGGCACCCGCAGAGCGCAGCGACGAGCGAAGGAGGGAGCCGGAGCGATGGGCGACCACAAAGAACAACAGCCCGTGCGGGTGGGCGCGGCCGTCCGGCGGCGACGCCGTGCGCTGGAACTCACCCTCGCCGTCGTATCCGAGCGCTGCGGACTGTCGGTGCCCTTCCTGAGCCAGATCGAGAACGACCGGGCACGCCCCAGCACAAGCTCCCTGGAGAAGGTCGCCGACGCCCTGCGCACGACGGCCGTCGAACTCCTCGCCGCCGCCGACCCCGCCTGCAGTGTCGGCGTCGTGCGCTCCGACAGCCCCGAGCAGGACTTCACCCCCCGGGTGCGCTCCCTGGTCCGCGGTCACCATCAGCTGCACGCCTCGGAGTTCACCGGCGACCATGACGCAGGGCGCGAATTCCAGCACCGCAACGACGAGTTGATGTACGTCGCGGACGGCGCCGTGGAGATCGAGGCCGAGGGCCGCGCCTACCGGCTCGGCCGCGGCGACACCCTCTACCTCACGGGCGGGGTCCGGCACCGCTGGCGGGCCACGGTGCCCGACACCCGCGTGATCGTCGTGGCGGTGGCCGAGCACATCGAGGCGGTCCAGGACCGGTCCCGCTAGTGCGGGTCGTCTCGCTGGTCCCGTCGCTCACCGAGGCGGTGGCCGTGTCCGCGCCCGGTGTCCTGGTCGGCGCGACGGACTGGTGCACCCATCCGGTGGGCCTGGACGTCACCCGGGTGGGCGGCACCAAGAACCCCCGGCTCGACCGGATCGTGGACCTCGCCCCCGACTTGGTGATCGCCAACGAGGAGGAGAACCGCGCCCCCGACCTCGACGCCCTGCGTGCGGCCGGCCTTCAGGTCCTGGTCACCGAGGTCCGGGACGTGCCGCAGGCCTTCCGGGAACTGACCCGGGTGCTGGCCGCGTGCGGCGCGCCGGAACGCCCCGGCTGGCTGGCGGAGGCGGAGCGCACCTGGTCGTCGCTGTTGGCACCCGCTCCCCGCGCCACGGCGGTCGTAACGATCTGGCGGCGCCCGTGGATGGTCCTGGGCCGGGACACCTTCGCGGGCGACGTACTGAACCGCCTGGGCGTCGACCACCTCTACGCGGGGCACGCGGACCGCTACCCCCGCATCCCGCTCGACGAGCTGCGCGCGGCGGCTCCGGACCTGGTCGTCCTCCCGGACGAGCCGTACCGCTTCACGCCCGAGGACGGCCCGGAGGCCTTCCCGGGACTGCCCTGCGCCCTCGTCAGCGGACGGCACCTGACGTGGTACGGCCCGTCACTGGCCGAGGCGCCGCGGGTGCTGGCCGAGGCCCTGCGAGCAGCTCACCGCTGAGCAGCCCGCGCGCCGTGCCGGAGGCCGCCGCCGCCCAGGCCGCGACGAGCACGGCGTACAGCCCCACCGCCAGCCAGCCGTACACGGCCAGCCCCGTGTGCCGGGCGAGCGCCGCGGCCCCGGTGACACAGGTGCCCACCGGAAAGGTGAACGCCCACCAGGTCATCGCGAACCCCATCCCGTGCCGCCGGGCCCGCACCACATGGGCGGCGGCCAGCCCGGACCACAGCAGCGCGAAGCCCATGACCGGCACTCCGTAGAGGACGGCGAGCAGACCGAAGCCCTGGTCGTACGGTGCGGGCACGACCCCCGGCGCGACGTCCGCGAACATCCCGACGGCGGTGGTGGACTGCCCGAGCGGCCCGAGGACCAGGAACAGCGTCGGCGTGAGCGCGAGCGGCAGCGGGCCCGAGGTGATCAGCCGGGCGAAGACGACGGGCAGCATCAGCAGTGTGGCGAGCAGACTGAGCCCGAACATCGCGAAGCAGGCGAGCAGCAGGGTCTCCCTGGGCTGCCCGGCCGGAAGATGCGGCACGAGGGCAGGCCCGAGCGCGGCGGACACCATGGGCGCGACCAGCGGCAGCAGCCACACGGGCGTGGCCTGCCCCGGTTCGATCCGGTGCCGTACGGCCATGAGGTACGGCACGGCGACGGCCGCCGCGAGCCCGACGACCGTACCGGCGACGAACAGCACGCTGTCGAGGGCGACCGCCGCCCGGATTCCGATCCAGTCCCGTCCGACGGCCATCGCGCCGCCGCCGACGGCCAGCAGGGCCATGGACAGGCAGCCGTAGAACGGGGCCGTCGCCGGGTCGAGGAGGTGGGCCCGGGCCTGGTCGCGGTGGTGGGTCCAGTGCAGGGCGCGGGCGCCGAGGAGGACCAGGAGCAGCACGCCCGAGACCGCCCACACGACGGTGCACGCGAGACGCAGGGCGCCGCTGTGCAGGGGGAGTGCGGCCCCGGCGGTGCCCACGACCGCCGTGCCCATGACGGATGCGTACCAGTTGGGCCCGAGATTGCGGACGGCTGCGGTGACCATGGCTCCACCGTCGCGCGGGCGGACGCCTGCGACCAGGGAGTTCGTCCCTATGAGGGCATAAGCTGGTTTTATGAGTGATGCGGAGGAGCGGCGCGGACCCGGGACCCTGGCGCACCGGGTGCCGGACCTCGGGGCCCTGGAACTGCTGCTGGCGGTGGCCCGGCTGGGCAGTCTCGGGGCGGCCGCGCGGGAGCTCGGCATCACCCAGCCCGCGGCCAGCAGCCGGATCCGCTCGATGGAACGCCAGCTGGGTGTGGCCCTCGTGGACCGCTCACCGCGCGGTTCCCGGCTCACGGACGCCGGCGCGCTGGTGACGGACTGGGCCAGGCGGGTCGTGGAGGCGGCGGAGGCCTTCGACGTGGGGGCGCAGGCGCTGCGCGACCGCCGCGACTCACGTCTGCGGGTCGCGGCCAGCATGACCATCGCCGAGTATCTGCTCCCGGGCTGGCTGCTGGCGCTGCGTGCCGAGCGCCCCGACACGGCGGTGTCGCTGCTGGCCGGCAACTCGGCGGCGGTGGCGGAGCGCCTGCTGGCGGACGAGGCCGACCTGGGCTTCGTGGAGGGCCTGACGGTGCCTCCGGGTCTGGACTCCGCCGTGATCGCCCATGACCGCCTGATCGTCGTCACGGCCCCCGCCCATCCCTGGGCCCGCCGCAGACAACCCCTCCCGGCCACCGAACTGGCGGCCACCCCGCTGATCCTGCGGGAGCGAGGCTCCGGCACCCGTCAGGTCCTCGACGCCGCCCTCGGGGGCCTCGCCCGCCCGCTCATCGAACTCTCCTCCACCACGGCGGTGAAGGCATCCGCGGTCAGCGGTGCGGGCCCGGCGGTCCTCAGCGAACTCGCGGTCCGCGAGGAGCTCGCCATGCGCCGCCTGGTGAGCATTCCCGTCGACGGGGTCCTGCTGGCCCGGGACCTGCGCGCGGTCTGGCCGACAGGGCACCGGCCGACGGGGCCGGCGCGGGAGCTGCTGTCGCTGACGCGGGGGTGAACGCCTCGGTGCGGGCCGCTCACGAAGCGGCCCGCACCAGCTCCCGCATCACCCGCAGGTCCTCACCCATCTCCGGATGCCACTGCACCCCCAGCAGCCACCCGTCGCCCAACGCCGGCTCGATCGCCTCCACCGTGCCGTCCGCCGCGTACGCCGAGGCGACGAGTCCTTCGCCCAGCCGGTCCACCGCCTGGTGGTGGAACGTCGGCACGGACGTCTCCTCCGGGACTGCCTGCGCGTACCGCGTCCCCGGCACCGGCTTGACCGAATGCCGGCTGAACACCCCGGGAGCCTCCGCGTGCCCGTCGATGTGCTGGGTGAGCGTGCCGCCGAGGGCGACGTTCAGCAACTGCATGCCCCGGCAGATGCCGAGGAGCGGTACGCCCGCGTCCAGGGCCGCGTCGATCAGGGCGAGTTCCCAGGCGTCGCGCTCCCGGGCCGGCGGCCCCGTGCGGGGGTCGCGCTCCGCGCCGTACCGCACCGGTTCGACGTCCGGACCGCCGGCGATCGCCAGGCCGTCCAGCCGCGCCACGGCCGCGGCCGCGTGCTCCGGCTCGTCCGGCGGCAGCATCGCGGCCAGCCCCCCGGCCCGCTGCACCAGCCGCGGATAGCCGGCCGGCAGCAGCGCGGCCTCCAGCACCCACGCGCTCCACCGCACCTCGGACTCCAGATAGGTACTGATGCCGATCAGTGGCCTGCCCGCCATACGTCCTCACGCTCCCCGCAATGGATTGAGTTCATACCTTTGCCGAGGTGCCGGTGAACGGCAAGCCCTCGCTCCCGGCGGGGAGTCCCGCGCCCCTCAGGCCAGGAAGCCCCGCAGCAGCGCGGCCGTGCCCGCGCAGTGCTCCCGCATCATCTCCCGCGCCCCGTCCGCGTCGCCGTCCAGCACGGCCTCGACCAGCGCGATGTGCTGGCGCTGCGAATGCTCCAGATTGCGGACCAGCAGCGGGATGCAGTCGAGCAGGTCGTTCACCGTCGCCCGCACCGCCGCGTACTGTGCGGTCAGCGTCGGCGAGCCGCACAACTCCGCCAGGGTGAGGTGGAGCAGCGTGTCCAGGCGCCGGTAGTCGGCCAGTGGAGCGTCGTGCGTGCGGGCCAGCGCCTCGCGCAGCCGTCCTGCCTGCTCGTCGGTCAGGCCGTGCGCCGCGCACAGCCCGGCCGCGCCCACCTCGAGGACCTCCCGGAACCGCAGCATGTCCTCGATGTCGACCTCGGCGATCCGCCGCCGCAGCTCGTCCTCGCCGCCGGCATCGGTCCGCGGCAGCACGAACGTTCCGCCGTACCGCCCGCGCCGCGACTCCACCAGCCCCTGGTCCTGCAGCACCTTCAGCACCTCGCGGAGCGTCACCCGGCTGATCCCGAGCCGCTCGGCCAGTTCCCGCTCGGCGGGCAGCCGCTCGCCGCCCGGCACCAGACCGAGCCGCACGACCTGCAGGATCTGCTCCAGAGCCTCCTCGAAGCCGTTCCCCGCACGCACCGTCCGCAGCACCGGCGTGAGACGGTCGCCCACCCTCCCCGGGTCAGTGTCCTGCGACATCCGGCCGTACCCCCTTCCCAAGCAATGGTTCTCCGCAATACCTTATGGCTCCCGGCCCGGCCGAAAAAGCGCGAAGAAGCCGAAGGAGCTCTCCCGTGGCAGACCGCACACCCCCGCTCAGTGTCGAGGAGCTGCACGCCCTCGTCGCCAGCGGTGAGATCGACACTGTCGTCCTGGCCTTCCCCGACATGCAAGGGCGACTCCAGGGCAAGCGGTTCGCCGCACGATTCTTCCTCGACGAGGTTCTCCACCACGGCACCGAGGGCTGCAACTACCTCCTCGCCGTCGACACCGAGATGAACACCGTCGACGGCTACGCGATGTCCTCCTGGGACCGCGGCTACGGCGACTTCGCCATGCACCCCGACCTCTCCACCCTGCGCCGCGTGCCCTGGAACGCCGGCACGGCCATGCTCATCGCCGACCTGGCCTGGGAGGACGGCTCCCCGGTGGTCGCCGCGCCCCGCCAGATCCTGCGCCGCCAGCTGGACCGCCTCGCCGAGCTCGGCTACACCGCCCAGGTCGGCACCGAGCTGGAGTTCATCGTCTTCAAGGACAGCTACGAGCAGGCCTGGGACGCGAACTACCGGGATCTGACCCCGGCCAACCAGTACAACATCGACTACTCGGTGCTCGGCACCGGCCGCATCGAGCCCCTGCTGCGCCGCATCCGCAACGAGATGGCCGGCGCCGGACTCACCGTCGAGTCCGCCAAGGGCGAGTGCAACCCCGGACAGCACGAGATCGCCTTCCGCTACGACGAGGCCCTGGTGACCTGCGACCAGCACGCGATCTACAAGACCGGAGCCAAGGAGATCGCCGCCCAGGAGGGCGTGTCCATCACCTTCATGGCGAAGTACAACGAGCGCGAGGGCAACTCCTGCCACATCCACCTCTCGCTCGCGGACGCCGACGGCAACAACGCCATGGCCGGACCCGGCGGGATGAGCGAGGTCATGCGGCACTTCCTCGCCGGACAGCTCGCCGCCCTCCGGGACTTCTCCCTCCTGTACGCCCCCAACATCAACTCCTACAAGCGGTTCCAGCCGGGCTCCTTCGCCCCGACCGCCGTCGCCTGGGGCCACGACAACCGCACCTGCGCCCTGCGGGTCGTCGGCCACGGCCGCTCCCTGCGCTTCGAGAACCGGCTGCCCGGCGGCGACGTCAACCCGCACCTCGCCGTCGCCGGCCTGGTCGCGGCGGGTCTGTACGGCATCGAGCAGAAGCTGGAGCTGCCCGAGCCCTGCCCCGGCAACGCCTACACCGCCGATTTCGAGCACGTCCCCACCACGCTGCGCGAGGCAGCCGAGCTGTGGGAGAACAGCCCGATCGCCAAGGCCGCCTTCGGTGACGAGGTCGTCGCGCACTACCGCAACATGGCGCGCGTCGAGCTCGAGGCCTTCGACGCCGCGGTGACCGACTGGGAGCTGCGCCGCTCCTTCGAACGCATGTGAGAGGTCCTTCCGTGTCGAACGAGTCCGAGCTCCAGGTACTCAACCCGGCGACCGAGGAGGTCGTCGCCACCGTCCCCGCCGCCGACGCGGCCGAGGTGGACCGCGCCGTCGCCCGCGCGACGGCCGCCCAGCGGGGGTGGGCCTCCGCGGCTCCCGCCGACCGCGCCCGCCTGCTGCGCCGCTTCGCCGACGTCGTCGACGCCCATGTCGAGGAACTGGCGCAGCTGGAGGTCCGCGAGGCCGGCCACCTCCTCGGCAACGCCCGCTGGGAGGCCGGCAACGCCCGCGATCTGCTGCTGTACGCGGCCGGCGGCGCCGAACGCCTCCTCGGCAAGCAGATCCCCGTGCCCGGCGGCTGGGACGTCACCTTCCAGGAACCTCTCGGGGTGGTCGGCGTGATCGCCCCCTGGAACTTCCCGATGCCCATCGCCGCCTGGGGCTCCTTCCCGGCGCTCGCCGCGGGCAACGCCGTCGTCCTCAAGCCGGCCGAGACCACCCCGCTCACCGCACTGCGCCTCGCCGAACTCGCGCTGGAGGCGGGCCTGCCGGAAGGGCTGTTCCAAGTCCTCCCCGGATACGGCCACATCGCCGGCCGCGCCCTGGTCGACCACCCGGACGTGGCGAAGATCGTGTTCACCGGCTCCAGCCGCACCGGCCGCGAGGTCATGGAGCGCTGCGCCCGGCTCGTCAAGCCCGTCACCCTCGAACTCGGCGGCAAGAGCCCGAACATCGTCTTCGCCGACGCCGACCTGAAGTCCGCGGTCGACCCGTTCTCCTTCCTGGACAACTCCGGCCAGGACTGCTGCGCCCGCACCCGCATCCTCGTCCAGGAGTCCGTGTACGACGAGGTCCACGAGTTCCTCGCCGACGCCCTGTCGGCCGTGGTGGTGGGCGACCCCGCCGACGAGAAGACCCAGATGGGCCCGCTGATCTCCCGTCAGCAGCTGGACCGCGTACGGTCCTTCGTGCCGGACGACGCCCAGGCGCTGCGCGGCAGCTCGCCCGACGGACCCGGCTTCTGGTTCGCACCGACCGTGCTCACCGGGGAGCGGCCGGACTCCGAGGCGGCCCGCGAGGAGATCTTCGGCCCGGTCGCCGTCCTTCTGCCCTTCACGGACGAGGAGGACGCCGTACGCCTCGCCAACGACACCCCGTACGGCCTCGCCGGCTCCCTGTGGACCCGCGACCTGGGCCGCGCGCTGCGCGTCTCCCGGGCCGTCCGTGCGGGAAACCTGTCCGTCAACTCCCACTCCAGCGTCCGCTACTGGACCCCGTTCGGCGGGTTCAAGCAGTCCGGCCTCGGCCGCGAACTGGGCCCGGACGCCCTGACCGCCTTCACCGAAACCAAGAACGTCTTCATCAGCACGGAGGCCTGAGCCGCTCATGACCGACGAAACCATCTGCCGCCGCCTGGTCGGCCGTACCGCCGTCATCACCGGAGCCGGCAGCGGCATCGGCCTGGCCGCCGCCCGCCGGCTCGCCTCCGAGGGCGCCCACGTCGTCTGCGGCGACGTCGACGAGGCCCGCGGCAAGTCCGCCGCCGACGAGGTCGGCGGGATCTTCGTGAAGGTCGACGTCACCGACCCCGAGCAGGTCGAGGCCCTCTTCAAGACGGCCTTCGACACCTACGGCAGCGTCGACATCGCCTTCAACAACGCCGGCATCTCGCCGCCCGACGACGACTCCATCCTGGAGACCGGCCTGGAGGCCTGGAAGCGCGTCCAGGAGGTCAACCTCACCTCCGTCTACCTGTGCTGCAAGGCCGCCATCCCCTACATGCGCCGCCAGGGCAAGGGGTCCATCATCAACACGGCGTCCTTCGTGGCCCGGATGGGCGCGGCCACCTCCCAGATCTCGTACACCGCCTCCAAGGGCGGCGTGCTGGCCATGTCCCGGGAGCTCGGAGTGCAGTTCGCCCGCGAGGGCATCCGCGTGAACGCGCTGTGCCCGGGCCCGGTCAACACTCCGCTTCTGCAGGAGCTGTTCGCCAAGGACCCGGAGCGGGCCGCCCGCCGTCTGGTGCACATCCCGGTCGGCCGGTTCGCCGAGGCCGAGGAGATCGCCGCCGCCGTCGCCTTCCTGGCCAGCGACGACTCCGCCTTCGTCAACGCCACCGACTTCCTGGTGGACGGCGGAATCTCGGGCGCGTACGTCACACCGCTCTAGGGGGCAAACCGGTACGGTTCGGGTCATATGCGACACCTTCTCGCGTGGACCCTGGTCGCGGCCGCCACCACCCTGACGGCCGCGACCCCGCAACCGCCCGCACCCTCCGACTGCCCGCGGCTGACCGGCACTTGGTACGGCGACGACCGCGCCCGCCTCCAACAGGTGATCGACACCTACGGCACCTGCTCCGGGCACCGGGGCGCGGTGGCCGCGTTCGACTGGGACAACACGGTCACCAAGAACGACGTCACCGACACGACCCTCACCTGGGCCCTGCGCCACGGGAAGCTGCTCCGCCCGGACCATTGGACGGACACCAGCACGTGGCTGACGCCGGCCGCCGACAAGGCCCTCGGCAAGGCCTGCGGCACCGGCACCGGCCCCGTCCTGTCCGGCTCCCGCTGCGCGGACGAGATCCTTGAGATCCGCGAGAACGCCACCACCACGACCGGCGCCCCGGCCTTCGCGGGGACCTGGAACCACCGGCGCACCGTCCCGCAGTACGCCTGGGTGCCCCAGCTCTTCACCGGCCGCACCCCCGCCGAACTCACCGCCTACACCGCGGCCGCCCGCCGCGAGGCCCTGGCCGCCCCCGTCGGCGCGACCCGCACCCTCGGCACGCACACCCTCCCCGCGTACGTCCGCCACTACGACCAGCAGCGCGACCTGATCCACACCCTCCAGCGGGCGGGCTTCGACGTCTACATCGTCTCCGCGGGCGCCGAGCCCATCACCGAGGTCTGGTCGGCGGGCGTCGGCATCGACGCGGCCCACACGATCGCCATCCGCCCGGTCCTGGACCACCAGGGCCGCATCACCCCCCGGAACGAGGGCTGCGGCGGCATCCCGGCCACCCGGGGCGAGGTGATCCCCTACATCGACGGCAAGCGCTGCTGGATCAACCAGGAGGTGTACGGCGTCCGGGGTGCCGCGGCCTGGCAACGGCAGCCCTGGCGGCGGCGGCCCGCCCTCGCGGCCGGCGACGCCGACACAGACGTCACCTTCGTCGGCGACGCCACCGGCGTCCATCTGGCCGTCAACCGCAACAAGCCCGAGCTGATGTGCCGCGCCTACGACGACGCCGACGGACGCTGGCTGGTCACCCCCATGTTCATCGACCCGCTGCCCCGCAGGCCCCACCCGTACCCGTGCTCGACCACGGCCTACACGGCCCCCGACGGCACCCACGGGCCGCTCCGGCGGGAGGACGGCTCGCCGGTCCCGGACGAGCCGGACACCGTGTACTGATCAACCGTGCACCGATCAGAGGAAGGTGCGGCCCTCGCCCCGGTACGTAGGCACGGTGGCGGTCACCGCGTCCCCCTCGATCAGGTGCAGCGCGTCGAAGCGCTCGCACAGCTCGCCGGCCTTGGCGTGCCGGAACCACACCTTGTCGCCGATGAGGAGGTCGTCGGAGGGCGAGCCGAGCAGCGGGGTCTGCACCTCGCCGGGGCCCTCCTGGGAGTCGTACTGCAGCCCCTCGGGCAGATACGGCACCGGCAGCCGGTCCGGCCCGGCCACGCCGGAGGCCGGGTAGCCGCCGCCGAGCACGGTCACCACGCCCACCCCCGGCCGCCGTACGACGGGCAGGGCGAAGAGGGCGGCGGGACGCCCCTTGAAGGACGTGTAGTTGTCGAAGAGGCGCGGCACATACAGTCCGGAACCCGCGCCGATCTCGGTGACGGAGTCCTCGGCCGCCGTGTGCTGCACACTGCCCGTGCCACCGCCGTTGACGAACTCCAGGTCCGGCGCCACGGCCCGGACCGCCCGCACCACCGCGGCGCGCCGCTCGGCCAGCTCGCGGCGGGCGGTCGCCTGCATCAGCCGTATCGCGCGGGAGCGCAGCGGCCGCCCGGCGACGGCGTCACCGACACCGGCGATGTGCCCCTCGTAGGCCATGATCCCCACGAGCCGGAAACCGGGCCGCCGGGCCACCACCCGCGCCAGCTCCGCGACCTGGGCGGGGGAGTGCAGCGGCGAACGCCGTGCCCCGACCCGCACCCGTCCGCCGAGCAGCTTCAGCGCGGTGTCCAACTCCAGGCAGACGCGCACGACTTCACGGCCGCCGGTGCGCGCGGCGTCGATGAGGTCGAGGTGGGCGACGTCGTCGACCATGACGGTGACGGCCGAGGCGAGCTTGGGGTCGCCGGTGAGCTCCGCGTAACCGGTGCGGTCGGCGGACGGATAGGCGAGCAGGACGTCGTCGAAACCGGAGCGGGCCAGCCACAGGGACTCGGCGAGGGTGAAGGACATGATGCCCCGGAAGCCGTCCTTCGCGAGGACGCGTTCGAGCAGGGCACGACAGCGTACGGACTTGCTGGCGACACGGATCGGCTTCCCGCCGGCCCTGCGGGCGAGATCGTCCGCGTTGGCGTCGAAGGCGTCCAGGTCCACGATCGCGAGAGGGGCGTCGAGATGGGCGGTGGCCCGGTCGTAACGGGCCCTGTCGGCGGCGCGCGCAGTCATGCACGAAGCCTGCCAGACAGGATTACCGCAGGGTAGGGGGACGTTCCGGGCAGATACCCCCGGGGTCACGGACTGGTTCCCGTTCGCCCTGCGACACCCCGTAGAGTGACGCGCACGCACGACGGAACGACTCCGGCCGACGCCCTGCGCCGGGATGCCGGGCCGCCGCTGCGGGTATGCGTGCCTGGGGGCGGACTGATCCGCACCGGGCCCGGGCGACGAGGACGGCGGCCCGCGTACGAGGAAACGGCCCGGGCACAAGGAAACGGGGGGTGCATGAGCAGGGAAGCGCAGCACGCCCCGATCCCGCCCCGCCCCACGACACCTCCGCCCGGCCACCCCGACGACTCCGCCTCCGGCGAGGCCACGACGAGAGGTGACCTCGCCGAGGGCAGGCCACTGCCGGGCGGGCCGTCCGGGAGCCGTCGCGTAGGTCCGGGTGCCCCGGCCGGCAGCCGCACGCCTGGCTCGAACGTCCCCTCGGCCGAGTCGGTGTCCCGGAGCGGCGGCGAGGACGACGCGGGCCGCACCGCTTCCGGTCCCCCGGACGGGCAGCCCCGCTTCCCCACCCTCCGCCCGTTCCGCCTGACTCCGAGCACGACGTCCGCGCCCCCGCCGCCGGCCTCCGCCCGATTCCCCGACGCACCGCCCACCGCCGGTCGCGAGCCGCTTCGCACGAGCGCCGACCAGACCGGACCGGGAGCCACGGCGCCGCCCCGGCGGCCCGGCACCCCGCCGGCCACTCGGCTGGAGCGGCCCGCCCGCCTGCGACCGGTGCCCCCGGCCCGGACGCCCGAGCCGCCCACCGGCCGGGCCGCCGGCGCCCCGGCGGCCCCGTCGGGCCCGGCCTCTCCCGCCGTACCGCCCAGGCCGGCGACCCGGCCGGACTCCGCCTCTCCCGCCACGACACCCGCGCCGGACGCCCGCCCGGGTTCCGCGGGCATACCACCGCAGCCTGATCGGGAACCGGACTCCAGGAGTGCCGAGTCCCTCGGGCGTACCGATTCCGCTGCCGTGCCGCCCGAGCCGACCACCCGGCCCGACGGGCACCCGGCTGGTGTGGCGTCCCGCGCTGCCGATGCCTCGGGTACCTCGGCTCCGCCGCGCCCGGTGAAGTGCGACCCGCGCCACCTTGCCGGCCCGCCCGCTCCGTCGTCCGCGCCCCCTTCGGCGGGCGGCGGGGCGTCCGGCAACGTCACTTCCCCGGCGCCGGTCTTCCCGCCCCGCTCGGCCGACGGCGTGCCCCCGCGGCCCGTCGGTGAACCGGTCTCCGGCCAGGCGTGGGGTCCGGCCCGGGTGGGCGACGCCCCGGCCTCCCAGGCGCCCGGCTCGTCGGCGAGCCACGTGTCCCCGGACCCGGCCCTTTCCTGGAGCGCGGCCCGGCATGTCGTGTCGTTCGGGGACGCCGAGGGGTACGACGAGCGCGGGCGGCCCCGGCCGCTGGGGGCGTGGGTGGCGCCGCGAACCGCCGCTGCCGCCGCCTGTGTCGTGCTCGGACTCGGGCTCATCGGCGGTGCGGTGACCGGGAGTTGGCTCACCGGTGACTCGGGGAGCCCGGGGACCGGCAACGGATTCACCGCGGCCGCAGCGATGTGGCACAACGTGCCGGTCGACGAGTTGTTCCCGCCCGCCGTCGAGGGCAACGGCGCGGGACCCGGCGGCGCCGACCGCACCTGGACCCGTGTCGCCGTCGCCCCGGACAGCGGCTGCGCGCACGCCCTCGACCCGCTGCTGCGCAAGGCCCTCGCCCCCGTCGGCTGCCAGCGTCTGCTCAGGGCCACCTACACGGACGCCACCCAGAGCTATGTCACCACCGTCGGCCTCCTGTTCACCAAGGCCGACTCCGCGGCCATGACCTCCCTCGCCACCCGCTTCAAGAAGGAGGGCCTGGACCGCCGTACCGACCTGATGCCCCGCCCGTACGCCGCAAAGAACACCGTCGCCGCCGCCTTCGGCGCCAAGCAGCGCGCCTCCTGGACCATCTCCGTCCTCACCGACGCCCCGGTCGTGGTCTACGCGGTCTCCGGCTGGGCCGACGGACGTACGGCCGACTCGCCCCTGCCCGCCGCCGACGCCATGGAGTCCGGCGCCACCAGCGCCCCCGCCCAGGCGGGCCTCGGCCAGGAGGCGCAGGGCCTCGCCGACCGCATCCAGCGGCGCCTGCGCCAGACCGTCAGCTCGGCCACGGAGACGCCCTCATGAGGCGTTGGATGTGCGGCTACCGCCGCGTGGGCCGCCTGACCGGCCCGGCCCTGAGCCTCCTCCTCGCCGGCTCCCTGGCCCTCGTGCCGGCCACCACCGCGTACGCCGACGGCATCCGCGCCCAGCAGTGGGCCCTGTCCGCCATGCACACCCGGCAGGCCTGGCAGACCACCAAGGGCAAGGGCATCACCGTCGCCGTCCTGGACACCGGCGTCGAGTCCGACCATCCCGACCTCGACGGCAACGTCCTGCCCGGCAAGGACCTGATCGGCTTCGGCGCGAAGCGCGGCGACCGAGCCTGGGCCCGGCACGGAACCGCCATGGCCGGGATCATCGCCGGGCACGGCCACGGAATCGGTGACGCCGACGGCGTCATGGGCATCGCCCCCGAGGCGAAGATCCTGCCCGTGCGGGTCATCCTCGAGGACGGCGACACCGCCCGCGGCAAGGCCCGCAGCACCCGCGGCAACGCCCTCGCCGAGGGCATCCGCTGGGCCGCCGACCACGGCGCCGACGTCATCAACCTCTCCCTCGGCGACGACTCCGCCTCCGCGCACCCGGAGCCGAGCGAGGACGAGGCCGTGCAGTACGCGCTCAAGAAGGGCGCAGTCGTCGTCGCCTCCGCGGGCAACGGCGGCGAGAAGGGCGACCACATCTCGTACCCGGCCGCCTACCCCGGTGTCATAGCCGCCGCCGCGGTCGACCGCTACGGCACCCGCGCCTCCTTCTCCACCCGCCGCTGGTACGCCACGGTCAGCGCGCCCGGCGTCGACGTCGTCATCGCCGACCCGGACCACAAGTACTACGAGGGATGGGGGACCAGCGCCGCCTCCGCCTTCGTCTCGGGCGCGGTGGCCCTGGTCAAGGCGGCCCACCCGGGGCTGACCCCGGCCCAGATCAAGAAGCTCCTCGAGGACACCGCCCGGGACGCGCCCAGCGGGGGCCGCGACGACTCCCGCGGCTTCGGCTTCATCGACCCCGCCGCCGCCATCAAGGCCGCCGCCCGCCTCAAACCGCAGGGTCTCCACTCGGCCGCCTACGGCGAGAAGTACTTCGGCCCGGGACCCGACAGCGCCAAGGCCACCGACGGTACCGCCGGCTGGGCCGGCCCCCTCGCGGGCGGCGCCGGCGGAGTGCTCCTCGTCGCCGCCGTCGTCCTGTGGCGGGGCCGCCGCGAGTCGCGCCGGTTCGGCGGCTACTGACACTCCTGGGCGGACCCCGTCAGCCCGTCGCGGTCGCCGTCGCCGAGGCCGACGCGGACGCCGAGTCACCACGGGTGAACGCCGACACGGCCGCCTTCGCCGCCGCCTCGACCAGGGAGATGCCCTTCGCCTGCGAGGCGCTGCCGTTCGACAGGACGGCCACCAGGTAGGCGGTGCCGCCGACCGTCACGCGCCCGATGCTGTTGACGTCCCACAGGCCGGTCGTGCTGCGCGGCAGCCAGCCGTTCTTCAGCGCCCATCCGGAGCCGTCCGTCACGGCGGAGACCCCCCAGTGCTGGTCGGCCTCGATGTTCTTCATCAGCCGCTGGAGATACGCCCGCGAGGCCTCGGTCAGCTTTGAGTCGTCCCCGAACACCTGCTGCAGCAGGACGAGTTGGTCGGCGGCCGTGGTCTGGGTCAGCCCCCACAGCGCGCCGTCGCCGCCCTCCGTCTCCGTGAGACCGAAGCGCTTGTTCGCCGCGTCGAGGCCGTCCGCCCGGCCGATGGCGTTCCACAGCGCCGTCGCGGAGGCGTTGTCGCTGTTCTCGATCATCTTCGTGGCGTACGCCTTCTCGGCCGCCGTGAGATGCCGGCCGGCGTCCTGCGCCTGGAGCAGCAGCGTCGCCAGGATGTCGACCTTGACGATGCTCGCGGTGTCGAAGGCCGCGTCGCCGTAGTCGGCGCTCTCGCCGGAGTCCAGACTCAGCACCGCGGCCGACACCTTGGCCGAGGCCGGGACCGTCACCGACTTCATGGCCTCGGTCAGCCGCGCCACGCGGTCGACTGCCGGCTCCGTCACGGGTTCCACCGATTCCTCCCCGCTCGCCGAGGCCGATGACGATGACGAGGACGTGGGCGACGGCGACCTGGCCGAGGATACGGGGCCCGAGTGGGCCCGCGCCGTCACGTACGCCGTGCCGCCGGCCGTGACCCCGGCCATGGCGGCGACGGCGAGCGCGGTGTGGACGAACGTACGGCCCCGGGACGGACGAGCGCGGCGGCGACGGCGGGCTCGGGAAGACTCCATGCCGCGATGCTCGGGGCGCGGACTGTGCGGGCCGTGAGACCGGTGTTAGAAGCTCGTCAGGGAAATCTGAGATTCCGGTGAATCCGGTGACCACGAGGTTTCGGGGCCCGCACAAGCCCAGCAGCATCCCCCCGATAGGGTCGGGGACCGTGGCGAACAAGAACATTCCCGACCCCGGCTACTCCGACGACGACGGCTCCGCCGATCCCCGGCTGAGTGCCGCGCTCGCCGCCTGGGCCGAGGACCGCACCGCCGTGGGGCCCGTCCTGGAGGCGCTCAAGGGCGCCCGGCTGCTCGTCCCGGTCGTCGCCGTGCTCGGCGAGGTCGAGGAGGACGAGAACGGGCTGCGCCGCGAGAAGACCAGCGACATGGCCGTACCGACCCTGAAGGCCGGCCACCGCACCGCGCTGCCCGCCTTCACCTCCACGGACGCGCTGGCCCTCTGGGACCCCGGCGCCCGCCCGGTGGCCGTACCCCTGCACCAGGCGCTGCAGGCCGCCGCGCACGAGAAGGCGGACACGGTGGTACTGGACATGTCCGGTCCGGTGCCGTTCGAGCTGACCGGGCCCGCGCTGCTCGCGCTCGCCGAGGGCCGCACCACGACCGACCCGCTCACCGACCCTGCCGTCCTCGATGCCGTGCGCGCCGCCGTGGCCGCCGAGCCCGCCGTGCTGAGCGCCCACCTCGGCCCCGGGGAGGCCGACGGCACCCTCGCCCTGGTCCTGGACCCGGCCGCCGCCCCCGCCGAGGCCGCGCGTGCGGTCGCCCGGCGGCTCGCGGCCGACGAAACACTCAGGGCCCGCCTGGTGCGGGGCCTCGACCTGGCACTGCTGCCGGCCGGGACCACGCCTCCGGGCGAGCCCCTGTACGTACGCGGATGACCGTGAGCGGACGACCGTACGCGGATGAGCGGATGAGAACGGACTAGCCGTAGACGGGCCCGGTGTACTTCTCGCCGGGGCCCTGGCCCGGCTCGTCCGGGACGATCGACGCCTCGCGGAAAGCCAGCTGCAGCGACTTCAGGCCGTCGCGCAGCGGCGCGGCGTGGAAGGAGCTGATCTCGGTCGCGCTCGCGTCCAGCAGACCGGCGAGGGCGGTCACGAGCTTGCGGGCCTCGTCCAGGTCCTTGTGCTTCTCGCCCTCCTCGGTCAGACCGAGCTTCACGGCCGCGGCGCTCATCAGGTTGACGGCGACCGTCACGATCACCTCGACCGCGGGGACCTCGGCGATGTCGCGGGTCATGGAGTCGAAGTCGGGGGTCTCACTCATGACCCACACGATAGGTGCACCACGGGCGCCCTCCCCACTTGGCCCTGATTAGCCCTTCCCGCCCGATGCTGCTAACCTTGTGTGACGACCGGCCGGACAGGCATGCCACACGGCGAGCAGGCCCGGCCCACAAGTGGAGGCTCCGATCTCCCACCTGACCGTCCCCCGGGACGGCAGGTCACCCCGGTCAGGCGGCCACCACCGTTCCGTACGGACGGTGGAGTCGCCCGAAACGCGCCCCGCGGTCATCGCGACGGTGCTCCGGCAGTGTTTTGGAGCCCCGCCTGTGATCGTCCGGGGCATTTTTTGTGCTTCGGCGCGGTTAGGTCTTACGAACAGAGACATACGCGGCTGTCCGCCAGACCGCCGTGTGGTGCTACCGAGGAGGATCCATCAGCGCCGAGCCCCGCATCAACGACCGGATTCGCGTTCCCGAGGTGCGACTTGTCGGTCCCAGTGGCGAGCAGGTGGGCATTGTCCCGCTGGCCAAGGCACTGGAGCTTGCGCAGGAGTACGACCTGGACCTGGTCGAGGTCGCGGCGAACGCCCGTCCGCCCGTGTGCAAGCTCATGGACTACGGGAAGTTCAAGTACGAGTCGGCCATGAAGGCCCGTGAGGCGCGCAAGAACCAGGCGCACACGGTCATCAAGGAGATGAAGCTCCGGCCGAAGATCGACCCGCACGACTATGACACCAAGAAGGGTCACGTCGTCCGGTTCCTCAAGCAGGGCGACAAGGTCAAGATCACGATCATGTTCCGTGGTCGCGAGCAGTCCCGGCCCGAGCTGGGCTACCGACTGCTGCAGCGCCTCGCGGAGGACGTCCAGGACCTCGGTTTCGTGGAGTCGAACCCGAAGCAGGACGGCCGAAACATGATCATGGTTCTCGGTCCGCACAAGAAGAAGACCGAGGCGATGGCCGAGGCCCGTCAGGCGCAGGAGGCCCGCAAGGCGTCCGCGAAGGCCAACCCGGGCCGCTCGCAGAACTCCGCGGACCTCGAGAACGCCGAGACCGCCGAGGCCCCTGCCGAGGCTTCCGCCGAGGCGTGATCCCGGGGGCGTGAGCCCCAAGGACGTAACCGATACAAGAGCGACGCTCCACCGTGCCCGGTTTTCGCAACCGGGCATCGGAGCGCCACCGACGAGGAGAGAACGGCGCTATGCCGAAGAACAAGTCGCACAGCGGTGCCAGCAAGCGCTTCAAGGTCACCGGCTCCGGCAAGGTGCTCCGTGAGCGCGCCGGCAAGCGCCACCTGCTCGAGCACAAGTCGTCCCGTGTGACGCGTCGCCTCACCGGCAACGCCGAGATGGCCCCGGGCGACGCCGCGAAGATCAAGAAGCTTCTCGGCAAGTGACGCGCCGGCGCCCGATCGTCCGATCGATCCGCGCCAGACGTCAGGACCGGGACCCAATCGTTTTCGGGCCGCGTGAGGACAACCGCGGCCCCGCTACAAGGAGTTAACAAGTGGCACGCGTCAAGCGGGCAGTCAACGCCCACAAGAAGCGCCGGGCGATCCTCGAGCAGGCCTCCGGCTACCGCGGTCAGCGTTCGCGCCTGTACCGCAAGGCCAAGGAGCAGGTCACCCACTCGCTGGTCTACAACTACAACGACCGCAAGAAGCGCAAGGGCGACTTCCGTCAGCTGTGGATCCAGCGCATCAACGCCGCTGCCCGCGCCAACGGAATGACCTACAACCGCTTCATCCAGGGTCTGAAGGCCGCGAACGTCGAGGTCGACCGCAAGATCCTGGCCGAGCTGGCCGTCAACGACGCGAACGCCTTCGCCGCGCTCGTCGAGGTCGCCCAGAAGGCGCTGCCGTCGGACGTCAACGCCCCCAAGGCGGCGTGACGCCGGCCCTGAGCCGACGTACTGAAGGACCCGCAGGCCGGAGGCCTGCGGGTCCTGCTGTTGCCGGGAGACATACGCTGAACATCCGAGCCGCTGAAGGTGAACGACCATGCCCCCCGCCACCCCCGAGCTGATCTCACCCCGCTCCGCGCGTGTGGCCGCCGCCCGGCGGCTGGCCAGGCGGAACTTCCGGGGCAAGGACCGGCTGTTCCTCGCGGAGGGGCCGCAGGCCGTGCGCGAGGCGGCGGCGCACCGGGTCGACGGTGCCGCCACGCTCGTCGAGCTGTTCGCCACCGTCGAGGCCGCCGAGCGGTACGCCGACCTCGTGGGCGAGGCCCGGACCGCCGGGGCCCGGATCCACCTCGCCTCCGAGGAGGTGATCGCCGACATCTCCACCACGGTCACCCCGCAGGGGCTGGTCGGAGTGTGCCGGTTCCTCGACACGCCCTTCGAGGAGATCCTCGAGGCCCGGCCCAAGCTGGTCGCCGTGCTCGCGCACGTACGCGATCCCGGCAACGCCGGCACCGTGCTGCGCTGCGCCGACGCGGCCGGCGCCGAGGCCGTCGTCCTGACCGACGCCTCCGTCGACCTGTACAACCCCAAGGCCGTGCGCGCCTCCGTGGGCTCGCTGTTCCATCTGCCCGTCGCCGTCGGCGTCCCCGTCGAGCGGGCGGTCGAGGGCCTCAAGGACGCCGGTGTGCGCATCCTCGCCGCCGACGGGGCCGGTACGGACGACCTCGACGACGAGCTCGACAAGGGCACCATGGGCGGGCCCACCGCCTGGGTGTTCGGGAACGAGGCCTGGGGGCTCCCGGAGGAGACGCGCGCCCTCGCGGACGCGGTCGTGCGGGTCCCGATCCACGGAAAGGCCGAAAGCCTGAACCTGGCCACCGCCGCCGCCGTATGTCTCTACGCGTCGGCCCGTGCACAGCGTGCCTCCGGAGGGTGCCGCTCCGTCACCGAGAGCTAGTAGGGTGACCAGCTCGGGGGTCTTCCCCCGAGCTCTCGGCTGCGCGCGAGCAGGGGGACCCCCATGCCGACTGAGAGGTGGAGTGCGGGGATGAGTGTCGGCACGAGCAGTGCGCCGGGAGGGCGGGACGTGCACCGGGTACCCGCGCCCCGGCACGGTGATCTCGCCGGACTCGGCATCGACCCCGACGAGCTGCCCGACGGCCTGGTCGTCGCCGACGAGCACGGGTACGTCATCTGCTTCAACGCGGCCGCCGCCCGCATCACCGCCGTCTGCGCCGCCGACGCCCTCGGCCACCGCCTGGAGAAGGCGCTGCCGTTAGAGGACCTGGAGGGGCGGCGTTGGTGGCAGGTCACCGATCCGTACGGCGGGCTCGCCATCCGGGTCGGGCAGCCCGAGCGCAATCTGCTGCTGCCCGGCGGGCGGGAAGTACTCGTATCGGCCCGGTACGTCCGTACCGAGCCCACCGGGCCGGTCCGCCGTGTCGTCGTGTCCCTGCGCGACACCGAGGCCCGGCGCCGCACCGAACGCAGTCACGCCGAGCTGATCGCGACCGTCGCCCATGAGCTGCGCTCCCCGCTCACCTCGGTCAAGGGTTTCACCGCCACACTGCTCGCCAAGTGGGAACGCTTCACCGACGACCAGAAGCGGCTGATGCTGGAGACCGTCGACGCCGACGCCGACCGGGTCACCCGGCTGATCGCCGAGCTCCTGGACATCTCCCGCATCGACTCGGGGCGGCTGGAGGTGCGCCGCCAGCCCGTGGACATGGGCGCGGCCGTCGGGCGGCACATCCAGGCGTACGTCGCGGCCGGGCAGCCCGCCGACCGGTTCCTGCTGCGCATCGAGCAGCCGCTGCCCGCCCTGTGGGCCGACCCCGACAAGGTCGACCAGGTCCTCAGCAACCTGCTGGAAAATGCCGTGCGGCACGGCGAGGGAACCGTCACGATTGACGTCACGCCCTCGGCGTCCCCGCGCGAAGGGGAGGACGCCGGGACCGCAGCGAACACAGCCACGTCGGTCACGGTGAGCGACGAGGGGCCCGGCATCCCGGAGGAATCCATGAACCGCGTCTTCACCCGCTTCTGGCGGGGCAGCAAGCGCGGTGGCACGGGCCTCGGGCTGTATATCGTCAAGGGCATCGTCGAGGCCCACGGCGGCACCATCACGGTCGGCCGCGCCCCCGGCGGCGGCGCGGAATTCCGATTTACCCTGCCCGTGGCCACCCCGGCGTATCTCGCCTGACGGCCCACGGGCGCATTCGCACACCCCCCACCCCGTTAGACTCGGCCTTTGGCACCTTTGTGTCCTGCATACGGCCCTGAACCGGTCACGGGGACCATCCGCCAGCCAATCGGAAGCACGGGAAGAGATGTCGGCACCGAATAAGTCGTACGACCCTGTCGAGGTCGAGGCGTTGAAACCGGAAGAGATCGAGCGCATGCGGGACGAGGCGCTCGCCGCCTTCGCCGCCGCGGACTCCCTCGACGCGCTCCAGGAGGCCAAGGTCGCCCACACCGGCGGCACCTCCCCGCTGGCCCTCGCCAACCGCGAGATCGGCGCCCTGCCCCCGCATGCCAAGGCCGCCGCCGGCAAGCTGGTCGGCCAGGCGCGTGGAGCGGTGAACAAGGGCCTCGCCGCCCGTCAGGCCGAGCTGGAGGCCGAGCGCGACGCCCGCGTGCTGGTCGAGGAGGCGGTGGACGTCACGCTGCCGTACGACCGCGTACCGGCCGGCGCCCGCCACCCGCTGACCACGCTCTCCGAGCGCATCGAGGACGTCTTCGTGGCCATGGGCTACGAGGTCGCCGAGGGCCCTCAGGTCGAGGCCGAGTGGTTCAACTTCGACGCCCTGAACATCGGCCCGGACCACCCGGCCCGCGGCGAGGCCGACACGTTCTTCGTGCAGGGCCCCCAGGGCGGCACCGAGTCCGGTGTCGTGCTGCGCACCCACACCTCGCCCGTGCAGATCCGTTCGCTGCTCGACCGCGAGCTGCCCGTGTACGTGATCTGCCCCGGCCGTGTGTACCGCACCGACGAGCTGGACGCCACGCACACCCCGGTCTTCCACCAGGTCGAGCTGCTCGCCGTCGACGAGGGTCTGACCATGGCCGACCTCAAGGGCACCCTGGACCACATGGTCCAGTCCCTGTTCGGCGAGGGCATGAAGACCCGGCTGCGGCCGAACTTCTTCCCGTTCACCGAGCCGTCCGCCGAGATGGACATGGTGTGCTACGTCTGCCGCGGCGAGTCCGTCGGCAACCCGGACCGCCCCTGCCGCACCTGCTCCAGCGAGGGCTGGATCGAGCTGGGCGGCTGCGGCATGGTCAACCCCAAGGTGCTGACCGCCTGCGGCGTCGACCCGGAGAAGTACAGCGGATTCGCCTTCGGGTTCGGCATCGAGCGGATGCTGATGTTCCGCCACAACGTCGAAGACATGCGAGACATGGTCGAGGGTGACGTCCGGTTCACCCGGCCGTTCGGGATGGAGATCTGATGCGGGTCCCGCTTTCTTGGCTGCGGGAGTACGTCGACCTGCCGGCGACCGAGACCGGCCGTGACGTCCAGGCCAAGATCATTTCCGCAGGTCTCGAGGTGGAGACCGTCGAGCACCTGGGTGCCGGCCTCAAGGGCCCGCTGGTCGTGGGCCAGGTGCTCACCATCGAGGAGCTGACGGAGTTCAAGAAGCCGATCCGCTTCTGCACCGTCGACGTCGGCCGGGCCAACGGCACCGGCGAGCCCCAGGAGCTCATCTGCGGCGCCCGTAACTTCCAGGTCGGCGACAAGGTCGTCGTGGTCCTCCCCGGCGCCGTGCTGCCCGGCGGGTTCGAGATCGCCGCGCGCAAGACGTACGGCAGGACGTCCCACGGCATGATCTGCTCCACCGGCGAGCTGGGCATGGGCGACGACGGCACGCACGGCATCATCGTGCTGCCCCCGGAGACCGAGGTCGGCAAGGACGCGATCGAGCTCCTGGAGCTGGTCGACGAGGTCCTCGACATCGCCGTCACCGCCAACCGCGGCGACTGCCTGTCGATCCGCGGTGTCGCCCGCGAGACCGCCATCGCCTACGGCCTGCCGCTGCGGGACCCGGCGCTCATCGACGTGCCCGCCCCGAACGCCTTCGGCTACCCGGTCCAGGTCTCCGACCCGACCGGCTGCGACCGCTTCACGGCCCGGACCGTCACCGGCCTGGACCCGGAGGCGCGCTCTCCGATCTGGCTGCAGCGCCGCCTGCAGAAGGTCGGCATGCGCCCGATCTCGCTCGCCGTCGACATCACCAACTACGTGATGATGGAGCTCGGCCAGCCGCTGCACGCCTACGACCGCAATCTGGTCCAGGGCACCATCGGCGTGCGCCGCGCGGAGGAGGGCGAGAAGCTCGTCACTCTCGACGGCGTCGAGCGCAAGCTGCATGCCGAGGACCTGGTGATCACCGACGAGCGGGGCCCGATCGGCCTGGCCGGTGTCATGGGCGGCGCCAACACCGAGATCGCCGACCTCTCCCAAGCTCTCGACTCCGCTCGAGCAGGGGGGACCCCCATCGACCTGAAGAACGCGAGCACCGAGGTCGTCATCGAGGCCGCGCACTTCGACCAGATCTCGATCGCCCGCACGGCCCGCCGCCACAAGCTGTCCTCCGAGGCGTCCCGGCGCTTCGAGCGCGGCGTCGACCCGCAGGCCGCCGCCGCGGCGGCCCAGCGCACGGTCGACCTGCTGGTGCTGCTCGCGGGTGGTACGGCGGACGCGGGTGTCACCGAGGTGAGCGCCCCCACGGCGCCGCACACCATCACCACCCCGGCCGACCACCCGGACAAGGTGGCGGGTGTCGAGTACGGCCGCGAGAGCGTCGTACGGCGGCTCCAGGAGATCGGCTGCGACGTGTACGGGCAGGACGAGCTGACCGTCACCGTCCCGTCCTGGCGGCCCGACCTCACCGAGCCGAACGATCTGGCGGAGGAGGTCATCCGGCTCGAGGGCTACGAGAACCTGCCCTCCACGCTGCCCAAGCTCCCCTCGGGCCGCGGCCTGACCCACCGGCAGCGTCTGCACCGCCGCGTCGGCCGGGCCCTGGCGGGCGCGGGCTACGTCGAGGCGCCGACCTACCCGTTCATCGCCGAGCAGGTCTTCGACCAGCTGGGCCTGGACGCCGACGACCCGGCCCGCCGTGTCGTGAAGCTGACGAACCCGCTCAATGACGAGGAGCCCGCGCTCCGCACGTCGCTGCTGCCGGGACTGCTGGGCGCGCTGCGCCGCAACGACGGCCGTGGTACGCACGACCTGGCGCTGTTCGAGACCGGTCTGGTCTTCCACCCGGCCGAGGAGCACAAGGCCGCCGCGAACCTGCCCGTGGACCGGCGTCCGACCGACGAGGAGCTCGCCGAGCTGAACGCCGCGCTGCCCGAGCAGCCGCGCCATGTCGCCGTCGTCCTCGCGGGCGCCCGCGAGCAGGCCGGCTGGTGGGGCAAGGGCCGCCCGGCCGACTGGGCCGACGCGGTCGAGGCCGCCCGCACGGTCGCCCGTGAGGCCGGCGCCGAGCTGGTCGTCCGCAAGGGCCAGTACGGGCCGTGGCACCCGGGCCGCACCGCAGAGCTCGTGGTCGTCACCGAGGGCACCGAGCGCGTCGTGGGCCACGCGGGCGAGCTGCACCCGCGCGTCCTCAAGGCCCTCGGCCTGCCCGACCGCACCAGCGCGATGGAGCTGGACCTGGACGCGCTGGAGCAGGTCGGCGACGGCGCACCGCAGGCGCCGAGCATCTCCACGTTCCCGGTCGCCACGCAGGACGTCGCCCTGGTCGTCGACAAGTCGGTCCCGCACGCGGACGTCGAGGCCGCGCTGCGCGAGGGCGCCGGTGAACTGCTGGAGGCCATCCGGCTGTTCGACGTGTACGAGAGCGCCGAGCAGCTGGGCGAGGACAAGAAGTCGCTCGCCTACGCGCTGCGCTTCCGCGCCTCCGACCGCACGCTGACCGTGGACGAGGCGTCCACGGCCCGCGACGCGGCGGTGGCGCTGGCCGCCGAGCGGACCGGGGCGGTGCTCCGCGGGGCGTGATCCCAGCACGCGGGAAGGGGGCGGGTCCGGCACTCCGGATCCGCCCCTCTCCGTTGTGACCTGCATAAATGCAGGCGTCCGGAGATTGCTCACTCATTCGGGTGAGAACCCGGGGCGATCCGGCCGTTTCGGGTCATGACATCGCAAGAATCGGACCGGCCTTTCGGGGTCGGTCCGTCTGCTCTGTCAGGGCCTACATGGGGGGGCCATCGGCATGATCCGCATCAAGGCTGGGGTTTCCCGCAGGAGGCGGCCCCACACGCATTCACGGGGGCCTGCCCGAAGGGCGCTGCCGGCGTGGGTCCGGACCCGGGCCCGCCACCCCTGCCGCACCTTGCGCAGGAGAAGCGTCCACCGTCCGGACCCCGCGGACGACCGCCCTGCCGTACGGAAGCCCGAGCGCCGGTCGCTGCGCGGTGCGTTCACCCTCGGGCTGCCCACGGTGTGGGGCGCCGTGGCGATCTCGTACAAGTTCGGCTGTCCGCTCGCCCTGCAGGAGGGGCTCGGCGCGCGGATCGTCACCAGCGCCGTGTTCTTCGCGGTCGGTACCGGGCTGATATTCCATGTCCGCCGGGCGCTGCTGCATGAGCTGAGGCAGGTCCGCAAGGTCGCGGGCGCCGCGCAGAGCGTGCTGCTGCGGCCGCTGCCCCCGCGTCTCGACGGCCTGGGCGTGGCCGCCGCCCAGCTGTCCGCCGACCGTGGCGCGGCCATCGGCGGTGATCTGTACGAGGCGATCGCCACCGAACACGGCGTACGGTTCGTGATGGGTGACGTGCGCGGCCACGGACTACCCGCCATCGGCACGGCGGCCGCCCTCCTCGGCAGCTTCCGGGAGGCCGCGCACGACGAGCCGGAACTCGGCGGTGTGCTACGGCGCCTGGAGCGCGCGCTCGCCCGTCATCTGCGCGAGCGCTCCCGCGCGGAACACCCCTCCAGCGGCCGGGAGCCCGACACCCCGCTCGCCGAGGAGTTCGTCACCGTGCTCCTGCTGGAGATCCGCCGGGACGGCGAACTCCGCGCACTCAACTGCGGACACCCCTGGCCGTATCTGCTCAGTGCCCATGGCGTCGGCCCACTCGCCCGCGCCGAACCCCTGCCACCCCTGGGCCCGTTCCCCCTGCCGCCCGACCTGGACGTCAAACGCTGCGGCCACCTGCTCCCCGGCGAGTCCCTGGTCCTGTACACGGACGGCGCGGAGGACGCGAGGGACGCGCACGGCACGTTCTTCTCTCTGCCGTCGGTCCTGACGGAGGCGACCCGCGACTGCCAGGTCTCACCCCAGACGATCCTCCGCACGGTCTTCACCGCCCTGCTCCGCCACACCGGCGGCAGGCCCACGGACGACATCGCCGTACTGGTACTACGCAATGATCGCCGGCAACGGCGTACCTCAGGGGCGCGGGGAACTGCGCGACCAGCCCCACGCGACCCGCAGCCGACAACGCACCTCTGACGCCCCACGCCTTGGTCGCCCGGCCGAAGCCAACGGCCAGGCCACCGCACTGTACGAGGGGGAGCCGGCGGCCCGGCCGGCCTCTTGCGAGGCATTTCAGTCAACCGACTGGAAACTCTCCGCAACAGTGCGCGCACAGCCCGGATGCGCGCACTCGGTTCACACCCCGTGTGAACGCAACCGCACTAGTCTGACGGCACCAGGCCACCCGGGGGGCATCCATGCAGCCCAACACTCTGCTCGACGCGATCCTGGACGAGGCGGGGATCTCGCACGCCGGTCTCGCCGCCCACGTGAACCAGGCGGGCCGGACGCGGGGTCTCGCGCTTCGCTACGAACACACCGCCGTGGCAAGGTGGTTGAAGGGACAGCGGCCGCGCGGTCAGGTGCCCGACCTGATCTGCGAGGTGCTGGCCGTCCGACTGCACCGGCCCGTCACGCTCGACGACATCGGCCTGGGCGTGCCGGGCGAGCCCTCGACGCCGAACGGCACCTCGCTGTCCGGCTTCGTGGAGCGCGCCACCGCCCTGTGGCGCTCCGACGAGCAGCAACGCCCGCACATACTGGGCGCGCCCGCCGTCACCGGCACCCCGGCCGTGATGCCGGTGTGGGAGTGGGAGAACCCGCCCGAGGACGTCGATGTCTCCCGGGGCGGCCGGCACCGGGTCACCTCGGCCGACATCGAGATGCTGCGCGCCGCCCGCACCCACTACGAGCAGATGTACCGCAAGGCGGGCGGCATCGCGACGCGCACCCGCATAGTCGGCTTCCTCAACGCCGAGGCGGCCCCGTTGCTGCGCGGCAGCTACACCGACGCCACGGGTCGTCAACTGCACCGTGCGACGGGTGGGTTGGTGGCGGTCGCGGGCATCTGCGCCTACGACTCCGACGCGCACGGCCTCGCCCAGCGCTACTTCCACCAGGCCCTGCGCCTGGCGAAGGCCAGCGGGGACCGGGGGCTCGGGGCGTATGTCATCGCGCTGCTCGTCAATCAGGCGCTGTTCATGAAGGAGTACCGCCAGGCCGTCGCCTTCGCGGAGGCCGCGCTGCGCGCCGCCGGCAAGCACATCACCCCCGCTCTCGCCTCGGACCTGTACGCGATGCAGGCCAAGGCGTACGCCCACCTCGGCGACGGCACGAGCGCGCTGTCCTGCATCCGGCGTGCCGAGACGGCCGCCGAACGCATCCGGCGCGGATACGAACCCGACGAGACCGGCTATGTCCAGCCGGGCCTGGTCAACGTCCAGGTGGCCGAGGCGCTGCTCAGCCTCGGCGAACTCGCGGCGGCCCGGGAGCATGCCGCGGCCGCCGTGGACAACCCCGCCCACGACCGGGGCCGGGTGCACCGGCTCGCCATGCTCAGCACGATCGAGCTGCGTCAGGGCAATGCCGACAAAGCGGTGGTCACGGCCGTGCAGATGGCCGAACAGGCCCGCGGAATGGAGTCCCAGCGGCTGCGCGACAGACTCCGTGCGGTACGCGAACACCTGGTGCGCAGCGGCGGTGCCGGAACCGCTGAAGCCGCCGAACTCATCGACGGGGCACTGCGCGTACCGCTGTAGGCGCACGGTAGGCCGGAAGGGTCCCTGCTGCGATATTGCCACTTACTCGGCGGAAGGTGGCAGAACCGTGCAGTGGACGAAACAGAACGAACAAACTGTGTACGCAAACCGCTGGTTCAGCGTCAATCTCGCAGATGTCGAGCTGCCGGACGGCCGGCACCTCGACCACTTCCTGATACGGCTGCGGCCCGTTGCCGTGGCCACGGTGGTGAACGAGGCCAACGAGGTCCTCCTCCTGTGGCGCCACCGCTTCATCACGGACAGCTGGGGGTGGGAACTGGCCGCGGGCGTCGTGGAGGACGGTGAGGACATCGCGCGTGCGGCCGCCAGGGAACTCGAGGAGGAGACCGGCTGGCGGCCGGGGCCCCTGCACCACCTCATGAGCGTGGAGCCGTCCAACGGCCTCACCGACGCCCGGCACCACATCTACTGGGCCGACGAGGGCGAGTACGTCGGACATCCCGTGGACGACTTCGAGTCGGACCGCCGGGAGTGGGTTCCCCTCAAACTCGTCCCGGACATGATCGCCCGTGGGGAGGTCCCGGCCGCCAACATGGCGGCCGCGTTACTCCTGCTGCACCACCTCAGGCTCGCCGATGATTAGTGGGCCAGCGCCTGCCAGATCGTCACGACGAGCGCTCCCAATGCCGTGAGCGCGGCGACCGAGGGCAGCGGCCAGCGTGCGTGTTCGAGCGAGACCATGCGGGTGTTCAGCTCCTCCAACTCCTTGGCGGTCTCCTTCGTGCGATGGCTGAGCAGCGCCAGTCCGCCCTCGACACGGGCGTAGGCCACATCGAGGCGACGACGTAACTCTGCGAGTTCTCCATGGACCACGGGATGCTCGGGATCGGCGGCCACGGGTCCGCTCCTTTCCGTAGTTGTCTCTCGTCCCTTGCATGCGCATGAGAGTCAACTCGCCTGGTGGACGCGTGGGGAGCGTGTGCGAAGGGCATATGCGTGCCCGGTGCGCACACGGTGTGTGAAAGGCGCGGGCCCGGCACCGTCAGCCGGTGCCGGGCCCGCGTGAGCCGGTGGACTACCTTGCGTAATCAGCCGTAGGTGTAGAAGCCCGAGCCGGTCTTCCGGCCCAGCCGGCCCGCCTCGACCATGCGCTGGAGCAGCGGGGGAGCGGCGTACAGCGGCTCCTTGTACTCCTCGTACATCGAATTGGCGATGGAGACGATCGTGTCCAGGCCGATCAGGTCGGACAGCTTCAGCGGGCCCATCGGGTGGGCGCAGCCCATCTCCATGCCGTTGTCGATGTCCTCGCGGCCCGCGATGCCCGACTCGAACATGCGGATGGCGGACAGCAGATAGGGCACCAGCAGCGCGTTCACCACGAAGCCCGAGCGGTCCTGAGCGCGGATCGCGTGCTTGCCGAGCACTTTCTCGGCGAAGAGCTGGGCCCGGCCGAGCGTGCCCTCGGAAGTGGTGAGCGCCGGGATCAGCTCGACGAGCTGCTGCACCGGGGCCGGGTTGAAGAAGTGGATGCCGACGACGTGGTCCGGGCGCGAGGTGGCGACCGCCAGCTTCACCAGCGGGATGGAGGAGGTGTTGGAGGCCAGGATCGCGTCCGCCCGGGTCACCACCTGGTCGAGCACCTGGAAGATCTCCGTCTTCACCTGCTCGTTCTCCACGACGGCCTCGATGACCAGGTCGCGGTCCGCGAACTCGCCGAGGTCGGTGGTGAAGCTCAGCCGCGCCAGCGTCGCGTCCCGCTCCTCCTCGGTGATCTTGCCGCGCTCGGCGGCCTTGGCCAAGGAGTTGAACAGCCGGGTGCGGCCGATCTCCAGTGCCTCGCCGGTGGTCTCGGCGACCTTCACGTCCAGTCCCGCGCGGGCGCAGACCTCGGCGATACCCGCGCCCATCTGGCCGCAGCCCACGACTCCGACGCGCTCGATGTCGGTCACATCGTTCCCTTCGCTGGTGTTCTCCGGCTCCGGCAGGACCTCCGGGTTCGGCGCCTGCTCCGATCGTGCACGTTACTCCCAAGTATCGATGATCGATCGTCCGGGTGGGGGCATCCTTGGGCCCGAGACGATCCGTGATGGAGCGGACCCGGAGCGTATGGGGGTGTGCGGATGGTGCGAGTGTCCCGCCGGGCGTTCACCCTGGCGGCGCTGTCCACCCTCACGATGGCACAGGGTTCGACGGCGGCGCCGCGGGATCCCCGGGCGGTCGGCGAAATGCGGGGCGTGTGGCTCGCGACCGTCGAGAACCGCGACTGGCCCTCGCGCACGGGTCTGTCCGCGGCCGAGCAGCGCACCGAGCTGATCGCCCACCTCGACAGGGCGGCCCGCGACCGGCTGAACACGGTGCTCCTCCAGGTGCGGCCCACGGCGGACGCGCTGTGGCCCTCGCCGTACGAGCCGTGGTCCCGCTTCCTCACCGGCACCCAGGGCAAGCCACCGGGCTGGGACCCGCTGGGCACCGCCGTGACGGAGGCCCATGTCCGCGGCCTCCAGCTGCACGCCTGGTTCAACCCGTACCGGATCGCCAACCACGACGACCCCACCCGACTCGTCGCCTCCCACCCGGCCCGCAAGCACCCCCACTGGGTGGTGCCGTACGCGGGCAGGCTCTACTACAACCCGGGCCTGCCCGAGGTCCGCGCCTTCGTCCAGGACGCGATGCTCGACGCCGTGGCGAAGTATCCGGTCGACGCCGTCCACTTCGACGACTACTTCTACCCGTATCCGGTGCCCGGCCAGAGCTTCGACGACGACGCCGCGTACGACACGTACGGCGCAGAGTTCGCGAACCGCGCCGCCTGGCGCCGCGACAACATCAACAAGCTGGTGCAGGAGATCGCCGCCAGGATCAAGGAGATCCGGCCCGGCGCACAGTTCGGGATCAGCCCGTGCGGGGTGTGGCGCAACGCCACCTCCGACTCACAGGGCTCCGACACCCGGGCGGGTGTGCAGGCGTACGACGACGTGTACGCGGACACCCGCAGATGGGTCCGCGAGAGCTGGATCGACTACGTCGTCCCTCAGGTGTACTGGCACATCGGCTTCGCCGCCGCCGACTACGCCCGACTGGTGCCGTGGTGGGCACAGGTGGCGAAAGGCACCAGGACCAGGCTCTACATCGGCGAGGCCCTGTACAAGGCGGGCGCCGAGGGCCGGCCCTCGGCCTGGCAGGACCCGGTCGAGCTGTCCCGCCACCTCACTCTCGCCGCCCGTCACCCCGAGGTGCGCGGGCACGTCTTCTTCGCAGCCAAGGAGGTCGCGAAGGACCGGGCCGGCGCGATGGCACGGGTGATCGCCGACCACTATCGGCAGTCGGCGAACCCGCCGCGCTGATCTACTGTGCCCGGTGTTCCTGTTGCTGGTGACGGACCTCGCAGTCGGGGCCGGGGGACATGACGGCCTCGTGTCCGTCCGGGAAGCGGACGCGGTAGGGCGGGTTGCCCTCCGTCCCCAGCACTTCGACGACTTCGGTGACCTGGTCGTGTTGGCCGACCACCCTGCCGTGCTGGACAAGCTGGTCGCCCACGGTTGCGCGCATCTGTGGGCCCTCCTCACGAACGCGATCGTTGGGTGACGGCGATGCACACGAGCACTGCGGCGGCGGTCAGCGGAGCTGCCGCCGTGAGGTGCTCGCCCAGCAGCAGCACCGACCACACCAGTGTGAGCAGCGGCTGGGCCAACTGCAACTGGCTGGCCTTCGGAATGCCGATGGCCGCCATGCCCCGGTACCAGACCACGAGGCCGAGGAACTGTGAGCCCACTGCGACCCACAGCAGTCCGGCCACGCCGTGCGCGCTCAGCCGCACCGGCTCGTACGACAGTGCCAGCGCGGCCGCGCCGGCGGAGAGCGGCAGACACAGCACCAGCGCCCAGCCGATGACCTGCCAGCCCGGCATGACCCGGGCCAGCCGCCCGCCCTCGGTGTAGCCCGCCGCGCACACCAGCAGCGCCGCGAACAGGTAGCCGTCGGCGGTGGTCAGCGCGCCGCCGCTCTGCTGGACGGTGAAGGCGAGGACCGCGGCCGCGCCGGCGAGGGCGGCCGTCCAGAAGGTGCGGGAGGGCCGGGTGCCCATGCGCAGGGCGGAGCAGAGTGCGGTGGTGAGCGGCAGCAGGCCCACGACGACGGCCGCGTGCGAGGTGGTGGAGGTCTCCAGGGCGAGCGTGGTCAGCAGCGGGAAGCCGCACACCACTCCGGCCGCCACCACGGCCAGCCCCGCCCAGTGCCGGCGGTCGGGCAGCGGGACGCGCAGAGCGAGCAGGCAGGAGCCCGCGATCACCGCCGCGAGGACGCTGCGCACCGACACCAGCGACCAGGGGCCGAAGCCCTCCAGACCCCATGCGGTGGCGGGAAAGGTGAGGGAGAAGGCGATGACGCCCAGGGCTGCCTGGACGGTGCCCAGACCGGGGCGCTCCCGGTGGACGGTGACCGCTACCGGGGTCGGCGCAGTAGCGCTACTCTGTACTCTCATGCAAGAGAGTAGCAGTGTCAGTGAACTGGCCAACCAGCTGCGACAAGAACTCGACCGCTACTCACCCGGAGGAAAGCTCCCGTCGAGTCGGGTGCTCGTCCAGCGCTTCCGGGTGAGCCCGGTGACCGTCTCGCGCGCCCTGGCCCAGCTGGCCGCCGAGGGCCTGGTGGTCACCCGCCCCGGGGCAGGCGCGTTCCGCGCACGCCCGCGTACCGCGGCCGCGCCCGCGGGAGACACCTCCTGGCAGGAGGTCGCGCTCAGCGCCGACGTCGCCACCGATCTCGTGCCGCGAACCGTGGATGCCTCCGGGGTGACGGTCTCGCTCGCCGCCCCGCCGCCCGGCGTGCTGGAGTTCAGCGGCGGCTATCTGCACCCGTCGCTGCAGCCCGAGCGGGCGATGGCCGCGGCCCTGGCCCGCGCCGGGCGGCGCCCCGGCGCCTGGGGGCGGCCGCCCCTGGAGGGGCTGCCCGAGCTGCGGGAGTGGTTCGCGCGGAGCATCGGCGGCGCGGTCGGCGCGGCCGAGGTGCTGATCGCCGCGGGCGGTCAGTCCGCGCTGGCCACCGCCCTGCGCGCGCTCGCCCCGCCCGGCGCCCCGGTGCTCGTCGAGTCACCCACCTACCCGGGCATGCTGGCGATCGCCCGCGCGGCAGGACTGCGCCCCGTGCCCGTGCCGGTGGATCCCGACGGGGTGAAGCCGGAGCTGCTCGCCGACGCGTTCCGGGCGACCGGCGCGCGGCTGTTCGTCTGCCAGCCCCTGTTCCAGAACCCGACCGGCGCCGTACTCGCCCCAGCCCGGCGCGCCGAGGTGCTGCGCATCGCCCGCGCCGCCGGCGCCTTCGTGATCGAGGACGACTTCGTACGACGGCTGGTGCACGCGGACGCGGGCCCGCTGCCGCGTCCACTGGCCGCCGACGACTCGGACGGTGTCGTCGTCCACGTCGGCTCGCTGACCAAGGCGACGTCGCCCAGCTTCCGGGTCAGCGCTCTGGCCGCCCGCGGCCCCGTGCTGGAACGGCTCCGGGCCATCCAGGTCGTCGACAGCTTCTTCGTCCCCCGGCCCCTCCAGGAGGCTGCGCTCGAACTCGTCGGATCGCCCGCCTGGCCGCGTCATCTGCGCACCGTCTCCGCCGAGTTGAAGACCCGCCGCGACGCGCTGACCACCGCGCTCCGGCTCCACCTGCCCGAACTCGCCCTGCCGCACGTCCCGTCCGGCGGCTACCACCTCTGGCTCCGCCTCCCCGACGGCACCGAGGAGCCCGCCCTGACCGCCGCCGCCCTGCGAGCGGGCGTGGCGATCACCCCCGGCCGCCCGTACTTCAGCGCCGAACCCCCCGCCGCCCACATCCGGTTGAGCTTCGCGGCGGTCGCGGGGACGGGCGAGATCACCGAGGGAGTACGACGGTTGCGGGCGGCGTGCGACGAGGTCTTGCGCTAGGACTCGGCACCCCCGCAGACGAACTCCACCGACTCGAACAGCTCCGGCGTCAGGCGCACACCCGTGATCCGGTGCGCCGGCGCGAAGGCGTCCACCGCGTGCAGAGCGCGGTCACGCTCGTCGTCCTGGCTCGGATCGAAGCCGGACTCCCGCATGCGGGCCAGGAGTTCGTCCGGGTGAGGTCGCCGTCCTCGAACCAGTGGAAGTGGTCCACCGCGTCGATGTTCCGGAAGTGCGACACCACTGTGCGGCCCCGGGAGACCGGGAGCACCAGCTCGTCGGTGATGCCGGCACAGCCGTTGTACTCCACCATCAGCGACCGGTCACCGACGGCGGCCACGGGGGCGAGCAGCCGGTCGTCGTACGACGGCTCGGACAGCGCCTCGACGCCGGTGACCCGCACGGTCGGCTCGGCTCCCAGGTGCCCCGCACCGGAATCCGTTCGACGCCGGCCCGGCTGAGCTGGGAGGATCCCGCGCATGAGCGACGTACCTGACCTGCCCGCGGGCTATGAGTTCTCCGCCGACACCGATCGCGTCGACGTCGATCGCGTCCACCGCTGGCTGTCGACCGACGCGTACTGGGCGGTGGGGCGCCCGCGCGAGAAGCAGGACCATGCGATGGCGGCCTCGCTCAATTTCGGGGTGTACGAGACGGCCTCGGGGGAGCAGGTGGCGTACGCGCGCGTGGTGACCGACCGGGCGCTGTTCGGCTGGCTCGCCGACGTCTACGTCGACCCGTCGGTGCGCGGGAAGGGCATCGGCACGGCACTGGTCGGGGGAATCCGCGAACACCTGCGGGGGTACGGACTGCGGCGCGTCCTGCTCGCGACCCATGACGCGCACGGGGTCTACGAGAAGCTCGGCTTCGCCCCGCTCGAACGGCCGGACCAGTGGATGGCGCTGTACCTCGAGACATCCGGTGACACGAATTAACCCTGCTTTCTCCCGATTTGTCCGGCAGATCCTGACCTCGCAGTAAGGATTTGCAAACCTCGGGTAACTGGCATGCAACGCCCCTTGACCTGTGTACTTGCGCGGCAGACCATCTCCGCATGCAACTTCGGGTCACGTTCGTCGCCGCCGCGCGCAGCTCGCCGCTGCTCGCGGAGCGCTTTCAGGACGACCGCCCGCTGGACCAGGCGGGCTGGGACGAGGTGCAGCACGCCGCGTGGGAGCTGCTGCCACTGGCCACGGCCGAGCTGCGCTACTGTTCGCCGACGCCGCGCAGTCGCGCCACGGGTGACGCCCTGGGCTATCACCCACTGGTGCAGCTCGCCCTGCGGGACTGCGACATGGGCCGCTGGCGCGGGTTCACTCTCGGCGAGGCGATGGCCCGCGAGCCGGAGGCGGTGGACGCCTGGCTCGCCGACCCGCGCTCGACGCCGCACGGGGGTGAGTCCCTGCTGGCGTTCATCTCCCGGATCGGCGGCTGGCTGGAGACCCGGCCCGCCGACGACGGCGGCCGTATCGTCGCGGTCGCCGAGCCCTCCGTGATCCGCGCGGCGCTCGTGTACGTCCTGAAGGCGCCGCCCGCGAGCTACTGGAACATCGATGTCCGCCCCTTGTCGACGACGACCGTCACGGGCCGCGCGGGCCGCTGGAACCTCCGTTTCGACGGGGCGGCGACTCAGCCCACGCGCGCGTAGTCGGTGGTCAGCACGAGGTCCTTCGCGGGGCCGCCGACGTGCCACACCGTCCGCCAGTGGTCCTCGTCCCGGACGGTGAACTCGCCCCGGTAGAGGTCCGCGGAGCAGGGGTGGTCGACGACGTGCCGTCCGGAGGTCAGGTCCAGGTCGTGGAAGGGCCGCCCGTCGGCGAAGCGGACGTCCGCGGTGCCCGGCGTCTTCCCGGGCAGGAAGCGCAGGGTCCGCTCGGCGGGACGGGTCACGCCCTGCCAGGTGAACATGCCGGACTCCTCGTGCAGCAGTCCGCCCCCGTTCAGTGGACGGAAGACGGTGGTGCCCTCGAACCGCCCCTCGGCGCCGCTCGCCAGGTCCCGCACGGTCCGCTCCACCCGCCAGTGCCCGGCCAGGTGAGCCAGCACGTCCGGCACGGGCCGGAACTCGCCCATCGTCATCCCTTCCTCGCTCGGCGGCGCGGACCGCCGGGGGAGCCGGTGGGTGCCTTGCGCCCGGCCCGGAGCCGGATCTCGTGGTGCGAGGCCTGCCTCGTGGCCCGGAAGGCCTCCTCGTGGGCGGCCGACGCGCCGCCGACACCCGCGCACACCGCACCCATGCCCTCGACCTTACGTCCCCGCGCGGGCCCCGTTGACGTGCTCACACCCGTTGCCTGCCTCGCCGTTCGAGGTCTGATCGCGAAGGTCGTCGACGCCCGGTCCTCGGCGGCCCGTACGGCTGTCGACCTGGGCGGTGCCGAGGTCACGCCGAGGGCCCCGGGCGGCCACCCTGCGGATCAGGCAGGGGTTACCGCGGAGTCGTCCGCGGGCTGCTGTCCGAGCGGCAGCAGCCCGCGCTCGGCGAGGACCTTCTTCGCGACGAACGTGGCGTTGAGCGCCTTGGGGAAGCCGCAGTACCCGGCGGAGTGCAGCAGCGCCTCGACGATCTGCTCGGGCGTGAGGCCCACGTTCAGGGCCGCGTTGATGTGCACCTCCAGCTGCGGCTCACAGCCGCCGAGCGCGGTGAGCATGCCCAGCGTCACCAACTGGCGGTCCCGGGGGGCCAGTTCGGGCCGGGCGTAGATCTCCCCGAAGCCCCAGGAGACTATCTGGTGGCCGAGTTCGGGACTGATGTCCGCGAGCGAGTCGATGACCCGCCGGCCTGCCTCGCCGTCGACGCTCTCCAGTA
Organism: Streptomyces herbicida; assembly: GCF_032656585.1. NCBI lineage: Bacteria > Bacillati > Actinomycetota > Actinomycetes > Kitasatosporales > Streptomycetaceae > Streptomyces > Streptomyces herbicida. Next base: position 249,702 of record NZ_JAUYWJ010000011.1, read on the forward strand.
CGTTCAGACCGCGGGCGAAGCGCTCTTCACGGGTGGTGCTCTCGCTCATGTGGGCTCATCCGTCCCCGACTGCCGCTCTTGGAGCAGTCGTTCGATGGGGTCCCCGCGCCCTTCAGGCGTGGGGAAGGGCGATCTTGTCGTGCAGCGCGGACGCGTTGCGCCTGGGCGCCCGGATCCGGTCGGCCGGCACGGCGGGATGCTCCCGGAGCATCGCCGGCCGGTCCGCGACCGTGCCGTGCCCCTCGGCCCGCAGCCCCGCGAACCGCTGCAGGCCGGCCTTCTCGTAGCAGCGCAGCGTGTCGTGCGAGCGTCCGGTGCGCTCGGCGGCCGGGGCGATGGTCGACGAAGGCTCCCGCTCCTGCGGGAGAGGGCGTCCGCTGCTCATGACAAGAACGGTAGGACTTGGAGCGCACTCCAGGTCAAACTCACTTCGTCGGCACCAGCCGAGCGCCTCTGAGCAGGACGCACGGGGCGCACGGGACAGCCGGTGTCCCGTGCGCCCGGACCCTTCCTCTGCTTCGTGGGTGTCACTACATCGTGGGTGCTACGCCGCGAGTGCGTGCTCGGGGTGCAGCACGACCTTGGTGTAGCCCTCGATCCGCTTGTCGAACTTCTCATACGCCGCCGGTGCCTGGTCCAGCGGCAGCTCGTGGGAGACCACGAAGCTGGGCTTGGCCCGCCCGGCGATGATCATGTCGCGCAGCTGACGGTTGTACTGCTTGACGTTGCACTGGCCCGTGCCCATCTGCTGGCCCTTCTCGAACATCTTGCCGATCGAGACCAGGAGCTGGCCGTGCTTGGCGTTCTCGTCGGGTCCGCCCGGGTCGGACGGAACGTACAGGCCCGGTACGCCGAGCATGCCGGTCGCCCGTACCGTCGCGACGAGTTCGTTGAGGACGTAGGCCGGTTCCTCGTGGCTCGCGTCGTGTGCCTGGGCCTGGTACCCGACGGCGTCCACGCCCTTGTCGGTGCCCTCTCCTCCCGTCTGTTCCTTGATCTGCTCGGCCGGGTCGCCCTTGGTGAAGTCGATGGGGATGGCCCCGATCTCCGCCGCCTTGGCGAGACGCTCCGGCACCCGGTCGACGGAGAACACCTTGGACGCACCGCGCAGCAGCGCGGAGTAGGCGGCCATCAGTCCCACGGGCCCGGCGCCGTACACGGCCACGCTCTCGCCGGGTATGACCTTGGCGAGTTCGCATCCGTGGTAGCCGGTCGGGAAGATGTCGGCGAGCAGGACGAAGTCCGTCTCGAACTCTTCACCCGGCGGCAGCTTCAGGCAGTTGAAGTCGGCGAAGGGTACGCGCAGCAGCTCTGCCTGGCCGCCCGTGTACGGTCCCATCGCCACGTATCCGTACGCCCCGCCCGCGAAGCCCGGATTGACCGTCAGGCAGAACCCGGTCTTCCCGGCGAGGCAGTTCTTGCAGAATCCGCACGCGACGTTGAAGGGCATCACGACACGGTCTCCCTGGGACAGGGTCATCACGCCGCTACCGACCTCCTCGACCACGCCGAGGTTCTCGTGTCCGAAGACTATGCCCGGCTCCGCCGCCGTGCGGCCCTCGTACATGTGCAGATCCGAGCCGCAGATCGCGGTCGACGTGACGCGTACGAGCACGTCGTTGGGGTGCTGGATCCGTGGATCGTCCACGTCTCGCACGGCCACGTGGAAAGGCTCCTCGTATACGACCGCTTTCACCTCGGTCACCTCCGCATCGAACTGTGATGACGGCGGCGACGGCGGGCCGCTACCGGGGGGCACTCAAGCAGGCGCGGGCCATCGGTCTGTGCCGTGGCCCCGGGGGCGCTCTCGCTTCACCGCCGGACACTTCCAGAAAACGCCCCTGCGGTGCCGACCGCAACCTCCCGCGAGGGGGTGGCGGGCTCCTTGTTCCGGCGGCCTTCGTGATCTCGGGGCTGATCTCAGGATTGCATAAACGTGCAGCGAAACGTATAGTCATGCCATCCAGAGGAGGGTGACATGACGGTACGAGCGGCGGTGGCCGGAGCGAGCGGGTACGCGGGCGGAGAGGTCCTGCGGCTGCTCCTCGCGCACCCCGAGGTCGAGATCGGGGCCCTGACCGGCAACTCCAACGCGGGTCAGCGCCTCGGTGCCCTGCAGCCGCACCTCCTGCCGCTGGCCGACCGCGTGCTGGCGGAGACCACCCCCGAAGCCCTCGCCGGGCACGACGTCGTGTTCCTCGCCCTGCCGCACGGGCAGTCCGCCGCCGTCGCCGAGCAGCTCGGCCCGGATGTGATCGTCGTCGACATGGGCGCCGACTTCCGACTGGAGGATGCCGCCGACTGGGAGAAGTTCTACGGCTCCCCGCACGCCGGGACCTGGCCCTACGGCCTCCCCGAACTTCCGGGCGGCCGCGCTGCGCTGGAGGGGTCCAAGCGCATCGCGGTGCCCGGTTGCTACCCCACCGCCGTCTCCCTCGCCCTCTTCCCGGCCTATGCGGCAGGGCTCGCCGAGCCCGAGGCCGTGGTGGTCGCCGCCTCCGGCACCTCCGGCGCCGGCAAGGCGCCCAAGCCGCACCTGCTGGGAAGTGAGGTCATGGGTTCGATGTCGCCGTACGGCGTCGGGGGAGGGCACCGGCACACCCCCGAGATGATCCAGAACCTGAGCGCGGCCGCCGGGCAGAGGGTCTCCGTCTCCTTCACACCCACCCTCGCGCCCATGTCCCGGGGCATCCTCGCCACGTGCAGCGCGAAGGCCCGGGCCGGCGTCACCGCCGAGTCGGTCCGCGCCGCCTACGAGAAGGCCTTCGCGGACGAGCCCTTCGTCCACCTCCTGCCCGAGGGCCAGTGGCCCGCCACGGCGTCCGTCCACGGTTCCAACGCCGTTCAGGTGCAGGTCGCACACGACGAGGCCGCGGGCCGCATCATCGCGATCAGCGCCATCGACAACCTGACCAAGGGCACCGCGGGCGGTGCCGTCCAGAGCCTGAACATCGCCCTCGGACTCGACGAGACCACCGGGCTTTCCACGATCGGAGTCGCACCGTGAGCGTCACGGCAGCCAAGGGATTCACGGCGGCGGGCATCGCCGCCGGGATCAAGGAGAACGGCAACCCGGACCTGGCCCTCGTGGTCAACAACGGGCCCCGCCGTGCCGCCGCCGGTGTCTTCACCTCCAACCGTGTGAAGGCCGCGCCGGTGCTGTGGTCCGAGCAGGTGCTGAAGAGCGGCCAGGTCTCCGCCGTCGTCCTCAACTCCGGTGGCGCCAACGCCTGCACCGGACCGAAGGGCTTCCAGGACACCCACGCGACCGCCGAGAAGGCCGCCGAGGCCCTGGGGCGCGGGGCGATCGAGATCGCCGTCTGCTCCACCGGCCTCATCGGCGTCCTGCTCCCGATGGACAAGCTGCTCTCGGGCGTCGAGACGGCCGCGGCGGCCCTGAGCGAGCACGGCGGCGAGAAGGCCGCCATCGCCATCAAGACCACCGACACCGTCCACAAGACCGCGGTCGTGACCAGGGACGGCTGGACCGTCGGCGGCATGGCCAAGGGTGCGGGCATGCTCGCGCCGGGCCTCGCCACCATGCTGGTCGTCCTCACCACCGACGCCGACCTCGACAGTGAGGTCCTGGACCAGGCGCTGCGGGCCGCCACCAAGGTCACCTTCGACCGTGTCGACTCCGACGGCTGCATGTCCACCAACGACACCGTGCTGCTGCTCGCCTCGGGCTCGGCCGGGGTCACCCCCGGGTACGAGGAGTTCGCAAAGGCCGTACGGGCCGTGTGCGACGACCTCGGCCAGCAGCTCATCCGGGACGCCGAGGGCGCCAGCAAGGACATCAAGGTGGAGGTGATCAACGCCGCGACCGAGGACGACGCCGTCGAGGTGGGCCGCTCGATCGCCCGCAACAACCTCCTCAAGTGCGCCATCCACGGCGAGGACCCCAACTGGGGCCGCGTCCTGTCCGCCATCGGCACCACGAAGGCCGCCTTCGAGCCGGACCAGCTCAACGTCGCCATCAACGGCGTGTGGGTGTGCAAGAACGGCGGCGTCGGCGAGGACCGCGAGCTGGTCGACATGCGCTACCGCGAGGTGCACATCGTCGCCGACCTCGCCGCCGGCAGCGAGACCGCCACCATCTGGACCAACGACCTGACCGCCGACTACGTCCACGAGAACAGCGCCTACTCGTCATGAGCACCACGCGAAAGCACACCGCGCTGCCCAAGGCACAGACCCTCATCGAGGCGCTGCCCTGGCTGGTCCGGCACAACGGCAAGACCGTCGTGATCAAGTTCGGCGGCAACGCCATGATCGACGAGGAGCTGAAGGCCGCGTTCGCGCAGGACGTGGTGTTCCTGCACCACGCGGGCCTCAAGCCGGTCGTCGTGCACGGCGGCGGCCCGCAGATCAGCGCCGCCCTCGACCGGCACGGCATCGTCAGCGAGTTCAAGGCGGGCCTCAGGGTCACCACCGAGGACGCCATGGACGTCGTACGGATGGTGCTGGCCGGGCAGGTGCAGCGCGAGCTGGTCGGGCTGCTCAACCAGCACGGCCCGCTGGCCGTCGGGCTCACCGGCGAGGACGCGCACACCATCACCGCCACCAAGCACCAGCCCGAGATCGCGGGGGAGCTGGTCGACATCGGGAGGGTGGGCGAGATCACCGAGATCGACACGGGCGCGATCGAGGCCCTGCTCGCCGACGGCCGCATCCCGGTCGTCTCCTCCATCGCCCGCAGTCAGGACGACGGACATGTCTACAACGTCAATGCTGATACGGCGGCTGCGGCACTCGCTGCTGCACTGGGCGCCGAGACCCTCATGGTCCTCACCGACGTCGAGGGCCTCTACGAGGACTGGCCGAACTCCGACGAGGTGATCAGCCGCCTGACCGCCTCCCAGCTGGAGAAGCTTTTGCCGGAGCTGTCCTCCGGCATGGTGCCGAAGATGGAGGGCTGTCTGCACGCCGTGCGCAACGGCGTCAACACCGCCCGCGTCATCGACGGCCGGGTCCAGCACTCGATCCTGCTGGAGATCTTCACGGACGAGGGCATCGGCACGATGGTCGTGCCCGACGAGAAGCCGGACGAGCAGGGGGAATCATGAGCAACCAGGAACTGACCGCGCGGTGGCAGGGCGCGCTCATGAACAACTACGGCACTCCCCGGCTGCCTCTCGTGCGCGGCGCGGGCGCGAAGCTGTGGGACGCCGACGGCAAGGAGTACCTCGACTTCGTCGGCGGCATCGCGGTCAACGCGCTCGGCCACGCCCACCCGGCCGTCGTCGAGGCCGTCAGCAGGCAGATCGCCTCCCTCGGCCATGTGTCCAACCTCTTCATCGCCGAACCGCCCGTCGCCCTCGCGGAACGTCTCCTGGAGCGCTTCGACCGCGACGGCAAGGTCTTCTTCTGCAACTCCGGCGCCGAGGCCAACGAAGGTGCCTTCAAGATCGGCCGGCTGACCGGGCGCACCCACATGGTCGCCACCGAGGGCGGCTTCCACGGCCGCACGATGGGCGCCCTCGCGCTCACCGGCCAGCCCGGCAAGCAGGAGCCGTTCCTGCCGTTGCCCGGCGACGTCACGCATGTCCCCTACGGCGACGCCCAGGCCCTGGCGGCCGCGGTGACGGAGGAGACCGCCCTCGTGGTCATCGAGCCCATCCAGGGCGAGAACGGGGTCGTGGTGCCCCCGGCCGGCTATCTCAAGGCGGCCCGCGCCATCACGGCGGCCACCGGGTCCCTCCTCGTCCTCGACGAGGTGCAGACCGGCATCGGGCGGACCGGCAACTGGTTCGAGTACCAGGCGCACGAGGGCGTCCTGCCGGACGTCGTGACCCTGGCCAAGGGCCTGGGCGGCGGGCTGCCGCTCGGCGCCACCGTCGCCTTCGGCCGGGCCGCGGAGCTGCTTCGGCCGGGTCACCACGGCACGACCTTCGGCGGCAACCCGGTCGCATGCGCCGCCGGACTCGCCGTCCTCGACACCATCGCGAACGAGGAACTGCTCGAGAACGTCAAGCGGCAGGGCGAGAAGTTGCGGGACGGAATCGAGTCACTCGGCAACCCGTTGATCGACCATGTCCGGGGCGCGGGCCTCCTGCTGGGTATCGTGCTCACCGAGCCACTCGCGCCGCAGGTGCAGCAGGCGGCTCAGGAGGCCGGATTCCTGGTGAACGCGCCCGCCCCCGACGTCGTACGGATGATGCCACCGCTGAACCTCGGCGACGACGAGGCGGACGCCCTTCTCCGGGCGCTGCCCGGCATCCTCGAAGCAGCGAACGGGGACGGACGAGCCGGGGAATGAGACGACGATGAGCCAGGCGCAGGACCACGAGCAGACCGCGGGGCCTGCCGTGCCGCAGACCCGCACCGCACGCCACCGCCGGATCGTGGACATCCTCAACCGGCAACCGGTGCGCTCCCAGAGCCAGTTGGCGAAGCTCCTGGCCGACGACGGGCTGACCGTCACCCAGGCGACGCTCTCCCGGGATCTGGACGAGCTGAACGCGGTGAAGATCCGCAACACCGACGGCGACCTGATCTACGCGGTCCCGAGCGAGGGCGGCTTCCGCACGCCCCGCGCACCGCTGGGGGAGTCGGCGAAGGAGGAGCGGATGCGGCGGCTCTCCCAAGAGCTGCTGATCTCCGCGGAGGCCTCCGCCAATCTCGTGGTCCTGCGGACCCCTCCGGGTGCCGCGCAGTTTCTGGCCTCGGCCATCGACCAGGCCGAGCTGCACGACATCCTGGGGACGATCGCCGGCGACGACACGTTGCTGCTGATCAGCCGGGATCCGTCCGGGGGGCAGGCGCTGGCCGAACATCTGCTGCGGTTGGCTCAGAACGGCCACTGATCGCGGCCGCTCAGTGGGGCGGTGTCGGTGGTGTCCGACTGCGGGGCGTGGGGGCTGGTCGCGCAGTTCCCCGCGCCCCTGGGTTGGCTGCCCTTGCGCTTCCAGCCAGTCACCCCAGCCGCGTCGCCAAGCCCCCCGTACAGCGCACCTCGTCGCCCGCTGTGATCAGGAGGGCTTCCACGTCCGGGAGTGACTCCAGCCACGCCAGGCCCTCCCGTGAACCCATCGCGAACGCGGCCGTGGCCCAGCAGTCCGCCCAGGTCAGCCGCGGACCCACGACGGTGACCGCGACCAGGTCCGTGACCGCCGACTTCCCCGTCCGCGGATCCACGATGTGCGCGCCGCGTTCCGCCGTGCCGGACGTGGCGACCGCCAGCTCGGACACGCCTGCGGACGAGATCACCGCCGCCAGCCCACCGGGCCGCAGCGGATCCGACACCCCCACCCGCCACGGCCGCTGCGGGTCGGGCGCGCCGAACATCTGGACGTCCCCGCCGCCGTTCACGCTCACGCCGCTCACCCCGGCCGTTGCCGCGATCAGCCGTGCGCAGCGCTCCGCCGCCCAGCCCTTGACGATCCCGGTCGGATCGAACCGGCCCCGGTAGCGCATGCTGAACCAGCCGTCGCTCAGCCGCTCCGCCTCGGCGCCCAGCTCCACCACCTCCGCGACCTCGGGATCGCACTCGGCCACGGTCAGCTCGCCGCGGGCCAGCCGGGACACCTGACTGTCCTCGCGATAGGTGCTGAACACCTCGTCGACCCGGTGCAGCCCGGCGACCGCCTCGTCGAGGGCCGCCTGTACGGCATGTGGTTCCCCGCCGCGGACGTCGAAGGAGAAGACGGTCCCCATGACCTCCTCCGCCCGACGCACCGCGGCGGGAGCTTCTGACTCCGCCACGGCCTCAGCCACCGGCCTGGTCCAACGCGGACTGCAGCGACTGCTTGTAGCCGGTGCTCGTGTAGGTGGCGCCGGACACCGAGTCGATCGTCGCGTTCCCGGCCGCCACCGCCTCCTGGTTCAGCTTCGGCACCGCCTGTGCGGTCTTCTGGTCGCTGAGCCCGCCCTTGGGCGCCTGTACCGCCTCGGCCTTGGTGATCTTGCCGTTGCTGACGGTGATACGGACCTGGACCGGCCCGTACTGGGTCTGCGCGACCTGCCCGGTCACCGTCTTGGTGGCCTGCGCGGCGCCGCCCGACCCGGAGGACGAGCCCGCCGAGCCCGACGAACCGTTCGAGCCGCCGGCCGCCTTCATCCTGTCCAGTGCCGACTGCAGCGACTTCTTGTACCCGGTGCTCGTGTACGTAGCCCCGGACACCGAGTCGATCTGCGCGTTCTGCGCGGCCACGGCCTCCTGATTGAGCTTGGGCACGGCCAGTGCGGTCTTCTGGTCGCTCGTCCCGCCCTTGGGGGCCTGTACCGCCTCGGCCTTGGTGATCTTGCCGTTGGCGACGGTCAGCCGTACCTGGACGACCCCGTACTGGGTCTGGGCCGCATCACCGGTCACCGTGCCCGTACCGGCGGTCTGTGCCCCGCCCTGTGGCGACTCCTGCCCGGCCGCCGTCTGCTGCGGCGCCGCACCCGCCGCCGAGGCCGAGGCGGGGTCCGTCGACGGCTTCAGCGACAGCAGCAGTACGACACCGGAGACGGTGGCCGCGGTGGCCAGCACGACGCGCCGAATGGGGTGGCTCTTCCGCATCTCTTCTGAGCTCCTGATTTCCCGTCGAGTTCCCGTGGAGGTTCCGTGGTTTCCCGTCGCTCACATCTCGAACGACTCGTGATGGATGCGGCGGGCGGGGACCCCCGCGCCGCGCAGTGCTTCGTACACCTGCTGCGCGAACCCGGGCGGGCCGCACATGAAGACGTCGTGCCGGTCGATGTCCGGGATCTTCCGCTGGAGGCTCTCCGCGGAGATGTCCGGCCGCTCGCCCTCCGGGCTGTTCACGGCGTACATCAGCCGGGCACCGCGCTCATTGGCGATGACCGCCAGCTCGTCCCACAGGGCCAGGTCCTGGGTGGTGTTGGCCCGGTAGAGCAGGGTCAGGTCGCCGGCCGCGCCGGGCAGCGTCTCGAACAGGGCACGCATCGGTGTGATGCCGACGCCGCCCGCGACCAGCAGCACCTTGCCGCGGCTGCGGCGGGAGGCCGTCATGGCGCCGTACGGGCCCTCGGCCCACACCTTGGTGCCGGGGCGCAGCTCGCGCAGCCGGGCGCTGTGGTCGCCGATCGCCTTCACGGTGATCCGCAGCATGTCCGGACGCGGCGCCGCCGACAGCGAGTACGGGTGCGAGCTGAACCGCATGCCCGGCGCCAGGAACCGCCACCGGAAGAACTGCCCGGCCTCCGCGCCCATCCGGTGCAGCTTGCGGCCACCGATGAGCACCGACACGATGCCCGGCGTCTCCTCGATGACCGCCTCGACGCGCAGACGGTGACGCAGGTTCAGCCGGATCGGGGTGAGGATGCGGTACCAGAGCACCAGCGCGGTGACCGAGCCGTACAGCCCGTACCAGAAGGTCTTCGCGGTGGGTTCCAGGGCGAAGTCGTTGCCGGTGGTGATCTGGTGCCAGAACGTCAGGAACACCGCCGCGTAGGTGAACAGGTGCACGTGGTACCAGGCGTCGTACGGCAGTCTGCGGCGGACCACGCCGATCGAGGTCAGTCCGATGACCACGAACAGACCCGTGCCGATCGCGGCCTTGCCCATGTCCGGCAGCTGGGTGATGGAGTCGATGGTCTGCTGGACGATGTCGCCGAGCGACTTGCCCGCCTGGAGCGCATAGCCCCACATGGTCAGGAAGATGTGCGCGAAGACCAGGCAGAGCGTGTAGCGGCCGCTCATGGCGTGCCAGCGGGCCACCCGGTCGGAGCCGACACGCCGCTCCAGGGCGGGCACCCGGGCCATCTGGAGCACGACCAGCGCCATGAGGTAGCCGGCGAGCAGACCGGTGATCCGGCCCGCGTTCAGGATCTTGCCGTTGTTGTCGGCGATGGACGGCGTGTTGTGCCACCACAGCCACAGCACGGCCACTGCGCCCGCCCACACGGCGATCAGCAGCGGGACGGCCGGGGAGCGGCGCGGGCGGATGCGGCGCATCGTCTGGCGGCGGGCGGCACGTCCGCCTGCGAGCGTGGTGGTCACGGTTCCTCCGTGGGGACTTGACCCTTGGCCCACTTGTACGTGCCTCGACTCCGGTGTGTTCAGACTCCGGCCGAGTCCAAGGCGGACTGGAGCGACTGGCGGTAACCGTCGCTCGTGTACGTCGCTCCGGAGACGGTGTCGATGTCGGCGCTCTGCGCGGCCAGTGCCTCGCGCCGCAGCTGGGGGATGGCGTAGCCGTTGATCTCCTGGTCGCGCGGATTCTCCTGCGGGTACGTCACGGCGGTCACGTCGGTGAGCTTGCCGTTCTTCACCGTGACCCGCACCTGGACCGGGCCCCATCGGGTCTGGACCGAGTCGCCGGTGAGGGTCTTCGTGCCGGTGGCCGACTCGTTGCCGGAGCCGCCGGAGGACCCGCCGGCCGACGCGCTCGCACTGCTGGACGGCACGCGCGACCGCGTGCCCACCGCCAAGGCCGGGCTCGTGTGCGGCTTCAGCGACAGGAGCAGCACCATCCCGGAGACGGTGGCGGCGCTCGCCAGCACGATGCGGCGCAGGGGGCGGCTCTTCTTCAACGCGTGCACGGGGGCCTCACAGCTCGAACGACTCGTGGTGGATACGGCGGTCCGGCACACCGGCGGCGCGCAGCGCCCGGTACAGGTCCTGGGCGAAGCCGTGCGGACCGCAGAGGTACACGTCGTACTCGGACAGGCCGGGGAAGGTCGCGCGCAGGGCGTCGGCGGTGAGTCTCGGACGCTCCCCGTGCGCGCCGTTGAGGGCGTACAGCACCTTCGCCCCGCGCCGGCGCGCGATGGCCTCCAGCTCCCCGCCCAGGGCCAGGTCCTCGGCCGTGCGGGCCCGGTAGAGCAGTGTCACCTCGCCGGGCAGCGTCTCGAACAGCGCACGCAGCGGGGTGATCCCGACGCCTCCCGCGATCAGGAGGGACTTGTGCGCGGTTTGCCGGTCTGCGGTCAGGGAGCCGTACGGCCCCTCCGCCCACACCCGGGTGCCCGGCCGCAGCAGGGACACGGCCGCGCTGTGGTCGCCGAGCGCCTTGACCGTGATGCGCAGCAGATCGGCGCGGGGCGGCGCCGACAGGGAGTACGGCGTCGACGTCCAGCCCATGCCCTGCCCGAGGAACCGCCAGCGGAAGAACTGCCCCGGCCGCGCCCCCAGCTCCGCCGCCCGCCGCCCGCGCACGACGACCGAGTACACGCCCGGCGCCTCCCGGTGCACGGACTCCACCCGCAGCCGGTGGCGCAGATTGAGCCGCACCGGCACGAGGACCCGGAACCACACCACCAGGGCCGCGACGCCCAGGTACAGGGCGTACCAGGCCGCCGTGGCCACGGGCTTCCCGTTGAAGTCGTCGCCCAGCGCCAACTGGTGTCCGAAGGCGAGGAAGACGGCGGCATAGGTGAGCAGGTGGACGTAGTACCAGAACTCGTAGCCGGTCCGGCGGCGCACTGCCCGCACCGAGGTGACGCCGACGGCGAAGAGGATCACCGTGCCCGCGGTGGCCTTGAGCATCTGCGGATAGTCGAGGATCACCGTGACCGTCTCGTGGACGAGGGACGCGCCGTCCTGGGCGGCGTACCCGGCGGGGATCAGCACGATGTGCGCGACCAGCAGGCAGACCGTGTAGCGGCCCGCCATCGCGTGCCAGCGCGCCACCCGGTCCGAGCCGATCCGACGCTCCAGGAGCGGCACCCGCGCCATGAGCCCGACGAGCACCGCGCAGGAGTACCCGCACAGCAGCCCGGCGATCCGCCCGGCGCCGGTCAGCCGGCCCGCCGTACCGACGACCGAGCCGGTGTCCATCCACCACAGCGCCACCACGGCCGCCGCCCCGGCCCACAGCAGGGCGAGCAACGGGACCGCGGGGGAGCTGCGGGGAACAGGCGCCACGGCCGGCGCCGCCCGCCGCTCGTACAGGGTGGTCATGTGTGGGCCCTTTCTCCCGGGTGTTCCCGTCCGCCGTGCCACTGAGCTGCGCAAACCTCTGAGGGAGCTCTGAGCAGGTGCCTCTACGGGCCCCTCACAGGAAACTCAGAGCCGCGGGGCCACTCGGCGGCCGCCGGGAGGAGCGATGCTGGTAGGCGCGATGAACACGATGAACACGACCCGCTCCGGCCGGCCCGCCCTCACCCGGCCCGACGGCACCCCGCTGCGGGTCCTCGTCGTCGACGACGACCCGGACCTCGCCGAGGTGCTCACCGGCGCCCTGCGCTACGAGGGCTGGGAGGTGCGGGCGGCCGGCGACGGCGCGGGCGCGGTGACCGCGGCACGCGAGCTGCTGCCCGACGCGGTGGTCCTCGACGTGATGCTCCCCGACACCGACGGCTTCGCCGTGCTGCGCTCGCTGCACCAGGTGAAGCCGGACGTCTGTGTGCTCTTCCTCACCGCCCGGGACGCGGTCGAGGACCGGATCGCGGGGATCACCGCGGGCGGCGACGACTATGTCACCAAGCCGTTCAGCCTGGAGGAGGTCGTCGCCCGGCTGCGCGGACTGCTGCGACGGGCCGGCATGGCCCGGCAGCAGGAGGAGGGCCCGCCGTTGTCCGTCGGCGACCTGGTCATGGACGAGGAGGCCCGTGAGGTGACCCGGGCCGGCGAGCTGATCGAACTGTCCCCGACCGAGTTCGAGCTGCTGCGCTTGCTGATGCGCAATCCGCGCCGGGTGCTCAGCAAGGCGCAGATCCTCGACCGGGTGTGGTCGTACGACTTCGGCGGCCGCGCCCATGTCGTCGAGCTCTACATCTCGTATCTGCGCAAGAAGGTGGACGCGGGCCGCGAGCCCATGATCCACACCGTGCGCGGGGCCGGGTACGTGCTGAAGCCGGTGACCAGGTGAGATTCCTGCGGTGGCTACGGAGCCTGCCCCGGCCGCGCACCCTGCGGGCCCGGCTCACCGTGGGCCTGGTGGTGCTCCTTGCGGTGAGCTGCGCGGCCGTCGGGGTGGCCGCGGTGGTCGGGCTCAGCGGCTTCCTCACGCAGCGCCTCGACGAACAGCTCGCCCAGGTCGGCACCCGGTTCCCGGCGAGCCTGGAGCACAACGGCCGGCTGCCGGACGATCACGACGGGGACGAGCACGGCGACACCCGCAGACAGGCCACGGGCACCTTCGGCGCCCGTGTGGTGAAAGGCACGGTCACCAACAAGGGGCTGGTCCGTTCCGGGAACCTGGCCGTGGACCTGAACGTCGACCTGACCGACGCGGACCAGAGGAGGCTGGCGGCGGTACCGGTCGACGGCAGGGCCCACAGCGTCCACCTCTCCTCCCTGGACGACTACCGGGTCGTGGCGTCCCGGGGCCTCGACCGCGACGTGCTGATCGTCGGCCTGCCGCTGGAGCCGGTGGAGGCCACCGTGCACCGGCTGGAACTGGTCGCCGCGATCGTCTTCGGCCTGGCCCTGGCCGTCGCGGGCGTCACCGGAGCACTGTGGGTCCGATGGTCGCTGCGTCCGCTCAGCCGGGTCGCGGCGACCGCCACCCGGGTCAGCGAACTCCCGCTGGCCAGTGGCGAGGTGGCGTTGCCGCCCCGGGCCCCCGAGGCCGACCCGCGCGGCGAGGTGGGCCGGGTCGCCGCCGCCTTCAACCGCATGCTGGGCCATGTCGAGGACGCCCTGACCAAGCGGCATGCCAGTGAGGAGCGGCTGCGCAGCTTCGCCGCAGACGCCAGCCATGAGCTGCGCACCCCGGTCGCCTCGGTCCGCGGCCATGCGGAGCTCGCCCTGCTCCACCCCGGGCCCGTCCCGCCGGAGGTCACCCGGGCCCTGCAGCGGATCGCCGCCGAGTCCTCCCGTATGGGTGAGATGGTCGACGACCTGCTGCTTCTCGCCCGCCTGGACGCGGGGCGCCCGCTGGAGCGCCGTCCGGTCGACCTCACCCACCTGGTCCTGGACGCCGTCACGGACGCCAGTGCGGCCGGTCCCGACCACCGCTGGACGCTGGAGCTGCCGGAGGAGCCGGTGACGGTGACCGGCGACGCCCATCGTCTCCAGCAGGTGTTGGCCAACCTGTTGGCCAACGCGCGTCTGCACACACCTGTGGGCACGAAGGTGACGGTGTCCCTGGAGACGGAGGGCGACACGGACGGCAGGACGGCGGCCCTGAAGGTCCACGACGACGGTCCCGGCGTCCCCGAGGACGTCCGGCCGGGCGTCTTCGAACGCTTCACCCGAGCCGAGCACCGCCGCCGCACGGACGCCTCGGGCGGCGGAGCCGGGCTTGGCCTGTCGATCGTGGCGGCGGTGGTGGAGGCACACGGGGGGAGCGTGGGCCTGGAGAGCCGCCCCGGAGCGACGACCTTCACGGTGCGGTTGCCGGTGACGCTCAGTACCGGGTGATCGCCGTCGTCCCGGCCGCCGTTCCGATCGCGATGTGCGGACGCGCCTTCGGGTCGGCCCACTTCAGGATCCGCTGCATCGCGTCCGCCGGCACCGACACACAACCCGCCGTGGCCCCGCTGCCGTTGATGTGCAGGAAGATCCCGGCTCCCCGTCCGCGCACTGGATGCGCGTAGTTGAAGCCGATGACGAGGGCGTGGGCGTACTGACCGGCGTACGTGACCAGATGCTCGGACTCGGAGGCGCGGCAGTCGGACGGGAGGGGTTCGGTCCAGCGGTTGTACGAGCGCGACGCGTTGTCCTGGCACCACCACGAGTCCTGGTGCACCGGCCGGTAGGTGACGGACGTACCGCTCGGGGCCGCCTTGATGCCGAAGGCGAACGGCAGGTCGTACAGCCCCGTCGGTGTCGTGTACGTGCCCTGCTTGCGCGACGCCCCCTCGGCGAGGCCCTTCGCGCCGAAGCGGGCCGGCGCCGAACCGGCCTGCACCCACTGCCCGTCCCGCAGGCCCCACCAGGTGACCGTGCCCGACGTCGAGGCGGTGCTCGCCGCCTGAGCGGTGATCAGCTGGGTGCCGCCCCCGGTGTCCGCCATGAGGGCGGGCAGCGGGGGAGACGCACCGGCCGGAGCGGTGCCGAGCGTGAGGAGGGACAGGGAGGCTAGGGTGACCACGACACCGGGGCGCATGGCTCAGACGGTAGACGGCGGGAGCGGCAGCGGCAGCCCTGGTAGGCCATCCAGGCTAGTGGCCACGTGTTCCTTCTTCTGGAAGTAGTCGCTCAGCGATGCGTCGTCCTCGCGGGCGAAGCGCTTTGCGTGCAGATCGCGGTCCGTGTCGTACGTCATGAAGGGCACCGCGTATCCGCAGGTGTCCCGGACCAGTTCCGCGTGTACGACGATGATCGCGCGCAGGCCGTGCGGGGTGGGGTCGATGCCGGGGAAGCGGGCGAGCAACTCCCGGAACCGGGCGTCGTCACGGAAGACGGCCTCGCCCCGCCCGTGCACCCGCACGATGTTCGGCGGGCCCTGGAAGGCGCACCACATCAGCGTGATCCGGCCGTTCTCCCGCAGATGCGCGATGGTCTCCGCGTTGGATCCGGCGAAGTCCAGATACGCCACGGTGCGCTCGTCGAGCACCACGAAGGAGCCCTTGAGGCCCTTGGGGGAGAGGTTGACCGTGCCGTCGCCGGACAAGGGCGCGGTCGCGGTGAAGAAGAGGGGCTGTTCCTCGATGAACGTGCGGAGCCTGCCGTCGATGCGCTCATAGGTCTTTCCCATGTCCAACGATTATCGGGAGAGTCCTTTCGGCTGTCTAAGGATTTGCCGCACGGCGATTTCGACGGTCGACCGGTCCACCGTGGCCGCCCAGGCCGGCGGGAGTGCGGGGGCGGCCAGGGAGTCGAGGCCGGCCGGCTTGGCCGGTCTCTCCGAGAGCTCGCGGATTGACGAATCATGCAGAGGGCTGCATACTCATGCATATCAGTAATGCGCTGTGAGGAGAAACCAGTGACCGAGCGCGTCGTACTCGCCTACTCGGGCGGTCTGGACACCTCCGTCGCCATCGGCTGGATCGCCGAGGAGACGGGCGCCGAGGTCATCGCGGTCGCGGTCGACGTCGGTCAGGGTGGCGAGGACCTGGACGTCATCCGCAAGCGCGCCCTCGCTTGCGGCGCCGTCGAGGCCGAGGTCGCGGACGCCAAGGACGAGTTCGCCGACGAGTACTGCCTCCCGGCGATCAAGGCCAACGCCCTCTACATGGACCGCTATCCGCTGGTCTCCGCCCTGTCCCGGCCGGCGATCGTCAAGCACCTCGTCGCCGCCGCCAGGAAGCACGGCGCCACCACGGTCGCCCACGGCTGCACCGGCAAGGGCAACGACCAGGTCCGCTTCGAGGCCGGCATCGTCGCCCTCGCCCCCGACCTCAAGTGCATCGCCCCGGTCCGCGACTACGCGATGACCCGCGACAAGGCGATCGCTTTTTGCGAGGCCAAGCAGCTCCCGATCGCCACCACCAAGAAGTCCCCGTACTCCATCGACCAGAACGTCTTCGGACGCGCGGTCGAGACGGGCTTCCTGGAGGACATCTGGAACGCCCCGATCGAGGACATCTACGAGTACACCTCCAACCCGGCCGAGCCCCGCGAGGCCGACGAGGTGATCATCACCTTCGAGCACGGCGTCCCGGTCGCCGTCGACGGCAAGCCCGTCACCGTCCTGCAGGCCGTACAGCAGCTCAACGAGCGCGCCGGCGCCCAGGGCATCGGCCGGATCGACATGGTCGAGGACCGTCTCGTGGGCATCAAGTCCCGCGAGGTGTACGAGGCCCCGGGCGCGATCGCGCTCATCACGGCCCACCAGGAGCTGGAGAACGTCACCGTCGAGCGCGAACTCGCCCGCTACAAGCGGCAGGTCGAGCAGCGCTGGGGCGAACTGGTCTACGACGGCCAGTGGTTCTCGCCGCTCAAGCGCGCCCTCGACGGCTTCATCGACGAGGCCAACCAGCACGTCAACGGCGACATCCGGATGACCCTGCACGGCGGTCGCGCGGTCGTCACCGGCCGGCGCTCCGAGTCGTCGCTGTACGACTTCAACCTCGCCACCTACGACACGGGCGACACCTTCGACCAGGCCGCGGCCAAGGGTTTCATCGACATCTACAGCATGTCCTCGAAGATCGCGGCGAAGCGTGACCTCGCGTAAGCAGTAACGTCATTGCCGCCTCCCTGACCGCCGGTCGGCAGGGAGGCGGCGGCACATCCGTCTCTCTCTAGGAGCAACGCAAGTGAGCAGCAACAGCGGTGACGTACGGCTCTGGGGCGGCCGTTTCGCCGACGGTCCCGCCGAGGCCCTGGCGAAGCTGTCCGCGTCCGTCCACTTCGACTGGCGGCTCGCGCCCTACGACATCGCCGGTTCGCGTGCCCACGCGCGGGTGCTGCACAAGGCGGGGCTCCTCACGGAGGACGAGCTGACCCGGATGCTCGCCGGGCTCGACCGGCTCGAGGCGGACGTGGCCGACGGCTCCTTCGTCGGCACCATCGCCGACGAGGACGTCCACACCGCCCTGGAGCGCGGACTCCTGGAGCGCCTCGGCCCCGACCTCGGTGGCAAGCTGCGCGCCGGCCGGTCGCGGAACGACCAGGTGGCGACCCTCTTCCGGATGTACCTGAGGGACCACGCCCGTACGATCGGCGGTCTGATCGCCGACCTCCAGGACGCCCTGATCGGCCTCGCCGAAGCGCACCCGGCCGTGGCCATGCCCGGCCGCACCCACCTCCAGCACGCCCAGCCGGTCCTCTTCGCCCATCACGTCCTCGCGCACGTCCAGTCCCTGTCCCGGGACGCCGAGCGGCTGCGCCAGTGGGACGAGCGCACGGCGGTCTCGCCGTACGGGTCGGGTGCCCTCGCCGGCTCCTCCCTGGGTCTCGACCCGGAGGCGGTCGCCAAGGACCTCGGCTTCGAGCACGGCAGTGTCGGCAACTCCATCGACGGCACGGCCTCCCGTGACTTCGTCGCCGAGTTCGCCTTCATCACGGCGATGATCGGGGTGAACCTCTCCCGGATCGCCGAGGAGATCATCATCTGGAACACGAAGGAGTTCTCCTTCGTCACCCTGCACGACGCGTTCTCCACGGGCTCGTCGATCATGCCGCAGAAGAAGAACCCGGACATCGCGGAGCTGGCGCGCGGCAAGTCCGGCCGGCTGATCGGCAATCTGACCGGGCTGCTGGCGACCCTGAAGGCCCTTCCCCTCGCCTACAACCGCGACCTCCAGGAGGACAAGGAGCCGGTCTTCGACTCCTGCGACCAGCTGGAGGTGCTGCTCCCGGCCTTCACCGGCATGATCGCCACGCTCACGGTCAACCGCGAGCGCATGGAGGAGCTGGCCCCGGCCGGCTTCTCCCTCGCCACCGACATCGCGGAGTGGCTGGTCAAGCAGGGCGTGCCGTTCCGGGTGGCGCACGAGGTCGCGGGGGAGTGCGTCAAGGTCGCCGAGTCCGAAGGCAAGGAACTGGACGAGCTCACGGACGAGCAGTTCGCGAAGATCTCCGCCCACCTCACGCCCGAGGTGCGGACCGTCCTGAACGTCCCGGGGGCTCTGGCCTCCCGCGACGGCCGCGGTGGTACGGCCCCGAGCGCGGTCGCGATCCAGCTGGCCGAGCTGAAGCAGAACGTGGCGGCCCAGCACGAGTGGGCGACGGCCAAGTAAGAGGCCTGTGCTCCCAAGGGCCGCAGGCCCTTTGGGGGCGCGGGGAACTGCGCGACGCGCTACGACGCTTCCGCACCCGCCCAGGAGCCGCACCACCCGAGCTTTCAGGCGCCCCCGTCTCGCTGAGCGCAGCGGCATCGCGGGTTACGTTGGTCGCAAGCCGTAACGGAGCCGACCGAACGGAGCCCGCGATGCCCTTCGCGCGACTGGCCTCAGCAACGACCCCGACCTGCCACATCGGACTCGGTCTCGCCGCCGTCGGCCGCCCCGGCTACATCAACCTCGGCCGGGAGGACGACCTGGGCGAGGACCGCAGTGTCGAGACGCTGCGCACCCGCACCCACGAACTCCTCGACGCGGCCTACGCCCAGGGCGTCCGCTACTTCGACGTCGCCCGCTCCTACGGCCGCTCCGAGGAGTTCCTCGCCGGCTGGCTGAATGCCCGCCCCGACATCGACGACATCGTCGTCGGCAGCAAATGGGGCTACACCTACACCGCCGGCTGGTCCACCGACGCGGAGCGGCACGAGGTCAAGGACCACAGCCTCGCCACGTACGAGCGCCAGCGCGCCGAGAGCGACGAGCTGCTCGGCGACCGGCTCGACCTCTACCAGATCCACTCGGTGACCCCGGACAGCCCGGCCCTCACCGACAAGGAACTCCACAGCCGACTCGCCCAAGCCGCTGCCGAGGGTGTGACCATCGGCTTCTCCACCAGCGGCCCCGCCCAGGCCGACGCCATCCGCGCCGCCCTCGCCGTGACCGTGGACGGCGAGTCCCTCTTCCGTACCGTCCAGTCGACGTACAACGCCCTGGAGACCTCGGCCGGCCCCGCCCTCGCCGAGGCCCATGACGCCGGGCTCACGGTGATCGTCAAGGAGGGCATGGCCAATGGGCGGCTCGCGGAGCCCCACGCACCGGACGCGCTGAGGGCCGTCGCCGCGGAGACATCCCTCTGCTGCGACGCCGTGGCCCTCGCGCTGATCCTGCGCCGGCCGTGGGCCGGGATCGTCCTCTCCGGCGCCGCGACCACCAACCAGCTCGCCTCCAACCTGCACGCCGCGGTCGTCGACCTCGACGAGGACCAGCTGGAGCGGCTCGCGGCTCTCGTCGAGGAGCCGGCCGCGTACTGGGAGCGGCGCGGGCAGCTGCCCTGGCACTGACCCACACGCCCATCGACCAGGGGCGATGAGTCACGCATGCCTATTGTGAGACAAAGATGTCTCACATGCGCTACACTTGTTTCATGGCCCTCGATCGTGATCACGTGTTGCGCAGCGCCGCGGCCCTGCTGACCCGCAAATCCACCGCCACCATGGACGAGGTCGCCAAGGCGGCCGGGATCAGCCGGGCCACGCTGCACCGCCACTTCGCCGGGCGCGATGCGCTGGTGCGGGCCCTGGAGGCGCTCGGCATCGCCGAGTGCGAGGCCGCGCTCGACGCGGCCCGGCTCGACGAGGGCCCCGCGAGCGAGGCCGTACGCCGGCTGGTGCGGGCGATCGAACCCGCCGCCGGACTGCTCGCCTTCCTCTACACCGAGAACCAGCTGTTCGAGGGCGAGGAACAGAACGAGGGCTGGGCCCACCTCGACGCCCGTATCGCCGCCCTGTTCCGCCGCGGCCAGGCCGGCGGCGAACTCCGTATCGACCTCACCCCGGCCTGGCTCACCGAGGCGCTGTACGGCCTGATGGCCTCCGCCGCCTGGGCGGTCTCGGAAGGCCGCGTAGCCCCCAAGGACTTCACCCACATGATCACCGAGCTGTTGCTCGGCGGCGCACTCCGAAGAGAGGAATCATGACCAGCACCCTGCAGCATGGGGGCGCTCCCTGCCCGAGCGAAGCCGAGGGCTTGGGGGGCCGCACGACGGAGGCGGAGAAGCGCCCGGGCCGTTGGCTCGCGCTCTCCGTCCTCGTGCTGGCCGTGCTGCTGGTGGCCGTCGACGCGACCGTCCTCGGCCTCGCGACCCCCTACATCAGCGAAGACCTCAACCCGTCCGGCACCCAGCTCCTGTGGATCGGTGACGTCTACTCCTTCGTCATCGCCGGACTGCTGGTCTCCATGGGCAGCCTCGGCGACCGCATCGGCCGCAAGCGGATCCTGCTCGGCGGCGCCACGGCGTTCGGCGCGATATCCGTCCTCAACGCCTACGCCACGACGCCGGAGCTGATGATCCTGGCGCGGGCGCTGCTCGGTGTCGCGGGCGCGACCCTGATGCCCGCCACACTCGCCCTGATCCGCAATCTGTTCCACGACCCGCGCGAGCGCAGCCTCGCGGTCGGCATCTGGGGTGCCACCGCTTCCGCGGGTACGGCCGTGGGGCCGATCGTGGGCGGCTTCCTCCTCGAGCACTTCTGGTGGGGTTCGGTCTTCCTCATCAACCTGCCGGTGATGGTGGTCCTCGTCCTCGTCGGCATCAGGACGCTGCCCGAGTCCCGCAACCCCAACCCCGGCCCGTGGGACCTGATCAGCGTCGTGCTGTCGCTGGTCGGCATGATCGGTGTCGTCTACGCGGTCAAGGAGGCCGCCACGCACGGCTTCACCCCGGTGACGTTCGCCGCGGGTCTGCTGGGCGCCGCCGCGCTGTACGGCTTCGTCCACCGCCAGCTCACCATGCCCACGCCCCTGCTGGACATGCGGCTGTTCCGCAAGAGGGGTTTCAGCGGCGCGGTCCTCGCCGACCTGCTGACCGTGCTCGGCATGTCCGGCCTGGTGTTCTTCCTGTCCCAGTACCTGCAACTCGTGCAGGGCAGGCGTCCGTTCGAGGCGGGCCTGGCCGAACTGCCCGCCGCGGTCGGCGCGGTGGCGGCCGGTCTCGTCGCGGGTCGCGCGGCACGGCGCTTCTCGGTCCGCGCCGTGGTCTCCGGCGGCCTCACCGTGGTGGGCCTCGCCCTCGCCGTCCTCACGACGCTGGGCCAGTCGACCGGCTATCCGGTCCTGGGCGCCGCGCTCCTGGTCGTCGGCGTGGGCGCGGGCTTCTCCTTCACCGTCACCGCCGACGTGATCCTCTCCAGCGTTCCCAAGGACCAGGCGGGCGCCGCATCAGCGGTCTCCGAAACGGCGTACGAACTCGGCGCCGCCCTGGGCATCGCCCTGCTCGGCTCCATCGTGACGGGCGTCTACCGCGACTTCACGGGCCCGGCGGGCACCCCGGAAGCGGCCCATGAGTCACTGGGCGCGGCGGTGGAAACGGCGGCGACTCTCCCCGCCCATACGTCCGCGGAACTCCTGACGGCGGCCCGGGACTCCTTCGTCCACGGCCTGCACCTGGCATCGGGCGCAGGCGCCGCCGTCCTGCTGGCAACAGCGGCGTCGGCCTGGTTCCTGCTGAAGGACCAGAACCTGGAAACCATCGGGTGAGGAGAGCACCCTGAAGGGCCGCGGGGAACTGCGCGAGCAACCACGACGCACCAGCACCGGAAAACCGGCCGACCGCCGGAGGTGCTACGCGGCTTTCGCCTTCGTGGCGTACATGTCCACGTACTCCTGCCCCGACAGCCGCATGACCTCGGCCATCACGGAGTCGGTCACCGCTCGCAGCACATAACGGTCCCGGTCCATCCCCTCGTACCGGGAGAACTCCATCGCCTCACCGAAGCGAACGGTCACGCGGCCAGGCCGCGGGGAACTGCGCGAGCAACCACGACGCACCAGCACCGGAAAACCGGCCGACCGCCGGAGGCGCTACGCGGCTTTCGCCTTCGTGGCGTACATGTCCACGTACTCCTGCCCCGACAGCCGCATGACCTCGGCCATCACGGAGTCGGTCACCGCACGCAGCACATAACGGTCCCGGTCCATCCCCTCGTACCGGGAGAACTCCATCGCCTCACCGAAGCGAACGGTCACGCGGCCAGGCCGCGGGATACCCCGACCGCCCGGCTGCAGCTTGTCCGTGCCGATCATCGCGAAGGGAACCACCGGCGCGCCCGTCATCAGCGTGAGGCGGGCGATGCCGGTGCGGCCCCGGTACAGACGGCCGTCGGGCGACCGCGTGCCCTCCGGGTAGATGCCGAAGACCTTGCCCTCCTCGAGGATCCGGCGACCGGTCATCAGCGCGGCCACGCCACCGCTCGCCCCGTCCCGGTCCACCGGGATCATGCCGACGCCGGTGAAGAACCAGGCCATCAGCCGGCCCTTGAGGCTCTTGCCGGTGACGTACTCGTCCTTGCCGATGAAGAACACCTGCCGCTTGGTCACCAGCGGCAGCACGAGCGAGTCGATGAACGTGAGGTGGTTGCCGGCCAGGATGACCGGTCCGTCGCCCGGGATACGCTCCGCGCCCTCCACCTGGGGGCGGAACATCAGGCGCATGATCGGTCCGAGCACTGCCTTGATGAGCGCGAAGCGGGACAACGGGTCCTCCGATGTCAAGGGGGTCGATATGAGTCTGTGCAGGTGAGGACATTACTCGCGGCTCCGGGGGAAGCGCACATCGGGTGCGTCCGCTTCACCGAGGTCTTACGTACTGTTGACGCAGGTTTACCTGCGGTGGCGTGCCGGAATCCGCGCGTAACGCCGTTGCGACGATGTGACGGACATCGCGCGAGTGGCCTATCGCCCGGGTACCCGCGCCGTCCGCGCCGATGCCGACGGTCCGTCACATCTTGCTTTCCTCATGACATCCGCCGTCACCCGCATGTTCGAACCGAGGTCTCCCGGCAGTCATGTCCACGCCCCTACCATCGGCCCGCAATCACGGGCGGACGGCAGGAGGGCCCTCATGGAAACCCACGAGTCGAACAAGCAGACGCAGGGCACCGCACGGCGGGCGCTTCTCGGCGCCGCGGTGCTCGGCGCGGGCGGCGCGGTCCTCGGACTGCCCGGCGCCGCCAGAGCCGCGGAGGCCGGGACGGCCCGGACCGGCGGCGGCCTGAAGAGCCTGCCCAAGCCGACGATCATCGGCCACCGGGGTACCAGCGGCTACCGGCCCGAGCACACCTTCGGCTCGTACAACCTGGCCCTCGACCTCGGCGCCGACGTCGTCGAGGCCGGCGACCTGGTCCCCACCAAGGACGGCCATCTGGTCTGCCGCCATGAGCCCGAGATCGGCGGTACCACGAACGTCGCCGACCACCCCGAGTTCGCCGACCGCAAGACCACCAAGGTCCTGGACGGCGTCCCGACCACCGGCTGGTTCACCGAGGACTTCACGCTCGCCGAGCTGAAGACGCTGCGCGCGATCGAGCGCATCCCGGCCAACCGCCCGCACAACACCCTCTACAACGGCCGCTGGGAGATCCCCACCTTCGAAGAGGTCCTCAAGTGGCAGGACGAGGAGACCCGTAAGCGGGGCAAGCAGGTCTGGATCTACCCGGAGACCAAGCACCCCACCTACTTCCGCAAGCTGGGCCTCGGCCTCGAGGAGCGGGTCGCCAAGCTGCTGCACAAGTACGGCAAGGACCGGCGGAACTCGCCGGTCATCCTGCAGTCCTTCGAGCCGAGCAGCATCCAGCGCCTGAACAAGCTGGTCGACAACCCGCTCGTGGTCCTGCTCTCCGGCGCGACCAGCCGCCCCTGGGACTTCGTCGAGGCCGGCGACCCGCGCACGGTCGCCGACCTCATCACGCCGAAGGGCCTCAGGGAGATCGCCGGCTACGCGCAGGGCATCGGCCCGACGCTGGACCTGGTCATCCCGAAGGACGCCAACGGCAACCTCACCACGCCGACGACCCTGGTCGCGGACGCGCACAAGGTGGGTCTGATCCTGCACCCCTACACCATGCGCAACGAGAACCCCTTCCTCCCGGCGGAGTTCCGCAAGGGCACCGGCGTCGACGCCTACGGAGACGCCTTCGGGGCGTTCAAGACGTACTTCGCGACCGGTATCGACGGTGTCTTCACGGACAACGCGGACACCGGTCTGCTCGCCCGCGAGGACTTCGTCAACGGCTGAGCCCGCTGAACCCGTTCGAGTGGACCCGCGGCCGCCCCGGCAACCTGCCGCCGGGGCGGCCGCGTCGTTCCGCATATGACGCACGATCTGGTTGCCGCGCTGAGCCCGCTGCTCACCGCCGAGGCATCCGCCGAGGGACATGCCTCCGGAACCGAACCCGGTGACCTGGAGCAGGCGGTCTGGCTGCGCCTCCTCGAGCGGCTGGACTCCGACGGGCCGCCGCTCGACCCCGAGGCGTGGCTGCGCAAGGCCGTCCGCGCCGAGGCGCGCCGCAGCCGTCGTACGACCCGTCTCGAGCGGCCGTACGAGACCGAGCCCGCCGACGACTGCGGCCGCGGGCCCGAGCAGCTCGCCCTCACGGCCGCCAGGCACCGTGCCCTGCGGGACGCGGTCCGCCGGCTGCCCGGCCGTTGCCCTCGTCTGATGGAGGCCCTGCTCTCCCCTAAGGACCTCACATACCGGGAGATCGCGGGGGAGTTGGGTATCTCACAGGGCAGTCTCGGCCCGGAACGTTCCCGATGTCTGGGATGTCTGCGTCGATTGCTTGCGCCGGAGGTTGCGGCCCGCGAAGTGCGGGGATAGGAGTGGGGGACGACAGACGATCAGGTGAGCGGGAGGCGTGCGCACATGGGCATGAGCGTGACCATCTCGGTGGCGACCGAGCAGGATGCGGAGCAGATCTTCCGGCTCCAGTACCTGTGCTTCCAGAGCGAGGCGGCGTTGTACGGCAACTACCGCATCGACCCGCTCGTCCAGAGTCTCGACTCGGTCCGTCAGGAGGTCGCCTCCGACTGTGTCTTCGTCGCCCGGCTCGGCGAGGAGGTGGTCGGCTCCGTGCGCGGCACGGTGACCGAGGACGGCGCGGCCGCCATCGGCAAGCTCTGTGTCCACCCGCGGCTGCAGGGCCACGGCATCGGGGCCAGGCTGCTGCGCGCGGCCGAGGCGGCCCTCGCCGAGGAACGCGGCGCCAAGAGGTTCCGTCTCCACACCGGCCACCGCAGCGAGGGGAACCTGCGGCTGTACCGGCGGGTGGGCTACGAGACGGTGGGCACGTCCAAGGGGGCGGACGGCGTACCGATGATCGTCCTGGAGAAGCCGGCGGGGACGTACGCGACTACGGCGTGACGCCGTCGCGCGACTTCCGCAGCCAGTACATGGCCGACAGCGGCAGTAGTACGGGGATGAAGACGTATCCCATGCCGTAGTCGGACCAGACCGTCGCGTCCGGGAAGGCCGACGGTTCGACCAGGGTCCACGTACCGACGACGAGCACCCCCGCGAGTTCGGCGGCGCAGCACACCAGCGCCGCCTTGCGGGCCTTCTCGCCGCCACGCACGAGCGAGTACGTGATGAACCCGTACACCACACCCGCGAGGGCGGACAACGAATAGGCGAGCGGTGCCCGCTCGAAGTCCGTCGCGATCTGGACGACGGACCGCGAGACGGCTCCGACGACCATCACGCCGTAGAACCAGACGAGCAGCATGCCCGGCCCGCTGATGAGCCCCGTCCGCGCCGGCTTCGTCTCCTCCGTGGCCGTCATCTCACCCTCCCCAGATGTCGAAGAGCCGCACCTCGAGCACGGCCAGCACCACACCGCCCGCGGCGACGGTCACCGACCCCCAGCGCGTCCGCTCGGTCAGCGACATGAATCCCGCCGCCGGGACGCATGCGAACGCCCCCAGCAGATACGCCACGAAGATCGTCGTCCCCTGCTCCGGCTTCTCGCCCCGCGCCAGCTGGACCACACCGATCACCAGCTGCACCCCGGCCAGCAGCGACACCACGGCCATGCCGATGAAGTGCCAGTCCTTGGTCGGCTGGTCACGATAGGCGGCCCACCCGCACCAGGCGGCGAGCAGCAGCGCGGCGACGCTGGTCACCAGCGTCAGGGCATTGAGCATGCGGAGACCCTATTACGGGCCAAACGGTCCGATGCGGTCGCCCCCGCTGTACACCGTAGGGTCTAGACCATGACGATCCATGCTCAGGCCCTTCTGTTCGACAACGACGGCACCCTCGTCTCCTCGCTCGAATCCGTGGACCGGTGCTGGGCGCGCTGGGCGCGGGAGTACGGGATCACGGCGGAGGACTTCGCGCGGGTCGAGCTGCACGGGCGGACGGCGGTGGAGACTGTCGCCGATCTGCTGCCCGCCGGTGTCGTCGCGGAGGCGGTCGCGCGGGTCGAGCAGCTGGAGGTCGAGGACGTGCCGGACGGGGGTGTCCGGCTGCTGCCCGGCACCCGGGACTTCCTGGACCTGCTGCCCGCCGAGCGGTGGGCCGTGGTCACCTCCGCGACCCGGCGGCTGGCCGAGGCGCGGCTCGACGCCGTCGGGATCCGGCCCAAGATGCTCGTCGCCGCCGACGACGTCACGCGCGGCAAGCCCGACCCCGAGCCCTACCTGCTCGCCGCGCGCCGGCTGGGCGTCGACCCGGCCCGCTGCGTCGTCTTCGAGGACGCCCCGGCGGGGCTCCGGGCAGGTCGCGCCGCCGGAATGACCACCGTGGCATTGGCCACAACCCACCCGGCCGATGAACTGGTCGCCGACCTGGTCGTCGACGACCTGTCGGCCTTGTCCGCCCTGGTCACCGACGGGGGAGTCGAGATCTCCGTGCGCCGCTGACCGGTGTCCATCCCTGTCCGGCATGTGGACGGCGGCGAACTGTCAGGACCGTACGTCTGGTTTACTGATCGCATGACCACGACGAGCAGCCGCACCCTTGCGACCGAGGCGACCATGACGCCCGGTGCTCGTTGTATGTGTCGAATGTGCGCCTTCTAGAGGGCCCCCGCACCACCTGAGCCTCGCGCCCCGAAGCGAGAGCCGTGGCACGTCCGCGTGTCGTCGAACGACATCCGCGACGTAAGCCGCCCCGCGCACACGTTCTCCCCCGGTTCCATCGCCACCGCGAGAACCGTGCCGCGTCCCTGAACGAACGCACCTGTGCCCGGGCACACCCACGCCCGCGCACTCGACAGTGACGGAATCACAGTGATCACCACATCGGGCCTGACGAAGACATATCGGGCCAACCGCTCGCGCGGCCGCGAGGTCACCGCCCTCGACGGCGTCGATCTCCATGTCCGCGAAGGCGAGGTGTACGGCGTCATCGGCCAGTCCGGCGCCGGAAAGTCCTCGCTCATCCGCTGCGTCAACCTGCTGGAGCGTCCCACCTCCGGGACCGTGACCGTCGCCGGGCAGGACCTCACCGCCCTGGCCGGCCGCGGCCCGCGCGCCGGCCGGGATCTGCGCCGGGCGCGCAGTCGCATGGGCATGGTCTTCCAGCACTTCAACCTGCTGTCCTCGCGCACCGTGCAGGACAACGTCGAACTGCCGCTGGAGATCCTCGGCAGGTCGGGCAAGGACCGCTCCCGCAAGGCGCTCGAACTGCTCGACCTCGTCGGCCTCGCCGACAAGGCCAAGGCCTACCCGGCCCAGCTCTCCGGCGGACAGAAGCAGCGTGTCGGCATCGCCCGCGCGCTCGCCGGCGACCCCAAGGTGCTGCTCTCCGACGAGGCCACCAGCGCACTCGACCCGGAGACCACCCGCTCCATCCTCCAGCTGCTGCGCGACCTGAACCGGCAGCTGGGCCTGACCGTCCTGCTCATCACGCACGAGATGGACGTGGTCAAGAGCATCTGCGACTCGGCCGCGCTCATGGAGAAGGGCCGCATCGTCGAGTCCGGCACGGTCAGCGAGCTGCTGGCCACCCCGGGCTCCGAGCTGGCCGCCGCGCTGTTCCCGGTCGGCGGCGAGGCCACCGGCGCCGACCGGACGGTGCTCGACGTCACCTTCCACGGCGAAGCCGCGACCCAGCCGGTCGTCTCCCAGCTCTCGCGCACCTACAACATCGACATATCGATCCTCGGCGCCGCCATCGACACCGTCGGCGGCCTCCAGATCGGCCGTATGCGCATCGAACTGCCCGGCCGTTACGACGACAACGTCGTGCCGATCGGCTTCCTGCGCGAACAGGGCCTGCAGATCGATGTCGTGGGCGAAGCGGGCCGGGAGCCCGTGCTGGTGAAGGAAGGTGCCAAGTGACCTGGTCCGAGATGCAGCCGCTGTTGTCCCAGGCGTGTTGGGACACGCTCTACATGGTCGGCTGGTCCACGCTCATCGCCGTCGTCGGCGGTCTTCCGCTCGGCATCCTGCTCGTCCTCACCGACAAGGGCGGACTGCTGCAGAACGTCGTCGCCAACAAGGTCGTCGGGCAGATCGTGAACATCGCCCGCTCGATGCCGTTCATCATCCTGATGGTCGCGCTGATGAGCTTCACCCGCTGGATCACGGGGACGACCATCGGCCGCGAGGCCGCCATCGTGCCGCTCGCCATCGGCGCCATCCCGTTCTTCGCCCGCCTTGTTGAGACGGCTGTCCGCGAGGTGGACGACGGGCTCGTCGAGGCCGTGCAGTCGATGGGCGGCCACACCTGGACCGTCGTCCGCAAGGTCCTCGTACCCGAGTCGCTGCCCTCGCTGATCTCCAGCACCACGACCACGATCGTCGCCCTCATCGGCTACTCCGCCATGGCCGGCACGGTCGGCGCCGGCGGACTCGGCGACATCGCCATCCGCTACGGCTACCAGCGCTTCGAGACCCAGATGATGTGGGTCACCGTGGCGATCCTCGCCGTCGTCATCTCGGTCATCCAGTTCGCCGGCGACTACGCGGCCCGCTCCCTGCACCGGCGCGGCGGCCGCTCCGGGCCGGCGCCGAAGCTGCGCCTGCTCAAGGCCCGGACACCAGCGGCGACCGATGTGAGCAAGGCCGCCTGAGCACCCCCGGCCGCCTGAGCACCCCCACAGACTCCCCGTTCACCCAAGACGGGGTCTCCCCGTTGACCCAAGACGGGGTCGCACCACCCCATAGGAAAGGCACTTTTCGTGCGTAACACCGCCAAGATCACCACCGCCGTCCTCGCCGCCGGAGCCTTCGCCCTCGGGCTCACCGCCTGCGGCTCCGACAAGGACTCCGCCTCCGGCTCCGCCGACTACAGCGGCCCGCTGGTCGTCGCCGCGAGCCCCACCCCGCACGCCGAGATCCTGAACTTCGTCAAGAAGAACCTGGCGAAGAAGGCGGGCCTCGACCTGGAGGTCAAGGAGTTCAGCGACTACATCGTGCCGAACACGGCCACGGAGGACGGTTCCGTCGGGGCCAACTACTTCCAGAACCAGCCGTACCTGGACGACTTCAACAAGAAGCGCGGCACCCACATCGTGCCCGTCGTCACGGTGCACCTGGAGCCGCTCGGTCTCTACTCCCACAAGGTGAAGAGCACCGACGCCCTGAAGAGCGGTGCGACCGTCGCCGTCCCGAACGACACCGTGAACGAGGCGCGTGCCCTGAAGCTCCTGGCCACCAACGGGCTCATCACCCTCAAGGACGGCGTGGGCACCGAAGCGACCCCGCAGGACATCACCAAGAACCCGAAGAACCTCAAGTTCAAGGAGGTCGAGGCGGCCCAGACGCCGCGCTCCCTGGACGACGTGGACGCCGCTGTCGTGAACGGCAACTACGCCATCTCCTCCGGCCTCAAGCCCGCCACGGACGCCCTCGTCCTGGAGTCCGCGAAGGACAACCCGTACGGCAACTTCCTCGCCGTGAAGAAGGGCAACGAGAAGGACCCGCGGGTCAAGAAGCTCGCCAAGCTCCTGACCTCGCCCGAGGTGAAGAAGTTCATCGAGGACAAGTACCAGGGCTCGGTCATCGCGTCCTTCTGACGGGGCGTATACCGCGTATCGCCACGCACGGGGTCCACTCACTCACCCGGAGTGGGCCCCGTTGTGGGGTTGAGTGGTTTCATGCTGCATGCTGGGCAGTTGAGCAGGCCCTGAAGGTTTTCCGAAGGTTACGGAGCGGCGCATGACTAGCACCTTCCCCAACATCTCCATCAGCACGGAGCGGTTGGTGCTGCGGCCCCTCGACGAGGACGACGTGCCCGCCCTGGCCGAGATGATGAACGACGAACAGGTCGCGGCCTGGACCGACGTCCCCCAGCCGTTCACCGAGGACGGTGCCCGGCACTGGATCACCGAGTACGCGCCCGCCGAGCGCGCCGCCGGCCGGGGCCTGGACCTCGCCGTCACCGAGTTCCTCACCCAGCGCCTGGTCGGCATCGTCCAGCTGACGAAGACCAACTGGCACATCCGGTCCACCGAACTGTCGTACATCATCGCCCCTTGGGCCCGCGGTGAGGGCTATGCCTCCGAAGCCGCGCTCGCCACCGCCCAATGGCTGTTCGGCGGCCAGAAGTTGGAACGCATCGAGCTGCGCACCGCCGCCGACAACACCGCCTCCCAGCAGGTCGCCCAGAAGATCGGCTGCATCAGCGAGGGCGTCCTGCGCAACGCGTGCATAGTCCACGTCCGCACCGAGGACGGCGCGTGGGCCGATGTACGCACCGACTTCATCGTGTGGAGCCTGCTGCCCGAGGACCTGGAGGGCGCGGGCGAGCAGCTCGCCGACACCGGCGGTTTCACGTCGTTCTCGGACTGGAACTGACAGCACGGGACCCACAGGGGTACCGCCCGTCGCGCGCCCCCCGGTCCCACCAGGTACTCTCACGGAGCCTGCCTGCGAGCCCCACCCCTGACGACCTGCGCAAACCCTGGAGACTGACGACGATGGCCGACCGCGTCACGGTGATCGGCTGGGACGGTTCACCGCTGACCGCCGCGGCCCGCGGCGCCCTGGGCGCCGCCACCCTCGTCGCGGGCGCGGCCCACCATCTGGCGCTCCCCGAGGTGCCCCACGCCGCCGAACGCCTCCGCCTCGGCAGTGTCGCCCTCGCCGCCCGCCGTATCGCCGCCCACCGTGGAACGGCGGTGGTGCTCGCCGACGGCGACCCCGGCTTCTTCGGTGTCGTACGGACCCTGCGCGCGCCCGAGTTCGGCCTGGAGGTCGAGGTCGTCCCCGCCGTCTCCTCCGTGGCCGCCGCCTTCGCCCGTGCCGGAATGCCCTGGGACGACGCCCAGGTGGTCGTCGCGCACCGGCGCACCCTGCGCCGCGCGGTGAATGTGTGCCGGGCCCACACCAAGGTCGCCGTACTCACCTCACCCGGCGCCGGCCCCGCCGAACTCGGGCTGCTCCTGGAGGGGGTCCACCGCACCTTCGTCATCTGCGAGGAACTCGGCACCGAGCGCGAACAGGTCACCGTCGTCACCTCCGACAAGGCCGCCGACCACACCTGGCGCGACCCGAACGTCGTCATCGTCATCGGCGGACCGGTCGGTGCCGGCGAGGGCGGCGGCTGGATCGCCGGACGCGACCCCGGCACGGGTCCGCGCGGCTGGGTGCTGCCCGACGAGGCCTACGGCGGCGGACTCGGCGAGGGCGAGACGGAGCTGCTCCGGGCCGCCCAACTCGCCCGGCTGGGACCGCGCGTCGGCGACCTCGTCTGGGACATCGGCTGCGGCG
Source organism: Streptomyces herbicida (assembly GCF_032656585.1). Taxonomy (NCBI): domain Bacteria; kingdom Bacillati; phylum Actinomycetota; class Actinomycetes; order Kitasatosporales; family Streptomycetaceae; genus Streptomyces; species Streptomyces herbicida. Next base: position 281,478 of record NZ_JAUYWJ010000011.1, read on the forward strand.
GCGGCGCGTTCGCCACCGAGGCCGCGCGCGCCGGTGCCGCCGTGCTCGCCGTCGACCGGAACCCGGAGGCGTGCGCCCGCACCGAGGCCGCCGCGCGTCACTTCGGCGTGCAGCTCCAGATCGTGCACGGCACCGCCCCGCACGTCCTGGAGAACCTGCCCGAACCGGACGTCGTCCGCGTCGGCGGTGGGGGAGCGGCCGTGGTCTCCGCGGTCGCCGACCGCCGCCCGCAGCGCATCGTCACGCACGCCGCGACCCGCGACGCGGCCGAACTCGTCGGCCGCGATCTGACCGAGCACGGCTACCGGGTCGAGTGCGCCCTGATGCAGTCCGTCGAGCTCGAGACACGAGGCTGGACGGAGACGGAGCGGAACGTTGCGTTCCTGCTCACAGGGGAATTGCTGCGGCGCGAAGCGCCTCGCTGAGGGGTGGTGCTCGGGCGACGGGTGGGCACTGCCGGATCGCGCCCCGTGATCCTGTTGTCGTACTGCGCGCGGTAGGCTGGCCGATCGTTGTACCGCTCCAGGTGGCCCGGAACTTCGTTCGTCAATGTCCGGAAAACATGCCCGTTTTGGGGTGGGTGTGGTACGGCAGAACCGGAGGACGCGCAACGTGGCGCAGTCCACAGCGGGCTGTCGCGGATCAAGCTGTCGCGACGGTGGAACGACCGCGACAATGCCACCGAATGGCTTTGTCGCCTTTTGTGGGACGGTCGTTCGTGCCGCTGGGCACGCACGCTCGTTCTTCACTGCGGGGCGGTCGGTGCGCCGTTCCGGGTGAGCTGGTCGTAGAAGCACTAACCGATGGGCGAGGGGTACGCATGACGGACACCGGCCAGGTCCCGGGCGAGGGACTGCCGGAGAGCGCAGGCAGGGTGGAACAGCCAGGCGTTCCCGCGCACGGCATGTACACCTACCTCTCCGAGACCACCGTCGAGGACGAAGACCTGCTCATGCCGGGCGCCCAGAGCGCATGGGGCAACGAGGTGCCGCCGCCCGCCCCGGAGCCGGTCGTCGAGGCCGTGCACCAGCCGGGACCGCATGAGGCTTCCGGGCGCGACAGCGGCTCCGTCGACCTCGGCGGCGTCCGCCTGCCCGACTCGCCCGTGTCCGTCCCGCCGTCCCCGATCCTCTCGGCCCCGCACGACCAGGCCGCGACCCCGCGCCGCCCGCTGCACATGGGCCCACCGATCCCCAACGCCTCGGCCAGCCCGGTCCGCTCGCTCGCCGACCGCGGTCCTGCGGGCGCGCCCGTGAGACAGCCCGGCCCGCCGACCACCGGCCCCGAGTACCTCGACGTCCAGGCGCTGCCCGAGGTGGCCCCGCAGGGCGCGGCCCCCTGGGGCGCGGCGCAGGCCCCCGCGGCACAGGGGGGCTCTCCGGCCCCGGTCGCGGAGGCGGTGACTCCGCTTGTTGAACCGGCCGTCGGCCTACCCGGCGCGGCTCAGGCGGCCGTGGCCCGGCTCGCCACGGAGGCCGCCGTGGGCGGTACGGCGGAGCCGACGCCCGCGCCGGGCTTCGCGACCGCCGCCGCTCCGGCGGATGCGGCGGTGTCCGTCCAGGGCGCCGCACCAGAGGGTCCGCAGGCCGTGCACGGACACGACGGGATGCAGCCCGTGCACGGACACGACGGGGTGTACGGCGCACCGGCCGCGCAGGAGACCGGACCGGCTCAGGGTCCGGCGGCCGCGCCGGGCGCCGAGGGTGGCCAGGGCGCGGAGGCCGCCCAGCCTTCAGCGGGCGCGCAGGTGCCCGGCGGAACCGGCGAGCAGGAGGCCGCGGCCGCGCGGGTCGCCGGGGCTCCGGACGGTGCCCAGGGCCCCGTCGTCCCTCAAGGCGCGGAGGGCGCCGAGGCACAGGACGCGCCGGTCCTCGAGGAGCAGGCCCCGGAAGGGCCGCAGTTCCCGCAGGTCCCGCAGGGCCAGGCGCCCGGAGGCCCGCAGTTTCCGCAGGCCGAAGGCCCGCAGTTCCCGCAGGCCGAGGGGGCGCAGCTCACGGAGGCCGAGGGGGCTCGGACTCAGACGCCCGCCGCCGGTGTACCCGGTGTCCAGGTCGCCGTGCCGCCGGCTCAGGCCGTCGCCCCGGTTACCCCCGTCGCCCCCGTCGCGCCCGTCGCCGGGGCGGGACCGGCGCAGCCCGGCGTGCCCGGCCCGGCCTCCGCCGCCGAGGCCGTCCAGGCACCCGAGCCCGTCGCCGTCGTCCAGGAGACGCCGGAGGCCGAGGCGATCGTGTCCGCCCCGGACGCCGTACCGACCGCGCCCACCGGCGCCACCGTTGCGACGCCCGCCGCGGGCACCCCGGTGCCTGCGGATACCCAGCCCACGCAGCCGGACGCCGTCGCCCAGGCACTCGAGCCCGCGCACCCCGCTGCCGACGAGACGCCGCAGGCCGTCGGGCCCGTGAGCGAGCAGCCGCCTGCCGAAGAGGCGCAGCAGCCCGAGCCCGGCCAGGAGCCGCAGGCCGTCGCGGCCGACTCCGCTCGCACCGAGGAAGCCCCGGCCGTCATCGCCGTACCGCCGCAGGAGCCCGTCGGCCCGGAGGCCGACGCGGCTCAGCCGGCGGTCGAACCGGCCGCGCCGCACGCGCAGCCCCAGGCCCAGCCGTCCGGGCCCGTCGTGGCCGAGGCGCCGCAGTCCGTGCCGCCCGCGGCCGTCGCGCTGCCCGCGACCGACGAGGCCGCCACCGAGGCAGGCGCTCCCGAAGCCGCGCCGGAGGCCGACGCCCCCGCTGCCGCGGCCGTCCCCGAGCAGGTGGCCCCCGGCGACTCCCTCCCGGGTGGTGTCCCGCTGGTGGCGCACCCGGACCAGCCCCTGGGCCAGTTCGTGCCCGTCGAGGGATCGGTGCCGACCACTCCGCACCTGGCCCCGACCCCGCCGCAGCCGTTGATCCTCCCCCTCCAGGAGCCGCCCGCCGCGGCGCCGGAGGAGCCCGCGGCCATGGTCCCCGCACCCCGCGAGGCCGAACCCGCGCCCGTCCCGGCCGCGCCGGACGTGGAGCCCAGCCCCGAAGTCGTACAGCACGCGGAGGACCTGGAGACCAGGGCCGCCGACCAGGAAGAGAGCACGGCCGCAGTGGCAGAAGCACGACAGTCCACCGGCTCGGCCGCGCCCGCCTACGACGACGCCGAGCGCGAGGCCGTCCTCAAGGTCATGCGCGAGCGCCGCGACATCCGCAACGGCTTCCGCAACGACCCGATCCCGCACGAGGTGCTGCTGCGCGTCCTGGAGGCCGCCCACACCGCGCCCTCCGTCGGCCACTCGCAGCCCTGGGACTTCGTCGTCATCCGGTCCGCCGAGACCCGCCGCACGATGCACGAACTGGCCATGCGTCAGCGCGACGCGTACGCCAAGTCGCTGCCCAAGGGCCGGGCGAAGCAGTTCAAGGAACTGAAGATCGAGGCGATCCTCGACACCCCGGTGAACATCGTCGTCACCGCCGACCCGACCCGCGGCGGCCGCCACACCCTGGGCCGTCACACACAGCCGCAAATGGCGCCGTACTCGGCGGCGCTCGCGGTCGAGAACCTCTGGCTCGCCGCCCGCGCCGAGGGCCTCGGCGTCGGCTGGGTCAGCTTCTTCGACGAGCGCGAGATGGTCCGCGCCCTCGGCCTGCCCGAGCACTTGGAGGTCATCGCCTACCTGTGCGTCGGTTATGTCGACGAGTTCCCGGACGAGCCCGAGCTGATGCAGGCGGGCTGGTCGAAGCGGCGTCCGCTGTCCTGGGTCGTGCACGAGGAGACGTACGGCCGTCGCGCGCTGCCCGGCGAGGACCCGCACGACCTGCTCGCCGAGACGGTCGCCGGGATCCGCCCGCTGGACGCCAAGGCGCTCGGCGAGGCCTGGGAGCGGCAGAAGCGGATGACCAAGCCGGCCGGTGCGCTCGGCATGCTGGAGATCATCTCCGCGCAGCTGTCCGGGCTGTCCCGGCAGTGCCCGCCGCCGATCCCCGAGCCCGCGGCCGTCGCGATCTTCGCCGGCGACCACGGGGTGCACGCCCAGGGCGTCACCCCCTGGCCGCAGGAGGTCACGGGCCAGATGGTGGCCAACTTCCTCGGCGGGGGCGCGGTCTGCAACGCCTTCGCCAACCAGGTGGGCGCCGAGGTCTGCGTCGTCGACGTGGGCGTGGCCTCCGACCTGCCCGCCACGCCCGGTCTGCTGCCCCGCAAGGTCCGCGCGGGCACGTCCGACATGACGACCGGTCCCGCGATGACCCGTGAGGAGGCCAAGGCGGCCATCGAGGTGGGCATCGAGACCGCCCGCGACCTGGTGGCGGCCGGCAACAAGGCGCTGCTCACCGGCGAGATGGGCATCGCCAACACCACCGCCTCCGCGGCCCTGATCTCCGTCTTCACCGGCGCCGACCCGGCCGAGGTCACGGGTCGTGGCACCGGCATCAACGACGAGACCCTGGCCCGCAAGACCGAGGTCGTCCGCCGGGCCATCGAGCTCCACCAGCCGGACCCGGCCGACCCGATCGGCGTCCTCGCGGCGATCGGCGGCTTCGAGCACGCGGCGATCGTCGGCCTGCTCCTCGGCGGCGCCTCGCTGCGTACGCCGGTGATCCTGGACGGCGTCAGCGCCGGAGCCGCCGCCCTGGTGGCCCGCGCCATCGCCCCCGAGGTCCTCGCGGCCTGCATCGCGGGCCACCGCAGCGCCGAGCCCGGCCATGTGGCCGCCCTCAACAAGCTGGGCCTGCGCCCGCTGGTCGACCTCGACCTGCGCCTCGGCGAGGGCACGGGCGCACTGCTCGCCCTGCCGCTGGTACAGAGCACGGCACGGGCGATGCACGAGGTGGCCACGTTCGATTCGGCCGGCGTGACCGAGAAGTAGGCGGCACGGCGGCGGTGGTCCGGTGTTCAGTCATCGGACCACCGAGCCGCATGTCCCGCCCGCACCTTAAAATCCGCACGTCAGGGCCGCTCCGAAGTCGCAGCGCGCCCACCGCACCGCTGCCTTTACGAGGAGCCGCCCCTCATGGCCGAACACCCCGCCTACCCCGTAGGCCTCCGCCTCTCCGGCCGCCGAGTGGTCGTCCTCGGTGGCGGCCAGGTCGCCCAGCGCCGCCTGCCCGCACTGATCGCAGCGGGCGCTGACATCGTCCTCGTGTCCCCCGAGGCGACGCCCTCGGTGGAGGCGATGGCGGACGCGGGCGAGATCGTCTGGGAGCGGCGCCCGTACGCGGACGGCGACTTGGCCGATGCCTGGTACGCCCTGATCGCCACCAGCGACGCGGAGGCGAACACCGCGGCCTCCGCCGAAGCGGAGCGTCACCGTGTCTGGTGCGTCCGTTCCGACGACGCCGACGCGGCCACCGCCTGGACCCCGGCGACCGGTCACAGCGAGGGCGTCACGGTCGCCGTGCTCACCACGGACGCGCGCGGTCGCGACCCCCGCCACACCGCCGCCATCCGCGACGCGGTCGTGGAGGGCCTGCGCGACGGCACCCTCGTCGCCCCGCACCACCGCACCCGTACGCCCGGAGTGGCGCTGGTCGGCGGCGGCCCGGGCGACCCCGACCTGATCACGGTCCGTGGCCGCCGTCTCCTCGCCGAGGCCGACGTCGTCATCGCCGACCGCCTCGGCCCGCGCGACCTGCTCGCCGAACTGCCGCCGCACGTCGAGGTGATCGACGCGGCGAAGATCCCCTACGGCCGCTACATGGCCCAGGAGGCCATCAACAACGCGCTCATCGAGCACGCCCGGCAGGGCAAGTCCGTCGTACGCCTCAAGGGCGGCGACCCCTTCGTCTTCGGCCGGGGCATGGAGGAGGTCCAGGCTCTCGCGGAGGCCGGCATCCCCTGCACGGTCGTCCCGGGCATCTCCAGCTCGATCTCGGTGCCGGGCGCGGCCGGCATCCCCGTCACCCACCGGGGCGTCGCCCATGAGTTCACTGTGGTCAGCGGTCATGTCGCGCCCGACGACGAGCGCTCCCTGGTCGACTGGCCGTCGCTCGCCAAGCTCACCGGCACACTGGTGATCCTGATGGGCGTCGACAAGATCGGGAAGATCGCCGAGACGCTGGTCGCCCACGGCAAGTCCGCCGACACCCCGGTCGCGCTGGTCCAGGAGGGCACGACCGCCGCCCAGCGCCGTGTCGACGCGACCCTGGCGACCGTCGCCGAGAGCGTACGCGCCGAGGACGTGAAGCCGCCGGCGGTCATCGTCATCGGCGCGGTCGTCGGCGTGGGCCCGCAGACCGTCCCGGCACCGCCCGCGTAACCGCGGGTAACCTGTCCCGTCAGAGCCGTTGGCACCACACCCAGGACAAGGCAGTATCACCCTGTGGCCGATCTCATCACCGTTGAGGATCCCGACGACCCGCGCCTGCGCGACTACACGGGCCTGACCGACGTCGAGCTGCGCCGCAAGCGAGAACCGGCCGAGGGCCTGTTCATCGCGGAGGGCGAGAAGGTCATCCGCCGCGCCAAGGACGCCGGTTTCGAGATGCGCTCCATGCTGCTCTCCGCCAAATGGGTCGACGTCATGCGCGACGTCATCGACGAGCTCCCGGCGCCCGTGTACGCGGTCAGCCCGGAGCTCGCAGAGAAGGTCACCGGCTACCACGTGCACCGTGGCGCCCTCGCCTCGATGCAGCGCAAGCCGCTGCCGACGGCGGCCGAACTGCTCCGCTCCGCCCGCCGGGTGGTCGTCATGGAGTCCGTCAACGACCACACCAACATCGGCGCGATCTTCCGCTCGGCGGCCGCCCTCGGCATGGACGCGGTCCTGCTCTCCCCGGACTGCGCGGACCCGCTCTACCGCCGCAGCGTGAAGGTCTCCATGGGCGCGGTCTTCTCCGTGCCCTATGCCCGCCTGGACACTTGGCCCAAGGGGCTGGAGTCCGTCCGCGAGGCCGGGTTCTCGCTGCTCGCGCTCACCCCGGACGAGAAGGCGAAGAGCCTCGACGAGGCCGCCCCGCACCGGATGGACCGGGTGGCGCTGATGCTCGGCGCGGAGGGCGACGGCCTGTCCACCCAGGCGCTGGTCGCCGCCGACGAATGGGTACGCATCCCGATGTCCCACGGCGTCGACTCCCTCAACGTGGGCGCTGCGGCCGCGGTCGCCTTCTACGCGGTGGCCACCGGCCGCCCCGTGGCCTAGGGGGGTGTCGTTTGGATCATCCCGGCCTCGCGGGGTCCGGCATGCGGGACGCGATCGTCGCGGTCCTCCCGCGCGGTGACCGGGTGCTGGTCATCCGCCGCGGCCCGGCCGCCGAGCGCTCCGGCTACTGGGCGCCCCTCAGCGGCAGGCTCGAACCGGGCGAGACACAGGCGGAGGCGCTCGTGCGCGAGGTCCGCGAGGAGGTCGGCCTCGAGGTGACCGCGGGGGAGAAGGTCTGGGAGTCGGTGACCGACGACGGCACCTTCCGCCTCCACTGGTGGACCGCGGACCCCGGCACCGCCGACCCGGTCCCCGACCCCGGCGAGGTCGCCGACCTGCGCTGGGTGACAGCGGAGGAGTACCTGCACCTGGACCCCGTCTTCGACGGTGACCGCGAGTTCTTCGAACGGATCCTGCCGCAACTCCGGCGCACCGCTCCCTGAGCAGGGGTTGCCCGCGTGATGCATGGCGGGCGTGAGGACGCGGGCGGCCGCGGACAGGTCCAGGGCCGGGGGTGACGCCTGCCGACCGTCCGGCCGAGCTCCGAGTGGGCGGCCCGGCGACGCGGCTGCCCGCATCCCGGTCCAGGTGGTCGTCCGCACAGCTGCCCCGTGCCGGCCCTGGTCCGGCGGGTCGGGGCACAGGCCCAGGGCGCACAGCCTTCTCAGGCCGCCCTGACCTCCGGCGGTGGCGCATGCACGTGCGCGTGCCGCGGCGACACGGTTCCCCCCACACCGCCGAGCCCCCGCGACGGTCCCTGACAGCCCTGGGCCGTCGCGATGCCGAGGGCGACCAGCAGGGTCACCACGACGAACACGAACAGCCGCTGCCGCAGCAGCCGCGGATTGGCCGGCCGTCGTCCGGTCCCGGTGGCGCGCGGTCCCGGGCGGCCGGTGCCGCTGCGGGGGGCGGGTCGGCTGCCGCTGCCGGACCGTGTCGTATTGCGGGCCGCCGGGGTCGGCCGGGATCCGCCCCGCGACTGGGCACCGCCGCCGCGCGAGGGGGTGCCGCCCCGTGCGGGGGTGCCGCCGCGCGGTGCGGGGGTCGAGCTCGGGGACGGCTGCGGACGTCGTAGTGTGCGCTGCTGCTCCGGGTGGTTGTCGGTGAGCCGACCGGTGGGCCGGTCGACCTCGCCGGGCCGAGGCGTGGGCGGCCGTACGTCGGACAGGCCCTGGGCCTCGCGGGCCGCGATCTCCTTGAGCCTGAGGGAGAGTTGGAGCGTGCTGGGCCGCTCCTCGGGATCCTTCGCCAGACATGCCCGTACCAGCGGGGCGAGCGCGTCCGGTACGCCGTGCAGGTGCGGCTCCTCGTGCACCACGCGGTACAGCATCACCTCGGAACTGCCGTGCCCGAAGGGCGAGTCACCGGTCGAGGCGTATGCGAGGGTCGCGCCCAGCGAGAACACGTCCGTGGCGGGAGTGACCGCAGCACCGCGCACCTGCTCGGGCGCGAGGAACCCGGGAGAGCCCACCGCCGTGCCGACGTGCGTGAGCGTCGAGGCCCCCGTCGCCCAGGCGATGCCGAAGTCGATGATCCGCGGCCCCTTCGGGGACAGCAGGATGTTGGACGGCTTCAGGTCCCGGTGCACGACCCCGGCCTCGTGCACCGCGACGAGTCCCTCGGACAGGGCGGCACCGATCGCGGCTGCCTCCGCCGCACCGAGTGCTCCCTCGTCGGCGACCTTGTCGTGCAGGGACGGGCCGGGCACGTACTGTGTGGCGAACCACGGCCGGTCCGCGTCGAGATCCGCCGCGACGAGCCGCGCCGTACACCCACCCCTGATCCGCCGTGCCGCCGAGACCTCACGGGCGAAGCGCGACCGGAACTCCTGATCCTCCGCCAGATCAGGCCGGATGACCTTCAGGGCGACCCGCTGCCCCTTCTTGTCGGAACCCAGGTAGACAACGCCCATCCCGCCCGCGCCCAGCCGTCTGTGAAGCCTGAACGAGCCGACGACGCGCGGGTCCTCGCGCCTCAGGCGCATCATCGCCATGTTCATCCCCGCTGCCCGGTCCGTGTGACGTGGCACAGCTTACGTTTCCGCGGCCGCCTGCGCGCAGAGGCCGCGCCCTCTCGGCCCCAAGGATTGTCAGTGCCGGGTGGGAGACTTGAAGGGTGGTCAGGAAGCCCGCGATCGGGGCGGGCTTGACCTTGCTGTGACCTCAACCACCTGTCGCAGAACGGGGATTGAACCCGTGAAGGGTGACCGCGTGGAGATAGTCGTGGATGCCGGCGACACGACGCGCACCTACGAAGTGGCGGCGAGCAGAGCGGGCCGGCGGGTGGAGACGGCGGTACGCCGAGGTGTCATGGAAGTGAGCGAAGTCACGCTGGGGGTCCCCCCACGCCCTTCAGGCAGTGGGGGAGGCTCCGTCGTCCGTACGGCCCGCTTCATGGCGAACCGGGTCCTGGCCCTCGTGGCGCAGCCGGTGCCCCCGCGAGGACAGCTCGGAAAAGCCCGGACACACCGGGCGACCCCTCAGGGAAGACCCCTAGACCTAGGACCTCGTCTCCACCCAGGGGAGTACTCCGCAGGTCATGGCTCATCCTCCGGGAGGCCCGCGATTCGGTACGAAGGCATGACGCCCGGTGGGCGCCACGAGCCTAGATTTGAGGTCAAGCGGCGGGTGCAGCACTCGTCCCCCGAGGTCAGACACCCGCCGCTGCCAATGACAACCGAGACGGTCAGGAGAGGGACCATGGCCTTGACGGCACCGCGGACACTGATCCGCACGCACGGGCGCCCAGCGCCCCGCCGCACGGGCCGCCGCCACCCCCTGGTGGCGACGATCATGGCCCTTCCCCTGGCGGCCCTGCTCCTCCTCGTCTTCGACGGCTGGGAGACAGTGGCCACACAGGCGTCGTCCGTGGGCGTGATGCTGGGGCGCTGAGCGGCGACCCCAGGCCCGGAAGAGCGGTCCGGGCGGGGACATCCACCCATGAAACCCCGTGGGGACGGGGGTGCGGCGGACGGCACAAATGCCGGCGCAGCTGGGGAGCTGCGCCGGCATTGCTTTTGCGCGCCCGAGCCGGCGTCGAGCTCCTTCGAGGGGACGGCGCCGGCTCGGGCACGGCACGGCGCTCCGCAGCCGCGTACGCTCGCCGGACACAGCCGCACGCATTCAGGGAACCCCGTGACCGCAGACGTACTGCCGCAGCTGACCGCGAAGGCCACAGCCGCGGCCCACCCCGGCGGAGCCCCCTGTGCCTGCGGCGCGACCGTCACCCTCGCCGACCGTCCCGACGCCACCGTCGTCCGCCATGCCGACACCGTCGTGAAGGCCCACGCCCCGCGCACCGACCCCGCCGAGCTGGCCCTCCGGCTCACCGTGGCCGCCCGCCACCCGGACATCCTCCTTCCCCCGCTGACCCCGGCCCCCGTCGCCCTGCACGACCGCCTCGTGACCTTCTGGCCGTACGGCACCCCCGTGAACCCGGACGACCCGGACGCGGCCCCCTGGGAGGCCGCGGCCACCTTGCTCGCCCGCCTCCATCGCATCCCGGCCACCGACTTCGCCCCTGTTGAGCGAACTTCCGCCACCGGAGGTTCCGCCACCGGAACTTCCGGCACCCGGTGCGACCTTCCCACCGAGCCCCCCGCCGTCCCTGCCCCTCGGAGCCCGGTGGCGGCGACCCTCGCGGGCAGCGCCACCGCCACCAGTACCGCCACCGCCCTGCCCCTGCCTCCCATGCGCGGCCCCGCAAAGGCCGCGCGCGCGATCGGCCGCCTCCGGGCGGCCCTCGTCGCGGCACCGGCCCCCCACCCCGCCGTACCCCCGATACTGCGGGCCTGGGCGGCGCTCCCGGCCTGGGCCCGTGCCGAGGCCGCCATGCCCGGCACCCCGGCCCTTTGCCATGGCGACCTGCACCTCGGCCAGCTGGTACGGCACCCGTCCCCGGACGGTCCCTGGCGGCTCATCGACGTCGACGACCTCGGCGTGGGAGTCCCGGCCTGGGATCTCGCGCGGCCCGCCGCCTGGTACGCCTGCGGACTCCTCCCGCCCGACGAGTGGACCCGCTTCCTGACCGCCTACCGTGCGGCCGGCGGCCCGGCCGTGCCCACGGACGGCGACCCCTGGCCGGCCCTGGACGTTCCGGCCCGTGCCCTCACCGCACAGACCGCCGCCCTATTTGTCACGAAAGCGCTCGCGGCCGGCCGCCCCCTGGACGAGGTGGAGCAGTCCCTGGTCGACGCCTGTGACCGAATGGGTTCCGTACCGCCCGAGTTGTCGCACGGGTTCACGAAGTAGGGTGCAACCGACCGGGGCCGGACTGAGTCTGTCCTGGGGAAACACGAAGCAGGACCTACCGGCGAGGAGTTGAGCCGACCATGCAGTGTCCGAAGTGTCATGCGCCGATGCACACCTACAACCGCAACGGCGTCCAGATCGAGCAGTGCAGCGGCTGTCGCGGCATCTTTCTCGACTACGGCGAGCTCGAGGCGCTGACTCGCCTGGAGTCCCAGTGGTCGCAGCCCGCCCCGCCGCCCCCGGCCGCCCCGCAGGCGTACCCGGCCACCCCGGCCGCCCCGGCCTGGGGCGCCCCGCACGGTGGTCACCACGGTGGCCACTACGGCGGTCACGGCGGCCACCACCGCCACAAGAGCTTCGGCCACATGCTGTTCTCCAGCTGAGCCACGCACGACGGAGCCCCCGGCCGTACGAGACGGCCGGGGGCTCCGGTGTGTGGACGATACTGGGATTGAACCAGTGACCTCTTCCGTGTCAGGGAAGCGCTCTCCCGCTGAGCTAATCGTCCGGGAGTACTGCGTGCGCGATACTGGGATTGAACCAGTGACCTCTTCCGTGTCAGGGAAGCGCTCTCCCGCTGAGCTAATCGCGCGGGGATCCTTGCGGATCAAGATCCTTGCGGATCAGTGGACGATACTGGGATTGAACCAGTGACCTCTTCCGTGTCAGGGAAGCGCTCTCCCGCTGAGCTAATCGTCCTTGGAGGTGGAGACGGGATTTGAACCCGTGTAGACGGCTTTGCAGGCCGTTGCCTCGCCTCTCGGCCACTCCACCAGGAGTGTAGGGGATCGGGAAGACCCCTGGTTCCTTCGAGCGGACGACGAGGCTCGAACTCGCGACCTCAACCTTGGCAAGGTTGCGCTCTACCAACTGAGCTACGTCCGCTTGTCGTTTCGGTCCGCTTCCGCGTCCCGGCGACGTGTTGAACTCTAGCGGATTCCCCGGCCAGCACAAAAACGCGTTTGCGCAGCGTGCTGCGTTGCACCCGCCGAAGGACGTGGTCAGGGCACCAGCGGGACATGCCCGGGCCACCCTCACGACACCCGCCATAGACTCGACCCCGTGCTCGACCTTGCTCCTCTTGCCCGCTTCGGCGACCGCGTCGCCACCGGCCTCCTCGACGTCACCAGTGATCCCGCGGCCCTGGACTCCTCCGGTTTCTGGGCGGTCTGCGCGGACTTCGAGGGGCGGCTGACCTGTGCCCGCTTCGCGGACGTACGGGAGGAGCCGGTGCCCGCCCCGGTGCCGGGCCGGTGGCGGGGCCCGGCCACCGGCGACTGGACGTCGTCCCTCGACCGCGCGGCGTACATCGCGGCCGTGCACCGGATACGCGAGTACATCGCGGCCGGCGAGGTCTACCAGGCCAACCTCTGCCGTGTGCTCTCGGCACCGGTCGCCCCGGACGCCGACGTGGACGCCCTGACCGCACTGCTGGCCCGCGGCAACCCGGCGCCGTACGCGGGAACGATTCGGCTGCCCGGGGACGGGGTGGAGATCGCCACCGCCTCGCCCGAGCTCTTCCTGCGCCGTGACGGACTGATCGTCGAGTCCGGGCCGATCAAGGGCACCGGGCGTACCGAGGCGGATCTCCTGGAGAAGGACTACGCCGAGAACGTGATGATCGTGGACCTGGTCCGCAACGACATCGGGCGGGTCTGCGCCACCGGCAGCGTGACCGTCCCCGACCTGTGCGCCGTGGAGAAGCACCCCGGCCTGGTCCACCTCGTGTCCACGGTCCGCGGCGAGCTCCGTGACGGCGCGGGCTGGCCCGGACTGCTCGCCGCCGCCTTCCCGCCCGGCTCCGTCACCGGCGCGCCCAAGTCGAGCGCCCTGCGGATCATCGACGCCCTGGAGACGGCGCCCCGCGGCCCGTACTGCGGCGGCATCGGCTGGGTGGACGCCGACCGGGGCACCGGCGAGCTGGCCGTCGGCATCCGCACCTTCTGGATCGACCGGTCCGCCCGGGGCGCGGCGACACTGCGCTTCGGCACCGGCGCCGGCATCACCTGGGGATCCGACCCCGAGGGGGAGTGGCGGGAGACCGAGCTGAAGGCGTCCCGGCTGCTCGCGGTAGCGTCGGGTACGTACGACGAGAGTGGAAGGGGTCTCGGGTGAAGATCTGGCTGGACGGCGGGCTGCAGGACATCGAATCCGCCCGCGTCTCCGTCTTCGACCACGGGCTGACCGTGGGCGACGGCATCTTCGAGACGGTGAAGGCGACCGACGGGAAGCTGTTCGCGCTCACCCGCCATCTGGACCGGCTGACCCGCTCGGCCCGGGGACTGGGGCTGCCCGACCCCGACCACGACGAGGTGCGCCGCGCCTGCGCCGCCGTCCTGGAGGCCAACCCGATGCCGCTGGGCCGGCTGCGCATCACCTACACCGGCGGTCACGGCCCCCTCGGCTCCGACCGCGGAGAGCACGGCCCGACCCTGGTGGTCGCCCTCGGCGAGACCGGCCGCCGCGCCGACTCCACCGCCGTGATCACCGTCCCCTGGACCCGCAACGAGCGGGGCGCGCTGACCGGCCTGAAGACGACCTCGTACGCCGAGAACGTCGTCGCCCTCGCCCGGGCCGGCCAACAGGGCGCTTCCGAGGCGCTGTTCGCCAACACGGTCGGGCAGCTCTGCGAGGGCACGGGCTCGAACGTCTTCGTCGTCCTCGACGGCGAGATCCACACCCCGCCGATCGCCTCCGGCTGCCTTCCCGGCATCACCCGCGCGCTGACCGTCGAGTGGACCGGCGCGAAGGAGACCGACCTGCCGCTGGACGTCCTGGAGCGCGCCGACGAGGTCTTCCTCACGTCCACCCTGCGCGACGTCCAGGCCGTGCACCGCGTCGACGCCCGCGAACTGCCCGGCGCGCCGGGCCCGGTGACCGCCAAGGCGATGCGGATCTTCGACGAGCGGTCCGGGGACGACCTCGATCCCTGAGCGGCCCTGACGCTCCCGCAAGGCCCCGGATATTGGGCTGCTCCGGGACCCGGGAACGGGTAGAACACCCGTGATGACCACTACCCTGCGGCCGACCGAGCCGCTTCAGCGCGCCGCCGACGGGGTGCTGTCGCGCCACTTCCAGGTGTGCGTGAACGGCCGTCCCGTCGGTGTGGTGCACCTCTCCACGCACCCCGTCTTCGGGCCGTCCGTCGCCCGGATCGACGATCTGCGCATCGAGGAGCCCGACCGCGGACGCGGCCGGGGCGCGGTGGCCGCGCTCGCCGCCGAGGAGGTGGTGCGTGGCTGGGGCTGCAAGCGTGTCGAGGTATCGGTGCCCGCCGAGGCCGAGGGCGCGCTGCGGCTCGCCACGGCGCTCGGCTACGTCCACCGCAATCGCGGCATGCAGAAGGCGCTCGGCGACACACCGCCCGGACTGCCCGCGGGCAGCCGGGGCAGACCCATGACCGAGGCCGAGTACGGGCCTTGGCTCGCGCGCAAGCTCGCGGAGTATGCGCAGGACTGGATCGACCGCGGTGTACCCGAGGCCGAGGCGCGGGCCAAGTCGGAACACGACCACGCGCAGCTGCTGCCCCAGGGCCTTGCGACCGAGAACATGCTGGTGAGCGTGCTGGAGCAGGAGGGAGTCAGGGTCGGGACCCTGTGGGTGTCGCTCGCCGGGGACTCGGCGTACGTCTACGACGTCGAGGCTGACGAGCACGCCCGCGGCCGAGGCCACGGACGCTCGCTGATGCTGCTGGCCGAGGCCCGGGCGATCGCCGCCGGAAAGCGCGTCCTGGGCCTCAATGTCTTCGCCGGCAACACACCGGCCGAGCGGCTGTACGAGTCGCTGGGATACGTGCCGACGTCGTACTCGATGTACAAGAACCTGCTCTGAGGTCAGTCCTGCTCGGCCAGCAGCCGGTCCGCGATCTCCTCGACGCGCTCGCGCAGCCCCTCCTGGCTCTTGCCGCCGTCGAGGCGCTCGCCGCCGATGACATAGGTCGGGGTGCCCGTCACGCCGATCGCCTTGCCCTCGGCCTGGTCGGCGTCGACGATCAGGATGTGCCGCCCGTCGATCAGCGCGGTGTCGAACTCCTCGGCGTCCAGACCGAGTTCGCCGGCCACCTCGACCAGGAAGGGTTCTCCCTTGCGGTCCAGTTCCTCGACCCGGCCGAGCACGGCCTCCACGTACTCCCAGGACTTCCCCTGCTCCAGAGCCTCCTCGGCGGCCTGCGCGGCGGCGAAGGCGTGCTTGTGCTTCTCCAGCGGGAAGTGCCGCAGCCGCAGCTCCAGCCGGTCGCCGTAGCGGGCGCGCAGGGCGTGCAGGTCGTCCAGGGCGCTGCGGCAGTCCGGGCACTGGAGTTCGCACCACACGTCGAGTACGGGAACGGGGGTGCCGGTGGGTGCGGGGGAGGAGTCGCTCATGGGCACCAGTCTCCCAGGCGAGCCTCCGGGGGCCGAATCGGGACCGTACGACGGCGACCGGCACCTGGGGAGGACGCGACCCGGAGATGTCCCTGATGTCGGACCCGACCATGGCATCGCGGGTACCGGGCGGTGCAGGATGGAAGGGACGAAGCGCACCGTGCTCTTCCGCGAGCGCGCCTTGCTCTTCGGTCCCGCCCGACCGAGCCCGCCAGGAGGACCGGATGATTGCCGAGACCGTCTGTTCCGCCGTGTCCGCGGCCGGCCTGGGCATCGCGGTGGTCACCGCCTACCGCAAGCGGTTCCTGGCGGCTGCCCGGATCGCGGCCTACTCGCTCATCCCCGTCGGCCTGGTGATGACCGGTGTCGTCGGCTGGCTGGCCGACACCGCGTTCAGCCCCACGGCCTGGGCGGGCTTCGGCCTGCTGGGCGGGGCCTGGGCCCTGCTCGCGACCACACGCGCCGTCGAACGCCGGCGTGGGAGCACCCGTGCGGAGCGCAAGGCCGCTCGCGGTGGCCGGAGCGAGACGGCGGTGGCCCCGACGGCCTCCGCGCCCTCCCTCGGTCCGGCGACCCGGCCGACGGCCGCGCCCCGGGCCACCGGCTCCGCGGACGACTTCAGCGACATCGAGGCCATCCTCAAGAAGCACGGCATATGACGGTTCAGGAAGCACCGCATATGCCGGTCGCGTGATGCACTGAAACGACACAGTGCGTCGAGACCGTGCCCGGAAGTGATCATGGCTGGACCGGAACCGGACCGGAGATCACGGAATTCGGCGAACTCCCGCATTTAACGGGCGTGTTGATCGCGCGGGAGGCGTCCCCTGGGCCATCATCGCCCGCGAGATGCTGGACACGACACAGAGCGATGCCGCGCCGCCGAAGGACGAGCCGCGTGGATGCCTCTTCGCCCTTTCCCAGCCACCGCTGATGATCTTCCTAGCGGTGATCGGGTGTCTGCTCCTCATGGCCGCGCTGCACGACCTGCTGTGGCTTTGAGCCGTACACGCCCCTCCCGGCGCCACCCGCCGGGACGGGCGTCGGCACCGAGGTGTCCCGTATCGAGAAGACAGGCCGGGCGATCAGCCCGCCGCCTCCTTGCGTCGCGCCCGGTACGCGGCCACGTGCAGCCGGTTCCCGCAGGTGCGGCTGTCGCAGTAGCGGCGCGAGCGGTTCCGGGAGAGATCGACGAAGGCGCGCCGGCAGTCGGGGGCCTCGCAGCGCCGCAGCCGCTCCTGCTCCCCGGCGACCACGAAGAAGGCCAGTGCCATTCCGCAGTCGGCCGCGAGGTGGTCGGCCACGGAGGCTCCGGGGGCGAAGTAGTGCACGTGCCAGTCGTAGCCGTCGTGGTCCGTCAGCCGGGGCGTTGTGCCCGCGGCGGCGACCAGTTCGTTGATCAGGCCGGCCGCGGACCTGGCGTCCGGGGCCGCGAAGATCCCCGCGAACCGTCCGCGGATCTTGCGCACCGCCGACAGATCGAACTCGGACAGGATCCCGACATCACTTATTTTGTGCGTTCGTACGAAAT
Organism: Streptomyces herbicida; assembly: GCF_032656585.1. NCBI lineage: Bacteria > Bacillati > Actinomycetota > Actinomycetes > Kitasatosporales > Streptomycetaceae > Streptomyces > Streptomyces herbicida. Next base: position 298,719 of record NZ_JAUYWJ010000011.1, read on the forward strand.
GTTCGAGGGCTGCGACATCCGGCAGTCCGTCCGCCGTCGTGTCGTCCTCCGGCACGGTGTTCACCAGATCCACCACGGTGTCGAGGGCGCACCGGGTGTCGTGGGTGATCAGCACGTTTCGCTCCCTGGCCTGGGGGGTCGGGCGGGCGCCCGCCGATGCTGGCCGATGGTAGTGGCTGGCTGTCGGTAGAACGTTCCCGTGGCCGAAGGGGTTCCCAGGAGCACGCTCCGTGACCGCGGGCGCCGGACGCCGGACGCCCGCGCACACCGGCGCCGCCCCCGCGGAAACCCACGGTGACGGCGCCGGTGCGCATCCCGTATGCGATTGTCTTGGGCCCGAGCCGTCTCCCCGAGTGGACGGCGCCGGGCGGCTTCGAGTGGCCGCGACCTAGCTTTCCGCCAGGATGTGCGAGAGCTCCTGATCCAGATCGAAGTGCCGGTGTTCCGTGCCGGGGGGCACGGCGGCATCCGTCCGCTTCAGGAAGGACTCCAGGGCCCGCGCAGGGGCCTCGAGCAGGGCTTCCCCTTCCGGGGAGCTCAGGGCGATGCACACGACGCCCTGACCATGGCTGCGGGACGGCCAGACGCGGACGTCGCCGGTGCCTGTGGGCCGGTGCAGACCCTCTGCGAGGAGGTCGCGGGCGAACACCCACTCGACGGTCTCCTCGGCTCCGGTGTGGAAGGTGGCGTGCACGGCGTAGGGGTCGGCCGTGTCGTACCGCAGGCCTGCGGGGACAGGCAGGGAGGACTCGCTCGACACAACGAGGCGCAGGTGCAGCTCGCAGCTGACCGTGGTGTTCATAAGCGCCAGGGCCTTTCGCTCAGTGTGCGCTCGGGGATTCGCACGTCGGCGAAATCGACATGCCACCTACGGTGCCGTTGTAAACCCCTCTGAGTGTTTTGCGTGTCTTTACGTAACTCTTCCGGCCGAGAACCAGTACGCGAGGTACGACCATTCCGGTGACCGGTTTCACTCGGGTAGGGTTTGGCCGTATGGATACGGGGAGTAACGACTCGAGCGACGTCGCGGTGGCGTCCGGCGAGGCGGAGGCAGACGGGGTGCACCTCGAGCGCGGGCTCGGATCCAAGGCGCCGGAGTTCATCAAGGCGCGGCGCGCCCTGCACGTGAGCTGGCAGGTCGGAGTCTTCGTCGTCGGTCTGGCGGTCGTGGTCGCCGGCATCATCATGCTGCCGCTGCCCGGACCCGGCTGGGTGGTGATCTTCGGCGGATTGGCGATCTGGGCCACCGAGTTCGTCTGGGCCCAGCTGGTGCTCCGCTGGACCAAGCGCAAGGTCACCGAGGCGGCACAGAAGGCGCTGGACCCGAAGGTCCGTCGGCGCAACATCACCCTCACGGTGATCGGCGTGGTGGGCGTGGCCGTCCTCGTCGGGATCTACGTCTGGAAGTTCGGCGTCGTGATGCCCTGGAAGATCAAGGACCAGTGATCCGCACCGGTCGGCGCTGGTCGGAGGCACCCCCTGACATGGGGTAATGTTCTTCCTGCGCCCGGGCGATTAGCTCAGTGGGAGAGCGCTTCGTTCACACCGAAGAGGTCACTGGTTCGAACCCAGTATCGCCCACCCGGAACCGACGGCCCGCCTGCATCACTGCAGGCGGGCCGTCGTTCGTCCTGGGCCGGCTCGCCTCCGGCGGAACTGCTCTCCGTCCGCTCCGCGGGTAGCGACTGGGGCATGGACGATCCGGGCCGGCTGCGAGCGTCGAACTGCCGGGTCCAGCGGCTCCGGGATGGCCCAAAGCTTCCCATCGCTCCCGGTTCCCCCAGGCCGCGTCAGCAAGGCTTGCTTGAAACGGTTCATGCGTGTGGCGGTGACACGCAGGGAGGGCCTGACTCCTCCTGAAGGCGGCCGGGGTGTCGGCGGCCGCGCTCGGGCTCGCCGGCACGACGGGGTGGGCAGTGACGATCCGTTACTCGGGGTGGGGTGCCGAGGAGCGGCGAAAAAGATCAATCAGGGCATCGCGCTCTTCGGGAAGAAGTATCCGAAGATCAAGGTCAAGACCGACTTCCGGACGTGTCTCTCCTTCTGGGAGAAGTTTCAGACGCAGGCCGCGGGCGGAAATCCGCCGGACGTTTTCCAAATGCCGTCGGATTTCTTCGAAGTACGACAGGAGAGGCATTCTTCTCGACCTGAAGCCCCAGGTGCAGGCAGGCAATCTGAGCCTGGATCACTTCCGCGCCGGTGTCATCAAGACCGGGGAGCTGGACGGCAAGCAGCTCGGCGTGTACGTCAAGGCGCGTCAGGACGAAGTTCTGCAGCTCCGGCGGCTACTCGGAGTCCTCGCCGGGGAAGACGGGGCAGCTGACCGGCCCGGCCACGCTGGTCGCGGGCAGTGTGGCGAGCTGGTGCCGTCGTAGGCGCTCAGTTCATCTTCCCCAGGACCTCCCGCACCCGCCGGACGTCCCGGATGCGCTGCTCGTACGTCGCGCCGAGCGCGAGCAGCAGCAGTCCGGCGAGGGCGGGGGGCACCCAGCGGGGAACCGCGCCCGCCATCTGGACGAGATACGGGGCGAGTTCGTGCAGCGTGACCAGGGTGAGCACACCGCCGCCGAGCACGAGCGGCGCCTGCAGTCGGTGCCGGGCGCCCAGCAGGGTGAGCAGGAGTGCCGCCGTGCCCAGCAGCAGCGGACGGGTCCAGTGCGGGTCGCCCCAGGCGGCGGCGAGGCTCGGCAGCAAGCCGGCGCCGAGTCCGGGGCCGTACGCCGTCCAGGACGACGTCCGCGGATCGTGCCGCCTGCGCAGTACGCCGATGAACAGCGCCGGGAGCGTGACCGGGAGGGTGTACGCCTCGGGGGCCAGGACATCCCAGGACGCCAGACGCACCCAGGCTGCCAGGACGAACAGAGCGGCGGACGCATAGCCGACGGGGCGGCGGGCGGGGCGGACCGCCACGGCCGCGGTGATCACTCCGCACAGGCCGAGCACCAGGGCCAGCATCGGCGGGTCGGCGAGGGCCAGCCCGGTCGCGAGCAGGCCGGCCGCCGCTCCCGCCGCCTCCACCGGGACGGACGCCGGGGAGTCGCCGAGACGCGTGGCGAGGAACGCGGCGGCCACGGGCACCGCCAGGACGAGCAGGGCCGTGTGCGACGGCTGCCAGCCGGCCGCGGCGCCCGTGGCGGCGGCGAGCGCGGTGGCATGGCCGAGCGCGGCGGGGGCTGTGACCGGGGCGAGACGCGAGATGAGGGACGCCCCCGCGAACAGCGCAGTCAGGGCGCAGAGCACGGTCAAGGTCGCCGTCCGTGTCGCGAGCGCGCCGAAGGAGACGGCGAAGGAGGCGAGGAGGGCCAGGACCAGGGCGGTCACCTGAGCGGACAGGGAGGAGGTCGGCTGCGCGGTCGGGCGGTCGGGCTCCCGCGTGGGGGCGTGGCGGCGCAGGGATCCGGTAGCCAGCAGGGCTGCCGCGGTCGTGGCTCCCTGGATCGACAGCCCGGCGGAATACGGCAGTTCGAGCACCGCCGGGAGCACGAGAACCGTGGCCCACGCCAGGGTCAGGGCGCCCATGAGGGCCCGGGGGCGCCAGGTCGTGTCGCGAACCGCCAGGGCCAGTACGGCGGCGACCACCGCGAGGACGACCGGCACCGCCACCGCGTGCGGCGGCCACGGCGCGTCCGCCGTCACCGTGGCGCGCGCGTCGGACGGGGCACCGGACCAGGCGTGCGTCGCCCAGTCGACGGGGCCCAGGAGGGTGACGGCGACCAACGGGGCGGCCCACAGCAGCGCCAGGGCCTGGACACCGCCCGAGGCCAGGAGAAGACCACGGCGTACGGGCTCGGGGAGCGGAGCTCGAACGGCCGCCAACAGAGCGACTCCGCAGACCAGATGGCCGGGGACCGTCCAATCCTCCGGCAGTGTCACACGCAGGAGGCTGCCGCACGCCGTCACCAGCAGCAGACCTCCCACCACAGCGCCACCCGCGGCGTTGACCGGCTGCTCCAGGCGCCGTGCGGCGCCGAGCGCGATCACCGCCGCGAGGGCGAGGAGCGCCGCCGCACGGGCGGCGGCGCTCGGGCCGGCTGCGTCCCAGGAGAGCCAGCCGGCCGTCCACGCGCCGAGGCCGCCCGTACCGCACGCGCCGAGGGCGGCGACGAGGCGGACGGCCTTGGCGGTGCTCAGGAGTGCCACGACCGTGTCGAATCCGGCCGTCGCCAGGAGCGCCGACGCGATGCGGTACGGGCCCGCGCCCACCGCCATCGCCCAGAGAAGCAGCGGGAGTTGGGCCGATAGCAGCGCTGCGGGGACGGGCGAGCGCAGCAGTGCCGTCACCGGCAGCAGCCCGTACGCCGCCCACAGCCCCGCCAGTGCCGCCGCGGCGAGCGCCGCGTAGGCCGTGCCGCCCGTGCCGGGGAACGCCACCTCGTGCAGCGCGTACGCATCCAGCACGGTCAGCGCGAGACCCAGACCCGCCACCGACTCGGCCGTCGACCCGAGCCCCCGCTTCAGCAGCGGCACCGGCGCCGCGAGCGCGGCCAGCGTGACCGCGCCCAGCACCAGAGCCCGCCCGGCGATGCCCAGATGCCCCCAGCTGACCAGCGTGAACGCCACCGCCGCGATGGTGAGGAGCACACCGCCGAGAAGGAGCAGCACGTTCTGTACGCGCGGCGCGGAGGTCTCGGGGCGCGGCGGCGCGAGGGGCATCGGCGGCACCGGTCGGTGCAGGGCGGCGACCAGCCGGGCGCGGCGGGCCAGCAACTGGGCCCGGCGGGCGTCGAGTTGCCACAGCTCCGCATCGATGAGCCGCAGCTCCTCGGCCGGGGGCGGGAGGTACGTCATGCCCTGGAGTGTGGTCCGCGTCACGTCACCCGGCATGAGTGCGCGTACTCAGAACGTACTCAGATCCCGGCGCACGGCGCTGGGTACGGGCAGACTCCGCCCATGGACTGGACCCACTACCGCTTCCTCAGCCTGTGGTCCCTCACCGCGCCGACCGCCGTCGTCTACGGAGCGCTGGAGCGGCCCGAGGACTACCCGCGCTGGTGGCCCCAGGTGCGCTCGGTGAACCGTCTCGACGACACCACGGGCCTGTTCACCATCCGCTCGTTCCTCCCGTACGACCTGACCTTCATCGCGCGCGAAGTGCGCCGTGACCCGGTGGCCGGGGTTCTGGAGACGGCGCTGTCCGGCGACATGGACGGCTGGGCCCGCTGGACGGTCACCCCCGACGGCTCCGGGACCCTCGCCCGCTACGACCAGGTGGTCGACGTCAGCAAGCCCCTGCTGCGGCGACTGGCGGTACCCGGACGCCCGCTCTTCCGCGCCAACCACCGGCTGATGATGCGGGCCGGGCGGCGCGGCCTCGCCGCGTACCTCGAAGCGGTTTGAAGGAAGCCCGTCCGGACCTGTATTGTTCAGTGCGTTCCCGGGCGATTAGCTCAGTGGGAGAGCGCTTCGTTCACACCGAAGAGGTCACTGGTTCGAACCCAGTATCGCCCACCGGGAAAGAGCCGGTCCGCAACTCGCGGACCGGCTCTTCTTGTTGGCCCACCATCGGGGATACGCTTCCGATCTTCGTGGGGGGAGGGGAGGCGCCGGGACAGGAGGGGGCATTTCCTCGCGTCGTGCTCTTCCGCATGGGCGGGAACGTGGAACGACGAGGACCATGCCAAGGTCACCGCCACCGTCAGGGGCCCGGCGCCGGGACCCCTGAGCTCCTGCGCCGGGCCCTTGAGCCCCTACGCCGCCGCCGGCAACTCCGGTCGCAGGGGCCAGTCCGTGCTCACTGACTCGTCCGAGCCGCTGCGCGCGAACCATGCCTGCAGGCCGCGGGCCTGGGCCGCGTGCCATGTGGTCTGCAGGGTGTGCAGTTCGGCGGGGGAGAGGCGCTCCAGCCGGGTGGCGAAGCGCCGCCCGAGCGCCCGTACGACCTCCAGCGCCGCCAGCGCGTCCGCGCCCGCGTCGTGCGCGCCCTCCAGCGAGACGCCGTAGTGCGCGCACAGGTCCGTCAGTGTGCGGCGGCCCTTGCGGTAGCGGTCGAGGTGCTTGTCCAGGACCCGCGGGTCGAGCACCAACAGCGGTGACGACTCGAACCAGCGGTCGAGCGACGACGCGCGATGGCGGCGCAACTCGCGGTCCAGCAGCGTCAGATCGAACGGCGCGTTCATCACCACCAGCGGGCGGTGCATGGTCGCGTGCTCGGCCAGCTCCTCCGCTATCTCGAACATCACCGGCGCCGGCCAGCGGCCGTTGCGCTGCAGATGTTCCTCCGTCAGCCCGTGCACCGCCGTCGCCGCCTCCGGCACCGGCACACCCGGGTTGACCAGCCAGCGGGTCACCCGGGGCCGGGTGCCCGGGGCGTCCTGGACGACGACGGCGGCCGACACGATCCGGTCGGTCTCGACGTCCACGCCCGTGGTCTCCGTGTCGAAGGCGGCCAGCGGCCCCTCGTACCAGCACGTCATCGCAACACAACTCCTCGTTCACCCACGGCAGCTGACATCCCGTCTTCTGCCTGTTTGGTGATACCCGGGCTGTTTGCGCCGTACGCCGGAAGGACACAACAGGAGTGCGGGTCTTTGCAGTTCAGCGGCCCGCAGCGGGGAAACACTTGGCTTGGAAGGCTGTTGGTCATGGTGATAGCGCAGCCCGAGCGGGGCGGGCTGCTGCCCGAACGGACGGCACCCCATCGCGGCACACTCGCCACCACCGCCTGCATGGAGACACTGCAGGTGGGTTATCTGCACGCGGTCGCCGCGGCGGCCGGCTGCTCGCTGTCGCAGCCGTTCCCGGACAACGGCATCGACTGGCACGTCAGTCACGGCTCACCCGGGCACACCGTCGACGACGAGGTGACCATCAAGGTGCAGCTGAAGTGCACGTACCAGATCGCGCCGAACCCGCCTGGCCGCTTCTTCTCCTTCACGCTCGACAACGACCATCTGCGCAAGCTCGCCCGCACCCCGGTCTCGGTGCACAAGATCCTCGTGGTGATGCTGGTGCCGCGCTCCCAGGACGACTGGCTGCGCGCCAGCCACGACCGGCTCGATCTGCGGCACTGCTGCTACTGGGTCAACCTGGCCGGCCACCCGATCACCGGCCGGCACCGGACCACCGTGCGGATCCCGACCTCGCGCATCTTCGACGACCGGGCGCTGTGCGAGATCATGACGCGGGTCGGGACGGGAGGCAGGCCATGAGGCACCGTCCGTACGACGAGCCCCTGCGGGAGGGCAGGCCGCATCCCGTCAACGGGGACGCCGCCCACTGGAACCGTCCCCCCGAGCCCGCCGAGGTCGACCCCGCCGTGCTCGGCGCCCTGCTGCACCGGCACGGCTGGCAGCGGCGCGGCGGCGCCCCCGGGCGCTACGGCCGCTGGACCCCGCCCGGGCCGGGCGGCGGCGGGACCAGCCTGCTGGTGCCCGAGAGCCGGGCCTTCCCCGACAGCGACGACCTGCTCGGCGAGGCCCTGGTCGCCCTCTCCCGCAGCGGCAACCCCTCGGCGCGCGAGGTCCTCGTCGGACTCGCCGTGCCCAGCGACGAGATCCGCTGGTGGCGGGACGTCCCGCCCGGACCGGTGGACACCGCGCCCTGGACCGTCGAGGAACAGCTGCGCACGGCGGCCCGGCAGATGCTGCTCGCGGGCGCGCTCGCCACCCGCGCGCATGCCGGCTACTACGGCGCCCGGCACCGCCGGTCGGCGGCCGCGATGCTGGAGAACGTCCTGGTCGGCCCGGCGACCGGTGGCCGCCGGCTCACCGCCTTCGCCCCCGTGGCCGCCGTGCGCCCGCTCGCCGTACGCCTCCAGCAGGCCCTGTACGCCACCCGCGAGGCCATCGACTACCAGCGGGCCACCGGCGGCATGGACGCCTTCGACGGCGCGGTCGAGGCCGGCGTCAGCCGTGAGCTCACCGAGTCCCTCGTCGCCCTGGTGCGCGGCACCGAGGGCGCCCGGATCGCCGTCGAGTGGGCGCCGGCCGCGGGCGTTCCCGAGGACTGCGCGGGGTCCGCCGAACCGGTCGAGTTCTCGCCCGGCGACCTGCCCGTCCTGCGCGAGGCGGGCGCCCGCTATCTGCGCGACGAGCCGTCCGTGCCGGTGCGCGTCACCGGTGCGGTCGTCCGGATGCGCCGGTCGGGGCCGCGCGGCGAGGGCAGCGTACGACTGCGGGTGATCGCGGGCGCCGAGGTGCCGCACGTCCGCGTGACGCTGGACGAGGAGGACTACCGGCTAGCCGGGCACGCACACCTCGTCGGGCTGCCGGTGCGGGTGCACGGGCGACTGGAGAGCCGGGGCGGCTTCCGGCGGCTGACCGGGGCCTCCGGGGTAGTACCGGTGCAGGTGGACGAGGCCGAGCGGGACCGGCTGATGAAGTCGCTCCAGGAGAACCTCGACTTCTTCGAGGAGGCGTGCAGCGGGGAGGACTGCGACTGACGGGGGCTGTGACCGGCGCAGGTTGTGACTCGCGCGGGGTTGCGACCGGCCGGGGACTGTGGGTGACCGTTTCGCGGTCGGCCGGTCCGGGTCGGTACGATCCCCTATTGCGCGCGCTCCCGGTATGGCGCCGCACCCCACCTGCAGTCAGGAGAGACCGGTGTCAGACGTCCGTGTGATCATCCAACGCGATTCCGAGCGGGAAGAACGCGTGGTGACGACGGGCACTACGGCCGCCGACCTCTTCGCCGGCGAGCGCTCGATCATCGCGGCGCGCGTGGGCGGCGAGCTCAAGGACCTCACCTACGAGATCGAGGACGGCGAGACCGTCGAGGGCGTCGAGATCTCCTCCGAGGACGGGCTCGGCATCCTGCGCCACTCCACCGCGCACGTCATGGCCCAGGCCGTGCAGGAGATCTTCCCCGAGGCCAAGCTGGGCATCGGCCCGCCGGTCAAGGACGGCTTCTACTACGACTTCGACGTCGAGAAGCCGTTCACGCCCGAGGACCTCAAGGCCATCGAGAAGAAGATGCAGGAGATCCAGAAGCGGGGCCAGAAGTTCTCCCGCCGCGTGGTCACCGACGAGGCCGCCCGCGAGGAGCTCGCTGCCGAGCCGTACAAGCTGGAACTGATCGGCCTGAAGGGCTCCGCCTCCTCCGACGACGGCGCGGACGTGGAAGTCGGCGCCGGCGAGCTGACGATCTACGACAACCTGGACGCCAAGACCGGCGAGCTGTGCTGGAAGGACCTCTGCCGCGGTCCCCACCTGCCCTCCACCCGGCTGATCCCGGCGTTCAAGCTGATGCGCAACGCGGCCGCCTACTGGCGCGGCAGCGAGAAGAACCCGATGCTCCAGCGCATCTACGGCACCGCCTGGCCGTCCAAGGACGAGCTCAAGGGGTACCTCGACTTCCTCGCCGAGGCCGAGAAGCGCGACCACCGCAAGCTGGGCAACGAGCTCGACCTGTTCTCCATCCCGGAGCAGATCGGCTCCGGCCTCGCCGTCTTCCACCCCAAGGGCGGCATCGTCCGCCGTGTGATGGAGGACTACTCGCGGCGCCGCCACGAGGAAGAGGGCTACGAGTTCGTCTACACCCCGCACGCGACCAAGGGGAAGCTCTTCGAGACGTCGGGCCACCTGGACTGGTACGCCGAGGGCATGTACCCGCCCATGCAGCTCGACGAGGGCGTGGACTACTACCTCAAGCCCATGAACTGCCCGATGCACAACCTGATCTTTGACGCGCGCGGCCGCTCGTACCGTGAACTGCCGCTGCGCCTCTTCGAGTTCGGGACCGTGTACCGGTACGAGAAGTCGGGCGTCGTGCACGGCCTGACCCGGGCCCGCGGCTTCACCCAGGACGACGCGCACATCTACTGCACCCGTGAGCAGATGTCGGACGAGCTCGACAAGACGCTCACCTTCGTCCTGAACCTGCTGCGCGACTACGGTCTGACCGACTTCTACCTGGAGCTGTCCACCAAGGACCCGGAGAAGTTCGTCGGCTCCGACGAGGTCTGGGAGGAGGCCACCGAGACCCTCCGCCAGGTCGCCGAGAAGCAGGGCCTGCCCCTGGTACCCGACCCGGGCGGAGCCGCCTTCTACGGTCCGAAGATCTCCGTCCAGGCCAAGGACGCGATCGGCCGCACCTGGCAGATGTCGACCATCCAGCTCGACTTCAACCTGCCCGAGCGCTTCGACCTGGAGTACACGGCCGCCGACGGCTCCAAGCAGCGCCCCGTCATGATCCACCGGGCCCTCTTCGGCTCGATCGAGCGCTTCTTCGCGGTGCTCCTGGAGCACTACGCGGGTGCCTTCCCGGCGTGGCTGGCACCGGTCCAGGCCATCGGCATCCCGATCGGTGACGCACACATCGAGTACCTGCAGAAGTTCGCCGCCACGGCGAAGAAGCACGGCCTGCGCGTGGAGGTGGACGCCTCCTCCGACCGTATGCAGAAGAAGATCCGCAACGCCCAGAAGCAGAAGGTGCCCTTCATGGTCATCGCGGGCGACGACGACATGGCGGCCGGCTCGGTCTCCTTCCGCTACCGCGACGGCTCGCAGGAGAACGGCATCCCGTTCGACGAGGCGATCGCGAAGATCGTGAAGGTGGTGCAGGACCGGACGCAGGTCTGACCATGCTCGCCCCGGGGCCCCGGCGGATGGACGACATCCCCGGGGCCCCACCCTTCCCCGTCCTGTCCTGCGACGCCCCTGCGACACGCCACGAACGGGCGAAGCCATATGCTGCCTAGCATGACGAGTGAGCCGGAGCAGCAGATCGGAGTGGGGACGCAGGACGCGTTCCAGCGCCTGTGGACGCCCCACCGGATGGCGTACATCCAGGGCGAGAACAAGCCGAGCGGCCCGGGTGCCGACGACGGCTGCCCGTTCTGCTCGATTCCGGCCAAGTCCGACGAGGACGGTCTGATCGTCCGCCGGGGCGAACAGGTCTACGCCGTGCTCAATCTGTACCCGTACAACGGTGGCCACCTGATGACGGTGCCGTACCGCCACGTCGCCGACTACACGGACCTGACCGGCCCGGAGACCGCCGAACTCGCCGAGCTGACCAAGCAGGCCATGACGGCCCTGCGCACCGCCTCCGGCGCCCACGGCTTCAACATCGGCATGAACCAGGGCACCGTCGCGGGCGCGGGCATCGCGGCCCACCTCCACCAGCACATCGTCCCCCGCTGGGGCGGCGACACGAACTTCATGCCGGTGGTCGGCCACACCAGGGTGCTCCCACAGCTCCTGGCCGACACGAGAAAGATGCTGGCAGAGGCCTGGCCGACGACGTGAGCGACGCTTCCGGCACTCCGAAGCGGGGGTCCGGGGGCGGCAGCCCCCAGGAACAGCAACCCCCCCTCGCCACGCACCGCAAGATCCCGCCGAACCGCCGGAGGCCTACGCGTCGTAGAGGTCGGCCTTCTTCGGCGCAGGATCCTGCACGGCCGTACTGAGAAACGCCGACCGCGTGCCGAACTTCTCCGTGTCGACGCCGTTCTCCTCCAGCACCCGGATCGCCGCCGAGTGCACCACCCGCAGCACCGGCGTGGCCGCGCGCAGCGCATCGTCGGCCATGAAGCGGTGCCGCCACGGCTTGTCCGCCCACGCGTGCCGCAGACCGAACGGCTCGGGCAGGCCGAGCGAGCCGCCGAGCCAGTTGAGCAGCGGCGGATACCAGGTCAGCGGCGCCCTCGCGGTGAGCCGTACCACCTCGTCCGTACCGACCAGCGGGAGCTTGATCGTCCGGTTCTCCCAGGGCTTGAAGGACTTGGCGACCTCCTTCGTCGGGGCCGCGGGCTTCGTGGTGAACAGCGCGTGCACCGGCCCCAGTGCATGGCCGGTCACCTCGATGCGCAGCGTCTGGTGCAGCACCGTCACCGTGATCAGCATGGTGAGCACCAGCTGGCCGTCCCACAGCGTCCACTGCACCCCCAGGTAGTGCCGGTCGCCGCTGCCGAACTGCTGCTTGTTGCAGATGTCCTGTATCGCGTGGGACTTGACCGAGTACGCCTCGACGTCCGTGCCCTCCGGCCGGGACACCGCCGTCGCGTTCTCCGCGATCGGCGTGACGATCCAGTGCTTGATGGACGGCTTGGGGAAGCCGCCGGTGTTCAGCGGGCCGCGCTCCAGCATGCGCAGCTGGTCGTGGATGGACCGTATGACGTCCCAGCTGCGGAACGGATGGATCTCCCGGCCGGGATCGGCCGGCAGCAGGTCCTCGGCGAGCTGCCAGGAACCCCAGCGCGTGCCCATGCCGAGTATGCCCTTGGGCCCGGCGTAGAAGACGGAGTTGGACTGCTGCTCGGCGCTCAGCCGGGCGAGGGACTGGCGCAGTTGCTCGGCCGCGGTCTCACCGGGGCTGCTCGGCACGGTCTCGGGGACCTTGGCGCCGACGCTGCTGCCGGAGAGCAGGCCCTCCCAGCGCCCGCGCAGGTCCTGCGCCGTGCGCTCGCAGATCTGCTTGGCCCAGAACCAGCCCAGCACCGGGGCGACGACGCACCCGCGCGCATACCAGCCCCAGAACCCCGTGAACGGCATACGGACCAGGAAGATCGCGGCGACCGTGCCCACCGCGACGAGCAGCGTGGTGGCGAGCGCCCCGGCCCGCTTGTCGTCGCGCTTGGCGACGAACGTACGGAGCTGGAAGACCAGCAGCCAGAGCAGCAGTCCGGGCAGGAACAGCAGGCCGCACAGCACCATGACGGTGCTCAGCCGGTTGTCACGCGCCTTGCGGATGTTGTTGGCCGCGAGACTGTGCTCCACGACCACCTGGGGATCCATCCCGAAGGACTGGATGAGCGGTGCGCGGCCGGAACGGAGCATGCGGTCGGCCACGGCCCGCGAGAAGGCCTCGCCCAGGTTGGGCCGGAACAGCGCGATCCGGCCGGCCTTGACGGTCGACTTGTGCCATTCGTTGTCGGCCTTCTTGATCTCGTCGAACGGACTGTCCCGGTAGGCGGCCGAGGCCAGTGCGAAGGTCGCCGCCTGGCTCTCGTCGCCGGAGATGGGCACCTGTGGCCCGTCCCACTCGGTTCCAATCGACATTCCCGCCCCCGATCGCCGCCGGTGTCGCTCCTGCGGCTTTCCCGACTTCCTTGCCCCGCACACCTGTTGAACAGGTCATCGTCCTGATCCAGCACGACGGGATCAGGTGATCAGCGTATCCGCAGGCACCGACATCCGTAGGCGGACGGCCAAAGCCGCCCGCCCGTACGGAGGATGACGTTCCGGAAGGATGTGCTGTGCCCTCCGGGAACGCCGACTACGAGGCCTCCTTGGCCTGTTCGCGAATCCTTTCGGCAACCTGGGGCGGCATCGGCTCGTGCCGCGCGTACGCACGACTGAAGCGGGCGGTGCCGTGCGAGAGGGACCGCAGGTCGACCGTGTACCGGCCGATCTCGAACTCGGGCACCTCGGCCCGTACGAGCGTGCGCCCGGAGCCCACCTGCTCGGTGCCGAGCACCCGGCCGCGCCGCCCCGACAGGTCGCTCATCACGGCGCCCACGTAGTCGTCGCCGACCAGCACGCTCACCTCGGCCACCGGCTCCAGCAGATGGATCTTGGCGTCCGCCGCGGCCTCCCGCAGCGCCAGCGCGCCGGCCGTCTGGAAGGCGGCGTCGGAGGAGTCCACCGAGTGCGCCTTGCCGTCGAGCAGCGTGATCCGCACGTCGACCAGGGGATAGCCGGCCGCGACACCCTTGGCCGCCTGGGCCCGTACCCCCTTCTCCACCGACGGGATGAACTGCCGGGGCACGGCTCCGCCCACCACCTTGTCCACGAACTCGATGCCGGAGCCGCCGGGCAGCGGCTCGACCTCGATCTCGCAGATGGCGTACTGCCCGTGCCCGCCGGACTGCTTCACATGCCGCCCGCGTCCCGCGGACTTGCTCGCGAACGTCTCCCGGAGGGAGACCTTGTGCGGTACGACGTCGACCTGGACGCCGTAGCGGCTGCGCAGCCGTTCCAGGGCGACGTCCGCGTGGGCCTCGCCCAGGCACCACAGCACCACCTGGTGGGTGTCCTGGTTCTGCTCCAGGCGCATCGTCGGATCCTCGGCGACCAGCCTGCTCAGGCCCTGCGAGAGCTTGTCCTCGTCCGCCTTGCTGTGCGCGTGGATGGCCAGCGGCAGCAGCGGGTCGGGCATCTGCCACGGCTCCATGAGCAGCGGGTCGTCCTTGGCCGAGAGCGTGTCCCCGGTCTCGGCGCGGCCCAGCTTCGCCACGCACACCAGATCGCCCGCGACGGCGTGCGTCACCGGGCGCTGCTGCTTGCCGAACGGCGTCGACAGGGCGCCGATCCGCTCGTCGACGTCGTGGTCCTCGTGCCCGCGGTCGGCGAGCCCGTGTCCGGAGACATGCACCGTCTCGTCGGGGCGCACTGTGCCGGAGAACAGCCGGACCAGGGAGACCCGGCCGACGTACGGGTCGGAAGAGGTCTTCACGACCTCCGCGACCAGCGGCCCGTTCGGATCGCACACCTTCAGCTCACGCGGCTTGCCGTCGACCGTGGTGACCCCGGGCGCCTCCCGCTCCAGCGGGGTCGGGAAGCCGCGGGTGATCAGCTCGAGCAGCTCGACCGTGCCGATGCCCTGCTTGGCGCCCTCGGCCGCGGGGGCGGCGGCCAGGACGGGGAAGAAGGCCCCGCGGGCGACGGCCCGCTCCAGGTCCTCGATCAATGTCTTGATGTCGACCTGCTCCCCGCCGAGGTAGCGGTCCATGAGGGTCTCGTCCTCGCTCTCGGAGATGATCCCCTCGATGAGCCGGTTGCGCGCCTCCTCGATCTGCGGCAGCTGGTCCGGACCCGGCTCGGACTCCTTGCGCTCCCCGGACGAGTAGTCGAACAGCTGCTGCGACAGCAGCCCGATCAGCCCGGTCACGGGCGCGTGCCCGTCGGGCGCCTCCGGGCCGTGCAGCGGCAGATAGAGCGGGAGCACGGCGTCGGGGTCGTCGGCGCCGAACGCCTGCGCGCACACCCGTGTCATCTCCTCGAAGTCCGCGCGGGCGGCTTCCAGGTGGGTGATGACGATGGCCCGCGGCATGCCGACCGCGGCGCACTCCTCCCACACCATCCGGGTCGAGCCGTCCACGCCGTCCGATGCCGAGACGACGAAAAGGGCCGCGTCCGCCGCTCGCAGACCGGCCCTCAGCTCTCCGACGAAGTCGGCATATCCGGGGGTGTCCAGAAGATTGATCTTGAACCCGTCCCATTCGACGGGCACGAGAGAGAGCTGCACGGAGCGTTGCTGCCGGTGCTCGATCTCGTCGTAGTCCGAAACGGTGCCGCCGTCCTCCACACGGCCCGCCCGGTTCACGGCCCCCGCGGTCAGCGCGAGAGCCTCCACCAGAGTCGTCTTGCCCGAACCGGAGTGGCCGACCAGCACCACATTCCGTACGGACGCGGGATGGTCGGCCGCCGTAGCCCTGCCGGCGGCCCCGGGGTGTGCTTGTGCCTTGTCGCCCATGGCCTTGCCTCCCGTGCACGGTGAGGTCACTGTGGGCGCGGGCATGCCGGGCCGCGTGCGGTGGCGGCTCCGATGACGCCCGCGGTCCTTCGAGCTTTCCACTCCCGTCACGGTGCGTCCATACGACGGACGCCGATCGCGTGGCCCACCGTCACTTGCGGGCCATCCGCCGGATCCGGAGACCGGCTCCGGGTGCCCGGCGGTCACCCGCACGCGCGCGTGACTACGATGGGCCAGCCGGCGGCCACCAGGGCCGCGCGGCGACACCGACCGTCGGGAAGGCCATGCTGAACAAGTACGCGCGTGCATTCTTCACGCGTGTCCTCACGCCGTTCGCCGCATTTCTCATCCGCAGGGGCGTCAGCCCCGACACGGTGACGCTCATCGGCACGGCCGGTGTGGTCGCGGGCGCGCTGGTCTTCTTCCCCAGGGGCGAGTTCTTCTGGGGCACGATCGTGATCACGCTGTTCGTCTTCTCGGACCTGGTCGACGGAAACATGGCCCGCCAGCTGGGCCGCTCCAGCCGCTGGGGCGCCTTCCTGGACTCCACCCTCGACCGGGTCGCCGACGGAGCGATCTTCGGCGGCTTCGCGCTGTGGTATGCCGGAAACGGCAACGACAACGTCCTGTGCGCCGTCTCGATCTTCTGCCTGGCCAGCGGTCAGGTGGTGTCGTACACCAAGGCCCGCGGCGAGTCGATCGGCCTGCCGGTCGCCGTCAACGGGCTCGTCGAGCGGGCCGAGCGGCTGGTGATCTCGCTGGTCGCCGCCGGTCTGGCCGGCCTCCACAAGTTCGGCGTCCCCGGTATCGAGGTGCTGCTGCCGATCGCCCTGTGGATCGTCGCCGTGGGCAGCCTGGTCACCCTGATCCAGCGGGTGGTCACGGTCCGCAGGGAGTCCGCCGAGGCGGAGGCGGCGGCCGGGGCCGACGACGACGCCAACGCGTCCCAGGGGAGCGAGGCGGCGAAGTGAGCACCGCGGAGCGGCTGACCGACGCGTTGTACGGCCTCGGCTGGAGCACCGTCAAGAAGCTCCCCGAGCCGGTCGCCGTGCGTCTCGGCCACGGCGTCGCCGACCTCGCCTGGAAGCGGCGGGGCAAGGGCGTCCAGCGCCTGGAGAGCAACTACGCGCGCGTGGTGCCCGACGCGACCCCCGAGCGCCTGGCCGAGCTCTCGCGCGCGGGCATGCGCTCGTACCTGCGCTACTGGATGGAGTCCTTCCGGCTGCCCTCCTGGAGCCAGGAGCGGATCAGGACCGGCTTCGAGTGCCAGGACGTCCACTACCTGACCGACGGTCTGGCCTCCGACCGGGGCGTGATCCTCGCGCTGCCGCACCTGGCCAACTGGGACCTCGCGGGCGCCTGGGTCACCACCAAGCTGGAGACCCCGTTCACCACGGTCGCCGAGCGCCTCAAGCCGGAGACCCTGTACGACCGCTTCGTCGCCTATCGCGAGGGCCTCGGCATGGAGGTCCTGCCGCACAGCGGCGGCTCCGCGTTCGGCACGCTGGCCCGGCGGCTGCGCGACGGCGGCCTGGTCTGCCTGGTCGCCGACCGTGACCTGTCCGCCTCCGGTGTGGAGGTCAAGTTCTTCGGCGAGGCGGCGCGGATGCCCGCGGGCCCGGCCCTGCTCGCCCAGCAGACGGGCGCACTGCTTCTGCCCGTCACCCTCTGGTACGACGACTCACCCGTCATGCAGGGCCGGATCCATCCCCCGATCGAGGTACCCGAGACAGGTACGCGGGACGAGAAGACGTCTGTCATGACACAGGCGCTGGCCGACGCCTACGCCACGGGTATCGCCGAACATCCGGAGGACTGGCACATGCTCCAGCGGCTGTGGCTCGCCGATCTCGATCCCGCGAAGGGGACGCCGTGAGGATCGGCATCGTCTGCCCGTACTCCTGGGACGTGCCGGGCGGCGTCCAGTTCCACATCCGCGACCTGGCCGAGTACTTCATCCGCCTCGGCCACGAGGTGTCCGTTCTCGCTCCGGCCGACGACGACACCCCGCTCCCGCCGTACGTGGTCTCGGCCGGCCGCGCGGTCCCGGTGCCGTACAACGGCTCGGTGGCCCGGCTGAACTTCGGTTTCCTCTCCGCGGCCCGGGTACGGCGCTGGCTGCACGACGGCGAGTTCGACGTGGTCCACATCCACGAGCCGACGTCGCCCTCGCTGGGCCTGCTGACCTGCTGGGCGGCCCAGGGCCCCATCGTCGCGACCTTCCACACCTCGAACCCGCGCTCCCGGGCGATGATCGCCGCGTACTCGATCCTGCAGGCGGCGCTGGAGAAGATCAGCGCGCGGATCGCCGTGAGTGAGTACGCCCGCCGCACGCTGGTCGAACATCTCGGCGGGGACGCCGTGGTCATCCCCAACGGCGTCGACGTCGACTTCTTCGCCAAGGCGGAGCCGAATCCCGACTGGCAGGGCGACACCATCGGCTTCATCGGCCGCATCGACGAGCCGCGCAAGGGCCTGCCGGTACTGATGAAGGCCCTCCCCAAGATCCTCGCCGCCCGCCCGCAGACCCGGCTCCTCGTCGCCGGCCGCGGCGACGAGGAGGAGGCGGTGGAAACCCTCCCCGCCGAACTCCGCTCCCGCGTCGAGTTCCTCGGCATGATCAGCGACGAGGACAAGGCGCGCTTCCTGCGCAGCATCGACCTCTACGTGGCGCCCAACACCGGTGGCGAGAGCTTCGGCATCATCCTCGTCGAGGCGATGTCGGCGGGCGCGCCGGTCCTCGCCTCCGACCTGGACGCCTTCGCCCAGGTCCTGGACCAGGGCGCGGCCGGTGAACTCTTCACCAACGAGAACGCGGACGCACTGGCCGACGCGGCCGTACGCCTCCTGGCGGACCCGGCCCGCCGTGCCGCACTCCGCGACCACGGCAGCGCCCATGTGCGCCGCTTCGACTGGTCGACGGTCGGCGCGGACATCCTTTCGGTCTACGAGACGGTCACGACGGGCGCGGCCGCGGTGGCCACGGACGAACGGTCGGGCTTGAGAGCACGCCTGGGGCTGGCCCGGGACTGACGCCTGAACCCACGGCCGGGTCTGCAGAATCCAGCACGTCCGGCGTGTGAGGGCGTGGCAGTTCGGGCCGAAGCGGGAGCCCGGGGGCGGCAGCCCCCGGTCGGCCATGGCAGCGTCGGCAACAGCACCGCACCCGGCCAACCCGGCGGAGCGCCCCGGTAGCCTTGCGGCCCGTGACCGCAACACTCATCTGGATCCTCGTCGCACTCGTCGCGATCGGCCTGTACCTGAGCTGGACGGCGGGCCGGCTGGATCGGCTGCACGCGCGCATCGACGCCGCGCGCGCCGCGCTCGACGCCCAGCTCCTGCGGCGGGCCTCCGTGACCCAGGAACTGGCCACCTCCGGCGTGCTGGACCCCGCCGCCTCGATTGTCCTGTACGAGGCCGCGCACGCCGCCCGGCAGGCGGAGGAGGAGCAGCGGGAGGTCGCCGAGAGCGAGCTGAGCCAGGCGCTGCGGGCGGTGTTCGCGGACGCGCAGCAACTGGAGGTCGTCCACGAGGCGCCCGGCGGAGAGGCCGCGGCCCGGGAGCTGACCGAGGCCGTCCGCCGTGTTCCCATGGCACGCCGCTTCCACAACGATGCCGTGGGCGCCGCCCGCAGACTCCGCGAGCACCGCAAGGTGCGCTGGTTCCGGCTGGCCGGCCACGCTCCGTTTCCGATGGCCTTCGAGATGGACGACGAGCCGCCGGCGGTGCTGACGGACCGTTCGAGGGCGTGAGCGTCGGATTCAAGTCACCCGCACGACGGTGGAGCGAACGCGTGTCCGGTCGCCTCGGTGATCATTTCCGCAGATCACCGGCCTTCTTGCCGGTTTCTGTGGTCAAGTCGAGGGTCCCCTGTGACTTGAGTGAAAACCGAATGGATCATGGGCTTCAATCATATGTACGGTGCAATCGGTAGCCCTCCGGCTGCCGTTCGTGACTGAGGAGGACGCTATGAACGAGCACAGCGAGCTCTCGAACTCCGAGCCGTACGAGCCGCCGGCCCTGGTGGAGGTCGGCGAGTTCAGCGAGGACACCCTTGGCTTCATCGGCTGGGGCAAGGACATCTTCGGCCACTACTCGGGCGGCTTCTGATCGACGGTCGTCGGTCCTCGGAGAGCTGAGCGAATGAGTAGCGCCGGGTTCGTGGTCCTGCCGGACACGGCGGCTGCGGCCGAGGCTCGCGCGGCCGTCCCATGGGCGTCGCCGCAGGAGTTCTCGCACGCCTCGGGGCGGCCGTGGCTGGTGGGCCGGTGGTCACCCGGTGACATCACAGCCGTCGCCGCGGGCCGGGTGCGCTTGGCGGTGATCGGGGTCTGCCCGGTCACCGCCTCCCGGCTCACCGAGCTCGCCGCCCGGATCCGGAGAGTGTCCGATGTGGACGCGCTGGCGGCGGCCCTGCCCGGTTCCTGCCATGTGGCGGCATCGGTCGACGGACAGGTCCGCTTCCAGGGGAGCGCGACCGGACTGCGCCGGGTGTTCCACACCGGGCTGAACCAGGTGGACGTGGCCGCCGACCGGGCCGATGTGCTCGCGGCGATGACGGGCGCCGGGATCGACGAAGCGACGCTGGCCCTCCGCGTGGCCACGGGAGGATTCCTGCCGCCCCCGCTGGCCGACCGACCGCTGTGGTCCGGGATCTCCGCGCCGGCGCCGGACCACTGCCTGGTGTGGGAGCGGGACCGGGTGCGCGAGGTGAGATGGTGGCAGCCGCCGGCTCCGGAGCTGTCCCTGGCGGCGGGCGCCGAAGCCGTCCGGAAGGCCCTCGTCGGCGCCCTGGAGGAGCGTGCCCCCGGCAACGGCCGACTGAGCTCGGACCTGTCCGGCGGCATGGACTCGACGTCGCTGTGTTTCCTGGCCGCCCGCCGCGCGCCCGACCTGGTGACCTTCCGGTGGGGTGAGGCCGAAGCCGGCAATGACGACGCCGCCTTCGCCGCCCGGGCCATCGCCGTACTGGACCGCGCCGAGCACCTCGTCGTACCCCCCGGTGAACTCCCGCCGCTGTTCACGGACGCGGACGATCCGGTGGACTCCGAGGAGCCCTATCCGTTCGTCCGCACCCTCGCGCGCACCCGTCACACGGCGCGGCTGCTCGCCGGCACAGGCTCGCGCCGGCACCTCGCCGGACATGGCGGGGACGAGCTGTTCACGCCGTTCCCCGGCTACCTTCACGGGCTGCTCCGGCGCCGCCCGCTGACCGCCCTGCGGCATGTCCGCGGCTACGCCGCCCTGAAACGCTGGCCCGTGCTGCCCACCATGGCCGCGCTGGCCCGCCCGGGTGACGAGGCTGCCTGGTGGCGGGCCCAGGCCGAAGGGCTCACCGCCCCGCCCCCGCCACGACGCCGGCCCGCCCTGGGGTGGGGCGTGTGGCCGATGCGGGCACCGGCGTGGGCCACCAGCGCGGCGATCGAGGCGACCCGCGAGGCCCTGCGGCACACCGCGAGCCGGGTGCGGCCGCTCTCCACCGACCTGGCCCAGCACCAACTGCTCGTCGCTATGCGCTCCAGCGCCCCCTGGTACCGGTTGCTGGCCCGTGTGTTCGCCGACGCCGGTGTGCAGCTCGACTCGCCGTTCTTCGATGACCGCGTGGTCGAAGCCGTCCTGGCGGTTCGGGTGCACGAGCACGCCGGGCCATGGCGGTACAAGCCCCTGCTGGCCGAGGCGATGCGCGGCGTCGTGCCGCAGGCCGTGCTGGGCCGCTCCACCAAGGGCGAGTTCAGCGACGAGGCCAACAGGGGGCTCCGCCGCAATCTGCCCGGGATCCTGGAGCTGTTCGACGACTCGGCCCTGGCCGCCCACGGACTGATCGACCCCGGCGAACTGCGCGCTCGGCTGCTCGCGCCGCAGCCGGACAACGCCACGAGTATCGCGCTGGAACCCCTGATCGGCTGCGAGACCTGGCTGCGCGCCGCCACCCGACCCGCCCTTGCCTGGAGGTTCGACGCCCGTGCGTCTTCATCCTGACGTGATCAGCACCGACACCGACGACGGAACGGTTCTGCTCAACGAACGCACCGGACAGTACTGGCAGTTGAACAACACCGGCGCCCGCGTGCTCCACGGTCTGCTGGACGGGCAGGAGGCCGTCGGCATCGCCGCCGAGCTCGCGGACCGGTACGGCATCGACCTCCAGCAGGCCGAGCGCGACGTGACCGCCGTGATCGAGCGCCTGAGCGGCGCAAAGCTGGTGGTCTCGTGAGCATGTCCGTCGTGCTGGCCGAACGGCGCAGGCTTCCTCCGCACCGCCGGGTAATTCCCCTGCTGGTGGTCGGCGTTGCCCGGCTGCTGGCCAGGGTCAAACCCGCCCGACTGCGGGCCGTCCTGGAGTTCGCCCGCCGCGGCGCGGCGCCGGCGACGCTCGCCCAGGCGCTCACGGCCCGCGAGGCGGTCGTGTCCGTCAGCCTGCGCTGTGCCGGGCAGGGCTGTCTGCAACGCTCGATCGCCACCGCCCTCCTCTGCCGGGTGCGCGGCACCTGGCCCACCTGGTGCACCGGCGTGCGCACGCACCCCTTCGCCGCCCACGCCTGGGTCGAGGCCGAGGGCCAACTCGTCGGCGAAGGCCACCCCAAGGGCCACTTCAAGACCCTGATGTCCATCGCGCCGGTGTCCCACGACCCGGATCGCTGACCTCGCGGGAAGGGGGAAACCGTACGCGGGCCGACCCAAAAGGATCCACCGGCTCGCCATTGGCCCTTGCTGTGGACTGGTCCACTCACGTTTCCTGCTCTGCAGCAGAAACTGTCTTTCACTCAGTGAGGTCACCCGTGTCCACCATCGAGAACCAGGCTCCCGAGACCGGCACCGCCCGCGTGAAGCGCGGCATGGCCGAGCAGCTCAAGGGCGGCGTGATCATGGACGTCGTCACGCCGGAGCAGGCGAAGATCGCCGAGGACGCGGGCGCCGTCGCCGTCATGGCCCTGGAGCGGGTCCCGGCCGACATCCGCAAGGACGGCGGCGTGGCCCGTATGTCCGATCCGGACATGATCGAGGGCATCATCAACGCCGTCTCGATCCCGGTCATGGCCAAGTCCCGCATCGGCCACTTCGTCGAGGCCCAGGTCCTGCAGGCCCTCGGGGTCGACTACATCGACGAGTCCGAGGTCCTCACCCCGGCCGACGAGGTCAACCACTCCGACAAGTGGGCGTTCACGACCCCCTTCGTCTGCGGTGCCACCAACCTGGGCGAGGCCCTGCGCCGTATCGCCGAGGGCGCCGCGATGATCCGTTCCAAGGGTGAGGCCGGCACCGGCAACGTCGTCGAGGCCGTCCGCCACCTGCGCCAGATCAAGAACGAGATCGCCCGCCTGCGCGGCTTCGACAACCACGAGCTGTACGCCGCCGCCAAGGAGCTGCGCGCCCCGTACGAGCTCGTCAAGGAGGTCGCCGAGCTCGGCAAGCTCCCGGTCGTGCTGTTCTCCGCCGGTGGCGTGGCCACCCCGGCCGACGCCGCGCTGATGCGCCAGCTCGGCGCCGAGGGCGTCTTCGTCGGCTCCGGCATCTTCAAGTCCGGTGACCCCGCCAAGCGCGCCGCCGCCATCGTGAAGGCCACCACCTTCTACGACGACCCGAAGATCATCGCGGACGCGTCGCGCAACCTCGGCGAGGCCATGGTCGGCATCAACTGCGACACCCTGCCCGAGGCCGAGCGCTACGCCAACCGCGGCTGGTAAGAGGCCCTGGTAGAGACCCCATGAGCACTCCTGTCATAGGCGTCCTGGCACTCCAGGGCGACGTACGGGAGCACCTCATCGCCCTGGCCGCGGCGGACGCCGTGGCCAGGCCGGTGCGGCGCCCCGAAGAACTCGCCGAGGTGGACGGTCTCGTCCTGCCCGGCGGCGAGTCCACGACCATCTCCAAGCTGGCCATCCTCTTCGGAGTGATGGAGCCCCTCCGCGCGCGCGTGCGGGACGGCATGCCGGTCTACGGCACCTGCGCGGGCATGATCATGCTCGCCGACAAGATCCTCGACCCGCGCTCGGGCCAGGAGACCATCGGCGGCATCGACATGATCGTGCGCCGCAACGCCTTCGGACGGCAGAACGAGTCCTTCGAAGCGGCGGTCGACGTCCGCGGTGTCGAGGGCGATCCTGTAGAGGGCGTCTTCATCCGCGCCCCCTGGGTCGAGTCCGTGGGTGCCGAGGCCGAGGTGCTCGCCGAGCACGACGGCCACATCGTCGCGGTCCGCCAGGGCAACGCGCTCGCCACGTCGTTCCACCCGGAACTGACCGGCGACCACCGCGTGCACGCCCTGTTCGTCGACATGGTGCGCGCCGACCGGACACCGGAGTCCTTGTAGGATCTCTGGAGTTCGTTGCAGAGATGGGTTACGCGAAGGAGACAGGCAGATGTCCGGCCACTCTAAATGGGCCACGACGAAGCACAAGAAGGCCGTGATCGACGCCAAGCGCGGCAAGCTCTTCGCGAAGCTGATCAAGAACATCGAGGTCGCGGCGCGTATGGGCGGCGTCGACCTCGAAGGCAACCCGACCCTCTACGACGCCGTCCAGAAGGCCAAGAAGCAGTCGGTCCCGAACAAGAACATCGACTCCGCCATCAAGCGCGGTGGCGGTCTCGAGGCCGGTGGCGCCGACTACGAGACGATCATGTACGAGGGTTACGGCCCGAACGGTGTCGCGGTGCTCATCGAGTGCCTCACCGACAACCGCAACCGTGCCGCCTCCGACGTGCGCGTCGCCATGACCCGCAACGGCGGCAACATGGCCGACCCGGGCTCGGTGTCGTACATGTTCAGCCGCAAGGGCGTCGTCATCGTGCCCAAGGGCGAGCTGACCGAGGACGACGTCCTCGGTGCCGTCCTGGACGCGGGTGCCGAGGAGGTCAACGACCTCGGCGAGACCTTCGAGGTCATCAGCGAGGCCACCGACCTGGTCGCGGTCCGCACCGCCCTCCAGGAGGCCGGCATCGACTACGACTCCGCCGAGTCCAGCTTCGTGCCGTCCGTCCAGGTCGAACTTGACGAGGAGGGCGCCAAGAAGATCTTCAAGCTGATCGACGCCCTCGAGGACAGCGACGACGTGCAGAACGTCTTCGCCAACTTCGACGTCAGCGACGAGATCATGGAGAAGGTCGACGCGTAACGCTGTCGCGACCTCCACAGCCTCAACGGGCCGACGGGACACACCCCGTCGGCCCGTCGCCGTGTCGGCCGTTGTCGGTGGTACCCGATAGCCTGCACAAACCGGGGGTACCGCCCAGCGGTAGTAGCTGGGGGAGATCGAGAGGGAGGGGCCGGTGCGCGTACTGGGGGTGGACCCGGGACTGACCCGATGCGGTGTCGGGGTGGTCGAAGGCGTGGCGGGACGCCCGCTCACCATGCTCGGCGTGGGTGTCGTCCGTACACCGGCGGACGCCGACCTGGGACACCGGCTGGTCACCATCGAGCAGGGCATCGAGCAGTGGCTGGACGAACACCGGCCCGAGCTCGTCGCCGTGGAGCGCGTCTTCAGCCAGCACAACGTCCGTACGGTCATGGGCACCGCCCAGGCCAGCGCCGTCGCCCTGCTCTGCGCCTCCCGCCGCGGCATCCCCGTCGCCCTGCACACCCCCAGCGAGGTCAAGGCCGCCGTCACCGGCAGCGGCCGCGCCGACAAGGCCCAGGTCGGCGCCATGGTCACCCGTCTGCTGCGGCTCGGCGCGCCGCCCAGGCCCGCCGACGCCGCCGACGCCCTCGCCCTCGCCATCTGCCACATCTGGCGTGCCCCCGCCCAGAACCGACTCCAGCAGGCCGTCGCCCTGCACGCAGCCCAAGCAACGAAAGGCCGTACGGCATGATCGCCTTCGTCAGCGGCACGGTCGCCGCACTCGCTCCCGACGCAGCGGTGATCGAGGTGGGCGGGGTCGGCATGGCCGTCCAGTGCACGCCGAACACCCTGTCCACGCTCCGCATGGGCCAGCCCGCCAAGCTCGCCACTTCCCTGGTCGTCCGCGAGGACTCGCTGACCCTGTACGGCTTCGTGGACGACGACGAGCGCCAGGTCTTCGAGCTGCTCCAGACCGCCAGCGGAGTCGGCCCGCGCCTGGCCCAGGCGATGCTCGCCGTGCACACGCCGGACGCGCTGCGCAGGGCGGTCGCCACGGGGGACGAGAAGGCCCTCGTCGCCGTCCCGGGCATCGGCAAGAAGGGCGCCCAGAAGCTGCTGCTGGAACTGAAGGACCGCCTGGGCGAGCCCGTCGGCGCCCCCGCGATCGGCGCACCGGTCACCAGCGGCTGGCGCGACCAGCTGCACGCGGCCCTCATCGGCCTCGGCTACGCGACCCGCGAGGCCGACGAGGCCGTGTCCGCAGTGGCACCGCAGGCCGAGGCGGCCGGAGGGACGCTGCAGGTCGGTCAGCTGCTGAGGGCCGCCCTGCAGACCCTGAACCGCGCCCGCTGACCCATCTGCGCCACCCTCAGCTAGGAGACCTCAGTGAACTGGGACGACACGACCGACACCTCCGCCGCCGAGCGGCTGGTGGGCCCTGTCGCCGACCGTGAGGACCAGGCCGTCGAGGCCGCGCTGCGTCCCAAGGACCTGGGCGAGTTCATCGGTCAGGAGAAGGTCCGCGAGCAGCTGGACCTGGTCCTGCGCGCCGCACGCGCGCGTGGCGCCACCGCCGACCACGTGCTGCTCTCCGGCGCTCCCGGCCTCGGCAAGACCACCCTCTCGATGATCATCGCGGCCGAGATGGGCGCTCCCATCCGCATCACCAGCGGCCCGGCCATCCAGCACGCCGGCGACCTCGCCGCGATCCTCTCCTCCCTCCAGGAGGGCGAGGTCCTCTTCCTCGACGAGATCCACCGCATGTCCCGGCCCGCCGAGGAGATGCTCTACATGGCGATGGAGGACTTCCGCGTCGACGTCATCGTCGGCAAGGGCCCCGGTGCCACCGCCATCCCGCTCGAGCTGCCCCCGTTCACCCTGGTCGGCGCCACCACCCGCGCGGGCCTGCTGCCGCCCCCGCTGCGCGACCGCTTCGGGTTCACCGCGCACATGGAGTTCTACGAGCCGCACGAACTGGAGCGCGTCGTCCACCGCTCCGCGGGCCTGCTCGACGTCGAGATCGAGTCCGACGGCGCCGCCGAGATCGCCGGCCGCTCCCGCGGCACGCCCCGCATCGCCAACCGTCTGCTGCGCCGGGTCCGCGACTATGCGCAGGTCAAGGCGGACGGGATCATCACGAAGGAGATCGCCGCGGCCGCCCTGCAGGTCTACGAGGTCGACGCCCGCGGTCTCGACCGCCTGGACCGCGCCGTCCTGCAGGCGCTGCTCAAGCTGTTCGGCGGCGGCCCGGTCGGCCTGTCGACGCTCGCCGTCGCGGTGGGGGAGGAGCGCGAGACCGTAGAGGAGGTGGCCGAGCCCTTCCTCGTCCGGGAGGGTCTGCTCGCCCGGACCCCGCGCGGACGCGTCGCCACGCCCGCGGCATGGGCGCATCTCGGCCTCACCCCACCCGGCCCGACCGCCTCGGGGACCGGACAACAGGGGCTCTTCGGTACCTGACGGCGAGGGCATTGGCCGGGGCAGGAACCCAGGTGCCATGCTGAGCGTTGTTCCATGCATGCGGACTCGCTTAGACTCCGCCGATGCCGCTCTTACCGGCGGCGTCAACCACACCCCCATCCACCAGGCCGCTCCCCGCCGCGGTCGTGCGAAGGAAATCCCGTCCCGTGAATACCTTGACCCTTCTCCCGTTCATCGTGCTCATCGCGGCCATGTTCCTGATGACGCGCTCGGCCAAGAAGAAGCAGCAGCAGGCCGCCAACATGCGGAACGAGATGCAGCCCGGTTCCGGCGTCCGCACGATCGGGGGCATGTACGCGACGGTCAAGGAGGTCAATGAGGACACGGTCCTCCTTGACGCCGGCCCGGGTGTCGAGCTTCTCTTCGCGAAGAACGCGATCGGCGCCGTCCTCACCGACGACGAGTACAACCGCATCGTCCACGGCATCGAGCACGACCTGAAGTCCGACGTCGTCCCGGACGACGCCTCCTCCCTCACCGAGACCGACGAGTCCGCCGCCGACGCTGCCGCCGCCTCCGACGACAAGGCCGTCGACCTCGGTAAGAAGGACGAGGCGGACGAGCAGGCCGACCAGGCCGAGTCCGCCGAGGCGAAGGCCGACGACGAGCCGAAGAAGACCGACGGCGACTCCGACGCGAAGTAGTCACGTCCCGGGGAGCGCGGCGCGATCCGTTCGCGCCCAGCGCGCCCCGGGCGCGTCTGTTTCCCGGACGGGATCCCGACACCATGTCATGGCCGACCGCGCCGACCGGCGCGAAGCGGCCCGAGAGGGAGTACGAGAAGGTGGCAGCACCTAAGAGGGGCCGGAGCGCGAGCGCCCAGAGCAAGCCGGGGCGCTCGCTGGCCCTCATCCTGATCGCCATCGTGGCGCTCACCGGAGGCATGTTCGCCTCTGGGCACACCACCCCGCGTCTCGGCATCGACCTTGCCGGTGGCACGAGCATTACGCTCAAGGCGAAGGCCGACCAAGGGTCCGCGATCAACAAGGCCAACATGGACACCGCGGTCGACATCATGAACCGCCGTGTCAACGGCCTGGGCGTCTCCGAAGCGGAGGTGCAGACCCAGGGAACCGACAACATCATCGTCAACATCCCCAGGGGCACCAACTCCAAGGAGGCCCAGGAGCAGGTCGGCACCACCGCGAAGCTGTACTTCCGGCCCGTCCTGGCCAGCCAGGCCAGCGTGCCGGCCTCGGCGAGCCCCTCGCCGAGCGCCTCCTCCAGCGGCAGCTCCTCGCCGAGCCCGTCGAGCAGCGCGTCCTCGAACGAGAAGGCCTCCTCGCCCTCCTCCGCGTCCCCGACGGCCGGCGCCACCTCGCAGGGCCGTGCCGTCACCGACGCCCTGAAGGCCGACGCCACGCCGTCGTCCTCCGCGTCCGGGAGCCCCTCGTCCTCCGGGAGCCCCTCGTCCTCCGCGAGCCCGTCCGCCTCCGCCAGCGGCGGCGCCGACGCCACGGCCGCCGCGAAGCTGCAGGCCGAGTACGCCGCCCTGGACTGCTCCAAGCCCACCGCTCGCGCCACCGCCGGCAAGAAGGCCAAGCCCGGTGAGCCCACGGTGGCCTGCGGACAGATCGACAAGGTCTGGTACAAGTACGTGCTCGGCCCGGCCGCCGTGGACGGCACCGAGGTCAAGAAGGCCCAGGCCGTGTACGACACCCAGGGCGCCTCCGGCTGGCAGGTCCAGATGAACTTCAACGGCAGCGGTGCCAAGAAGTTCGCGGACATCACCGCGGAACTGTCCAAGAAGCAGCAGCCGCAGAACGAGTTCGGCATCGTCCTCGACGGCGAGGTCGTCTCCAGCCCGTACGTCCGGCAGTCCATCACCGGCGGCCAGGCGGAGATCTCCGGCAGCTTCTCGCAGCAGGAGGCCCAGAGCCTCGCCAACATGCTCTCGTACGGTGCGCTCCCGCTGTCCTTCCAGGAGCAGAGCGTCACCACCGTGACCGCCGCGCTCGGTGGCGACCAGCTGCACGCCGGCCTGCTCGCCGGCGCGATCGGCCTCGCCCTGGTCGTGATCTACCTGGTGGTCTACTACCGGGGCCTGTCGCTCGTCGCGATGGCCTCGCTGCTGGTATCCGCCATTCTCACCTACGTGATCATGGCGCTGCTCGGTCCGGCCATCGGCTTCGCGCTGAACCTGCCGGCGGTCTGCGGTGCCATCGTGGCCATCGGTATCACCGCGGACTCGTTCATCGTGTACTTCGAACGCATCCGGGACGAGATCCGCGAGGGCCGCTCGCTGCGACCCGCCGTCGAGCGGGCCTGGCCGCGTGCCCGGCGCACCATCCTGGTCTCCGACTTCGTGTCGTTCCTGGCCGCCGCGGTGCTGTTCATCGTCACCGTGGGCAAGGTGCGGGGCTTCGCGTTCACGCTCGGCCTGACCACCGTGCTCGACGTGGTCGTCGTCTTCCTCTTCACCAAGCCGCTGATGACGCTGCTCGCCCGCCGCAAGTTCTTCGCGAACGGCCACAAGTGGTCCGGCCTCGACCCGAAGAGCCTGGGTGCCAAGGCTCCGCTGCGCCGCACCCGCCGTCCCGCCGGTCCTGCCGCCGGCCCTGTCGACCCGAAGGAAGCGTGAGATGTCGAAACTCGGCAACCTCGGCGCCCGACTGCACCGTGGTGAGGTCAGCTACGACTTCATCGGCCACCGCAAGCTCTGGTACGGCATCTCCATCCTGATCACCATCACGGCCATCGTCGGCCTGGCGGTGCGCGGCCTGAACATGGGCATCGAGTTCCAGGGCGGAGCGGTCTTCACGACGCCCAAGGGCATGACCGTCTCGGTGTCCCAAGCGGAGGAGTACGCGAAGGACGCCTCCGGCCATGCGGCGATCGTGCAGAAGCTCGGCAACGGCAGCATGCGCATCCAGATCGCCGGCATCGAGACGGAGAAGTCCGACCAGGTCAAGCAGACGCTGGCCAAGGACCTGAACCTCGACCCGGAGAAGCTCGCGGCCGACCTGGTCGGCCCCAGCTGGGGCGAGCAGATCGCCTCCAAGGCCTGGCAGGGCCTGGCGATCTTCATGGTCCTCGTCGTGATCTATCTGGCGATCGCCTTCGAGTGGCGCATGGCTGTCGCGGCACTCGTCGCGCTGATCCACGACATCACGATCACGACCGGTATCTACGCCCTGGTCGGCTTCGAGGTCACCCCCGGTACGGTCATCGGTCTGCTGACGATCCTCGGTTACTCGCTCTACGACACGGTCGTCGTCTTCGACAGCCTCAAGGAGCAGACGAAGGACATCACCAAGCAGACGCGCTTCACCTACAGCGACATCGCCAATCAGTCGATCAACGGCACCCTGGTCCGCTCGATCAACACCACGGTGGTCGCGCTGCTGCCGGTGGCGGGTCTGCTGTTCATCGGCGGCGGCTTCCTCGGCGCCGGCACGCTCAACGACATCTCGCTGTCGCTGTTCGTCGGCCTCGCGGCCGGTGCGTACTCCTCGATCTTCATCGCCACGCCGCTCGTCGCCGACCTCAAGGAGCGCGAGCCGCAGATGAAGGCCCTCCGGAAGCGAGTCCTGGCCAAGCGGGCCCAGGCCGCCGCGGAGGAGGAGCTGGCGGAGAGCCGCTCCATGGACACTGATGAGCCGGAGGACGCAGCCGCCGCCGTCGTCGGCCCCCGCAGCCAGTCCGCGTCCCGCAGCCGGGGCCGTGGGCGACCCTCGGGGAAGCGCCGATGACGGACATCGAGGAACTGCTGCTCAGCCGTATCCGCGATGTGGCCGACTACCCGGAGCCGGGTGTGATGTTCAAGGACATCACTCCGCTCCTGGCCGACCCGGCGGCGTTCACCGCGCTCACCGACGCGCTGGCGGAGATCGGCGGGAACACCGGTGCCACCAAGGTCGTCGGCCTGGAGGCCCGCGGCTTCATCCTCGGCGCCCCGGTCGCCGTCCGCGCGGGCCTCGGGTTCATCCCCGTGCGCAAGGCGGGCAAGCTTCCCGGTGCCACGCTGCGCCAGGCGTACGACCTG
Source organism: Streptomyces herbicida (assembly GCF_032656585.1). Classification (NCBI taxonomy): domain Bacteria; kingdom Bacillati; phylum Actinomycetota; class Actinomycetes; order Kitasatosporales; family Streptomycetaceae; genus Streptomyces; species Streptomyces herbicida. The sequence continues at coordinate 329,592 of NZ_JAUYWJ010000011.1, forward strand.
GAGTACGGCTCGGCGGAGATCGAGGTGCACGCGGAGGACCTCACGTCCGGCGACCGTGTCCTGATCGTCGACGACGTGCTGGCCACCGGCGGCACGGCCGAGGCCGCGATCCAGCTCATCCACCGGGCGGGTGCCGAGGTGGCGGGCGTCGCGGTCCTGATGGAACTCGGCTTCCTCGATGGCCGCTCCCGCCTGGAGGGGGCCCTGGACGGAGCTCCCCTGGAGGCTCTCCTCCAGATCTGAGCCCCGCAGAACCGACCGAACGGCCGCCCCGGCACCCGGGGCGGCCGTTCGCGTTCGACCGCGTTGTCCCTGGGCAGCACCGTGAGCGCTCCCACCGGCAACACCCAGAAGGGCCCCGTCGCCACCCCACGGGCAGCCCCCACAAGCCTTCCGCAATCCGCAGGCCGGCCGTCGAACGCTCGCGTGGAATCTGACGGCAGCCTTTTGTCCGTGCGTTCGATGAGTCGCCTACGCCTTCGGGGCGGTCGTCGGCCGGCTTCCGGAACCCCCAGGCCAGCCGCCGAGCGCCCGCAGGCACCCACGTCGAGTCCGGCGGCAGCCTTTCGTTCTTGCGTCCGTGGAGTCGGTTTCGCCCTCGGTGCGGCTGCCGCAAGCCTGCGTCCGCGGAAATCGGCTTCGTTACCGGCTGGCTGCCGCGGGGCGTCCGCAATCCCCGAGCGCCCCGAGCGCCGGCAGGCGGCCCGCGTGGGTCCGGCGGCAGCCGTTCGTCCGTGTGTGCCTGCGGAGTCCGTGTGTGCCTGCGGAGTCGGTTTCGCCCTCGGTGCGGCTGCCGCAAGCCTGCGTCCGCGGAAATCGGCTTCGGTCCCGGGCGGCCGCCGCAAGGCTCTCGCAACCCCCAGGACACCCGCCGACCACCCGCCCGCCGCCCCGGTGGAATCCGGCGGCAGCCTCTCGTGTTTCTCTGGTAGTCGGTCCTCACATCGGCCTGAACGCGATGCCGGAGCTCAGGATCGCTACCATGGGGTCTCCGGAGCCTGACCGGGGGACCCGGATCGCGCACGAGGAGTCCTCTTGCCAGACGAGGCCCAGCACCTGACCGCCGCCAAGCCCGAGTCCGCCTCGGCATCGGCGGCCAAGCCCGCGCCGCACGCGAAGAACGACACCCGCGGGACGGTCGAGCACGCCCAGCCGGCGCCCGTCGAGAAGCCGGCCGCGGCCTCGCGCCCCAAACCGGCCCCGCCCGAGCGCTCCGCGCAGCCGCCCGTGGTCCGCCCCTCCGCGGGCCAGCCCGCCCGCTCCGGCTCCTCCAACCGCGTCCGCGCCCGCCTCGCCCGCCTCGGCGTCCAGCGAGCGAACCCGTACAACCCGGTTCTCGAGCCGCTGCTGCGGATAGTGCGCAGCAACGACCCCAAGATCGAGAATGCCACGCTCCGCCAGATCGAACGCGCCTACCAGGTCGCCGAACGCTGGCACCGCGGCCAGAAGCGCAAGAGCGGCGACCCGTACATCACCCACCCGCTCGCGGTGACCACGATCCTCGCCGAGCTCGGTATGGACCCGGCCACCCTCATGGCCGGCCTGCTGCACGACACCGTGGAGGACACCGAGTACGGCCTCGACCAGCTCCGCCGCGACTTCGGCGACACCGTCGCCCTCCTCGTCGACGGCGTCACCAAGCTGGACAAGGTCAAGTTCGGCGAGGCCGCGCAGGCCGAGACCGTGCGCAAGATGGTCGTCGCCATGGCCAAGGACCCGCGCGTCCTGGTCATCAAGCTCGCCGACCGCCTGCACAACATGCGCACCATGCGTTACCTCAAGCGCGAGAAGCAGGAGAAGAAGGCGCGCGAGACCCTGGAGATCTACGCGCCGCTCGCCCATCGCCTCGGCATGAACACCATCAAGTGGGAACTGGAGGACCTCGCGTTCGCGATCCTCTACCCCAAGATGTACGACGAGATCGTACGGCTGGTGGCCGAGCGGGCACCGAAGCGTGACGAGTATCTGGCCATAGTGACCGACGAGGTCCAGGCCGACCTGCGCGCCGCGCGTATCAAGGCGACGGTCACCGGCCGCCCGAAGCACTACTACAGCGTCTACCAGAAGATGATCGTCCGCGGCCGGGACTTCGCGGAGATCTACGACCTGGTGGGGATTCGTGTACTTGTCGACACCGTCCGCGACTGCTACGCGGCCCTCGGCACCGTGCACGCGCGATGGAACCCGGTCCCCGGCCGGTTCAAGGACTACATCGCGATGCCCAAGTTCAACATGTACCAGTCGCTGCACACGACGGTGATCGGCCCCAACGGCAAGCCCGTTGAGCTCCAGATCCGCACCTTCGACATGCACCGCCGCGCCGAGTACGGCATCGCCGCGCACTGGAAGTACAAGCAGGAGGCCGTCGCCGGCGCCTCCAAGGTGCGCACCGACGCGCCCAAGTCGTCCGGCAAGGGCAAGGACGACCACCTCAACGACATGGCGTGGCTGCGCCAGTTGCTCGACTGGCAGAAGGAGACCGAGGACCCCGGCGAGTTCCTGGAGTCGCTGCGCTTCGACCTGTCCCGCAACGAGGTCTTCGTCTTCACTCCCAAGGGCGATGTCATAGCGTTGCCGGCCGGGGCCACTCCGGTCGACTTCGCCTACGCGGTTCACACCGAGGTCGGCCATCGCACCATAGGAGCACGGGTCAACGGCCGGCTCGTACCGCTCGAATCCACCCTGGACAACGGCGACTTGGTGGAGGTCTTCACCTCCAAGGCGCCCGGTGCGGGTCCGTCCCGTGACTGGCTCGGCTTCGTCAAGTCGCCGCGCGCCCGCAACAAGATCCGGGCCTGGTTCTCCAAGGAACGCCGCGACGAGGCGATCGAGCAGGGCAAGGACGCCATCGTCCGCGCGATGCGCAAGCAGAACCTGCCGATCCAGCGCATCCTGACCGGCGACTCGCTCGTGACGCTGGCCCACGAGATGCGGTACTCGGACATCTCCGCGCTGTACGCGGCGATCGGCGAGGGCCATGTCTCCGCGCAGAACATCGTGCAGAAGCTCGTCCAGGCCCTCGGCGGCGAGGAGGCCGCCACCGAGGAGATCGACGAGTCCGTACCGCCCACGCGCACCCGAGGCCGCAAGCGCCGCTCCAGCGCCGACCCGGGCGTCGTGGTCAAGGGCGTCGACGACGTGTGGGTCAAGCTGGCCCGCTGCTGTACGCCCGTACCCGGCGACCCGATCATCGGCTTCGTCACACGCGGTAGCGGCGTATCGGTTCACCGCAGCGACTGCGTCAACGTGGAGTCACTGTCCCGCGAACCCGAGCGCATCCTCGACGTCGAGTGGGCGCCCACCCAGTCCTCGGTCTTCCTGGTCGCCATCCAGGTCGAGGCGCTGGACCGCTCCCGGCTCCTGTCGGACGTCACCCGCGTTCTGTCGGACCAGCACGTCAACATCCTCTCCGCGGCCGTCCAGACCTCCCGCGACCGCGTCGCCACCTCCCGCTTCACCTTCGAGATGGGCGACCCGAAGCACCTCGGACACGTCCTGAAGGCCGTACGCGGCGTGGAGGGCGTGTACGACGTGTACCGCGTGACCTCGGCGCGCAGCCGGTCATGATCTCCGCACCGCGGTAGCGCATCACACCGGCGCATACGACGAGAGGGCCCCCGTACATCGCGTACGGGAGCCCTCTCGCAAGCGTGAGGCGTGGTCAGCAGCCCATCAGCCGCCGAACTCCTGCAGACCCTTCAGAGCCTGGTCCAGGAGCGCCTGGCGGCCCTCCAGCTCCTTCTCGAGCTTGTCGGCCCTGGACGTGTTGCCCTGGGCGCGGGCCTGCTCGATCTGGCCCTTCAGCTTGTCCACGGCCGCCTGCAGCTGACCGGTCAGACCCTCGGCACGCGCGCGTGCCTCCGGGTTGGTCCGGCGCCACTCGGCCTCCTCGGCCTCCTGGATGGCCCGGTCGACCGCGTGCATCCGGCCCTCGACCTTCGGGCGCGCGTCACGCGGGACGTGGCCGATGGCCTCCCAGCGCTCGTTGATCGAGCGGAAGGCGGCCCGCGCGGCCTTCAGGTCCGTGATCGGAAGGAGCTTCTCGGCCTCCTCGGCCAGCTCCTCCTTCAGCTTCAGGTTCTCCGACTGCTCAGCGTCCCGCTCGGCGAACACCGAGCTGCGGGCGGCGAAGAAGACGTCCTGGGCGCCGCGGAAGCGGTTCCACAGATCGTCCTCGTGCTCGCGCTGGGCGCGGCCCGCGGCCTTCCACTCCGCCATCAGCTCGCGGTAGCGGGCGGCCGTCGGACCCCAGTCCGTGGAGTCGGACAGCGCCTCGGCCTCGGCGACCAGTCTCTCCTTGGCCTTGCGGGCATCCTCGCGCTGCGCGTCGAGCTGCGCGAAGTGGGCCTTGCGGCGCTTGGAGAACGCCGAGCGGGCGTGCGAGAAGCGGTGCCAGAGCTCGTCGTCGGACTTGCGGTCCAGCCGCGGCAGCCCCTTCCAGGTGTCCACCAGGGAGCGCAGCCGCTCGCCGGCCGCCCGCCACTGGTCGGACTGGGCCAGCTGCTCCGCCTCGGTGACCAGGTCCTCCTTGGCCTTGCGGGCCTCGTCGGACTGCTTCGCCCGCTGTGCCTTGCGCTCCTCGCGGCGCGACTCGACGGTCGCCACCAGCTTGTCCAGCCGGGCCCGCAGCGCGTCCAGGTCGCCCACCGCGTGGTGCGCCTCCACCTGCTCCCGCAAGTGGTCGATGGCGGTCTGGGCGTCCTTCGCCGACAGGTCGGTGGTCTGCACTCGCTTTTCGAGGAGGCCGATCTCGACAACCAGGCCCTCGTACTTGCGCTCGAAGTAGGCCAACGCCTCCTCGGGGGAGCCGGCCTGCCAGGAACCGACGACCTGCTCGCCGTCGGCCGTACGCACGTACACGGTCCCCGTCTCGTCGACGCGGCCCCACGGGTCGCTGCTCACAGCGCCTCCTCCACATGATGCCTGCGAGGGGTCTCGGCGCCCCCGGGCATCGTCCACAGTTTCGTCACGGCCAACATAGGCGACCGGCGGGTTGCCTGTCCGCATCCCGCGCGACCGAAATTCCGCAGCTGGCCGTCATGTCGTTCAGGATTTTGTGACCGTCGCCTTGTTGATCACGACGGTCGCGTTCGGGGCCCCGTCACCGGCGCCCGTGTTCTCGCCCGCGGTGGCGATCTTCTTCAGCACCTTCAGGCCCGCCGCGTCGACAGTACCGAACGGTGTGTAGCTGGGCGGCAACTGGGAGTCCGCGTACACCAGGAAGAACTGGCTGCCACCGGTGTGCTTCTGGCCGGTGTTGGCCATCGCGACCGTGCCCGCCGGGTAGACGTTGGCCTTCAGGCTGCTGTCCTTCAGGTTCTCGTCCGGGATCGTGTAGCCGGGACCGCCGCTGCCGGTGCCCGTCGGGTCGCCGCACTGGAGCACGTAGATGCCGTTGGTGGTGAGCCGGTGGCACTTGGTGTGGTCGAAGTAGCCCTGGCCGGCGAGGAAGTTGAACGAGTTCACGGTGTGCGGCGCCGCGGACGTCTTCAGCGCGACGTCGATGTCACCGCACGTCGTCGCCAGCTTCATCGTGTACTTGGCCGACTTGTCGATCGTGACCGCCGGCTCCTTCTTCCAGCTGAGCTTCTTCACGGAGCCCGCGGCGGCCTTCTCGCACGGGTCCGGCGCCTTGCTGGGCGCCGAAGCGCTGGGCGTGACGTGCGCGCTCGCGTTCGTCTTGTCGTCGTCGTTCTTGAGTACCCCGGTCGTGTACAGGGCGACACTGCCGATGACGATCACGCCGAGCGCCGACGCGATCACGGAGTTGCGCATACGTGCCTTGCGCCGCGCGGTCGTGCGCCGCTGCTGCTGCCGCAAGAACTTCTCCCGGGCGAGCTGACGCTTCCGCTGTTCCTGGCTGACCACCGGGTTCTCTCCTCATGAGTGTCGTGTGTCGACCGGTACGCGTGCGTCCTGTGAGCCGATCGCAGCGTGTAGCCCCGTACCGTATATGGGTTCGCTGAGGAATCGGCAGCGCCGGTAGGCTCTGACAGCAGCATCAGCCCGCCCGTATCGACACAACGAAGGACGATCGTGCTCATTGCCGGGTTCCCCGCCGGGGCCTGGGGGACGAACTGTTATCTCGTCTCCCCCGCCGCCGGTGAGGAGTGCGTGATCATCGACCCGGGCCACCAGGCCGCCCAAGGAGTCGAGGAAACGCTGAAGAAGCATCGGCTCAAGCCCGTCGCCGTCGTCCTCACCCATGGCCACATCGACCACGTGGCCTCGGTCGTCCCGGTGTGCGGCGCGCACGACGTACCCGCGTGGATCCACCCCGAGGACCGGTACATGATGAGCGACCCCGGAAAGGCGCTCGGCCGTTCCATCGGCATGCCGCTCATCGGCGAGCTGACCGTGGGGGAGCCCGACGACGTCAAGGAGCTGACCGACGGCGCCAGGCTGGAACTGGCGGGTCTGGAACTCTCCGTCGCGCACGCGCCCGGCCATACCAAGGGGTCGGTGACCTTCCAGATGCCCGAGACCGCGGACATCCCGTCGGTCTTCTTCTCGGGCGATCTGCTCTTCGCCGGCTCCATCGGACGCACCGACCTGCCCGGCGGTGACATGGCCGAGATGCTCGACTCGCTGGCCCGCGTGTGCCTGCCGCTCGACGACTCGACCGTGGTGCTGTCCGGCCACGGCCCCCAGACGACCATCGGCCAGGAGCGCGCCACCAACCCGTATCTGCGGCAGGTGGCCGCCGGCCTGGGAGCGAATGTCGACGCTCCCCGACGAGGAATGTGACGAGACCTTCCGTGAGCACCTTCAAGGCCCCCAAGGGCACGTACGACCTGATCCCGCCGGAGTCCGCCAAGTACCTCGCGGTCCGCGAGGCGATCGCCGCGCCGCTGCGCAACTCCGGCTACGGCTACATCGAGACGCCCGGCTTCGAGAACGTGGAGCTCTTCGCGCGCGGTGTCGGCGAGTCGACCGACATCGTGACGAAGGAGATGTACGCCTTCGAGACCAAGGGCGGCGACCGGCTCGCCCTGCGCCCCGAGGGCACGGCCTCGGTGCTGCGCGCGGCGCTGGAGGCCAACCTGCACAAGGCGGGCAACCTCCCGGTCAAGCTCTGGTACTCGGGCTCGTACTACCGCTACGAGCGACCCCAGAAGGGCCGCTACAGGCACTTCTCCCAGGTCGGCGCCGAGGCGATCGGCGCGGAGGACCCGGCGCTGGACGCCGAGCTGATCATCCTGGCCGACCAGGCGTACCGCTCGCTGGGCCTGCGCAACTTCCGCATCCTGCTGAACAGCCTGGGCGACAAGGAGTGCCGTCCGGTGTACCGGGCCGCGCTGGTGGACTTCCTGCGCGGCCTGGACCTGGACGAGGACACGCGCCGCCGCGTCGACATCAACCCGCTCCGGGTGCTCGACGACAAGCGTGAGTCGGTCCAGAAGCAGTTGGGGGACGCGCCGCTCCTGCGGGACTACCTCTGCGACGCCTGCAAGGCCTACCACGAGGAGGTCCGTGAGCTGATCACGGCGGCGGGCGTGGCCTTCGAGGACGACCCGAAGCTGGTGCGCGGCCTGGACTACTACACCCGTACGACCTTCGAGTTCGTCCACGACGGTCTGGGCTCCCAGTCCGCGGTGGGCGGCGGCGGCCGTTACGACGGCCTGTCGGAGATGATCGGCGGCCCGGCACTTCCGTCCGTGGGCTGGGCGCTGGGCGTCGACCGCACGGTCCTGGCCCTGGAGGCGGAGGGCCTCGAGCTCGCCCTCCCGTCCTCGACCTCGGTCTTCGCGGTCCCGCTGAGCGAGGACGCCCGTCGGCTGTTGTTCGCGAAGGTCACGGAGCTGCGCAGGCTCGGTGTCGCGGCCGACTTCTCCTACGGCGTGAAGGGGCTCAAGGGCGCGATGAAGAACGCCAACCGCAGTGGGGCCCGCTACGCGCTCATCGCCGGCGAGCGCGACCTCGCCGAGGGCGTCGTCCAGCTCAAGGACATGGAGTCCGGTGAGCAGACGGCGATCGGCGTGAACGAGATCGTGGCGGAGCTGGAGTCGAGGCTCGGCTAGTACAGCAAGGGGCTGGGCCGGTACAGCAAGCGGCTGGGCCGGTGGCGGTTCACGAAGGGGCGCCGGGAATCCGGCGCCCCTTCGCTTCGCTCACTGGTCGAGCAGCCCGTGCCGCATCGCGCCGGTGACCGCCGCAGTCCGGTCGTCCACGCGCAACTTGCCGAAGATGCGCGGCAGATGGGTCTTCACCGTCGACTCACCGATGCTGTGTCCATGTGCGGCTGCCGCCGCGTGGGCCGCCGCCCGAAGCCGGCGTCCGCTCGGTGTCCGGTGCGCTGTGTCAGTGGTCCAGCAGTCCATGGCGCATGGCGTTCGTCACGGCGGCTGTTCGGTCGTCGACTCCCAGCTTTCCGAAGATGCGCAGCAGGTGCGTCTTCACCGTCGACTCCCCGATGAACAGACGTCTCCCGATCTCCGCGTTCGTGCAGCCTTCCGCCACCAGCCGCAGCACCGCCTTCTCCCGCTCCGACAGCCGCGGTCGTTCCGGCCTGGCGCGGAGCTGGTCCACCAGGCGGGCCGCCACCGACGGTGCCAGGACGGTCTCGCCCCGGGCCGCGGCCCGTACCGAGTCTGCCAGTTGGCCGCGGGGCAGGTCCTTCAGCAGATAGCCCGCCGCCCCCGCCTCCACGGCCCGCAGGATGTCGCGGTCGGTCTCGTACGTGGTGAGCACGATCACCCGGCACGGCAGCCCGGCCTCGCTCATCCGCACGATGGAGTCGACGCCGTCACCTCCCGGCATCCGCAGGTCCATCAGCACGATGTCGGGCCGGAGTTCCGCCGCCAGCGCCTCGGCCTGCGGGCCACTGGTCGCGTCGGCCACCACCTCCAGGTCCGGCTCGGCGCTCAGCATGGCGCGCAGCCCCTCGCGGACGACGGGATGGTCGTCGGCCAGGACGATCCGGATCACGGGGTCTCACTCCTCACGGTGGCGGGGACGGGCAGTCGTACGGTCACCGTCGTACCGTCGCCGGGCGCGCTGTGCACCGAGGCCGTCCCGCCCACCTCGGCGACCCGGGCGCGCAGCCCCGTCAGACCGTAGCCGCCGGACACCGCACCCGGTTCGAAGCCGCAGCCGTCGTCACGTACCGAGATGGTCACCGTCTCGTCGGCGTACGACAGCCGGATGCCGACCGCCGCCGAACTCCCCGCGTGCTTGCGGGCGTTCGCCAGCGCCTCCTGACAGGATCGCAGGGCAACGACCTCCGGGGCGGCCGGCAGCGCCCGTACCGGACCGGTCACGTCGAGTGTCGCCCCGTGCCGCGCCGCGAGTCTGCCGAGCGCGTCCGGGAGGGAGGCGCCGTCGAGGTCGGCGGGCGCGCCGCCGGCCACCAGGGCGCGGGCCTCGGCGAGGTTCTGGCGGGCCGTCTCGTCCATCAGCGCCAGATGACGGCGGGCCTGCGGGAGATCGTCCTCGAGCTCGGCCTCGACCGCCTGCACCAGCATCAGCAGGCTGGTGAAGCCCTGAGCGAGGGTGTCGTGTATCTCACGGGCCATGCGCTCGCGTTCGGCGAGCGCGCCGTGCGCCGCCGACAGCCGGGAGATCTCGTGCCGGCTCGCGTCCAGCTCCGCGATCAGCTCGGCCCGTTCCCCGCTCTGCTCGATGATCCGGATGATCCAGCTGCCGACCGCCACCGAGAACACGAGCGTGACCACGGCGAACAGCGCGTTGGCGAACAGATCCGTGGCGTCGGGCCGCCACACCAGTGCCCAGCCCGCCACCGGCACCAGGTTGATCACGGTCACCGCGCCCAGGGCCGCGCGCATGCGCAGCGCCATGAAGCACTGGGGGACGAGGGCGAACGCCATCAGCCGCGTCTCGCCGACCAGGACCGCGGACGGCAGGAACAGCGCGATCGCCCCCGAGAGATAGCGCAGCATCCGCCCTTCGCCCCGCTCCTCCGCCTGGAGCAGGGGACGGCCCACCGCGGCGTACCAGGGCACCAGCGGTACGAGCAGCGCGGCGGCGACGGCCCGGACGGTCCACCCCGGATGCCCCGCCGCGAGGACGAAGGCCAGGGTGGCCGCCCAGGCGACCGCGAAGTACGCGTCCCAGAGCCGGATGGTGCGGTTCCAGGCGTCCACGTCGCGCGCCACGCTCCAGCGGGTCATCCCTCGCGCCGGTTCTTCCACCGGAAAGTGAGCAGACACAGCGCCAATCCTCCGACGCACCAGGCCGCCAGCACCAGCGCGATGCGCCCGAACTCCCAGCTCCCCGCCTGTTCGAGGACGCGCGCGGAGTCGGGCAGGAACACCCCGCGCAGCCCCTGGCACAGCCACTTCAGCGGGAACAGGGCGCCGATGTCCAGCATCCAGTCGGGGATGGTGTCGATGGAGATGTAGACGCCGGAGATGAACTGGAGGACGAGGAAGGGGAGTACGACGACGGAGCTCGCGCTCTTGGCCGACTTGGGCACCGAACTGATGGCGATCCCGAGCAGCGCGCAGCCGGTCATGCCGAGCATGAAGATCCAGGCGAAGTCGAACCAGCGGCCCGCGTCCGACGGCAGGTCGACGTCGTAGCAGGTGGTGCCGACGAGCAGGAGGATCGCGGTCTCCAGCACGCCGGTGAACAGAACCAGCCAGATCTTCCCCAGGAAGTACGCCGTCGGCGGCATCGGTGTGCCGCGCAGCCGGCGCAGCACCTTCTCGTCCCGCTCGATGGCGATCGAGATGCCGAGCGACTGGAAGCTCGTCGACATGATCCCCGAGGCCATCATCGCCGGGACGTACAGCTGGGAGGCGGTGACGCCGCTGCCGCGCACGTCGTCGTGGAAGATCGAGGCGAACAGGAACAGGAAGACGACCGGGAAGGAGAAGGTGAAGACCACCTGTTCGCGCTGCCGGAAGAACTGCTTGATCTCCAGCGCGCCCCGGTGCAGTCCGAGGGTCCAGGCTCCGGGCAGGCGAGCGGCGGCGGGTTCCGTCCGGGTGGGTACGGCGGTCGTGGTCATCGCGTCGTCTCCTGTCCGGTCAGCCGGAGGTAGATGTCCTCCAGCGTCGGGCGGCTCACCCTGAGGCCCGGTATCTCGCCCTCGAAGCGGTGCATGAGCCCGGCGACGGTCTTCGTCGGGGTGTCCGTGTGCTCCGCGCGCGTGGAGCCGTCGGGATCCGTCCACTCGACGGTGGCGCCGGTGCCGTACCGCTCCCGGAGTCCGACGGGCTCGCCCTCGGCGACGACCCGGCCCCGGGCGACGATCGCCAGCCGGTCCGCGAGAGCCTCGGCCTCCTCCAGGTAGTGTGTGGTCAGCAGGATCGTGGTGCCCTCGTCGGCCAGCAGCCGGATCAGGTCCCAGAACTGCCGCCTGGCCGCCGGGTCGAAGCCGGTGGTCGGCTCGTCCAGGAGCACCAGCTCGGGGTTGCCGATCACGCCGAGCGCCACGTCCAGACGGCGCCGCTGCCCGCCCGACAGGGCCTTGATCCGGCTGTCCGCCTTCGCCTCCAGACCGACCAGACCGATGACCTCCCGCGGGTCGCGCGGGCTCGGGTAGTAGCGGGCGAAATGCCGTACGGTCTCGCGGACCGTCAACTCGGCGGGCGCCGATTCGTCCTGCCAGACGATTCCCACCCGGGATCGCCACGCGCGCGTGCCCGTCGCCGGGTCCGCGCCCAGGACCGAGACCTCTCCCGCGTCCCGCGAGCGGTTGCCCTGGAGGATCTCCACCGTGGTGCTCTTGCCCGCGCCATTGGGCCCCAGCAGGCCGAACACCTCGCCCCGCCGGATGCCGAGATCGATTCCGTCCACCGCGGTCACGTCCCCGTACTGCTTGCGCAGCCCTCGCACGTGCACCGCGAGTTCGTTCGCGTGTGCTCTCATGCCCTCGAGCTTCGGCCGGAACCGAACGCTCAGGGACGACCGTGCGTACCTCCTTATGTCCACCGAACGGTGGACAGACGTGCTCGTGCGGCACAATGGCCCCTGCCCGAAGAATGTCCAACTCTCAAGCAGACGGATCGGCGTGATGAGCAAGACGACAGTCAAAGACGTCTCGACGGACCCCGAGCCTGAGCGCGCCACCGCCGCGCCGCGCACGGAGGGCGGCAGCCGCGCCTTCGCCCTGCTGCTGATCATCACCGGCGCCGCCGGACTGCTCGCCGCCTGGGTCATCACGATCGACAAGTTCAAGATCCTCGAGGCCAAGGTCGCGGGCAAGACCTTCACCCCCGGGTGCAGCCTCAACCCGGTCGTCTCCTGCGGCAGCGTCATGGAGAGCAAGCAGGCCGCGGCGTTCGGCTTCCCCAACCCGATGCTCGGCCTCGTCTGCTACGGCATCGTGATCTGCGTCGGCATGAGCCTGCTGGCCCGTGCCCGCTTCCCGCGCTGGTACTGGCTGACCTTCAACTTCGGCACGCTCTTCGGTGTGGCGTTCTGCTCCTGGCTGCAGTTCCAGTCCCTGTACCGGATCAACGCCCTGTGCCTGTGGTGCTCGCTGGCCTGGGTCGCCACGATCATCATGTTCTGGTACGTGACCTCCTTCAACCTCCGCAACGACTTCCTGCCGGCCCCGCGCTGGCTCAAGGGCTTCTTCGGCGAGTTCACCTGGGTGCTGCCGGTCCTGCACATCGGCATCATCGGCATGCTGGTCCTGACCCGCTGGTGGGACTTCTGGACCGGCTGACGGCCGGGACCGGCTGACAGCCCTGACGGGATTGTCAGTGCCGTGTTTTAGGGTTTCAGCGTGGAACCCGACCTCTTCACCGCCGCGGCGGAAGAACGCCAGGAGAAGGACCCGGCAGGCAGCCCCCTGGCGGTGCGGATGCGCCCGCGCACCCTCGACGAGGTCGTGGGCCAGCAGCACCTGCTGAAGCCCGGTTCGCCCCTGCGCAGACTGGTCGGCGAGGGCAATGGCGGCCCGGCCGGACCGTCCTCGGTGATCCTCTGGGGCCCGCCCGGCACCGGCAAGACGACCCTGGCCTACGTCGTCTCCAAGGCCACCAACAAGCGGTTCGTGGAGCTGTCCGCGATCACTGCGGGCGTCAAGGAGGTCCGCGCGGTCATCGACGGCGCCCGCCGCGCCACCGGCGGGTACGGCAAGGAGACCGTCCTCTTCCTCGACGAGATCCACCGCTTCAGCAAGGCCCAGCAGGACTCCCTGCTCCCGGCGGTGGAGAACCGCTGGGTGACCCTCATCGCGGCGACCACCGAGAACCCGTACTTCTCGGTGATCTCCCCGCTGCTGTCCCGCTCCCTGCTGCTGACCCTCGACCCCCTCACGGACGACGACGTAAGGGGCCTGCTCCGCCGCGCGCTGAGCGACGAGCGCGGTCTCAAGGACGCCGTCACCCTGCCCGAGGACACCGAGGACCACCTCCTGCGGATCGCCGGCGGCGACGCCCGCCGTGCCCTGACCGCCCTGGAGGCCGCCGCCGGGGCCGCGCTCGACAAGGGCGAGACGGAGATCGCCCTGGCCACACTGGAGGAGACGGTCGACCGGGCCGCGGTGAAGTACGACCGCGACGGCGACCAGCACTACGACGTCGCGAGCGCCCTCATCAAGTCGATCCGCGGCTCCGACGTCGACGCGGCCCTGCACTACCTGGCCCGCATGATCGAGGCGGGCGAGGACCCCCGCTTCATCGCCCGCCGCCTGATGATCTCCGCCAGCGAGGACATCGGCCTCGCCGACCCGAACGCGCTGCCGATAGCGGTCGCGGCCGCGCAGGCCGTGGCCATGATCGGCTTCCCCGAGGCCGCCCTCACCCTCAGCCACGCCACCATCGCCCTGGCCCTGGCCCCCAAGTCCAACTCCGCGACCACCGCGATCGGCGCCGCCCTGGAGGACGTACGCAAGGGTCTGGCCGGTCAGGTGCCCCCGCATCTGCGCGACGGGCACTACAAGGGCGCCGCCAAGCTCGGCCATGCGCAGGGGTACGTCTATCCGCACGACCTGCCCGAGGGCATCGCCGAGCAGCAGTACGCGCCGGACACGATCAAGGACCGCGAGTACTACACCCCCACCCGGCACGGCGCCGAGGCGCGCTACGCGGACGCGGTCGAGTGGACCAGGAAGCACCTCGGTCGCAGACGGTCCTGAGCAGCCTGTAGAATCCCTCGCAGCGCTGAGTCCCGCGCTGTCAGAGCGGGACAACCAGCCGGAGCCCGGTTCCTCGTGGACCGGCTCCAGGAGCGTCGCGCACCGTCGAAGGTGTCGCGGTAGCCCACCACCACCCGGATTTCCGGGACCGGTCGGTGGGCCACTCGCGTGCTGCACGTATGTGCCCAGACCAGGGGAGCGGCTGCCCGGCAGGTCCCATGTGGACCCGGCGGGATTCCCCGGCTGCGGATGCGACCTCCCTCAACCCTGACGAGCCGAATATCAGAAGGAAGAAAGAGACAGTGGCGAACCAGTCCCGCCCCAAGGTCAAGAAGTCGCGTGCCCTCGGCATCGCGCTGACCCCGAAGGCCGTCAAGTACTTCGAGGCCCGCCCCTACCCGCCGGGTGAGCACGGCCGTGGCCGCAAGCAGAACTCGGACTACAAGGTCCGTCTGCTGGAGAAGCAGCGTCTGCGTGCGCAGTACGACATCTCCGAGCGCCAGCTGGTCCGCGCCTACGAGCGTGCCTCCAAGGTTCAGGGCAAGACCGGTGAGGCCCTGATCGTCGAGCTGGAGCGCCGTCTCGACGCGCTGGTCCTGCGTTCGGGCATCGCCCGCACGATCTACCAGGCCCGCCAGATGGTCGTCCACGGCCACATCCAGATCAACGGCCAGAAGGTCGACAAGCCGTCCTACCGTGTCCGTCCGGACGACGTCGTGCAGGTCCGCGACCGCTCCAAGGACAAGACGCTCTTCCAGATCGCCCGTGAGGGTGGCTTCGCCCCCGACGGTGAGACCCCCCGCTACCTGCAGGTGAACCTCAAGGCCCTGGCGTTCCGCCTGGACCGCGAGCCGAACCGCAAGGAAGTTCCGGTCATCTGCGACGAGCAGCTCGTCGTCGAGTACTACGCCCGCTGATCACCAGCCGGGAGTAGTACCTCAGCCCGTCGTCTCCCCACCCTTCCGGGTGGGCGAGGCGGCGGGCTTTCGCCTGCCCGAGGCTTCCCGGGTGTGCTGCACCGGTCCGCGCGGCGACGGCAGGGCGTCCAGCGGACGCCCACCGTGCCGCCCCAGCGCCCGGGCCACCGCCGCCTCCCGGTCCAGCCGCGCTCCCTCGCGTACGCACTCCTCGTACCGCTCGTCGCCCAGCGCTTTCCTGGCGGTTGCCTCGCACAGCTCGTGCGGGGCGTTGAAGTACGCCGAGCCGAACAGCGGCACTCCCACCGACGGCCACAGCCGGCCCGCCGCTCCCTGCAGCACGGCCGCCTCGCCGGGGTCGCCCAGCGCCGCCGTGACCAGGGCCAGCAGCTCGATCGACAGCACCGAGCCCAGCAGGTCCCGGAACGAGTGCGCGTGGTCCAGGCAGTCCGCGAGCAACTCCCGGGCCTGCGCCGGATCGCCGTCCCGCCAGGCCGCGTACGCCAGCACGTACAGCGCGTACGACCGGGCCCACCGCTCCCCGTGGTCGTCGCACACCTGGCGCACGTCCTCACACAGCCGCACCGCGTCCGGCAGGTCCCCGCGGAACGCCCTCGCCATCGCCAGCTCGACCTGGGCCATCAGCACGTTGCTGTTGAGCTCGCCGATCTCCCGGTAGCGGGCCAGCGCCGAGCACAGCAGCGTTTCTGCGCGTGCCATGTCGTCCGTGACCAGGGCCAGACAGCCGCTGCGGTGCTCCGCATACGCCACCGCCGTCGCGTTCGATGCCCGCTCCGCGTCTTCCCGGCACTCCTGCAGGGCGGCCAGCGCCGGCACCGGGTCACCCTGCAGGATCGCCACATAGGCGAGCACCCACAGGGCCTTCAGCCGGGACCGTTCGTAGTCCGACTCCAGCTCCACGCTGCGCTCCAGCCAGCGCCGGCCCTCCGACAGCTGTCCGCAGCCGGCCCAGTAGAACCACAGCGAACCCGCCAGGTACTGGCCCAGGTGCGCGTCGTCGGACCCGGAAAGACAGTGCTCGAGGGCGGTCCGCAGGTTCGGCAGTTCGGCCTCGACACGCGCGGCCACCTCGGCCTGCCGCGGTGAGAACCAGTCCAGCTCGCACCAGGTCGCCAGGCCCATGTACCAGTCGCGATGGCGCCGGCGCAGCCGCTGTGCGTCCCCCATCGCCGCCAGCCAGTCGGCGCCGTAGGCGCGGACCGTGTCCAGCATGCGGTAGCGGACGCCCGCCGGGCTCTCCTCGCTCGACACGACCGACTGCGCGAGCAGCTCCGACAGCACGTCGAGGATGTCGGCGGCGGGCAGTCCGTCACCGCTGCACACATACTCGGCGGCCTCCAGGTCGAAGGTCTGGGCGAACACCGAGAGCCGCGCCCACAGCAGCCGCTCCGCGGGTGTGCACAGTTCGTGGCTCCAGCCGATGGTCGTGCGCAGTGTCCGATGACGGGGGAGGGCGTCCCGGCTTCCGCCGGTCAGCAGCCGGAACCGGTCGTCGAGCCGCTCCAGCAGCCGGCCGGGAGGCAGGACCCGTAACCGCCCCGCGGCCAGTTCGACCGCCAGCGGGATCCCGTCCAGGCGGCGGCACAGCTCCCGTAGGTCAGCCCCGTCCCGCACCTCCACCCCTTGCCGGGCCGCCCGGTCCAGGAACAGCTCCACCGTCTCGTCGTCACCGAGCGGATCCAGCGGGAACAGCCGCTCACCCGCCACCGCCAGCGGCCGCCGGCCCACGGCGAGCACCCGCAGCCCCGGCACCCGCCGCAGCAGTTCGGTCACCAGCGCGGCGCACGCGTCCGCCAGATGCTCGAACCCGTCCAGAACCAGCAGGAGTTGGCGATCGGCGAGCTGCTCAAGCAGCATCCGGCGCGGCGCACGCGTGGTGTGGTCCGTCAGCCCCAGCGCCGTCACGACCGCATAGTCCACGAACTCCGGATCGTGCACCGGCGCCAGCTCCACGCGCCACACCCCGTCCCGCGGAGCCGATCGGGCCGCCGCCCGCGCCGCGAGCCGCGACTTGCCGACCCCGCCCGCACCGGTCACCGTCACCAGCCGCCCGGCCTCGAGCTCCCGGGTCAGCCCGGCGAGTTCGGCCGAGCGGCCCACGAAGGAGTCGAGCTCTGGGGGCAGATTGCCGTCCGCCGCGGGGCCTGGGCGCTGAGGAGCTCGCATGGGACACGGAGCGTACTGAAGCGTGTTCGATCCGTACAATCACTTCGCGCAACTACGCCGCTCGCCGAAGGTAATCCGGTACGGAGCCCCATGCCCGGCGCGATAGGCTCGGTGCACTGCTTTTTTCATGGTTCCGATCTTCAGAGCACGTTTCAGAGAGCGGGTGCGCACGGTGTCCGGTGGAGAGGTGGCCGGGATCCTGGTGGCCGTCTTCTGGGCGATCCTGGTCTCCTTCCTCGCCGTCGCGCTGGCGAGGCTGGCCCAGACGCTCAAGGCGACCACCAAGCTCGTCGCGGACGTGACCGACCAGGCCGTCCCGTTGCTCGCCGACGCCTCGACGGCCGTGCGCTCCGCGCAGACCCAGATCGACCGGGTCGACGCGATCGCCTCCGACGTCCAGGAGGTCACGTCGAACGCCTCCGCGCTGTCGACCACCGTCGCCTCCACCTTCGGCGGCCCCCTGGTCAAGGTCGCGGCCTTCGGCTACGGCGTGCGCCGGGCGCTGGGCGGTCGCAAGGCGGACGTGCCCGTCAAGGAACCCAGGCGTACCGTGATCGTGGGCCGGACGGTCCCGGCCGCGCGGCGGGCGAAGCGGAAGAAGGACTGAGACCTAGCGATGTTCCGCCGTACGTTCTGGTTCACCACGGGTGTCGCCGCCGGTGTATGGGCCACCACGAAGGTCAACCGCAAGCTCAAGCAGCTGACCCCCGAGAGCCTCGCCGCGAGCGCCGCGAACAAGGCGCTCGAGACCGGTCAGCGCCTCAAGGACCGCGCGGTCGGCTTCGCGCTCGACGTCCGCGACAACATGGCGCAGCGGGAGGCCGAGCTGGAGGAGGCCCTGGGCATCGACCAAAGCCCCCAACTCCCCGCGCCCCGGCGGTACACCGCCATCGAGAACGACCGCAGCAACCCGAAGTACATCGAGAACACGACGTACTCGCACAACCGGAATGAGGACCACTGATGGAGTCGGCCGAGATTCGCCGCCGCTGGCTGAGCTTCTTCGAGGAGCGCGGGCACACCGTCGTCCCTTCGGCGTCGCTCATCGCCGACGACCCGACTCTGCTCCTCGTCCCCGCCGGCATGGTGCCCTTCAAGCCCTACTTCCTGGGTGAGGTCAAGCCGCCGTACCCGCGCGCCACCAGCGTGCAGAAGTGCGTGCGCACGCCCGACATCGAAGAGGTCGGCAAGACCACCCGCCACGGCACGTTCTTCCAGATGTGCGGCAACTTCTCCTTCGGCGACTACTTCAAGGAAGGCGCCATCAAGCTCGCCTGGGAGCTGCTCACCGCGCCCCAGGACAAGGGCGGTTACGGCCTCGACCCCGAGCGTCTGTGGATCACCGTCTACAAGGACGACGACGAGGCCGAGCGCATCTGGCACGACGTCGTCGGCGTGCCCAAGGAGCGCATCCAGCGGCTCGGCATGAAGGACAACTACTGGTCCATGGGCGTCCCCGGACCCTGCGGCCCCTGTTCCGAGATCAACTACGACCGCGGCCCCGAGTTCGGCGTCGAGGGCGGCCCCGCCGTCAACGACGAGCGGTACGTGGAGATCTGGAACCTCGTCTTCATGCAGTACGAGCGCGGCGAGGGCACCGGCAAGGACAACTTCGAGATCCTCGGCGAGCTGCCGAGCAAGAACATCGACACGGGCCTCGGCCTGGAGCGTCTCGCCATGATTCTGCAGGGCGTGCAGAACATGTACGAGATCGACACCTCCATGGCCGTCATCGACAAGGCCACCGAGCTGACCGGTGTCGCCTACGGCGACGCCCACGACTCGGACGTGTCCCTGCGCGTGGTCACCGACCACATGCGTACGGCCACCATGCTCATCGGCGACGGCGTCACCCCCGGCAACGAGGGCCGCGGCTATGTCCTGCGCCGCATCATGCGCCGCGCCATCCGCAACATGCGGCTGCTGGGCGCCACCGGTCCGGTCGTCAAGGACCTGATCGAGGTCGTGATCGGCATGATGGGCCAGCAGTACCCGGAACTGGTCACCGACCGCGAGCGCATCGAGAAGGTCGCCCTGGCCGAGGAGAACGCCTTCCTCAAGACGCTGAAGGCCGGCACCAACATCCTCGACACCGCCGTCACCGAGACGAAGCAGGCCGGCGGCACGGTCCTGGCCGGCGACAAGGCGTTCCTGCTCCACGACACCTGGGGCTTCCCGATCGACCTCACCCTCGAGATGGCCGCCGAGCAGGGCCTGTCGGTGGACGAGGAGGGCTTCCGCCGCCTGATGAAGGAGCAGCGGGAGCGCGCCAAGGCCGACGCCCGGGCCAAGAAGACCGGCCACGCCGACATGGGCGCCTACCGTGAGATCGCCGACAAGGCCGGTGCCACCGACTTCATCGGCTACTCGGACACCGAGGGCGAGACCACCGTCGTCGGCATCCTGGTCGACGGCGTCTCCTCCCCGGCCGCCACCGAGGGCGACGAGGTCGAGATCGTCCTGGACCGCACCCCGTTCTACGCCGAGGGCGGCGGTCAGATCGGTGACACCGGCCGTATCAAGGTGGACTCCGGTGCCGTCATCGAGGTCCGCGACACCCAGAAGCCGGTCCCGGGCGTGTACGTCCACAAGGGCGTCGTCCAGGTCGGCGAGGTGACCGTCGGCGCCAAGGCCCACGCCTCGATCGACGGCCGCCGCCGCACGGCCATCGCCCGCGCCCACTCGGCCACCCACCTCACCCACCAGGCCCTGCGCGACGCCCTCGGCCCGACGGCCGCCCAGGCCGGTTCCGAGAACCAGCCCGGCCGCTTCCGCTTCGACTTCGGCTCCCCGTCCGCCGTTCCGACGGCTGTGATGACCGACGTCGAGCAGAAGATCAACGAGGTGCTCGCCCGCGATCTCGACGTACACGCCGAGATCATGGGCATCGACGAGGCCAAGAAGCAGGGCGCCATCGCCGAGTTCGGCGAGAAGTACGGCGAGCGGGTCCGCGTCGTGACCATCGGCGACTTCTCCAAGGAGCTCTGCGGCGGCACGCACGTGCACAACACCTCCCAGCTGGGCCTGGTGAAGCTGCTCGGCGAGTCGTCCATCGGCTCGGGTGTCCGTCGTATCGAAGCCCTCGTCGGCGTCGACGCCTACAACTTCCTCGCCCGCGAGCACACGGTCGTCGCCCAGCTCCAGGAGCTGATCAAGGGCCGCCCCGAGGAGCTCCCGGAGAAGGTCTCCGCCATGCTCGGCAAGCTGAAGGACGCCGAGAAGGAGATCGAGAAGTTCCGCGCCGAGAAGGTGCTGCAGGCGGCCGCCGGTCTCGTCGAGTCCGCCAAGGACATCCACGGCGTGGCCGTCGTCACCGGCCGGGTCCCGGACGGCACCACCCCGGACGACCTGCGCAGGCTGGTGCTCGACGTGCGCGGCCGCATCCAGGGCGGCCGGGCCGCCGTCGTCGCCCTGTTCACGGTGAACAACGGCAAGCCGCTCACGGTCATCGCCACCAACGAGGCCGCCCGCGAGCGCGGTCTCAAGGCCGGTGACCTGGTCCGTACGGCCGCCAAGACCCTCGGCGGCGGCGGTGGCGGCAAGCCGGACGTCGCCCAGGGCGGCGGCCAGAACCCGGGCGCCGTCGGTGAGGCCGTGGACGCCGTCGAGCGTCTCGTCGCCGACACCGCCAAGTAAGGAAACGGTCGGAAATGCGCAGAGGACGTCGACTCGCGATCGACGTCGGGGATGCCCGCATCGGGGTCGCCTCGTGCGACCCCGACGGGATCCTCGCCACTCCGGTGGAAACCGTTCCCGGCCGGGACATTGCGGCAGCTCACCGCCGACTCAGGCAACTGGTCGAGGAGTACGAGCCGATCGAGGTCGTCGTCGGTCTCCCTCGCTCCCTCAAGGGGGGCGAGGGCCCGGCCGCGGTCAAGGTCCGCGCCTTCGCCCAGGAACTCGCCAAGGGCATCAAACCGGTGCCGGTCCGCCTGGTCGACGAGCGGATGACGACGGTGACGGCCAGTCAGGGACTGCGCGCCTCCGGTGTGAAATCCAAGAAGGGCCGCTCCGTCATCGACCAGGCGGCCGCCGTGATCATCCTGCAGCAGGCCCTGGAATCCGAACGGGTGTCAGGTAAACCACCCGGCGAGGGCGTCGAAGTGGTCATCTGATCGCGATACGGTAACGTTCCGCGCGATGCGATGGTGTTCGAACAGCCACCGCACAGCAAGAGGCGGAACGGATACCGGCCCCCGGGCCGCGTGTCGCCGCCGCCTCGCGGCTCTAGGGGATCGATGACTGAGTATGGCCGGGGCCCAGGCCCCGAACCGTGGCATCCGGAGGACCCGTTGTACGGGGACGTCGGATGGGAAGGGCAGGAGCAGGCCCATCTGGGCCAGCAGCCTGCCTACGGCGGCCAGCAGCGCTACCCGCAGCAGCCGCAGTACGACGACTGGAGCCAGGGGCAGCAGGGCGGATACGGTCAGCAGCAGAACCAGTACTACGACGAGCAGGGTCGGCCCTACGGCCAGCAGCAGTACGCCGGTCAGGCACAGCAGCAGTACGCCACGCAGGCTCAGCCGCAGTACCACCAGGGCGGCTGGGACGCGACCGGCACCCATGGACATGTGCCCTACGCCGCCGACCCGGGCGATCCGTACGGTCAGCAGCCCGTGGCGTACGGCGGGGAACAGCCCGACCTCTACGGCACACCCGACGCGTATCCGCCGCCGGAGCCGCCCGGCCGCAGGCGTCCCGAACCGGAGCCGGAGACCGACTGGGACCCGGGTCCCGACCAGGGTGAGCACGCCTTCTTCTCGGGCGACGACGAGGACGACCTCGACGACGACCCGAAGGGCCGCCGCGGGCGCGGCGGCGGTAAGGGCAAGGCGCCCAAGGGTGGAAAAGGTGCCAAGAAACGGCGCAACGGCTGCGCCGCCATGTTCGTCGTCATGGTGTTCGGCGGCGGCCTCGGCGCGGTCGGTTACTACGGGTATCAGTTCTACCAAAATCGTTTCGGCGCGGCCGCGGACTATGCGGGCAGTGGAAACGGCGAGCAGGTCGTGGTGGTCATCCCGAAGGGCGCCGGCGGCTGGGCGATCGGCCAGAAGCTGAAAGAGGCGGGCGTCGTCGAGAGCGCGGCCGCGTTCGTCTCCGCACTGCAGGCCAACCCCAAGGGCAAGTCGCTCCAGGACGGTGTCTACACGCTGGAGAAGGAGATGTCCGCCGCGAGCGCGGTGGAACTGATGCTCAGCCCGAAGAGCCGCAGCAACATGATCATCGCCGAGGGCCGCCGCAACGTCGCGGTCTACGACATGATCGACAAGCGCCTCGGAGTGCCGGCGGGCACCACGGCGCGCGTCGCGAAGAAGGAGTACAAGCACCTCGGTCTGCCCGCCTGGGCGCTGAACCACCCGAACCTCAAGGACCCGCTGGAAGGCTTCCTCTACCCCTCCAGCTACGCGGTCGCAAAGGGTCAGAATCCCGAGGTCGTCCTCAAGAACATGGTGTCCCAGGCCACTTCCACGTACCAGGAACTGGGCGTGGAGAAGAAGGCCAAGGCGCTCGGCCTCGACAGCCCGTGGCAACTGCTCACCGTGGCGAGCCTGGTGCAGGCCGAGGGCACGAGCCACGACGACTTCCGCAAGATGGCCGAGGTCGTCTACAACCGCCTCAAGCCCGACAACCCGCAGACCTACGGGCGCCTGGAGTTCGACTCCACGTACAACTACGTGAAGAACCAGAGCAAGATCGACCTGAGCATCGCCGAGCTGCGGAAGTACAACAACCCGTACAACACGTACTTCTCCAAGGGGCTGCCGCCGGGCCCGATCGACAACCCCGGCGAGGAGGCGCTCAGGGGCGCGCTCGCCCCGACGCACGACGGCTGGTACTACTTCATCTCGATGGACGGCAAGACCAGCAAGTTCACGCGGACGCTCGCGGAACACGAGAAGCTGGTCAACCAGTGGAACGAAGCGCGGAAGAAGAACTGACCAAACTGACCACCTGCGTACAATCCGCACACACCGTCAGGCAGTGGCCTTTCGGTCGATGAGTGGCGATTTCCCGATATCCGAGGTTTCCATGACGTCAAGGGCAGTTGACGCCCGCCGGGCCGCCGTGCTCGGTTCGCCCATCGCCCACTCGCTCTCCCCGGTGCTGCACCGGGCCGCGTACGACGCGCTGGGCCTCACCGGGTGGTCGTACGACCGCTTCGAGGTCGACGAGGCCGGCCTGCCCGGTTTCCTCGAGGGACTCGGCCCGGAGTGGGCGGGGCTGTCGCTGACCATGCCGCTGAAGCGAGCGGTCATCCCCCTGGTGGACGAGATCAGCGAGACGGCCGCCTCCGTCGACGCGGTCAACACGGTCGTCTTCACCGAGGACGGCCGGCGCCTGGGGGACAACACCGATATCCCGGGCATGGTGGCCGCTCTGCGCGAGCACGGCATCGAACAGGTCGACTCGGCGGCGATCCTCGGCGCGGGCGCCACGGCCTCCTCCGCCCTGGCCGCCCTGGCCCGGATCTGCACCGGCGAGGTCGTCGCCTACGTCCGCAGCGAGGCCCGGGCCGCCGAGATGCGGCAGTGGGGCGAGCGGCTCGACGTCGAGGTCCGCACGGCCGACTGGGACGACGCGGCGCAGGCCCTGCACGCGCCCCTCGTGATCGCCACCACCCCCGCCGGCACCACCGACGCGCTCGCCACCGCCGTGCCCGAGCGGCCCGCCACCCTCTTCGACGTGCTCTACAACCCCTGGCCCACCGACCTCGCCGCCCGCTGGTCCATGTTCGGCGGTGCCGTCGTCGGCGGCCTCGACCTGCTGGTGCACCAGGCCGTGCTCCAGGTCGAGCAGATGACCGGCCGCGCGCCGGCCCCGCTGGACGCCATGCGCCGGGCCGGCGAGAAGGCGCTCACCGAGCGCTGACTTCCCGTTTCCTTCCCGACGCGCGTCCGCTTGCTGGACCGGCAGTTGGACAGTGTCTCGGACGTGGGAGGATCGGAGGTGGCGGACCGGGGCCGCGCACCCGGTCGAGCCGTCGCCGTACGCGAGGACACGCGTACGCAGGGCAGTACCAGGGCGCGAGTACTGAGGAGCATCGTTGAGCAGGCTGCGTTGGCTGACCGCGGGGGAGTCCCACGGTCCCGCACTTGTCGCGACGCTGGAGGGCCTTCCCGCCGGCGTGCCGATCACCACGGAGATGGTCGCCGACCACCTCGCGCGGCGGCGGCTCGGCTATGGGCGCGGTGCGCGGATGAAGTTCGAGCGGGACGAGGTCACCTTCCTCGGCGGAGTCCGGCACGGCCTCACCCTCGGCTCCCCGGTCGCGGTCATGGTCGGCAACACCGAGTGGCCCAAGTGGGAGCAGGTCATGGCGGCCGACCCGGTGGACCAGGAGATCCTCGACGGCCTCGCCCGCAACGCCCCGCTGACCCGTCCGCGTCCCGGACACGCGGACCTCGCGGGCATGCAGAAGTACGGCTTCGACGAGGCCCGGCCAATCCTGGAGCGTGCCTCGGCGCGCGAGACGGCGGCCCGCGTGGCGCTCGGCGCCGTCGCCCGGTCGTACCTGAAGGAGACGGCGGGCATCGAGAT